>NZ_VIUO01000002.1:0-608276 GCF_007828355.1 Herbaspirillum sp. SJZ099 | reverse complement strand
ACCGCAGGCTACGCTGCCGGCAACAACCCCAGCACCACTGCGGCTTGCCGCTTAGACTAACTTTAAGTCTGGACCAGTTGTTTCAGGCCGGTCATCATTGACGCAGCCGCATCTGAACTGAAATTCGCCGCTACCCTCGGGGCGGCATGACTCATTTTTCCGCGCTGGTGTTGATCACCCTCCACTTGTCGCGCTCGGCGCGCAGGATGGTAAATGCTGGATGAACAACATCGCCACTTGCATCGAAACTGATCAGGCCGGTGACGCCCTGGTAACGCAAGGCATGCAAACTGTCGATGACGGCCTTGCGATTGGTGGATTTGGCCTGTTCCACCGCCGCGATCAAGACATTGGCAGCATCGTAGGCAAACACCGTGAACGGATTGATCGGCACCGATGATTGCTTGTTGTAGGCGTTTTCAAAACGCTTCCAACCAGCCATTCTCTCCGGCGGCAAGCCCGACTCCAACATGATCGTCCCTTCGGCCGCATAGCCCGCTGTCTCTAAGAAGGCTAAGCTAGCTGCGCCGATCTGCGAACTGACCACCTTGGCACCGATATTCAGCCGCACTACGGAACTCGTCAACATGGCAGCCTGCTCCGCATTGCCGCCCCAGAAAATCAGCTCGGGTTTGGCAGCTCGCACCTGCTCCAGTGCGGCATTGAAATCGTAGGTACGTCCAGTCACCGAAAAGCGGCCAGCGACAATACCCCCTGCCTTGCCGAAGGAGGTGACGAAGGAATCGGCCAACCCGGTGCCAAACGGCGTACCATTATCGATCACAGCGATCCGCTTGACCTTCATGTTCTCGACAAGGTATCGGCTCAAATAATCCACCGCCGCGCCGTCGTGTCCAACTACGCGAAACACGCTGCGATGTCCCTGCCGGGTAAGAGAGCGGCCGGTCGAGGCTGGCGAGATATGAGCCAACATGGCAGCTTCGTAGCTGCCCTCGGTCGCCAGACTAACCGTGGTACTGGTATTTCCGATCACGCCGACTACGTCCGACTTGATAAAATAGTTCGCCACCGCCACCGCGGTATTTGGATTGTGCTTGTCGTCCTGAACCTGCAGCTTAAACACCGCACGCTTTCCCTGAAACCTGACGTTGCGCCGGTTGGCCTCGTCCACCGCCAGTTGCGCGGCATCAGCCAAGCTGCGCCCATACAGCTCGGGCATTCCCGACAAAGGCCCCGAGTAACCGATCGCGACCTCGACAGTATCGTCAGCCCAAGCGCTCCCGCCCGCCAGCAGTAAGATGAGCCATGCCCCACTGCGGAGCATGGCTGCCAGCGTCCGGCGCCGCGAACCATTGCCGCACCACCCGGACGCCGTTTGCCTTCGGAACAATGCCGTCCATCGTCCACTGTTCATTCTTTTCTCCCTCCGATGGTGCGTATTGCCATCCACTGCCGATTCTTGACCTGGTAAAAACTGAGGATCGGATTGCGCACGTTGCCCTCGGTGTCGAAGGCAATGCTGCCCGTCATACCTTCGTACCGAATCTCATGCAGGGTTTGCGTGATCTTGCGCCGATCCAGCGTATTAGCCTGCTTGATCGCCGCCGCCAACATCCGCACCGCATCGTAGACGAACGGCGCATAAATACTCATGTCCTCGCGCGCCGCACCCTGCGCCGAATAAGCCTTCTCGAAACGCTGCCACTGTTCACCCTTGTAGGAGCGCGCACCTGGCTCCAAACCTATCGTACCCTCGCCGGCATCGCCTGCGGTCTTGAGGAATAGCGCACTAACCAATCCGCTGCCACCGATCAGCGGCACTGTGGTACCGAAGCGCCTCATCTCTCGTACCAGTTGGCCCGCCTGGGCATCCAATCCGCCGAAGAAAATCACATCCGGTGCGGCCGCCTTGACGGCTTTCATCACGTCATTAAAGTCGGAGGTCTTATGGCTAATCCTGCCCTGCAGGACCACTTCGCCACCCAACGCCACAACCTGTTTGCTGAATTCGCCCGCATAGCCGGAACCGAAAGGCGTCCCATCGTCGATCACGGCGATGCGCCTAGCCTTCATCTCACGTAGAACGTATTCGGCAATCATAACGACCCCTTCATCATCATGCGCCACAATGCGAAAAGTGGTCGAAAACGCCTGTTGCGTATAGCTGCGCGCAGTCGAACCGGGCGCAATCTGCGCCAACTCTACCTCGTTATAGATGCGTGAGGCCAAAAGGCTAACACCTGAATTCCAATGCCCCACCACCCCCACTACATCACTCTTGACCAGATAGTTAGCCACCAACACACCAGTGCGCGGATCAGAACGGTCATCTTGGCTGAGCAGCTTGAACACTAGCTTGTCGCCATTAAGGTAGATCGGTTGCCGATTAAGATCGTCTATCGCGATCTGCGCAGCACGCACCAAACTAGCGCCGGTCGCAGCTGAAGGCCCCGACAAGGGCGCCGCACAACCAATGACGACCGTCCGGTCTGCCGCCTGTGTCATCCCGGCCAGCAATAAGCTGGCGATAGCCCACAGCCATCGCCGACGATACGATACATTCATAATCCCCCCCCACACATACCTTACCGATCCAAGGTATTTTATCCATGAGCGCGCGCTCCTCCGCTTAATCAATCTCCGCCAGATATAGTGTCAAGCACTTGCCCACCATAACTAGAACTCATTTCATAAATAGGAGTGAGCTCTATACAAAATGACAATTGCATTTTTCCCAACGGCAAAGATATTTACCTGACGACAATGCAATGCATGGGCACTCAACGAGGTAGCGCTGGCCCCGCTCATTGCCCTACTCTGCCGCAGGTCTCGGTGAACGATCATCCTATCGTATAAAGTCTGAATGGTACGGTTCGCCCTGCACGAACCCAAGATCGCGGACACGATTGCCAGGTGCAGTAACAGGTGCACTCAATATTGCTCGACGTATTACCAGGAAATCCATCGCCGACATGGTTTGGTCTGTTCGATGACAGATGACTACGACTGCTACCAGAATGCTCTGGCCGAGCGAGTCAATGGCATCCTCAAGGGCGAGTTCCTTCTGAACCGTCCTGAGAATCTGGCGCAAGCTGCGAAGATGGTTGCGCAATCGGTAAGGATGTATAACCGAGAGAAGCCGCATATAGCCTTGAAATACAAAACGCCCGATGCTGTGCATCGGGCGTTTTGCATGGCAGTAAAACCTGTCAATCTATTTTAGGACTGGACAACTGTCTTAGCCTGCGCAGACATGACTTCTGCCTCGCGCAGCTTGTGAATGATGTCTGCGGACGTAAATCTCTTCTTGGGCATGGTCTGACTCTCCTTTTCAATAGCATATGGAATTTCAAGTCGGACCAGTTTTTCAGGTCAAGTCACCGGAAGGGCATATCATCGGCCTGGGTGAAGTGTTTTTCAAAGATGAGTATATGGCATTCCAGAATGAAAAGCCTTATAAATGGCGGCATTAAATTTATCGGCTATAGCCTGGTTGGTTTCAGCTCTAATTTCATTGACGGATTTAAAAAGATCGTACATCCATTCATCATCTGTCCCTATTAATTTTGCAGGGTGCAGTGAGCCGCCTGTCATCAAGGACTGGTCTAGAGAAGCATAATGGTCATAACAATTAGCCTGCCATCTAATCCACTCTTGAGCCAGTTCCGGATATTCCGATAGCTTCTCCTTTGTTTCATGGCGCAATAAGTGCGAGTTGATCCTTCTTTGATTATGTTCATTTATTCCTTTGAATTCGTCTTTTTGAAGGTCATATTCGACCGTGGACATTGCTCCATGAAGTCCATATTCTTCTACAGAACGCTTATCTAGAAATTCACTATCATTGGTTAAATTCCTTTCGTTTACGCTATGAATTTCGTTGTGCACGTCTCCGTAAGGAAGAGTTCGTTCATCCATGGCGTCCTTGATGGAAAAGGAAAAGGCAAGAGAGCCGTTGTCGAGTTTAATAATAGATGCTTGAAATCTGTCTTGATAGGCAGGGTACGCCATATGTTTAAGATCAAAAAACATTACGGCCCTATTAAGCACAAATTCGGTTTTATTATTTTCGGATGGATTTTCGTTTGCATGGGTCAGGTCGTAGATTTTATCCAGTGCGCTTTTTGAATCGGTTCCGCAAAACCAATCCTTAATTTTTTCCCAAATTCCAATATGGATAGATGTTTCTTTTGATGAGCCTTCAATGGCGCGTTGGATGAGTTTATCGCTGAGGGTTCTGTTGAAAAAACAGGATCCGCTGTTAAGAATCATTGACATGGGTGTACTCCGTTTAATGAAATAAATTTCAGCTAGTTGCTCTGTCGTGTTTTCAGAGCGCGGAATTGCAGCGTAAGAGAGGGCACATGCGCGCGGAGCGAAAGTGATTTCCTGCTTATTCAGAATGGGCTATCGGGAAGTTGCGATTGCGCGGCCTGGTTTAACCCTATGTGCTGTGGATTGTTGTGAGCGTGAACTATTGCAGACCGCCAGACGGTTGCCGTGAATTTTGACGACTGGATGCTTTCATTCTGAACTCCATGGATATCGCTAAATCCTCGGTCACATGGCGTCGGTATTTACGTGAGCATTCTTTCGGTTTGGATCTATGTGCGCAATATTTCTAAACGATATCTGAATCGCCCCCGGAAACTCTAGACACTCCACAGCCTAAAATCGATATGACAACGGGCCAGAATACCTGAGTGCGGCAATCACCCATTGGGCATCGGTGCCATCTCGGCAACCGACTGGTTGCCCGCCTCGGCAGGACTATCCGCCGTCAAGGATACCCGCGCTCGATGGATACAGGCTGCGCCCAACTGCGCAAGGTGTCGCCGAAGCCGCCGCGCGACTTGCTGGCCAGTCGCGCGCTGGTGGTCACGCGCGGCGCCGCACTCCAGGCGATGGCAGCGCCGGTGGCTTGCAGCGCTCGCACCAGATCGACGTCTTCATGGCAGGAGAGCGGCTTGAAGCCGCCGCAACGCAGGTAGGCCTCGGCCGAGATGCCGAAGTTGGCGCCGTGGATATGGCCGTGGCCGTCGCGGTCGCAATATTCCGACCGGAATTTCTCCCAGACATGGCGCGGGTGTTCGCGCCAGTCCGCCACGCCGACCGTGCCGCAGACAGCATCGGCACGCAGCGCCAGCTGGGTCGTGAGCCAATCGGGCGCGACCAGCGTGTCGGCATCGGTGAATGCCAGCCAGCGCGCGCCGCCGGCCAGCATGCGCTGCGCCCCGTGTGCGCGCGCATGGCCGACATTCATGGCGTCGACGTATTCGATATCCACGTGATGGCGGCGGGCAACGGCGGCGGAATCGTCGGTGCAGGCGTCGAGCACCACCACGATACGCACCGGTTCGAGCAGAAGGGTTGGATGTGTGGCAGAGATGCGTGCGGCGGCGAGGCAGCCGTCCAGCAACTCTTCCTCATTGTGGGCCGGGATGACGATGCCGATCATGCGGCTTCTCCCGTGCTTCGCTTCTGCCATATGTCGAGGCGAAATTCCTCATCTTCGTAGTGTGCGCAGACGCGCAGTGCGCCGTGTGCCGTAAACAGGGCGTGGATGGCCGCTGTTTCCTGCTGCCTGTCGTCGAAGGGGCGCTTCCAGTGGCAGGCCAGCAGGTGGCCTGCGGGAAGGAGGCTGTCAACGGACTGTGAGACGGTCGTGCGCAGTTGTTCGTCGTCCAGGTAGTAGCACAACTCGGACAGCACGATGAGGTCGAATGCCGGCTCCCCGCCGACGGGCCACTGCTCCGGCAGGCATTCTTTGGAGACCTGCACATGGCTGTGCCCGTTGACGCGCTCAAGCGTCAGGCGCACAGCTTCGTCACAGAGATCCGAGGCGAGCAGGCGCTCGCAGCACCCAGCCAGCTCGACGGTGAGTGCGCCATTGCCGCAGCCGGGCTCATAGACGCTGGAAAAGTGTGGCTTGGGCAAAGTGGCGAGCAGGATGGACAGCTTGCGTCGTTCATACCAGCTGTCGGCGGTATGCCAGGGATCAGCGCTGCTGGCATACAAGGAGCGGAAGTGCTCGGCGGTGGTCGCAAGTGCAGTCATAAGAAAAATACCTCGTAAGGACGGACGAAGTGAGCCAGGACGTTAGCCGGGAGAACCGGCATGCGGCCCTCATCCTCGGCTATCTGGCTCCGGTAACATTGCATCGCCAGGCGCTTGCTGCGTTCTGCGGACGGCGTCAGGTGCAGGCTCCTGGCACGCCCCCAAGGGAGGCGCGAATCGTCGGGGCGGGCCCAATGCCAGGTCCAGATGGGCACCTCGACCAGCTTGCAGCCAATCTCCTGTTCCATCTCGTTCGCCGCATGGCCTGCGGCCTCGTGATCGGGATGTCCATCCAGCCTCCAGGGCGCGAACAGGATGTCGGTCGGGTGCAGGTAAGCGCGCAACCACTTCTTGAGTTCAGGAAGATACGCCGTCACCGCGCCGTCCGGAATGCATACGTGCTGGATGGCGGCGTCGCCAAGGCCAAGATGGCGCAAGGCGCTGAGGCTTTCGCGGGCGCGCATTTCCGGCAGCCGGGCGTGCAGCTTCGATTCTTGCGGATGGCTGCCTTCGCCATCGCTGACCGCCACCACGCTGACTTGCCGGCCCAGCGCCGCCAGGCTGCCGATCAGGCCGCCGCAGCCCAGCGTTTCATCGTCGGGATGCGGCGCCAGGATGACTGCGCGGGAGCGTGCGGGCGCCAGCTCGCAGAGCTCGACTGCCGGCAGCGCCTCGAGCTTGCCGCAAGCTTGCCAGACATGCTCCGGCGTGCCGCCGTCGATGTCGATATGGCGGGACGGCGCATCCTTTACGCAGGCATTCAGAGTCGCCATGGCGACTCCTCGCCCTCAATGCATAAGGTGCCGAGCTGCGCCAGATCCCGCTCCGCATGGCTCTGGCGCAGGAACACCGGGAGGTCGGCCAGGATGCGTGCGCTGTGGCGATCCAGGCAATAGGGAGCAGGCCCCAGGGCGCGGCCGACATGGCCAAGTACAGCCTGGCTGGCAGCCTCTACCTGCAGGCGGGTGGACAGGGCCAGCCGGTCGACAGTAGTGGCCGGGTTCGCATCGATGAAACGCGCGCTCTCGCGCAGCTGGTTCAGCGCACCGCTCAACTGGCAGTCGGCCTCGCCCAAGTGCGCCAATCCATGCGGGTCGTTCTTATTGTGCAATGCCTGGCGCAGCTTTTCCGCCAATGCAACGCCTGCGCCATACCAGCCAGCGGCGATGCCGATGGCACCGTGCCAGAACCCTGGCCGTTCCAGGTAGAAGCCGGGCGCTCCGACCGGAGTCGCATGGACGCCAGTGAGCCTGACGGTGGCCGTGCGCGTGGCAGCCATGCCCACGGCTTTCCATCCATCGTCTTCCAGCGCGATACCGTCCTGCCCCAGATCCACCGCGGCCAGGCAGGCTTGTCCCTGTTCGTTGCGATAGCTGAGCAGTGCGTGCGTGGCGAACATCGCGCCGGAACACCAGCGTTTTTCTCCGTCAAGCACCAGCGATCCTTGCGCCGCGATACGGCGCGCATGCAGCATCGCACCGGCAGGCTCCGCACACCACACGCCCCACACGGATAGCGGCGGGATGTCGGTGACGCCGGCCTCGGCCAGGATGGCCTGCGCATCGGTATGGGCTTCATACAACTTGAACAGGCTCAGGTCGCGTCCGGCGATGGCGGCCAGCACCCGCCATCGTTCCAGTGTGGCGCCGCTGCCGGGCAGCGGCAGGAGATCGAGGCGGTTGTCGACGATCTCGCACAGGATGTCGCCCACCAGGGATGGCAGCGCTTCCTGGGGGCACTGGTCGATGCGCTCTGCGATGAGCTCGTTGAGCATACAAGCGATACTGGAACCGTCGGTAGCTGCCATGGTTTCGTGATGGAGAAGAGGAACGGGAACGAAGCTGGGCCAAGCTTGAGTATCGTGAAAGCCGGTTCGCCTGAATGTCGGCAGACGGCGCAGCGCATCGTAGGAATATGACCCGATTTCAACGGCAACGCAGGAAATGAACCTGGACGATGTCCGCCTGTTGTTCGAATAGCAGGGCTGTGCCATGTACGCCCAGGCCTGCCGCGAATGCGGGAGCCGCGGCGCCCGCCAACTCTTCTTCAGCATGTCTGACCGCCGATGTCGGCGCCGTCTTATGGCCTGTCGTCCGACGCCTGCCTATGCTGGCAACTCTTCGTGCGCGCCCTGCGCGTTCCCTAGCCAGCCTCCCCCCACAGCATTTGAAACGAGAGTACGCCATGCCGACCAAGAAAGCTCCTGCCGCAAAAAAAACCTCCGCCTCTGGATCAGGCAAGCCCGGTTCGGGTTCGCTGCTGTCCACCATGTCGGGACCTGCCGACGGCAAGCCTGCATTTGGCGCCGGCGAGTATTCGCCGACGGCGCTGTTGCAAAAGATTGCCGGCGTCAATGCCGTCTCGGCGGGCCTGCCGAACAATCCCGCCAAGCCGGGCGAGATCGGCGCCCGGGGACGGACCGCGCCGACCGGCGCCACCGTCGAAGCCCCCGATCCGGTGGTGCATGGCAGCACCGTCACCGAAGCCCATGGCTCGGTTAAGACCGGCGCCGCGCAACCGGTGCCGGGCGCCAACGCGCTGGCCGGCTCGCTGGACCGCGTGCGCGCCGATGATAGCGGCCAGGCGCTGACCAGCAACCAGGGCGTACCCGTCTCGGACAACCAGAATTCGCTCAAGGCAGGGTTGCGCGGCCCGACCGCGATGGAGGATTTTCTCCTGCGCGAGAAGATCACCCACTTCGACCACGAGCGTATTCCCGAGCGTGTAGTGCATGCGCGCGGATCGGCCGCGCACGGTTACTTCGAGTGCTACAAGGCGCTGACCGAGCTGACCTGTGCGGCCCCCTTTGCCGAGGACGGCAAGCGAACGCCGGTGTTCACGCGCTTCTCGACCGTGGCAGGCGGCGCCGGCTCGGCCGACACGGTGCGCGACGTGCGCGGCTTCGCCGTCAAGTTCTATACTGACGAAGGCAATTGGGACCTGGTGGGCAATAACATCCCCGTGTTCTTCATCCAGGATGCGATGAAGTTTCCCGACCTGGTGCATGCGCTGAAGCCGGAGCCGCATTTCGGCATGCCGCAGGCCTCCAGCGCGCACGACACCTTTTGGGACTTCGTCTCGCTGATGCCGGAATCCACCCATATGCTGCTGTGGCAGATGTCGGACCGCGCCATTCCACGCAGCTACCGCATGATGCAGGGCTTCGGCGTGCATACCTTCCGACTGGTCAATGCCGATGGCAAGTCGGTGTTCTGCAAGTTCCACTGGACGCCCAAGGCCGGCACCCATTCGCTGATCTGGGACGAAGCGGTCAAGATCGGCGGCGCCGATCCCGACTATCACCGACGCGACCTGTGGGAAGCCATCGAGGCCGGCGCCGCGCCCGAGTGGGAGTTGAGCCTGCAGGTCTTTTCCGAAGACGAGGCCGAGGGCATGCCCTTCGACATCCTCGACCCCACCAAGATCGTGCCCGAAGAGCTGGTGCCATTGATCCCGGTGGGCCGCATGGTGCTCAACCGCAATCCCGACAACTTCTTCGCCGAGACCGAGCAGGTGGCGTTCTGCACCGCGCATATCGTGCCGGGGATCGACTTCACCAATGACCCGCTGCTGCAAGGACGCATCCATTCCTACCTGGATACCCAGATCAGCCGGCTGGGCGGGGCCAACTTCCACGAGCTGCCGATCAACTCGCCGCTGCGCGCCGTCCATAACAACCAGCGCGACGGCATGCATCGCCAGACGTTGCATCGCGGCCGTGTCGCCTACGAGCCCAATTCGCTGGGCGGCGGTTGCCCGTTCCAGGCCGGGGCCGCGGGTTTCAAGAGTTTCCCGCAGCCGGTCGAGGGCGACAAGATACGGGCCAAGCCGGAGAAGTTCGCCGATCACTATTCGCAGGCGCGGCTGTTCTGGCAAAGCCAGACTCTGGCCGAGCAGCTGCACATCGTCAACGCCTTCCGCTTCGAGCTGACTCGCGTGCAGACGCCGGCCGTACGCCAACGGGTGGTGTCGCTGCTGGTCAATGTCGATCCCATGCTGGCGCAACAGGTGGCGGAGGGACTGGGCTTGGAGGTGCCGGAGGCGGCGCCCGTCTTGGTGGCGGATGCGCCTCGATATGCCGTTTCGCCGGCGCTGTCGCTGACAAGTTATCCGGGCGATACCGGCATTGCCACCCGCCGCGTGGCCGTGCTGGCCGCCGATGGCGTCGACGGCGCCATGCTCAGGCACGTCTATGAACACCTGCTGCAGCGGGGTGCGGTACCGCGGCTGGTGGGGCAGAAACTGGGAGCGATCACCTGCTCGGCGGGCCAGCCCTTCCAGGTGGAGATCACGCTGTCGGCCGCGCCGTCGGCGCTGTACGACGCGATGGCGATTCCCGATGGCGAACAGGCCGCCACGCTCCTGGCGGCCGATCCCCTGGTGGCGGAGTTCGTGCGTGACCAGTATCGCCATTGCAAGCCCTTGCTGGTCGTGGGCAGCGCGAGCTCGGTGATCGACAAGGCCGAACTCCCCAATGTGTTGCCCAACGGTGATGACGACTTCTCGCTGGCGGTGGGCGATGCCGGCCAGTTGCCCGAGCTGTTGCAGCAATTTGTCGAGGCGCTGGCCGGACAGCGCGAGCTGGGCCGCGAGGCGTTGGCGTGAGGGCGGCAGGCGTCGGGAGCGGCGCGGATCCGGCCCTCATCTTCCGACGCTGCCCCCGCTGTCGGAAGATGCCCGGCGGAGATGGCGCCCTGTGCCGATAGCCCTGCGCCGCCGCTCTGATTAATCAGGAAACACCCGAGGCGGCAACCACGAACAGCACGAAGTGAATGGATGCTTTGTTTATTTAGCCAGAGCGGGGAATGCCTTCAATGCTCCTTCGGTCAGCCGCTGATTGGATTTTTCAATGTTTTTCCAAGGATCACTTCTTTGCAGTATTTGCACGCGGTCGGCCATATTGGCAACGCGGAATCTGTCGGGCCCGGTTCCGTCCTCAAGCTCCTCCCAGGTGATCGGTACCGAGACCGGCGCGCCATCCCTGGCTCGTACCGAATAGGCGGCCACGGTGGTTGAACCGGGCGCATTGCGCAGGTAGTCGACGAAAATCTTGCCGCCGCGCGCAGCCTTGGTCATGCGCGCGATGAAGCGATCCGGAAGATGGCGCGCCAGATGCGCTGCCACGCGGTGCGCCCAGCCCTTGACGATGTCCCAGCCATGCTCCGGCCGGATCGGCACGATCAGGTGCAGTCCCTTGCCGCCCGAGGTCTTGAGGAAGGACTCCAGCCCCACCTCCTGCAACAGGCCGCGCAGAAGCTGGGCGCCTTCCGCCACCGTCGGCCACGGTACGTCGGGCGCCGGATCGAGATCGAACACGACACGGTCCGGCTGCATCAGCGCGCGCCCGGTGGCGCCCCAGAAATGCAGTTCCAGCACGCCCATCTGCACCGTCGCCACTAATCCGGCGACATCGTTGACCATCATGTACTGCGCCGTGCCATCGCCTTCCGGCACCTCGATCGGCGCGATGGCATCCGGCATGCCCTGGCCGGCGTGCTTCTGGAAAAAACACTTGCCGGCATGGCCTTCCGGACAGCGCACCAGCGACAGCGGGCGCTGCTTCAACTCAGGCAGGATCCAGCGCGCCACGCTCTGGTAGTAGCGCGCCAACTCCAGCTTGGTCAGGCCGGTATCGGGGAACAGGATTTTTCCGGGATGCGTGAGCTTGACGCCTTCCACCGTCACCGGCGCCGACTGGTCGATCTGCCTGGCCCGGTTGCGGGCGCCGGTTTTCTTGCGGGACGAACCGGTCTTCGCAGCGCCGCCGTCGCTCATCGCCGGCGCGCTGTGCTGCTCGGTTTCGCGCACGATGTCGCGTGGTTTCTTGTCCTCGCGCAACGCGACAAAGGTGCCATGTCGCACGATGCCGGCCTGGGTCCATTGCGCAAACTTCACCTCGGCTACCAGCTTCGGTGCGATCCAATGCATGCCGCGCAGTTGCCTGCCACCCGGCGGGTTGGCGAAGGCCGGATGATCTTGCTCCAGCGACTTGAACTGCTTCAGCAACGAAGCCAGTAGCCGTTCGTCGAAACCGGTACCCACGCGGCCCGCGTAACGTAAGGCGCCGTCGCTGTCGTAGACGCCGACCAGGATGGCGCCGAAGCCGCTGCGTTGTCCAGCCGGATCGGTGTAGCCGCCGATCACGAACTCCTGGCGCCGCTCGCACTTGATCTTGAGCCAGTTGCGGTCGCGCCGCCCGGTATAGGGTGCATCCACGCGCTTGGCGACGATCCCCTCCATGCCGTGCCGACAGGCATGCCTGAATACTTCGCTCGCGTGGCCGACGATATGCTCGCTGTACAGCAGCAGGCCCTCTTCGTCAGCGCCGGGGATCAGCTCGCGCAGCAACTGCTTGCGTTGGAGTAGCGGCAGTTCGCGCAGGTCATGGCCGTTCAGGTATGGCAGGTCGAAAGCATACAGCGCCAGGCGCACGCCATCGGCCTGCTGCCGCTCGCCGTTGGCGTAGTTCTGCAGCGCCTCGAAGCTGATGCCGCCATGCTGGTCCAGCGCCACTACCTCGCCATCGATCCAGGCATCGTCTAGCGGCAGCTTTTCCAGCGCGCGCACCAGTACCGGCCAGCGTTTGCTCCAGTCCAGGCCTTCCCGGGTATAAATGGCGGCGTGTCCCCCGGCGATACGGCACAAGCCCCGATATCCGTCGAACTTCATCTCCGACAGCCATTCGTCGCCGTCCGGCGCCTGTGCCGCCAGCGTGGCCAGTTCGGCCTCAATGCGGGCCGGCATGCGCGCAGGCTTGAGCGCGGACTTGGGCGCAGCGGCCTGCACCGGCCCGGCCTTGGGCCTGAACGTCGATTGGGTGGACCTGCGCGCTTTCTTCGGCGGCCCGTCGCCCCGGCCGGCCACGCTTTCCGGGCGCAGATCTGTGATGGCGGCCTGCTTGCCGCGCTGGGCGGCGCCGTCATCTTCCTTGATCAGCAGCCAGTTTTCCTTGCCGTGATCGTCGGCATGGCCCATGCGCACCAGCGCCCAGCGGCCTTCCAGCTTTTCGCCGCGCAGCTCGAAGGCCAGATGACCTTTCTTCAGACCGGCCTGGGGGTCGCCTGCGGGCGCCCATTCGCCGCGATCCCACAACACCACGTGACCGGCGCCGTACTGGTGCTCGGGGATGTCGCCCTCGAAGCTGCCATAGTCCAACGGATGGTCTTCCACCCGCACCGCCAGGCGCTTGTCGTGCGGATCCAGGCTGGGCCCCTTGGGTACGGCCCAGCTCTTGAGCACGCCGTCCAGTTCCAGCCGGAAATCGTAGTGCAGGCGGCGCGCATGGTGGCGCTGGATAAAGAATTGCAGCCTGTCGGGCGTAGCGCGCTTGTCCACCTTGCGCTCAGGCGTGCCACCCAACGGCTCGGGCGTGATGCTGAAGTTGCGTTTGGCGCGATAGCGGTCGAGATGATTGGCGCTCATGCCTGAGCCCTCCTGGCGCCACTGCGGCCGGATGCGGTGCGTGCGGCGGTGGCGGATTTGGCGGCATTGTGCTTGGCCCCGGACTTGGTCGCGGCCGCTTTCTTTGCGGCCGGCTTGCGGACCGGCAGCTTGTGGACGCTGGCGCCCTTCGCGGCGCGGGGCTTGGCCGGCGCATCATCGACCGCCTGGCGCGACGCGCCGGCGCTCTTGCCTCGCCCTTCCAGGCTGCCCTTGAGCAGGGCCATCAAGTCCACCACCTTGCCGCTGCCCGGAGAAGCGACGGACTGTTCCTCCGGCTCGGCCACTTCGTGGGTCTGGCCGCTTTTGATCTTCTTGTTGATAAGGGCCAGCACGTCGTCGCGATAGGTGTCGCGAAATTGCTCCGGCGCCCAGTCGGCCGACATGTGCTCGACCAGCGCCCGCGCCATTTCCACTTCCTGCTTCGACACTCCGGATTTCTTCGCGGTGCGCGACGGCACCGCAATGTCGTCCGGCGCGCGCAGTTCGGTCGGGTAGCGCAAGGTGATCAGGTTCAGCATCTCGCCCTGCGGCAGCAGCGCCGCCAGGTGCTGGCGCGTGCGGATCACGATCTGGGCGATGGCCATCTTGCCGCTCGCCAGCAGGGTTTCGCGCAACAGGGTATACGCCTTGTCGCCAACCTTGGCCGGCGCCAGGTAGTACGGCTGTTCGTAATACAGGATCGGCACCTGCCCGACCTCGACGAAGCTCTGGATATCGATGCTCTGCGTAGCCTCGACATTGGCGCGGCGCAGGTCCTCGTCGGACATCAGCACGTATTTCCCCTCTTCGTATTCGTAGCCCTTGATGATGTTTTCCCACGACACTTCGCGCCCGGACTTCTTGTTGACGCGCTTGTAGCCGACCGGCGCCAAGTCGCGACGGTCGAGCATGTGAAAGTCCAATTCGTCCTTCTTTTCGGCGGTGTAGAGCTCGACCGGAATGTTGATCAGGCCGAAGCTGATCGCTCCCGTCCACAATGCGCGGCGCATGGCTGTCTCCGTTATCGTCATCACTCATGGAACATTATCGAAGCGCGTGTGGCGCGGCGCAGTCGGCCGGTGGATGAAGGGAGCGTAGGAATACGCCCGAAGCAGCCGTTGAATGCCGGTCTCTTGCTGTTCATCAAGGCGAATCGGCCGCAGGAAGATCCGGCTTTCCTACAGTGAGACTTTCCTACAGGGATTTACCGCTCCCGCCGATACATGCCGGATGCCAACGGGATTAGTCTCAAACGAACACCCTTTCGCTGTATCCCGTTCACTTTTGATGGAGCCGCCATGTCCGCCACCGTAGCAGAAACCCTCATCGACACGCTTTACCGGATCGGCGTGCGCCAGATCTTCGGCGTAGTCGGCGACGCCTTGAACCCGCTCACCGAAGCCATCCGCCGCGACAAGCGCATCGAATGGATCGGCGTACGCCACGAGGAAGGCGCGGCGCTGGCCGCTGCCGGCCAGGCCAAGCTGACCGGGCAGTTGGCTGTATGCTGCGGCACCACCGGCCCGGGTTCCAACCACCTGGTGGCCGGCCTGTACGAAGCGCGCAAGGATCATGCGCCGGTGTTGGCGATCTCTGGCGGCGTACCGGCCGCCAGGCGCGGCACCGACTACCTGCAGGAAAATATGCCGGACATCCTGTTCCGCGACGTGGCCTGCTACACGCAGACCGTGACCAGCGCGGAGCAGGCGCCCGCCGTGTTCCACCAGGCTATCGCCCAGGCCTATGCGCAACGCGGCGTGGCCCACCTGAACATTCCGGCTGACGTGATCGGCGCCAAGGTGGCGGAAACAGTGCCCAGCCTCGCCACGCTGCGCCGGCGTACCGACTTGGCGCCGGACCAGGCAGAAATCGACGCCGCCGCCAAGCTGATCAACGAGGCGAAGACGGTCGCCATTTTCGCCGGCAACGGCTGTCGCGACGCCATCGATGACGTGCTGGCGCTGGCCGCCAAGCTGCAGGCGCCGGTGATGCATACCTTCAAGGCCAAGGACATGGCCGCTTTCAACCATCCGCACTGGATCGGCGGCGTCGGCCTGATCGGCGGCGCGCCCGGCACCGATGCGCTGCATGATGCCGAGCTGATGCTCATGCTCGGCTCAGACTATCCCTATTCCGAATTCCTGCCGACCAAGAACCGCGTAATCCAGATCGACGAGCGAGGCTTCGTGTTGGGCCGGCGCGCGCCGGTGGAGCTGGGCATCACCGGCTCGGTGGCGCCCGCGGTGAAGCAGCTGCTGGCGCAGGTAGAGGGCAAGACTGACAGCGCCTTCCTCAACAAGGTTAATGCCGACCGCGAGAAATGGAACGCCTCACTGGATCGCGATGCCGAGACAAAGCGCCACAGCAAGAAGATCAAGCCGCAGCGCGCCGCACGCCGTTTGGGCGACCTGGCGCAGGACGATGCGGTGTTCGTAATCGACACCGGCGTGGTCACGCTATGGTGCGGCAACTGGATCCGCCAGAGCGGGCGCCAACGTATCCTCGCCTCGTTCAACAATGCCGCGGTCGGCACCTCACTGGGCCAGGCCAACGGCATCCAGGCGCTGGACCGCGCGCGCCAGGTGGTGGTAGCGGTCGGCGACGGCGGCTTCACAATGCTGCTGGGCGAGTTCATGACCAGCGTCGAGCACAAGCTGCCGGTCAAGGTGATCGTGTTCAACAACCGTGAATGGGGCCTGGTGCATCTGGAGATGGAAGAAGCCGGGCTACCGGCCTTTGAAGGCTCAGAATTTCCCAACCCGGACTTCGCCGCCTTCGCCCAGGCCTGCGGCGCACAGGGTTTCACCGCGCGCACTCCCGATGAACTCGACAACGGCATCGCGCAGCTGCTGGCCGCGCCCGGCCCGGCGGTGTTGAACGTCTTCATCGATGCCGCCGAGCTGCCGACCATGCCGCACATCAAGATAGAGCAGATCTGGCGCTTCGGCATGGCCAAGGTACGCGAAAGCCTGATCTCGATGAAAGGAGGCTGACATGAATTCACCGGCCAATTCCGATGCCGTTGTTGAGCGTCAGCGCGAGCACTATGCCGAAGAGTTACGGACCCGCTTCACCGACTATAAACGGTGGGCAATGAGCAACTGGCCGGTCAAAGAGCAGGCGCTGACCGACGCTGCCTTCGTAGCCGCCGAGCGCGAGCTGGAACTGATCACCGGTGCGATGCTGCATCCCGGCCGCAAGCCGGATACGGCTTCCATGGGCACTGGGCAGCAGTCACAGTTTGAAGATGTGACCCCGGCACCTTGGCCTTGAGTTATGGAGGATATTTTTTGAGGAGGTAATTTTTTCTTAGAATCAAATAAATTCCTTTAATTTCAGCATATTAAAGCCGATGTTAAAGCGAATCTATCATCAGACACCGATTCGAAACAGTCCGGTAGAAGCCGGAAAGTCGTGCCCCGTGTGTGGGCGTTTTTTTGTTTTTAAATCAAGACAGTTCATTCCTTCCTGCGCCGCCAGACGGTCTGCCTTGCAAACGCCGCCTGAAATGGCAAAAAACCCCATCTCGACCGGCCTGCAGACCCGATTTTCGATTGCCGCATGGAAAGCCGGGTGCTATTCTATGACGTCGTTTTCGGCGCCTGTTGGCTGTGGCGCATGGCAACGGCATCACCTGATTCTTCCTTGAATAGGCTCGTGGGGGGTCTTACAAATGGACAATAATGCGCTTGAATCAGAAGACGCAGGATACCAAGTGTCTTCCAAGAGGGAAATCATTGGGCTATTGAGCACAATGATGAAAGAAAATCTCGAGCTGTCCATCCGGCTCAAGGATATGGAAGAGGCGATTGCGACTTCCATCTTGCGCATGGAAGAGGACGTCATGTTCATCAAGGCGGCGCCGACCCCCAGCCTGAACAAGGCGATCGTGGAAAGCAGCGACGTGATTTTTGCCGCCAATCCGCGCAACGCCTTGATCAAGTTTTCCGCCAAGCAGGTCCGTCACACTGAACCCCACGAGCAGTTTTTGGCGCTGAAGGTCGACATCCCCGATCAACTGGTGCGCATACAGCGGCGCGAATTTTTCCGCATTGCCATTCCGTCGACCTCATCCCTGCGCTGCAAGATCCGTTTCACTTCGCCCGACGGGAAGTTCAACCTGGTCTGGGTTGCCATCAGCAATATCAGCGCGGGAGGCGTCGGCATCACCGACAAAAGCGCGTCGGTGCCATTGCAGGTGAATACCGTTTATGACGATTGCCACCTGGAATTGGGGATGGCCACGACCGTCCCCATCAGGCTCAAGGTGCGGTCGCTCAAAAAAGAAGAGCAGCCCAACGCAAGCCATATCCACCATTTTGGCTGTGAATTCGTGGAGACCCCGCGCGCTGTTCTGGCGTCCATTCAAAAATTCATCTTGCAATTGGAACGCGAACAGAATGCCCAAAAAATAAAAATCAAGGACGATCCCGCCAAATAAATCGTAGTGCGGTATCGCGATGTCTTTCTATTTCCCGGCACGCGCCGTTTTTGCCCTTTCCTCCCTGTCCCTGCCCCCACGCTGACCCAAGACTGCCGTCGTCTTGTCCTAACGCTTTTCCTGCGCAGCCCCCTCCTGCACATCAATGCTCACCCCCATCGCCTGGAACAGGGTGGCCGTATCGGCCAGCCGCGTCGCCGTGGCGCGGATTTCGCCAAGGCGCGCATTGAGGTATTGGCGCTCGCCGGCGCGCGCGGCGCTCGGGGCCACCGCGCCCAATGCGGTCTTCCTTTGCGCATTGCGCCAGGTCTGCTCGCTGTGGCCGCGCGCGGCCGATGCCGCCTGCAGCGCGTCGGCATCATGGGTCAGCGCTACCAGGCTGTCGGCCACGTTCTGGAAGGCGTTCAATACCGTCTGCCGGTAATTGTCTTGCGACGCCTGATAGGCTTCCTGCGCGGCGCGCCGGCGTGCGCGCAGGGCGCCGCCGTGGAAGATCGGTTGCGTGATGGAGGCGCCGATGCCCCACACCGCGCCCGCGGCGCCGGTGGCCTTGGGCCAGCTGAAGCCGGATTGCCCGAACGAGGCATTGATCGACAGGCTGGGGAACATCTCGGCCGTGGCCAGCGCTTCCTGCGCGGCGGCCACTTTCAGCGCGGCGTCGGCCGCCAGGATGTCGGGGCGCTGGCGCAGCAGGTCCGACTGCACCGACAGCGGCACACGCTCGGGCAGGCGCAAGGCGGCGATATCGAGGTCGGCCGGCGCGGCATCCGGCGTACGCCCCATCAGCACCGCCAGTGCATGCCGTGTGGCCTGCCATTGCGATTTCAATCCCGGCAGGCTGGCGCGCAGCGATTGCGCGCTGGCCTGGGCCGCCAGCACATCGTCGGCCGCCACCGCGCCGATCGCCGCGCGCCGCTGCAACTCTTGCGCATCGGTGTCGGCCAGCGCCGCCAGGCGTTCGGTCTGCACGACCTGTGCTTGCAACGAGGCCGCATTGATGGCGGCGATCACCACGTTGGCGGCCAGCGTGCGGCGCGCCGCGTCGAACTGATAGGACTGGGCATCGACCTGGGCCGCCAGCGCCGAGTTGGCGTAGCGCTCCACGCCGAACAGGTCGAAGGTATAGCTGGCATTGATCTCGCCGGCAAAGACGTTGTACAGGTTGGTCGGCGGCCCCATGGTGGGCAGGCCCAGCGCGCGCTGGCGGGTGGCTTGTCCGACCGCGTCGATGGTGGGCCACAGCGATTCGTTGATCTGCGCGCGCAGTTGCTCCTTGGCGCCGGCCAGGCTGCGTTCGGCCTGCGCCAGCGAATGGTTGTGCTGCAGGGCTTCTTCCACCCAGGCCGACAATTCGGGCGAGGCATAGGCCTGCCACCATTGCGGCACGGCGCGCTGGCCCAGCACGAATTGCTGGCGGGCGCCGTCGGGGCCGATGGCGTCCGGCGTGGCCTCCACCGCGTAATGGTCGGGGTGCGGCATGGCCGGCGCATCGCCGCTCGGGCCCAGGGCGCAACCCGACAGCGCCGACAAGGCCAGCATCGCCAGCAGGGTCAGCCGCTGCGGCTTGAACATTTCATGAGTACGCATCAGTGGCTCCCTTGCGTTGCCGCGTCGCCGTGGTGGGTTTCATTGGGCTTGACCCGGTAGCACAGCGCATACAAGGCCGGCAGGTAGAACAGGGTCAGCACGGTGGCGATGGTGATGCCGCCCATCAGGGCGGTGGCCATCGGGCCGAAGAAGTTGCTGCGCAACAGCGGAATCAGCGCCAGCACCGCCGCCGCCGCGGTCAGCGTGATGGGGCGAAAGCGCCGCACGGTGGCGCCGACGATGGCGTCGAAGCGGCCGCGGCCGGCGGCGATGTCCTGTTCGATCTGGTCCACCAGGATCACCGAGTTGCGCATGATGATGCCCAGCATGGCGATGGTGCCCAGCATGGCGACGAAACCGAACGGCTGGCGAAACAGCAGCAGCGCGCCCACCACCCCGATCAGGCCCAGCGGCGCAGTCAGCACCACCATCATGGTGCGGCCGAAGCTTTGCAGCTGCACCATCAGCAACAGCAGCACGGCGATCACCATCAGCGGCATCTGCGCCGAGATCGAGGACTGCGCCTTGGCGTTTTCCTCGACCGGGCCGCCGACCTCGATGCGGTAACCCACCGGCAGTTCGGCGCGCAGCGCATTGAGCTTCCCGTTGACTGCGTTGGTGACGTCGATGCCCTGCACGCCGGCGCGCACGTCGGCCAGCACGGTAATGGTAGGCTGGAGGTCGCGTTCCCAGATCACGCCGTATTCCAGCGTATTGCGGAACTGCCCGAGCGCGGCCAGCGGCACCGGGCCGTTGGCGGTCGGCATGGACAACGTGGACAGGCGGGATGGATCGACACGTTCGTTGCGCGGCGCGCGCAGGTCGACACTGATCAGCTTGTCGCGCTCGCGGTACTGGGTCACGGTATAGCCGGACAGCTGCATGGCCAGGAAGTTGGAAATCTGCTGCGAGGTCAGCCCCAGTTCGCCGGCGCGCTTCTGGTCCACTTCGAACGACACCGAGCGCTGGGCCGGTTCATCCCAGTCGAACTGCACATTGGTGGCGCGGCTCTCCTTGCGGATCTCGGCCGCCACCTGCTCGGCGATGGCGCGCACCTTGGGGATCTGCTCGCCGCTGACGCGGAACTGCACCGGGAAGCCGACCGGCGGGCCGTTCTCCAGCCGCGTCAGGCGCGTGCGCAGGCCGCTGAACTGGGTGCGCAACGGCTCTTCCAGCGCGCGGGCCAGGGCCTCGCGATCCTCCACCGATTTGGCCGTGACCACGAATTGCGCGAAATTGGCGCTGGGCAGTTGCTGGTCCAGCGGCAGGTAGAAACGCGGCGCGCCGGTGCCGACGAAGCTGACCACATGGTCGATCTGCGGACGGCCCTGGAGCACCGCCTCCATGCGCTGCGCCTCGCGCTGGGTGGCCTCGAAGGAAGCGCGCTCCGGCAGGCGCAGGTCGATCAGCAATTCGGGACGGTCCGAGCTGGGGAAGAACTGCTGCGGCACCAGGCCGAACGCCGCCAGCGAACCGAGGAACAGCAAGGTCGTGGCCAGCACCACGCGGCCGCGATGGGCCACGCACCAGGCCACCATCTTGCGCAGGCGGGTGTAGATCCTGGTCTGGTAGATCGGATGGTCGTGGTCTTCCTCGTCATGGCCGGCATGCGGATTGGCGGCGATCTGCTCGTCGGTGAGCGCGCCGGGTTTCTCCTTGAGCATGTGGTAGCCCAGCAGCGGGATCAGCACCACCGCCGCCAGCCAGGACAGCAGCAAGGCGATGGCCGAGACTTCGAAGATCGAGCGGGTGTATTCGCCGGTGCCCGACTTGGCCAGCGCGATCGGCAGGAAGCCCGATACCGTCACCAGCGTGCCGGTCAGCATCGGGAAGGCGGTGCTGGTATAGGCGAAGGCGGCCGCGCGGCGGCGGTTCCAGCCCTGTTCCAGCTTCACCGCCATCATCTCCACGGCGATGATGGCGTCATCCACCAGCAGGCCCAGCGCCAGCACCAGCGTGCCCAGCGAGACCTTGTGCAGGCCGATGTCGAACATGTCCATGAACAAGGCGGTAACCGCCAGCACGATCGGGATCGAGATCACCACCACCATGCCGGTACGGATGCCCAGCGACACCAGGCTGACCACCAGCACGATGGCGACCGCCTCGGCCACGGCTTCGAGGAAATCGTCCACCGATTTCTCCACCGCGTGCGGCATGCTGGACACCGCCGTCAGTGCCAGTCCGGCAGGCAGCCGCTTGCGCAGCTCCTCCGTGCGCGCATCGAGCGCCTTGCCCAGGCGAATCACATCGCCGCCGGGTTGCATGGTCACGCCGATGCCCAGCACCGGCTTGCCGTTGGAGCGCATTTCCTGCTCCTGCGGCTCGTCATAGCCGCGCCGGATGGTGGCGATGTCGCCCAGGCGGAAGTTGCGGTTGTTGATGTGGACGATCTTGTTTTCGATCGCGCTGACATCCTCGAACTGGCCGGTGGGCCGCACATACACGCGGTCGTTGCCGGTGGTGACCAGGCCGCCCGGCACCACCGCGTTCTGGCCGCCGATGGCATCGGCCAGCTGCTGCGGGCTGATGCCCAGGCGCGTCATCTTGGCGTTGCCGATGTCGATGTAGATGTGCTGGTTGCGGTCGCCGAAATAGTCGATCTTGCCCACTCCGGGCACGCGCAGCAGCTCGCCGCGCAGCTGGTCGGCATAGTCGCGCAGTTGCGCCGGCGTGAAGCCGTCGCCTTCCAGCGCGTAGATGTTGGTATAGACGTCGCCGAACTCGTCGTTGAAGTACGGCCCGCGCACGCCCTGCGGCAAGGTGGCGGCGATGTCGCCGACCTTCTTGCGCACCTGGTACCAGGTCTTGGGTACCTGCGCGGCAGGCGCCGTGTCCTTGATGGTGAAGAACAGCTGCGACTGCCCCGGGCGCGAATAGCTGCGCAGGAAATCCACGTCCGGCGTTTCCTGCAGCTTGCGCGCGATGCGATCGGTGATCTGTTCCTGCACCTGGCGCGCGGTGGCGCCCGGCCAGTCGGTCTGGATCACCATCACCTTGAAGGTGAACGGCGGGTCTTCCGACTGCGACAGCCTGGTGTAGGAACCGACGCCCAACAACGTCACCAGCGCCAGGATGAAGGTCACCAGCGCCTGGTGCTGCAGGGTCCAGGAAGAGAGATTGAAACGGCCAGGCGCGCTCATAGTGCGAAGTCCTCGGCATGCAACGGCGCGATGGGCTTGACCTTTTCGCCGGCGGTCAGCGTATGCACGCCTTGCACCACGACCTTGTCATCGGCGCCCACGCCTTGCGCCAGCGAGATGCTGCGCTCGCCATAGGCGGCCACCGTCACCGCCCGCAATTCCAGCTTGCCGTCGCCGCCGACGATCCACACCGCGGGCTTGTCGCCCTGGTGGAACAGGGCCGTGGCCGGCAGCACCATGACCGGCGCGGCTTGCCGTTGGCCTGCCTCCGGTGCGATGGCGACTTCGCCGGTCATGCCCAGGCGCAGCGCTGCGTCAGGCTGTTCCAGCGTGACCTTGACGCGGTAGGTGCGACTTTGCGGATCCGCCGCCGGGCTGACCTCGCGCACGCGGCCGCCGAAGCTGCGCCCCGGCAAGGCCGGCAACGTAACGGTGGCCGGCGCGCCCGGCCGGATGCCCGCGACCTGGTTGTCGGCCACGTCGGTGATCACGTCCACCGCGCCGGACCAGGCCAGCGAAAACACCGGCTGGCCGGCCGATAGCACGTCGCCGGTATTGGCCTGCTCGGCACTGATGACGCCATCGTGTTCCGCCAGCAGAACGGTATAGTCGCGCTGGTTGCCGGCCACCGCCGCGCGCGCCTGGGCCGCCTTGAACTGGGCCTGCGCCGCCGCATGGGCATCCTGGCTTTGCTCCAGCTGTTGCGTGCTGATCAGGTTCTCGCGCGCCTGCTCGGTATCGCGCTTGAGCTGCTTTTCGGCCGCATCCAGATGCTGGCGCGCCGAGGCCAGGTCGGCCCGCGCGCTGGCGGCATTGTGTTCGGCATCGGCCGGGTCCAGGCGCGCGACCGCCTGTCCCTTGCGCACCGCATCGCCCAGATGCACGCGGCGCTCCACCAACTGGCCGGCCACCCGGAAGGACATCGCCGTGACAAAGCGCGCCTGCACTTCGGCCGGCAGGTGCAGCACTTGCGCAGCGTTACGCTGCTGGGCCTGCAAGACCACCACTTCGCGCGGCGCTTCAGCCACCGGCGCCGGCTTGCTGCAGGCCCCCAGGGCCAATGCCAGCGACAGCGCCAGCACCGAAGGCGCCAGGCGCCGCACGCCGGCAACGCGCGCAGGCAAGCTGCGCAAGCGGGAATGGCGGGAATGGAGAGCAATCTTCACGACGGTCCTTTCATGGAAGGTAGATGTCCGGATCGCCGCGCGCTCCGAATCCCCGAAGGCAAGCGCTTCGGATTTCCGGCATTCTAATTCATATACGAATTCAAATGCAACATTGTATTTGGATTCATCAATGCTAAAATTTCCCCCATGACACGCCAACGACTCAGCCGCGAGCAAAGCCGGGAGCAGACCAGGGAAAGGCTGCTGGACGCTGCACACGCCGTTTTCATGCAAAAGGGATTCCCGCTAGCCAGCGTGGAAGACATCAGCGCCGCGGCCGGTTATTCGCGCGGCGCCTTCTATTCCAACTTCGACGACAAGACCCAGCTGTTCTTCGAACTGTTGCGCCGCGAAGGCGAAGGCATCGACCAGGAGTTCCACCGCATGCTGGGCGGCCCGACCGACGATCCGCTGGCCCTGAAGGAAGAAGTTGCCGCCCATTACTCCCAGTTGTACCAGGGAGACAAATGCAGCCTGCTGTGGATGGAAGCGCGCATCGTCGCCTTGCGCGACGAGAAATTCCGTACCGAATTCAACGGTTTCCTGGAAGAGCGCTATCGCCAGATCGCCGAATTCGTCGAGATGTTTTCCAAACTGACCGGCACCCCGCCGGCAGCGCCGCCGCGCGAGATCGCCATCGGCCTGATGGCCTTGTGCGAAGGCGTGAGCTTTTCGCACCGCTGCGCACCGGGCATGGTGGACGCCAAGACGGCCGAATCGGTCCTGTCGTGGTTCCTGAAGGCTTCGATTGCGGTCCCGGCCGCACTGCAGCCACAACCGCAGCCGCAGCCGCAACGACAAAAGGCAACGCCGGCGCGCAAAGCGGCGGCGAAAAAGAAAAAGGCTGGCTGACACACGCTTGCGCATCGCCTCCCCTGCGCACAGCGAGCCCATCATGCCCTGCTCCGCAGCTTTTCCTGCAATGGACACATTGAACCGGCGGATCCGCGGCAGGCAACGCCCCGGCAGCGACCTGAGCATGCCGGGCGGTCTTTGAATGTTGCCATATCGACACCCTCCGGACACCGCCTGCCCAAGCTGTTGCGCGCATGCTCCGGCGCCCCGCCAAGGCCGCCTCGGACGGGCTCGCCCCAGGCATCAGGTGCTATAATCGCCAGCCTTTGAGGAATGGCTCGCCCACCGCGCCGGCAGGCTCCGCAGGCATCGCATCGGATGCCATGCGCCGCGCCCGCCCTCGCACTGCCGACCGGCCCGACCGCCTCCCTTTGCCGGCGCCCGCATCCCACATGCATCTTCCCTCGCGCCCTACGCTTGATTGAGATTTATGCAAAAGAAAGTATTCATCAAAACCTTCGGCTGCCAGATGAACGAGTACGACTCGGACAAGATGGCCGATGTGCTCAACGTCGCCGAAGGCCTGGTCAAGACCGACCGTCCCGAAGACGCGGACGTGATCCTGCTCAATACCTGCTCGGTGCGCGAAAAGGCGCAGGAGAAGGTGTTTTCCGACCTGGGCCGCCTGCGCGAGCTGAAGAAGAAGAATCCCGACCTGCTCATCGGCGTGGGCGGCTGCGTGGCTTCGCAGGAAGGCGAAGCCATCGTCAAGCGCGCGCCGTATGTCGATATGGTGTTCGGCCCGCAAACCCTGCACCGCCTGCCGCAGATGATCACCGAACGCCGCTACACCGGCCGCGCGCAGGTCGACATCAGCTTCCCCGAGATCGAGAAGTTCGACCACCTGCCGCCGGCGCGCGTGGAAGGGGCCACCGCCTACGTCTCCATCATGGAAGGCTGCAGCAAGTATTGCAGCTATTGCGTGGTGCCCTACACCCGCGGCGAGGAAGTCTCGCGCCGCTTCGAGGATGTACTGACCGAAGTGGCCGGCCTGGCCGACCAGGGCGTGAAGGAAATCACGCTGCTGGGCCAGAACGTGAACGCCTACCGCGGCGCCATGGAAGACGGCGAGATCGCCGACTTCGCGCTGCTCATCGAATACATCGCCGAAATGCCCGGCATCGAGCGCATCCGTTTCGTCACCAGCCATCCCAAGGAATTCTCGCAGCGCCTGATCGATACCTACGCCAAGGTGCCCAAGCTGGTGGATCACCTCTACCTGCCGGCGCAGCACGGCTCGGACCGCACGCTGGCGGCGATGAAGCGCGGCTATACCGCCATCGAATACAAGTCGGTGATCCGCCGCCTGCGCAAGGTGCGTCCCAATATCACGGTGTCGTCCGACTTCATCGTCGGCTTCCCCGGCGAGACCGAAGAGGATTTCGAGGCGCTGATGAAGCTCATCGACGACATCGGCTTCGACAACAGCTTCTCCTTCGTCTTCAGCGCGCGCCCCGGCACCCCGGCCGCCAACCTGGCCGACGACACGCCGCAGGAAGTCAAGTTGAAACGCCTGCAGCGCCTGCAGGCGGTCATCAACGGCAACGTCGCCAGGATCAGCGCGTCCATGCTCGGCAGCGTGCAGCGCATCCTGGTCGAAGGCCCTTCCAAGCGCGACCCCAACGAACTGCAAGGCCGTACTGAAAACAACCGCGTGGTCAACTTCGACGGCGGCCCCAACGGCGCGCGCCTGGTCGGCCAGATGGTCGATGTCACCATCCTGCAGGCATTCCCGTTCTCGCTGCGCGGCGAGATCGTCGTCAAACAATAGCCAAACAAAGACCGGACCCCTCATTGAAAAAGATCCCCAACCAGCCGCACCACTTCATCCCGCAACCGCTGGACAACCGGCGCCTGGCCAACCTGTGCGGGGCGCTGGATGAAAACCTGCGGCAGATTTCCAACGCGCTGGATGTGACCATCTTCCGCCGCGGCGACCGTTTCATCGTCACCGGCACTAACGCCGAACGCGCAGTGGATGTGCTGGAGCGCTTCTATGAACGCGCCGACCGCGCGGTGTCGCTGGACGATATCCAGCTGACGCTGGTCGAACAGCGCGCCAATGCGGCCGCCGATGAAGAAGCCGGATTGCCGCCGCTGAGCGCCAGCGTTCGCCGCGCGCGCAAGGCGGAGGCGCCGACCGCGGAAGAAACGGCCGCGGCCGATGAACAGGCCATCCCCGACAGCCCGATCCTGAAGACCCGCAAGCACGACCTGCGTGGCCGCACGCCGCACCAGAGCCAGTATCTCAACGCCATCCTGGAACACGACATCACCTTCGGCGTCGGCCCGGCCGGCACCGGCAAGACCTACCTGGCCGTGGCCTGCGCGGTGGATGCGCTGGAGCGCGATTCGGTGCAACGCATCGTACTGACCCGACCGGCGGTGGAAGCCGGCGAACGCCTGGGTTTCCTGCCGGGCGACCTGGCGCAGAAGGTCGACCCCTACCTGCGTCCGCTGTATGACGCGCTGTACGACCTGCTCGGTTTCGACCGCACGCAAAAGCTGTTCGAGAAGCAGGCCATCGAGATCGCGCCGCTGGCCTACATGCGCGGCCGCACGCTGAACCATGCCTTCATCATCCTGGACGAGGCGCAAAACACCACGCCGGAACAGATGAAGATGTTCCTGACCCGCATCGGCTTCGGCAGCAAGGCGGTGGTGACCGGCGACGTCACCCAGGTCGACCTGCATCACGGCCAGAAGAGCGGCCTGGTCGATGCGCTGACGGTGCTGCACAATGTGCGCGGCATCGCCTTCTCGCGCTTCACCAGCGCCGACGTGGTGCGCCATCCGCTGGTGGCGCGCATCGTCGATGCCTACGATGGGCACAACAACCCGAAACCCGACACCGCCCGCAGCACCGCGCGCGCGGCCACCAACCTCCTGACCAAAGCAGCCAAGCCCCGCAATGTCCGCAAAACCTAAGCTCGCCTTGTCGGTGCAATACGCCGACGCCAGCCTGAAAGACACCGTCACCCGCCCCATGCTGCGCCGCTGGGTGCAGGCCGCGCTGTTCGCCCCGGCCGAACTGACGCTGCGCTTCGTCGATGCCGACGAAGGCCGCGCGCTGAACCGCGACTATCGCGGCAAGGACTATGCCACCAATGTGCTGACCTTCGCCTATACAGAGGATGAAGACAGCGAAGTGACGCAGGCCGACATCATCTTCTGCACCGACGTGCTGGAGAAGGAGGCCGCCGAACAGAAAAAGAGCGTCATTGAGCACACCGCCCACCTGGTGGTGCACGGCGTGCTGCATGCGCAGGGCTACGACCATGAAGACGAGAAAGACGCGGTCGAAATGGAAACGCTGGAGACCGAATTGCTGGCCGGGCTGGGCTTTGCCGACCCTTACGCCGGACGCTGAGCGCCGATGCGCGGAAATGGCCGGCACGCGCGAGCGTGGCCGGCTTTTTTTTTGCCCGGATGGCGGCAACAGGCGGGATTTTCCAGTTTCCGGCATGCAACTGACGGCATCTGCGCGCAAGCCGCGCCATGCCTGGACTTGCGGCGGTTTAGTGGACTTGTCACATAATTGTTGTATCCTATGCCTCTTCAAAACTACGTCGGGCTCGCGCCTAACGCCATGCAAGAACACCCTAGTAGCGTCAAGTCTGACGCTAAACCCCACCGTTCATTGTTTGAACGTCTCACCGCCCTGATTTCCCCCGAACCAGAAAACCGTGCAGAGTTGCTCGAGGTGCTGCATGACGCGCACGAACGCAACCTGATCGACGCCGACGCCCTGTCGATGATCGAAGGCGTGTTCCAGGTCTCCGACCTGGCCGCGCGCGACATCATGGTGCCGCGTTCGCAGATGGACAGCATCGACATCAGCAAGCCCATCGAAACCTGGATGCCCGACGTGCTGTCGACCTCGCACTCCCGCTTCCCGGCCGTGGACGGCGAACGCGACAAGGTGGTCGGCATCCTGTTGGCCAAGGACCTGCTGCGCTACTACGCCGAAGAATCGTTCGACGTGCGCGACATGCTGCGCCCGGCCATCTTCATCCCCGAATCCAAGCGCCTCAACGTGCTGCTGCGCGACTTCCGCGCCAACCGCAACCACATGGCCATCGTGGTCGACGAATACGGCGGCGTGGCCGGCCTGATCACCATCGAGGACGTGCTGGAGCAGATCGTCGGCGACATCGAGGACGAGTACGATTTCGACGAGGCCGAAGACAACGTGCTGGCCCTGAAGGATGGCCCCCACGGCGCGCGCTGGCGCGTCAAGGCGCTCACCGAGATCGAACAGTTCAACGACGAGGTCGGCTGCCGCCTCGAAGACGAGGATGCCGACACCATCGGCGGCCTGGTCGCCAACCACCTCGGCCGTGTGCCGCGCAAGGGCGACGAGTTCGACATCGACGGCCTGCATTTCGAAGTGCTGCGCGCCGACGCTCGCCAGGTGCATGTCCTGCTGGTGTCCAAGCTGCCGTCTGCGGCAGCGGAAGACGAATAATCCCGCTCTCCCGGCACTGTCCAGCGTGAATTCCCCCGTCCCGAACAACACTCCTGAACAACGCGGGGAAGCCCCCGCGCGCGACCGCATCGGCCCGGCCGCGCTGCTGCCGCTGCTGCTGCCGATCCTGGCGGGCGCCGCCAACGTCTTCGCATTCGCGCCGTTCAGGCTGTGGCCGCTGCAGATCGCGGCGCTGGCCTGGCTGTTCCACCAGGCCATCGTTTCCCCCCAGGCCGGCGCGCGCCGGCACTTCCTGCTGGGCTGGCTGTACGGTTTCGGCTGGGCCGCGGCCGGCGTGCACTGGCTGTACATCAGCATGCACGACTATGGCGGCATGCCCTCCTGGATGGCGGCCCTGGCGGTGGCCTTGCTGGCGCTGTACCTCGGCCTGTACGCCGGCGGCGCCATGGCGCTGGCCGGCTGGCTGCGCAAGCACTGGTCGTCGTCGCCGCTGACGATGGGCCTGCTGATGCTGCCGGCGCTGTGGGCCTTGTCCGAATGGGCGCGCGGCTGGATCTTCACCGGCTTTCCCTGGCTGGTGTCCGGCTATGCGCACACCGCCGGGCCGCTGGCCGGTTTCGCGGCCGTGGGCGGGGTCTATGGTGTGGGCTGGATCGCCGCGCTGGCGGCCGGCGCGCTGGCGCTGCTGTGGCAGGGAATGCGCCGCAAGGGCGCCGCCGGCGCGGCCATCCGCATCGGCGTGCCGCTGGCTACGGTACTGGCGTTATGGGCCGGCGGGCTGGCGCTGCGCCAGGTGGCCTGGACCACGCCGCAAGGCCAGCCGATCTCGGTGCGGCTCCTGCAGGGCAATATCCCGCAGGAAATGAAATTCTCCAACGATGCGCTGGTGTCCACGCTCACCATGTACGAGCAGATGATCAGCGCCGAACCGGCCGACCTGATCGCCACGCCGGAAACCGCCATTCCCTTGCTGCCCCAGCAACTGCCGCCGGACTACCTGGCGCGCCTGGTGCGCTTCGCGCAATCGAGCGGCAGCCACCTGGCGCTGGGCATTCCGTTGTCGGACGCGCCGATGCAATACGCCAATTCGGTGCTGGGCTTCGGCCCCGAAGCCGGCTCGGCGGTGTCGCCTTATCGTTATGACAAGCACCACCTGGTGCCTTTCGGCGAATTCATCCCGCTGGGTTTCCGCTGGTTCGTCGACATGATGCACATCCCGCTGGGCGACATGACGCGCGGCGCCCCCGTGCAATCGCCGTTCGCCGTGAAAGACCAGTGGGTGCTGCCCAATATCTGCTACGAAGATTTATTCGGCGAAGAAATCGCCGGCCAGCTGCGCGACGCTTACCGCGCCGGCCAGCCGCAGGCCAGCGTGCTGCTGAACCTGTCCAACATCGCCTGGTTCGGCAATTCCATCGCGCTGCCGCAGCATTTGCAGATTTCGCAGATGCGCACGCTGGAGACCGGCCGCCCGATGCTGCGCGCCACCAACACCGGCGCCACCGCCGTGATCGTGCCCGGCGGCGCGCTGGAGGAACTGCCGCCCTACACGCGCGGCACGCTCGCCGCGCAGGTACAAGGCTATGCCGGCCAGACGCCCTACATTTTGCTGGGCAACAAGCTGGTGGTCGGGCTGGCCCTGCTGATGCTGCTGGTGGCCTGGGGCCGCAACAAGGCCGCGCGCATCCGCCACTGACAAGTCGCCAGTGGGCACGCCGAACTGTTTCAAGGCTTGAAACAGTTCAAACCCGCCTGCAATCGGCCACCCCGAAACCGGGTCAAACAGCCCAAAAGACGCTAAAATTCAAGGTTTTAGCAATTCCTCGCCAGTTCCTCCGGCAACCACACAAGATGCTGACATTTCAACAAATCATCCTCAAGCTGCAAGAATATTGGGACGCCCAAGGCTGCGCGCTGCTGCAGCCCTACGACATGGAAGTCGGCGCGGGCACTTCGCACACCGCGACCTTCCTGCGCGCGATCGGCCCCGAGCCGTGGCGCGCCGCCTACGTGCAACCGTCGCGCCGCCCCAAGGACGGCCGCTACGGTGAAAATCCCAACCGCATGCAGCACTACTACCAATACCAGGTGGTGTTGAAGCCGGCCCCGGAAAACATCCTCGACCTGTACCTGGGTTCGCTGCAAGCGCTGGGCCTGGACCTGCAGCAAAACGATGTGCGCTTCGTCGAGGACGACTGGGAAAACCCGACCCTGGGCGCCTGGGGCCTGGGCTGGGAAGTGTGGTTGAACGGCATGGAAGTGACCCAGTTCACCTATTTCCAGCAAGTCGGCGGATTGGACTGCAAGCCGGTGCTGGGCGAGATCACCTACGGCATCGAACGCCTGGCGATGTACCTGCAAGGCGTGGAAAACGTCTACGACCTGGTGTGGACCGAATGGATCGAAAACGGCGTCAAGAAGAAGCTGACCTACGGCGACGTGTTCCACCAGAATGAAGTCGAGCAGTCGACCTTCAACTTCGAGTACTCCAACACCGAGTTCCTGTTCTCGCTGTTCTCCAACTACGAAGCCGAAGCCAAGCGCCTGATGGAAGTGCCGCTGGCGCTGCCGGCCTACGAACAGGTGCTCAAGGCGGCGCACACCTTCAACATGCTCGATGCGCGCGGCGCCATCTCGGTCACCGAGCGCGCCGCCTACATCGGCCGTATCCGCAACCTTTCGCGCGCCGTGGCGCAAGCCTATTTCGAGTCGCGCGAGCGCCTGGGCTTCCCCATGCTGGGAGAGGCCGGGATCAAGGCCGCTGCCTGAGCGCGGCCGCAACCGCATACGACAGAACCGGCGCCTGGCATTGCAGGCGCACCGAGCAAGACAGCAAGACACACAACATGAACCAAACACTTCTCGTAGAACTCGTCACCGAAGAACTGCCGCCCAAGGTGCTGGCCAAGCTGGGCGACGCTTTCGCCGCCGGCATCTTCAATGGCCTGCAAAGCCGCGGCTACCTGGAATCCGATTCCGCCGCCACCGCCTACGCCACGCCGCGCCGCCTGGCCGTCTCCATCACCAAGGTACGCCCCGCCTCGCCCGACAAGGCGATCCGCGAAAAGGTGTTGCCGGTCGCAGTCGGCCTGGATGCGGAAGGCCGCCCGGCCGCGCCGCTGGTCAAGAAGCTGGCTTCCCTGGCCGCCGCCACCGGCGCCGCCGTGATCACGCCGGACCAGTTGGAACGCGCGCAGGACGGCAAGGCCGAAAGCTTCTTCTACACCTATACCGCCAAGGGCTCGGCCCTGGCCCAGGGCCTGCAGGCGGCATTGGAAGAAGCCGTCGCCAAGCTGCCGATCCCCAAGGTCATGAGCTACCAGCGCCAGTTCGGCCGCGCCGCCGGGGAAACCGTGCATTTCGTGCGCCCGGCGCATTACCTGGTGGCCCTGTTCGGCGATGCCGTGCTGCCGCTGACCATCCTCGGCCTGGACGCCGGCCGCACCACGCTGGGCCACCGATTCCTGTCGCCGGGCGCGCTGCAGATCGCCGCGCCCGACGCCTACGTCGAGACGCTGGCCGCGCAAGGCCGCGTCATCGCCAGCTTCGCCGAGCGCCGCGACAAGATCCGCGCCGCGCTGCTGGACAAGGCCGGCGCCGACCAGGTGCTGATGCCCGACAGCCTGCTCGACGAAGTCACCGCGCTGGTCGAATGGCCGGTGGTCTACGAATGCAAGTTCGAGGATGAGTTCCTGGCCGTGCCGCAGGAATGCCTGATCCTGACCATGCAGACCAACCAGAAGTACTTCGCGCTGACCGACGCCAACGGAAAACTGCGCTCGCGCTTCCTGATCGTCTCCAACCTGGAGACCGCGCATCCCGAACACATCATCGGCGGCAACGAGCGCGTGGTGCGCCCGCGCCTGTCGGACGCCAAGTTCTTCTTCGAGCAGGACAAGAAGAAAAAGCTGGCCGAGCGCGTGCCGCTCTTGGCCAACGTGGTCTACCACAACAAGCTGGGCAACCAGTTGCAGCGCACCGAGCGCGTCCAGGCGCTGGCCGGCAAGATCGCCGGCCTGTTGAGCGGCGACGTGGCGCTGGCCGAGCGCGGCGCGCTGCTGGCCAAGGCCGACCTGCTGACCGACATGGTGGGCGAGTTCCCCGAGCTGCAAGGCATCATGGGCACCTACTACGCGCGCCATGACGGCGAAGCCGAAGACGTCGCGCAAGCCGCCTCCGAGCATTACCAGCCGCGCTTTGCCGGCGACGCGCTGCCGGCCACCGCGACCGGCACCGCCGTGGCGCTGGCCGACAAGCTGGAAACCCTGGTCGGGATCTGGGGCATCGGCCTGCAGCCGACCGGCGACAAGGACCCGTTCGCGCTGCGCCGCCACGCCCTGGGCGTGCTGCGCATGCTGGTCGAAAAGCGCCTGCCGCTGTCGCTGCCGGTGCTGGTGGAGGCCGCGGCCGCACTGTTCGCCGGCAACGCCAATTTCAAGAACCCGGGCGCCGACGTGCTGGCCTTCCTGTACGACCGCCTGCGCGGCCTGCTGCGCGAGCGCGGCTTCGCGCAGAATGAAGTCGAAGCGGTGGTGGCGCAGCAGCCGGCCGTGCTGGACAACGTGGTCGAGCGCCTGGACGCGGTCAAGGCCTTCGCCGCCTTGCCCGAAGCCGAAGCGCTGGCCGCGGCCAACAAGCGCATCACCAACATCCTGAAGAAGATCGAAGGCGTGGCCATCGACGGCCACGGCCAGGTGCAGGACAGCCTGCTGCGCGAAGCCGCCGAGCAGGGCCTGCACTCGGCCATGCAGCTGTCGCGCCCGCAGGTGGAAGCGGCCTATGCCAAGGGCGATTTCGCCGGCGCATTGAAGGCGCTGGCGCAATTGCGGCAGAATGTCGACGCCTTCTTCAACGACGTGATGGTCAACGCCGAAGACGAACAGTTGCGCAAGAACCGCCAAGCGTTGCTGGCGGAGCTGCATGGCATGCTGAACCAGGTGGCCGATATTTCCAAGCTGGCCGCGTAATCCTAATCCATCAGCAAGACCGATACCGGGAAGATCCGCCGCGCATGGCCCCAGGCCGGCGCGGCGGATTGCATGAAGGGAAGCCTACCGCATGAAACTGATCATCCTCGATCGCGACGGCGTCATCAACCACGACTCCGACGCGTTCATCAAATCGCCCGACGAGTGGATCCCGATCAAGGGATCGCTGGAAGCCATCGCGCGCCTGAACCAGGCCGGCTACCGGGTGGTGGTCGCCACCAACCAGTCCGGCGTGGCGCGCGGGCTGTTCGACATCAAGACCCTCAACGCCATCCACCACAAAATGCACACCGCGGCCCAGCAGGTCGGCGCCGATATCGACGCCGTGTTCTTCTGCCCGCACTCGGCCGACGACAACTGCGACTGCCGCAAACCCAAGCCCGGCATGTTCCTTGAGATCGCCAAGCGCTTCGGCATCAGCCTGCGCGGCGGCGTGGCCACCGTGGGCGATTCGCTGCGCGACCTGCAGGCCGGCTTCGTGGCCGGCTGCGCGCCCTACCTGGTACTGACCGGCAAGGGCGAAAAGACCCATGCCAAGGGCGGCCTGCCGCCGGGTACGCTGGTCTACCCCAACCTGTCTTCGGTGGTCGATTTCATCCTCAAGTCGCCGGTCGACGTGTCGGTATAGCACCGTCCGTTTCATCACAACAAACAACGCATGCTGCGGCATGGGAGAATGTATTTTGCGCCTTACCTTGATTCTGCGGTCGGTAGTGTTCCTGGTCCTGATGGCGGTGGCCACCATCATCTGGTCCTTCGCCTGCCTCTTGTCCGCGCCCTTCCCTTATGCGCAACGCTACTGGTGGACCTCGCGCTGGAATGTGTTCGTCATCTGGAGCGCCAAAGTCATCTGCGGCATCCGCTATGAGATCCGCGGCAAGGAAAACCTGCCCGATGCGCCGGTGATCCTGCTGTCCAAGCACCAGTCGGCCTGGGAGACCATCTTCTACGTCATCAACATGCCGCGCCCGCTGGTGTTCGTGTTCAAGAAGGAACTCACCTACATCCCCTTCTTCGGCTGGGGCATCGGCCTGTTGCGCATGATCCCGATCGACCGCAGCAAGGGCCGCGACGCCTTCTCGCAGGTGCTGGAACACGGCCGCCGCAGGCTGGCCGACGGCCAATGGATCGTGATGTTTCCGGAAGGCACGCGCACCAGGGTCGGCTCGCAAGGCAAATACAAGGCGGGCGGCTCGCGCCTGGCGGTGGAAACCAATACGCTGGTGGTGCCCATCGCCGTCAACTCCGGCGAACGCTGGCCCAAGGGCTCGTTCGTCAAGCAACCGGGCACCATCACGGTATCGATCGGCAAGCCGATCTCGCCCGCCGGGCTGTCGCCCAACGAGCTCAACGCGCGCGTTGAAAATTGGATAGAATCCGAGATGCGCGTGATTTCGCCGGACGCATACAACAACAACGCGCCCCGGCAGGCCGCCGTCGATCCTGTCGATCCGGCCAGGTCTTAGAACCTGTTGATGATCTAGCCGGGAGTTGAGCAAATGTCATTTCAGGATGGAATGCAAGGCGTAAAACGTAGCCGGGCCGGTTGGCCCGGCGAGGCTTTGCCACGCCGCAGACCGCCTGAAAGAGTATTTGGGCAACCCCGGACGAGATCGTCAACAGGTTCTTGCAGATAGCCAACCGACATATCAGGACGCCGCGACTCCCTTGAAACTGCTTCGCAAACCCAAGCCCAATCCCAACCAGCTTTCGCTGCAACTGGATTTGTTCGCTCCGGAGCCGGAGCAGGGACAGTCGCCCGCGCAACAGATTACCCCTATCCAGGATCCCGGCCCGGCCTTGCCGTCGCCGACGCTGCAGCCGCCGCTGATCGTCACGCCCACGCCGGTGGTGCATGCCGCGCCGCTGCCGCCCCCGGTCGTCGCGCCGCCCGCCACGCTGGTGCCGCCGCCGAGCGGTCGCCCGGCCGACGGCAAACGCCGCATCCAGCTGGGCGAACACACATTGGATTACGTCCTGCTGCGCTCCAAGCGCAGCACCATCGGTTTCCTGGTGAGCGACGAAGGACTGCGCGTGACCTCGCCCAAATGGGTGACGCTGGCCGAGATCGAAAACGCCATCCGCGAAAAGCAGCGCTGGATCCTGGCCAAGCTCAATGAGCGCCGCGAGCGCTCGGCACGCCGCCTGCAGCCGCAGATGCAGTGGCGCGACGGCGCCACGCTGCCCTACCTGGGCGCGGACATCACGCTGCGCATCCGCGCCGGCCAACGCGCCGCGGTCTATCTCGACGAGGATGCGCGCGAACTGAACGTCAGCCTGCCCGCCGACGCCGGCGAGCAGCAATTGAAGGACCGCGTGCAAGGCTGGCTGCAAGCGCGCGCCGAAGAACTGTTCGGCAAGCGCCTGATCGTCTACGCCGAAAAGCTCGGCGTCACCTACCGCTCCTACGCGCTGTCCTCTGCCACCACGCAATGGGGTTCATGCACCGCCGACGGCCGCATCCGCCTGAACTGGCGCCTGATGCACTTCGCCCTGCCGCTGATCGACTATGTGATCGCGCATGAGCTGGCACATCTGCGCGAGATGAACCACAGCCCGCGCTTCTGGGCCACGGTGCAATCGATCTTCCCCGAATTCGAGCTGGCCAAGAAAGCGCTGCGCGACAGCGCGCCGGAAACCCTGCCGATCTTCTGATCGCAGGCGATCGCGTACAAGTCCCAAACGGCACCGTAAACAACAAGAGCCCGCAAGCGGGCTCTGTGGATACGACGCCTGCGCATCGGGACCGGGTATCGCTTTCGCCTCTCCCCATCCCTTGCGCCTGCGATCACTTCATCACTTCTTGTGTTCGATGAACTCGACCTTGTAGCCGTCCGGATCGGTGACGAAGGCAATCACCGTGGCGCCGCCCTTGACCGGGCCGGCTTCGCGCGTGACATTGCCGCCGGCGGCCTTGACGGCCTCGCAGGCCTTGTATGCGTCTTCCACTGAAATGGCGATGTGGCCGTAGGCGGTGCCCATTTCGTACTTGTCGACGCCGTGGTTATAGGTCAGCTCCAGTTCCGCATGGTCGGGATTGGAACCATAGCCTAGGAACGCCAGCGTGTATTTGTACTCGGTGTTTTCCGACGTGCGCAGAAGCTTCATGCCCAGCACTCGCGTGTAAAAATCGATGGAACGTTGCAGGTCGCCGACTCGCAGCATGGTATGGAGAATTCGCATGTGTGCCTCAAAATGTTGCTGGGTAAGACCCGTATTGTAGACGCACTGGATGTTTCGTGCCCCGTGGCGCCTTCGGGACAAGCACGGCAGGATCGGGAGAAATTCAGTCTTGCCGTTCCAGGTTTCCCTGCACGATCTTGAGCAGCGCGACCAGCTCATCGCATTGCTTTTCCGATAAGCCCTCCACTGCCTGCGCCAGGATCCGGGACCCGGTCTTTTTCAATTGGCGCTGCAGCGCCCGGCCTTCCTTGCTGAGCTGCAAGCGCACGGAGCGGCGATCTTGCGCGTCTTCCCTCGCCTCCAGATAGTTCTTGTCCCGCAAGCCGCGGATGAGCCGCGTCAGCTGGGCCTTGTCGCGCCCGGAATGCGCCACCAGGTCGCTCAGCGTGGCGTCGGGGTGTTGCGCAAAGTAATCCAGCACGCGGCTTTCCATATGCGTAATGCCGCGCTCGTCCTCGCGGAAAACCTGTAAGCGACTGGCGCGGTACAAGTGCATGACCGTATGGATGGCCTCAAAGACCTTATCGGCAGCAGGTGATTGGTTGACTTTATCAACTTGATTTTTCATAATGGTAGATATTATCAACTAAATAGGCTTCCATGGATACCATCAATACACCGTCGCGTGCAGTGCAACGTGTCCGCCATGACGTCAAATTCCGCGACGTCACCGTCTCGCGCATCCGCCAGACCGGCGCCAACATGCTCAGCATCACATTCAAGGGCGAGGCCTTGTCGGATTTCGTTTCGCTGTCGTTTGACGACCACGTCAAATTCATCTTTCCGGATGCCGCCGGCGTCCCGGTGCGGCGCGACTATACGCCAATCGATCATGACGAGCAACGCAATGAAATCACGCTGGAATTCGCCTTGCATGCCGAAGGCGCCGCCACCGACTGGGCGCGCCGGGCCAAGGTCGGCATGACGGCGGTGATCGCCGGGCCGCGCGGCTCCATGATCATCCCCGCCGATTATGACTGGCACCTGCTGGTGGGCGACCTGTCTGCCTTGCCGGCGATCAGCCGCCGCCTCAAGGAACTGCCGGCGGGCGCGCGCGTGCGGGCGGTCATCGAGATTGCCCACATGGGCGATATCCGCCAGTTCGACAGCCAGGCGCAAGTCGACGTGAAATGGGTGACCAACGGCGCCGAAGCCTTGGCCGACATCCGCGCATGGCAATTGCCGGCCGGCGAGGGTTACGTCTGGGGCGCGGGTGAAGCGGCGACGATGGCCCAACTGCGCGCCTTGCTGCTCAACGAAAAACAGCACTCCAAGGATGCCATGCGCATTTCCGCCTATTGGAAACGCGGCGCCTCCGACTTCCACGAGAAGCTGGATCAATAGATCGAAGGAAAAATCCGGCCGCGCAAGGTCTTGGCCGCCGCCATGTTGCTCAAGGCCGGCATCCCTTCTCCTGCCTCTGGCGGGTCTTCAGTCCGCAGTCGAATGGAGCGGTCACAGGACCGGACATCCATGAAGTAGAATGGCATCAATCCACAATGCCATGAAAGTTGCTCATACATCATGTTGGAACGCATCCATTTATCCATCGTCCAGGAAGTCGAGCGGCAAGGTTCGCTGACCGCCGCCGCCCAGATCCTGTGTGTCACGCAATCGGCGCTGAGCCACAGCATGAAGAAGCTGGAACAGCAACTGGGCACCGATATCTGGCTGCGCGAGGGACGCAGCCTGCGGCTCACGCAAGCCGGCCAATACCTGCTGGCCGTAGCCAACCGCGTGCTGCCGCAACTGGACCTGGCCGAGGGCAGGCTGCGCCAGTTCGCCCAGGGCGAACGCGGCGCATTGCGCATCGGCATGGAATGCCATCCTTGTTACCAATGGCTGTTGAAGGTGGTGTCGCCTTATCTGGAGGCATGGCCGGATGTGGATGTGGACGTGAAACAGAAATTCCAGTTCGGCGGCATCGGCGCGCTGTTCGGCTATGAGATCGACCTGCTGGTCACGCCGGACCCGCTGTACAAGCCCGGCCTGGTCTTCGAACCGGTCTTCGATTACGAACAGGTGCTGGTCGTGGCCGGCAACCACAAGCTGGCCGGCGCCGCTTATGTGAAACCGCAGCAACTGCTGGATGAAGTACTGGTCACGTATCCCGTTCCGACCGACCGCCTGGATATCTACAATCAATTCCTGTCGCCGGCGGGCGTCACGCCCAAACGGCACAAGGCCATCGAAACCACCGACATCATGCTGCAGATGGTCGCCAGCGGACGCGGCGTCGCCGCCCTGCCGCGCTGGCTGGTGGAAGAATACGCCGACAAGATGGACGTGGCGCCGGTGCGGCTGGGCAAGCACGGCATCGCCAAGCAGATCTTCCTCGGCGCGCGCGAAACCGAAGTCGGCATCGATTACCTGCATGCTTTCATCGAGCTGGCGCGAAACGCTGGCGCCTGAACCCCGGCTCCAGGAGCACAATGAAAAACGGGCAAGCCGCGTGGCTTGCCCGTTTTTTCCTCAAGACTGCGATTTACCGCATCGCTTAACGGCCGTAGTAGTACGGACGGTCGTCATAGCGGTAGGAGCGCACTTCGGTGCGTTCTACGTAGCGCACCGGGCGCGGCGCGTAATAGCGCGGCTGCTCGTAGTACACGGGCTGCGGCGCCTGGTAATAAACCGGCTGCGGCGGGGCTTGGTAGTACACCTGTTGCGGCGGAGCCTGGTAGACCGGCTGGGCTGGAACCGAATTGGCGATCAGCGAACCGATGGCGACCGCGCCGATGATGCCGGCAGCGATGGCGACGCCGTTATTGCCGCCGTGGTCACGCGCCATGGCGGGCGCGCTGACGACTGCTGCCGAGGCGAGAAGGGTTGTTGCGATCAGAACCGTTGCGATTTTTTTGCTGGCCATGATTGGCTCCTGTCAAATGAGTCCGCTATGTTGTCGCGGCACGATTCAACTATATGCCAACAAATCTCGAAATCCATCGATTCTGTGACTTGGTTACAGTTCTTACGAGTCGTACCCCGAATGTGACTATTTGCAACCGGATACGCACAAAGGCGGCGTTTTTCAGGTCTTGCGGTTGCCCAGCAGATTGGCCAGCGCCACGAACTGCGCCACCGGCACCGCTTCCGGGCGGGCTTGCGGGTCGACGCCGGCCTGGCGCAATTCCTCTTCGGTGAACAAACCCGCCACGCAGTTGCGGATCACCTTGCGGCGCTGGGAGAAGGCTTTGGTGACCACCTGCGCCAGCAAGTTCTCATCGCAGGGCATGGGCTGCGCCAGCGGAATCATGCGGACAATGGCCGAGTCCACCTTCGGCGGCGGGTCGAATGCGGCGGGCGGCACCACGAACAGCAATTCCATGTGATAGCGCCATTGCAGCATCACCGACAGGCGCCCGTAAGCCTTGCCGCCCGGTTCGGCCACCATGCGTTCCACCACTTCCTTTTGCAGCATGAAATGCTGGTCGCGCACCTGCGGCGCAATGCTGGCCAGATGAAACAGCAAGGGGCTGGAAATGTTATACGGCAGGTTGCCGACCACCCGCAACTTTTGCCCGTCAGGCACCGGAATGCTGCCGAAGTCGAACTTCAATGCGTCGGCCGAATGCACCGTCAGGCGTGCCGGGTCGAAGCGTTTTTGCAGGCGCTCGACCAGGTCGCGGTCGAGCTCGACCACGTGCAGGTGCTTGAGGGAGTCGAGCAGCAGGGAAGTCATCGCCGCCAGGCCGGGGCCGATCTCGACCATGGCATCGTCCGGCTGGGGCTCGATGCAACGGATGATGTCGTACAGGACGGTGTCGTCGGTCAGGAAATTCTGGCCGAAACGTTTGCGGGGGATGTGTTTCATAGCTTGCCTTGGTTGCGCGCCATCTCGGCGGCGGCGCGGATCGCCACCGTCATGCTGCCGTGGTCGGCATGGCCCAGCCCGCGCGCGGCCAGGTCCAGTGCGGTGCCGTGGTCGACCGAGGTGCGAATCAGCGGCAGTCCCAGCGTGATATTGATGCCGTGGCCGAAGCTGGCGAACTTGAGCACCGGCAGCCCTTGGTCGTGGTACATCGCCAGCACGCAATCGGCGCCTTCCAGGTACTTGGGCTGGAACAGCGTATCGGCCGGATACGGGCCGCGCGCATCGATGCCGCGCTGCTGCGCCGCCTGCAGCGCCGGCGCGATGACGTCGATTTCCTCGCGGCCGAGATAGCCGTTCTCGCCGGCATGCGGATTCAGGCCGGTGACCAGGATGCGCGGCGCGGCGATGCCGAACTTGGCGCGCAAGTCGGACTGGAGGATATCCAGCGTGTGCGCCAGGCTGTCGCCGGTGATGGCGGCCGGCACATCCTTCAAGGCCAGGTGCGTAGTGGCCAACGCCACGCGCAGATGCGGCGCATGTGACGTGGCTGCGCCGGCCAGCATCATCACCACGTGCGGCGTATGCGTGGCTGCGGCCAGGTATTCGGTATGGCCTGAAAACGCCACGCCGGCGTCGTTGATGGTGCTCTTTTGCAGCGGCGCGGTGACGATCGCGGCAAAGCCGCCGCTCATCGCCCCTTCGACTGCGAGATCCAGCGCCTGCAGCACGGCGCGGCCATTGCGCGCATCAAGCTGGCCAGGACGCACCGGTTCCGCCACCGGGCAGTCGATGACGGTCAGGCAATCGGCCGGGAAGTCCGGCAAGCCGCTGTTGCGCCAGGCCTGTATCGACAGTGCGGCGACCCGCATCTGCGGGTCGATGCCTTGCGCGGTTTGCGCCAGCAAGGCGGCATCGCCCAACAGTACGCAACGTACTTCAGCGCGCAACTCCCAGGCCGCGCGCAGCGAAATTTCGGGGCCGATGCCTGCCGGTTCGCCGCAGGTGAGCGCGATGATGGGTCGATTCATGGCGTTGGAAAATCCCTCGTCAAAAAAAGCAAGAGCCGGCACCAGGGCCGGCTTCTTGCTGGGCTCTCATGCAGGCGACGCCAGATGCACAGGCGCGCAGCGCCGCTTGCAACGGGCGCCGCGCGCTGGCCGCATCAGTCGTCGTTACGGTACTCGACATAGGCGCGGTCGCGGATCTGGCGCATCCAGTCTTCGGTGGCCTCCTCGATCTTGCGCTCGCGGATGGCCTGGCGAGCCGCCTGGCGGGTACGCTCCTTGGAAGCGTCGTCGGTCTTGCGCTCAACCACCTGGATCAGGTGGAAGCCGAACGGCGATTCGATCGGCTGGCTGACCTCGCCCGGCTTCAACTGGTCCATCGCACGCTCGAACTCGGGTACGGTATCGCCCGGGTATACCCAGCCCAGGTCGCCGCCCTTGGCCGCCGACAAGTCGTTCGAATACAGCTTGGCCAGTTCTTCGAAGGTAGCCGAACCGTGGTCCAGGCGTTCCTTCAGTTCGGCCAGCTTGCGCTTGGCGTCGGCCGCGGTGACCACCTGGTTGACCTTGATCAGGATGTGGCGCACATGGGTCTGCTGGACTGCCGGCGCGGCGGCTTGCTGGTTGCCGGCGGCGCGGCGGCCGACCAGTTTCAGGATGTGGAAGCCGTTGCCGCTCTTGAGAATCGCGCTGACCTGCCCCTCCTGCAACTGGGACACGCCATCCAGGAACAGTTGCGGCAAGCGCTCGGCCGGACGCCAGCCGAGGTCGCCGCCGGTCAGGGCATCCGTGGCGTCGGAGTAGGTCGCGGCCGTCTTGGCGAAGTCGGCGCCGGTCTTCAACTGGCGCAACACGTCTTCGGCCCGTTCGCGGCGCGCGGCCAGTTGTTCCGGCGAGGCGTTCTCGGGCACGCGGATCAGGATCTGGGCGATGTCCAGCTCCTGGTGCTCGCCGCCGGCATTGGCTTCGGCGGCCAGGTAGTTGTCGATTTCGGATTCGGTGACGGTGACCTTGTTGTCGACTTCACGCTCGCGCAGGCGCTGGCTCAGGATTTCACGCCGGATTTCCTCGCGGAAGGTTGCGTAGACCATGCCTTCCTTTTCCAGGCGGGCACGGAATTCCGGCATCGACATCTTGTTCTGCTCGGCGATTCGCTGCATGGCGCGATCCAGCATGGCGTCATCGACCACGATGCCGCTTTCCTTGGCCATCTGCGCCTGGGCGCGCTCGACAATCATGCGCTCGACCAGCTGGCGCACCAATTGATTGCGCGGAGGCACTTGCACGTTCTGCGCAGCCATGCGCTGTTCGACACTGGCCAGGCGCTCGGCCACTTCCTGGCGCGTGATGACCTCGTTGTTGACCACCACCATGATGGAGTCGACCGGCCTGGGTTCCTGCGATGCGCGGGCGGCTGGGGCCCGCGCCGGCGCCGCTGCAGGCGGCGTCGCCATCGGCGCGGCAGCCGGCCTGGTTGCCGCAGGCTTGGCCGCGGGCGCCGCAGCCGGCTTGGCGGGCGCCTGTTGCTCCATTTCCGACGGTGCAACCGGGATGATGGTCGTCGCAAATTGCGCCTGCGCATTGCCGATCACGCCCAGCATGCACAGCAGCGCGGTCACTGTTTTGGTTTTTGCGAGGAGTGGTGTACGCATATTACGCATGGATAAGCACTTGGGTCAGGAAAGGGTTAGAAGTTGTCGTTCGCGGTGCTGTCAGGCAAATTCACGTTCTGATAGCCGGGAACGCTGCTCTTGAGCGCATCCAACGGATTGGAACCGATCTTCGAGAAGCCGTTGAGTTCCAACTGTACAAAGAAACCGGTCGACGCCTTGGTGGAGGAAGTCGGGATCCGCTGCGCCACCACGCGGAACACCCAGCAGTCGGCCTTGTACTCCATGCCCAGCAGGCCTTCGGCCACGGTCTTGTCGGGAATCGAGTAGTTGATACGGCCCACAGCATACCAGCGTTGCGACACCGGCCATTGTCCGGAGACGTCAACCTGCTTGAGCGGTCCCTGCGCACCGGTGTAAGGATTCACATAAGTGCGGTCCAGCCGGTATTGCAGGTTCAGCACGCGCTTGGGCGCCGGCTGCCAGCGCACGCCGAAGGTGGAGCGCACCATCTGGCGCAGGGTCTCGCTGTATTGCACCGTATTGTCGGTCGAGAACTCCTTGGAAATCTGTCCGCCCAGCGCCAGCAGCAGGTCGGATTTGCTGCCCAGCGTGGTCGAGGTCGTGCCGCTCAAGGCGACCTTGGGATCGGCGAAGTAATAGCGCTGCCCCGCCGCCATGCGCAGGCGCTCCAGGCCATTTTCCTCGATCAGGCGCGAGGTGATGGCGGCGGTCAGCTGGTTGGCGTCGCTGATGCGGTCATTGCCCGAGAAGCGGTTCTCGCTGAAGATCTGCGCGAAGTTGAAGTCGGCCAGGCCCGAATCGAAATTGGGGAGCTGCGACTGGTCGCGGTACGGCGTACGCACATAGAACAGGCGCGGTTCCAGGGTCTGGGTCATGCTGCGGCCGAGCAGCGTCGATTCGCGCTCGAAGACCAGGCCGGAGTCCAGCGACACCGTCGGCAGCGTGCGCGAGAAGCTGGTGGGCTGCCCCACGCCGACGTTGTTGAGGCGATAGCTGGTGGCGTCCAGGGTCAGCTTGGGCGTGATGAAGTAGCCCGGGCGCACCCACGGATAGGCCACCGTCTGCGTGATGAAGCCGCGGTCGCCGCCGACCAGGTCGCCGCTGGAGAAGCGCGTGAAGTCGGCCGTGGTGGTGAAGTCGAAACCGCCGACATCGTAGCGGCTGCCGCTGAATACGATCTGCGGCACACGGTCGTAAGGCTTGGTGATCGGGTTGTCCACGTCTTGCAGCAACTGGTACTTGGAAACGTGCCCGTACAGGCTCCAGTAGGTGCTGGAATAGGTCAGGCTGACGTCGCGCGTGAGCAGGCGCTGGGTGCTGCCCGTGATCGAATGGGCGAAGTCCGACGGGTAGTCGTTATCGGACGCCTTGTTCAGGTTCCAGGCCAGGGCCAATCCCGGCGCCAGGGTCTGGTTATGCAACGAAGACAGCGAGTAGCGGCCGGTGCCGGTCACACGGTCCTGGATGCCTTCCACGTAAGTGGTGCCGGAATAGGTATCGCCCAGGTAGCGCGTTTCCGCCCCCAGTTGCAGGCCGCGGCGGACGATGTACTTCGGGACCAGCGTCAAGTCGTAGTTAGGCGCCAGGTTGAAATAGTAAGGCACCGACAACTCGGCGCCGCCGGTCGAGGTCATGCCGTAGGTCGGCGGCAGCACGCCGGATTTGCGCTCGCCTGACAGCGGGAACGACATCCAGGGCGAACCGAGGATGGGCACGTCCTTGAAGTACAGCACGCCGCCCCGCATGGTGCCGACATCGCGTCCGCTATCGAGATCCATGGTGTTGGCGCGCAGGTACCAGTCCGGATCGGTCGCTTCACAGGTGCTGTAGGTGCCCTGCGTCACTTCCGCCTGGTCGTTGGACAGGAAATCGATGCGCTCGGCCTTGCCGCGCCCGCCATTCTTGCCGAGCAGGTAAGTCGGATTGGTCACGAAACCGGCGCCGGATTCCATATTCATCTGCGCATGGTCGCCGGTGTATTGGTCTTGCAGCCGCCGCATCCATACGTGGCCGGTGGCCTCGACCTCATCCTGGATGATGCGGTATTCCGCGCGGTCGGCCTTGATGGTGGTGCTGCCCTTGACCACTTCGACGTCCCGATCCAGGTTCACCTGGCGGTCGGGGCGTCCGGTCATCTGCTCGGCGCTCACGTTGACGGGCGCATCCTGGTCGTCGGCCGGCGCCGCCGGCTTGGGCGCCGTCATCTGCGCATGCACCGCAAGCGGCAGCAGGCCTGAGGCGGATGCCACCACCGCCGACGAAAGCAGGCGCGCCAACCGCCAATTGACAGTGCGTTCAGAGAGAGACTTGGAAAACCGGATCATGAAAAGAGTGGCAAGACACCGTGCAGGCGGATTTTTTGAAGTTAATCCCTTATTATATGGGAACTCAACCACATCAAACGAATTCCTCAGATAGTTCATGTCTTCCCCAAGTTCTTCCCCCGATCGCCGTTTATCCGATTTGCAAGCCTGGCTCGACACCCTCGCCGCCACCCCGGTGCTGTCTTCCACCTTGCGCCCGGCATCGGCCGATGCCAGCTTCCGCCGCTATTTCCGGGTGGACACGCCGGACGGCGGCACCGCCATCGCGATGGATGCGCCGCCGCCGCAAGAAGATGTGCGCCCCTTCATCCATGTCGCCGGCCTGTTCGGCGCCACCGGCGTGACGGTGCCGAAGATCCTGGCGCAAGACACCGAACGCGGTTTCCTGCTGCTCACGGACCTGGGTTCGACCACCTACCTGCACCAGCTCACCGCAGGCAGCGCGCCCAAACTATACATGGATGCGATCGAAGCCTTGGTACTTTTACAAGCGCAAAGCCGGCCCGACGCCCTGCCCGAGTACGACCGCCCGTTGCTGCTGCGCGAACTGGAACTGTTCCGCGAGTGGTATATCGACCGCCACCTGGGCGTGACGCTGAGCGACGAACAGAACGCGGTGCTGACCAAGACCTTCGACACCATCCTGGCCAACAACCTGGCGCAACCGCAGGTCTACGTGCACCGCGACTATCATTCGCGCAACCTGATGGTGCTGCCCACGGGCAACCCCGGCATCCTGGATTTCCAGGACGCGGTCTACGGCCCCATCACCTACGACCTGGTCTCGCTGCTGCGCGACGCCTACATCCAGTGGGACGAGGAGCTGGTGCTGGACTGGGCCATCCGCTACTGGGAAAAGGCGCGCCGCGCCGGCCTGCCGGTCGCGCCCGACATCGACAGTTTCTACCGCGACTTCGAATGGATGGGCCTGCAGCGCCACCTCAAGGTGCTGGGCATCTTCGCCCGCCTGTACCACCGCGACGGCAAGGACGGCTACCTGAAGGACATGCCGCTGGTCATGGAATACACGCTCAAGACCGCGCGCCGCTATGTCGCCTTCACACCGCTGGTGCGCCTGATCGAAAAGCTCGAGCAGGAACACGCGCCCAAGTTCGGCTATACGTTCTAAGGGTCCATGCACATGAAAGCCATGATCTTCGCAGCCGGCCGCGGCGAGCGCATGCGCCCGCTGACCGACACCTGCCCCAAGCCGCTGCTGAAAGTGCGCGGCCGCCCGCTGATCGTATGGCAAATCCTGTCGCTGGTGCGCGCCGGCATCACCGAGATCGTCATCAATCACGCCCACCTGGGCCAGCAGATCGAGGAAGCGCTGGGCGACGGCGGCAAGTTCGGCGCACAATTGCATTACTCGCCTGAAGACAGCGCGCTGGAAACCGCCGGCGGCATTGCCAAGGCGCGTCATCTGCTGGGCGAGGCGCCCTTCGTGGCCGTCTCGGGCGACATCTGGTGCCCGCACTTCGACTACGAGCAGGTCAAGACCGTGCTGGAAGACGAAGACCCGTGGGGCAACCCGCTGCCGTTGGACAAGCGCGACGTGGCCTGGATCTGGCTGGTCAAGAATCCGCCGTTCCATCCGGATGGCGACTTCGCGCTCAACAATTTCTCCATCGCCAATGAAGGCGAGAACAAGCTGACCTTCGCCAACATCGGGGTCTACCGTCCGCAGATGTTCGACGCCATCGCGCCCGGCCAGCACGCCAAGCTCGGCCCGCTGCTGCGCGAATACGCCGCGCGCGGCCAGGTCGGCGGCGACGTCTACCGCGGCGACTGGCACAACGTCGGCACCATCGATCAACTGGAAGCACTCAATCAGCCGCCAGGAGGCATACGTCCATGAGCTTCAACGCCACGCCCTTCGCCGAACGCCGCGCCCGCCTCATCGCCAGCATGCAACAGGCCGGCGGCGGGGTCGCCATCATCCCGACCGCGCCGGAAGTCATGCGCAACCGCGATGCCGACTATCCCTACCGCCACGACAGCTATTTCTACTACCTGAGCGGCTTCACCGAACCCGAAGCGGTGCTGGTGCTGGTGGCGGGCAAGGAAAACCGCAGCATCCTGTTCTGCCGCGACAAGAACCTGGAGCGCGAAATCTGGGACGGCTACCGCTTCGGCCCCCAGGCGGCGCAGCAGGAATTCGGCTTCGACGCCTCCCATCCCATCGACGAGCTCGACAAAAGCATGCCGGCGTTGCTGGCCGATGCCCCCGCCGTCTATTACGCGCTGGGCCACGACGACCGCCGCGATGCCCAGCTGCAGCGCTGGCTGCAAGGCGTGCGCGCCCTCGCGCGCAGCGGCGTGGCGGCGCCCGGCTCGATCGTCGACGTCAGCGTCCTGCTGGACGACATGCGCCTGTTCAAGGACGCCTTCGAGATCGACCTGATGAAGCGCGCCGGCATCATCTCGGCCGAAGCCCATTGCCGCGCCATGCGCCTGTCCCGCCCCGGCCTGCGCGAATACCACCTGGAAGCCGAACTGCTGCACGAATTCCGCCGCAACGGTTCGCAATATCCGGCCTACGGTTCCATCGTCGCCACCGGCGCCAATTCCTGCGTGCTGCACTACCGCGCCGGCGACGCCGAACTGAAGGACGGCGACCTGGTGCTCATCGACGCCGGCTGCGAACTGGACAGCTACGCTTCCGACATCACCCGCACCTTCCCGGCCAACGGCAAGTTCTCCGGCCCGCAGAGGGAGCTATACGACATCGTGCTGGCCGCGCAGAATGCCGCCGTCGCCGAAATCGTTCCCGGCAAGCGCTTCATGGACGGCCACGACGCCGCCGTGCGCGTGCTGGCGCAAGGCATGCTCGACACAGGCCTGCTGGACAAGAACAAGGTCGGCTCGCTGCAGGACGTGATCGAGAAAGGGGACTACCGCCAGTTCTACATGCACCGCACCGGCCACTGGCTGGGCATGGACGTGCACGACGTCGGCGACTACCGCGACCCGCCGGCCGCCGACGGCAGCAAGCCCTGGCGCACGCTGCAACCGGGCATGGTGCTGACCGTCGAGCCGGGCATCTACGTGCGCCCGGGCGAAGGCGTGCCGGAACAATACTGGAACATCGGCATCCGCATCGAGGACGATGCCCACGTCACGCCCACCGGCTGCGAACTGCTGACCACCGGCGTGCCGAGCAAGGCCGACGACATCGAAGCGTTGATGCGCCAGGGCTGACCCGACGCCGCCGCATCACCCGACATCTATTTCCCGCGCCATGCACATCGCCGACTTCGACCTGATCATCTGCGGCGGCGGCCCGGTAGGCCTGTGCGCCGCCGGCCTGCTGGCGCGCCGCGGACTGGATGCCGCGCGCATCGCGCTGGTCGACCTGAAAACGCCGGAACAGGCCGCCGCCGATCCGCGCACCATCGCCCTCTCCTACGGCAGCCGCCAGATCATGGAAGAACTGGGCGGGTGGCATGGCGTGGAAAAAACCGCGACCGCCATCGAACAGATCCACGTCTCGCGCCGCGGCCATTTCGGCCGCACCCTGCTCGACTGCAAGGATTACGACCTGCCTGCCCTCGGCTATGTGGCCCGCTACGGCAGCATCAACCAGGCGCTGGCGACGGCTACCGGCGGCTTGGGGCTGAACCTGTTCCGCCCGGCCGAAGTGGTGGCGCTGGCCGAGGAACACGACCACGTCGCCGTCTCGCTGCAAGATGGCCGGGTGCTGCGCGCGACGCTGGCGATCCAGGCCGAGGGCGGCGTATTCGGCCAACAGCAGCAAAAAGGCGTACAGCGCGACTACCGGCAACTGGCGTTGATTACCCATGTGCACGCCGACCAGGCCGTCGCCCACCGCGCCTTCGAACGCTTTACCGATGAAGGGCCGCTGGCCCTGCTGCCGCAGGACGACGGCTACGCGCTGGTCTGGTGCGTGCGGCCCGCCACCGGCGAACGCCTGCTGGCGCTGGACGACGGCGCCTTCCTGGCGGCACTGAACCAGGCTTTCGGCGAGCGCATCGGCCGCTTCACCCGCACCGGACCGCGCCACTCCTATGCACTGGGCCTGAACGCCAAACCCGGACGGACGCAGCGCGTGGTCGCCATCGGCAATGCCGCCCAGACGCTGCACCCGGTGGCCGGCCAGGGCCTGAACCTCGGCCTGCGCGACGCCAGGGTACTGGCCGATATACTGGCGCGCGAACGGACACCGGAGGCATTGCAGCAATTCCACCATCGCCGCGGCCAGGACCGCGACCTGACCATCCGCCTGACCGACCTCATGGCCCGCATCTTCGCCAGCGCGCCGCAAGGCACGCCGGCGCAGGCGCTGCTGGGACTGTCGCTGGGCGCGATCGACCTGCTGCCCACGGCGCGCGGCCTGCTGGCCGGACAAATGATGTTCGGCCGGCGCTGATCGGCCATCCGCTTCTGCATGGTGCGATTCCGCCCCGGGCCGCGGCATGAGACAATGCCGCCATCGCGGCCCTGCCGCACCAACACAGCCCAATCGCCTTCCGCCATGAGACAAGATCCGCGCTTCAAGAACCTGTACATCCTCGACCACCCGCTGATCCAGCACAAGCTCACGCACATGCGCGACAAGCGCACGTCCACCCGCACCTTCCGCGACCTGCTGCGCGAAATCACCTTGCTGATGGGCTATGAAATCACGCGCGACCTGCCGCTGACCACCGAAACCATCGAGACTCCGCTGGTGAGCTACGAAGCCCCGGTGATCGCCGGCCGCAAGCTGGCCATCGTGCCGGTGCTGCGCGCCGGCGTCGGCATGAGCGATGGGCTGCTGGAATTGATCCCCTCGGCGCGCGTGGGACACATCGGCGTCTATCGCGACGAGAACCACCAGCCGGTCGAATACCTGGTGCGCCTGCCGGACCTGCAAGACCGCACCATGATCCTGTGCGACCCGATGGTCGCCACCGGCAACTCTGCCGTGTACGCCGTGGATGCGCTCAAGAAGCGCGGCGTACCGGCCGCGCACATCATGTTCGTGGCGCTGGTGGCCGCGCCGGAAGGCGTGCAAGTGTTCACCGATGCCCATCCGGACGTGAAGCTGTATGTGGCGTCGCTGGACTCGCACCTGGATAGCCATGCCTACATCGTCCCCGGCCTGGGCGATGCGGGCGACCGGATCTTCGGCACCAAATAAACTGGAGTCGCCACGCAACGTGGCGACAACCAGGCAAGAAAAAACCCATCATAACCAACTGGTCATGATGGGTTTTTTTCAGATTCTGGTGCTGGCTGCAGGACTTGAACCCGCCACCCCCTGATTACAAGTCAGGTGCTCTACCAGATGAGCTAAGCCAGCAAAAACTTTAGCCGGCGATTATAGCCTACTTGATGCGGGTAAGTACAGGGCGTCCGCCTTTTTTCGGTGGTTCCGGGTCGTCATCGCCTGGCGCTTCGGTTGTGGCCGGCTTTTTCTCGGGTTCGGATACCGGGACGGAAGACAGCATGGGGGCGCCCCCATCCTTTTCACTGTCTTGCCCGGCCTCGCTGGGCGCGGCGCCCAGGTCGGGCGCTTCGAAGGCCATGCCCTGCCCGTTCTCGCGAGCGTAGATGGCGATGACGTTCTCGACCGGGATCAGGATGTCCCTGGAAACGCCGCCAAAACGCGCGCTGAAGCGGATGCTGTCATTTTCCATCTTCAGGCCGCTGGTGGCTTCGAAACTGATATTGAGGACGATTTCGCCGTTCTTGACGAATTGCATCGGCACCCGCGTATGGCTGTCGACCACTACTGCGATGTGGGGGGTGAAGCCGTTGTCGGTGCACCACTCGTAAATGGCGCGCAGCAGATAGGGCTTGGTGGAAACTTCGGGCATGACTGGGTGTGTAGTGCGATGCACCGGCGTGGGCCTGCGCATCTGCCGGCATGGCCGGGGTGGAACTGCAAAACGGTCTGGACTGCTGCCGCCGTCCCGGCCAAAGGCGCGGGAACGGGCGGCATGTGCGACTTAACGGCGCATGACCTTTTCCGACGGGGTCAGCGCTTCGATGTAGGCCGGGCGCGAGAAAATGCGCTCGGCGTACTTCATCAGCGGTGCTGCAGTCTTGGACAACTCGATGCCATAGTGATCCAGGCGCCACAACAGCGGGGCCAGCGCCACGTCCAGCATGGAGAATTCGTCGCCCAGCATGTACTTGTTCTTCAGGAACAGGGGCGCCAATTGGGTCAGGCGGTCACGGATTTCGTTGCGCGCCTTTTCCTGGTTCTTCTCGGCGGCCTTGGACTTCTCGTTCTCCAGCGTGTGCACGTGGATGAACAGCTCCTTCTCGAAGTTGAACAGCATCAGGCGGGCGCGGGCGCGCATGAGCGGGTCGGCCGGCATCAGTTGCGGATGCGGGAAACGCTCATCGATGTATTCATTGATGATGTTCGACTCGTACAGCACCAGGTCGCGCTCGACCAGGATCGGCACCTGGCCGTAGGGGTTCATGACGGAAATGTCTTCCGGCTTGTTGAACAGGTCAACATCGCGGATTTCGAAGTCCATGCCCTTCTCGAACAGGACAAGGCGGCAACGTTGCGAAAATGGGCAGGTCGTGCCCGAATAAAGAACCATCATTTTGTAGAGCCCTAAAAACAAAAGGGGGGCGAGACGCATAACGCTCACCCCGATACGCAATTCCGCAAACTTCGCGGAGTCGAGATTTTACTTGACGTTCTTCCAGTAGGAAGCGTTCAGACGCCAGGTCAGAACCAGGAAGACGCCCAGGAACAACAATACCCAGACGCCAAGCCGTTTACGCGTATTCTGCGCAGGTTCGGCCATCCACTCAAGATAACCGACCAGATCGGCGACGGCGCTATCATATTCGATTGCGCTCATCTTTCCCGGTTTGATCTGCTCGAATCCCGCGAATTTGTGGATAGTCTTGCCTTCGTCGTGGGGATCTTTCTCCTCGACGTACTTGGCGCCCCGGATTCCTTGCAATTCCCACAACACATGCGGCATGCCGACGTTGGGGAAAAGCATGTTGTTCCAGCCGGTGGGGCGGCTGTCGTCCTTATAATAACTGCGCAGGTAGGTATAAATCCAGTCCGGACCGGATCCAAGTCCCGATGCCTTGGCCCGCGCGATCACCGAAAGGTCCGGCGGCGTGGCCCCGAACCAGGCTTTGGCGTCCTGCGGCTGCATCGAAATTTTCATCAGATCTCCGACTTTTTCCCCTGTAAACAAGAGGTTATTCTTGATCTGGTCTTCCGACAGGCCGATGTCGCGCAGGCGGTTGTAGCGCATCGATGATGCCGCGTGGCAATTCAGGCAATAGTTGACGAACAGCTTGGCGCCATTTTGCAATGCAGAAACATCCTTGGTGCGATCCGGCGCATGATCCAGCGCAAAATCGCCCTCGTTGGCGCAAGCCAACGCCGGCAACAGCGCCAGCGTGGCGATCAGTCTCTTCAGCAATTTCATATTCTTGTCCTTTTGGCGGCTGGCTTAGTGCGGATGGTAGACGACACGGTCGGGCACCGGCTTGAACGTGCCGGCGGCGCTCCACCACGGCATCAGCAGGAAGAAGCCGAGGTAGATGATCGAGCAGACCTGTGAGATGACAGTACCGATGGCAGTCGGCGGCTGCACGCCCAGATAACCCAGCGCAATGAAGGCAATGCCAAAGACAAGGTAAATATATTTATGCCAGTCCGGACGGTAACGGATGGACTTGACCTGCGACTGGTCCAGCCAAGGCAAGCCGCCCAGGATCACCACCGACAGACCCATCAGCACCACACCCCAGAACTTGGCGTCGAACACCAGCATGCCGGCGATCACGGCCAGGCCGATGACGATGGCGGCGATCTTGAATGCCCCGGCCAGGCGCGACTTGAACACCAGCAGGGCGACATAGGCCGCCACCCCGGCGATCAGCCAGCCCATGAAGTCGGCCGTCGTGGCGCGCAGGATCGAATAGAACGGCGTGAAGTACCACACCGGCGCGATGTGCGGCGGCGTCTTGAGCGAATCGGCCGGGATGAAGTTGTTGTACTCCAGGAAGTAGCCGCCCATCTCCGGCGCGAAGAACACCACTGCCGAGAACACGATCAGGAAGATCGACACGGCGAAGATATCGTGCACCGAATAGTACGGGTGGAACGGCACGCCATCCAGCGGCACGCCGTTGGCGTCAAGCTTTTCCTTGATCTCGATGCCGTCTGGATTGTTCGAGCCGACTTCGTGCAGCGCGATGATGTGCGCCACCACCAGGCCGATCAGCACCAGCGGAATGGCGATCACGTGGAACGAGAAGAAGCGGTTCAGGGTAGCGTCCGACACCACGTAGTCGCCGCGGATCCACAGCGACAGGTCAGGGCCGATGAAGGGAATCGCGCCGAACAGGTTGACGATCACCTGCGCGCCCCAGTACGACATCTGTCCCCAGGGCAGCAGGTAGCCCATGAAGGCCTCGCCCATCAGGCACAGGAAGATCGCCACGCCGAACAGCCATACCAGCTCGCGCGGCTTGCGGTAGGAACCATAGAGCAGGCCGCGCACCATGTGCAGGTAGACCACGATGAAGAAGGCCGATGCGCCGGTCGAGTGCATGTAGCGCACCAGCCAGCCCCAGGGCACATCGCGCATGATGTATTCCACCGAGGCGAAGGCCAGGTTGGCGTCGGGCTTGTAGTGCATCACCAGGAAGATGCCGGTGACGATCTGGATCACCAGCACCAACAGCGCCAGCGAGCCGAAGGCGTACCAGAAATTGAAGTTCTTGGGCGCGTAATACTCGGAAAGATGGGCTTTCCAGGTCGAGGTCAGCGGAAAGCGGGCATCGATCCAGTTCAGCGCCTTGGCGGAAACCGGCGCATCGTCGGGCAGTTTCTTTTCGTGGAATGCACCCATAATCACGCCTCCCCTTTTTCGTCTTTGCCGATGACCAGCTTGCTGTCGCCTTCGAACATGTAACGCGGCACCTGGAGGTTGTCCGGGGACGGCTTGTTCTTGTAGACGCGTCCGGCAAGATCGAACGTGGAACCGTGGCAGGGGCACAGGAAACCGCCATGCCAGTCATCCGGCAGCGAAGGCTGCGGGCCCGATTGGAAACGTGCGCTGGGAGAGCAGCCCAGGTGCGGGCAGATGCCGACCACGACCAGGACATCCTTGCGGATGGAGCGCCATTCGTTGAGCGCATAGTCGGGCGTCTCGGAGAAATCGGTGCGCTTGGACTGCGGATCGGCCACGGCGCCATCGACCTGCTTGAGCGACGCCACCATCTCTGGGGTGCGCTTGAGAATCCAGACCGGCTTGCCGCGCCATTCCACGGTACGCATTTCACCGGGAGCCAAGGTTGAAATATCGACTTCAACCGGTGCGCCCGCAGCCTTGGCCCGTTCCGATGGCTGCAAGGTGGAGACAAAAGCTCCGGCAGTGGCCAACCCTGCTACACCGCCGGCCGCGCAAGTGGCAACAAGCAAACCGCGTCGACTTGCGTCGACCTGATTCTCATCCGTCATAAAGACCCCTATCTCCATATGTAAGTTAGCGTGGACCTTCTAAGTGACCCTCATGCAACTTTTGATTATATATAAGCTGAATAGGGTTTTGAAGCTAACGGGCAGTTATGGCGCCGACTGGCGCAAAAAACCGTTTGATGCAGCGCAACCTGTTGTCAATCTGATCTTTTCTCCTCTTATTTTGCGATGCCGCATAAAATGGCGGCCAATTTACTTTTCATCCGCGACGGGATATAACGCCCTAGCGCCATCCCTTCGTAGATAAACAGCAACCTTCCACAGGAGAAAACAACCATGAGCATGCTGAAAGACTTCCGCGCATTTGCGGTCAAGGGCAACGTAGTCGACCTCGCCGTCGGCGTCATCATCGGCGGCGCCTTCGGCAAGATCGTCGAATCCATGGTGCAAGACATCATCATGCCGGTCGTCGGCAAAATCTTCGGCGGCCTCGATTTCGCCAGCTACTACATCCCGCTCAACGGCCAACCCTACGGCTTGTCGCTGGTCGAGGCCAAGAAGGCCGGCGCGGTGTTCGCCTACGGCAATTTCGTGACCATCCTGATCAACTTCGTGATCCTGGCGTTCATCATCTTTCAGATGATTCGCATCATCAACAAGGCGCGCGACCTGACCGCCAAGCAAGAGGAAGCAGCGCCAGCGGCGCCGGCGGAAGACGTCCTGCTGCTGCGCGAAATCCGCGATGCGCTGAAGAAGTAAACCGGCAGCTCCGCCATCGGCAAGCCCGGGCGGGCTTGCTGGGGCAATACGCGGCGCCGGGGCCGCGCTCCCGGTCAATCCGCGCACAAACCGCGCTCAAACCGGATTATCGATGTCGATAAACCGGTGTTCGATACCGAAATGTTGCGCGGCATGCTCGCCCAGCGCCTGCACGCCATAGCGCTCGGTGGCGTGATGGCCGGCCGCGATATAGATGGTGCCGGTCTCGCGCGCCAGATGCACGGTAGGCTCGGAAATCTCGCCGCTGATGTAGGCCGAAGCGCCGGCCGCGATCGCATCGGCCAGCATGCCCTGCGCCGCGCCTGTGCACCAGGCAATGTCACCCAATGCCTGTTGCGGATCGCCGATCAGCAGCGGCATGCGTCCCAGGCGCTTTTCGATCAACGCGGCAAGATCGGCGGCGGTCTTCACCGAAGGCGAACTGCTGCGCCCGAGCCAACCCAGCTCATCGTCACCGAAACGGCCGCTAGCAGCCAGATCAAGCTGGCGCGCAAGCTGCGCGTTGTTGCCCAATTGCGGATGCGCATCCAGCGGGAGATGGTAGGCGAACAGGTTGACGTCATTGGAAAGCAGCAGCTTCAGCCTGCGCTGCCTGGTGCCGATCACCCGCATATCCTCGCCGCGCCAGAAATAACCGTGGTGGACCAGGATGGCGTCTGCCTTCAGATCGAGGGCGGCTTCGATCAGCGCCAGGCTCGCGGTCACGCCGCTGACGACCCGGGCAATCGCCGCCCGCCCTTCCACCTGCAGGCCGTTTGGGCAATAATCGCGGTATTGCCCGGCATTGAGCGTCTGGCCGAGATATTTCCCGAACTCGTCCCTGGTAACTTGCCGGCTCATTTTCATCCTCATCTGGTTTCTATATGCGACGTTTATGGTTGTTGTTTGCCCAAACCGTGACAATCGGTTTGGCGGTGTGGTTCATTGTAACGACCTTGAAGCCCGACTGGATATCCGGCACCTTCAGCTCCCGCGCACGCCCGGCGCAGTCCACGGTGCAAATGCAGGAAGCCGCCCCCGACGCGCCCGCGCTCAGCTCCTACCAGCACGCCGCGCGGCAGGCCATGCCATCCGTGGTGAACATCTTCACCACCATGGAGGCGCGTCCGCAAAAAAGCCCGTTCCAGAACGATCCCTTCTTCCGCAAGTTCTTCGGCGACCAGTTCGATGAGCAGCAGGACGACAAGCAGTCGAGCCTGGGCTCGGGCGTGATCGTCAGCCCGCAAGGCTACATCCTGACCAACAACCACGTGGTGGAAGCAGCCGACCAGATCGAAGTGGCGCTGGCCGATGGCCGCAAGGCGACCGCCAAGGTCGTCGGCATCGACCCTGAAACCGACCTGGCGGTGATCAAGATCGAGCTGCCCAACCTGCCGGCCATCACGCTGGGCCATCCCGAGAACAGTTCGGTGGGCGATGTGGTGCTGGCCATCGGCAACCCCTTCGGCGTGGGCCAGACCGTTACCATGGGCATCATTTCGGCGCTGGGGCGCAACCATCTCGGCATCAACACCTTCGAGAACTTCATCCAGACCGACGCCGCCATCAACCCCGGCAACTCCGGCGGCGCGCTGGTGGACACCAACGGCAACCTGCTCGGCGTCAACACCGCGATCTATTCGCGCACCGGCGGCAACCTGGGCATCGGCTTCGCCATCCCGATGTCGACCGCCAAGACCGTGATGGAAGCCATCATCAGCCACGGCCAGGTGGTGCGCGGCTGGATCGGCGTCGAACCGCAAGACATCACGCCCGAACTGGCCGAAAGCTTCGGCCTGGGCAAGAAGACCGGCGCCATCATCGCCGGCGTGCTCAAGGGCGGCCCGGCCGACCGCGCCGGCATGAAGCCGGGCGACATCCTGGTCAGCATCGAAGGCAAACCGGTCTCCGACACCACCGAGATGCTCAACGTGATCGCCCAGCTCACGCCCGGCCAGAACATTGCCATGACGGTGCTGCGCCGGGCCCAGGAAACCAAGCTCAGCATCACCGTAGGCAAGCGTCCGCCGCCGCCCAGAAGCGAAGACAGCGACGAAGAATAAGAAAAGCCGGAAGGGCTAGAATGCCCGATACCACGCGCCACCACAGCGGGGCGCGGCCATCGCCATCACAAGGAGATCGAACAAGATGCACGTGCGCGACCTGACCCAGTTCCTGGCCGAACTATCCGAGAACAACAACCGCGCCTGGTTTGTGATGAACAAGCCGCGCTACGACATCCTGCGCGAAGAGTTCCTGGCGCTGACCACGCAGCTGATCGCCGACATCGCCAAATTCGATCCCGCCATCGCCGGCTGCAATCCCAAGAAGGCCTTGTTTCGCATCAACCGCGACATGCGCTTTTCGCACGACAAGAGCCCGTACAAGACCCACTTCTCCGCGGCCATCACCGCCAGCGGCCTGAAAAAACCCAGCCAGGGCGGCGGCCCGGCCTATTACTTCCACATCGACGCGGACGGCAAGCTGCTCATCGCAGGCGGCGAATACATGCCGCCACCGGATCGCCTGCGCGCCATCCGCAACCATGTCATCAGCGACGCATCAGGCTTCAACAAGATGCGCAAGAACAAGAAACTGGTGGAGACCTACGGCGACCTGCAAGACGAAGGCAAGCTGGTGCGCCCGCCCAAGGGCTTCGACCCGGACAGCCCGAATATCGAATACGTGAAGCTGAAAAGCTTCATCGTGTGGACCGAAACCAGCATCAAGAAGAAAGTGCCGACCGACCTGAAAAAGGATGTGCTGGCCGGCTTCAAGGATGCCTATCCGCTGGTGAACTGGCTGCGCAATATTCCGCTGCCGATAGCGGAAGAATAAACGCATAAACGCCCGGGAAAGCCCGAATGTAAAAAAGCCCGCGCATGCAAATGCGGCGGGCTTTTTTACTTCTGGCGGGAGCCTACTCGGCAGCGGAGGATTTGGCCTCTTCGCCATCCGGCGCGCGCGTGGCGCGTTCGAAGATGGGCGCCACAATCAGGCCTATCTCGTACAGCAGCACCAGGGGTACGGCCAGCATCAGCTGGCTCATGACGTCGGGCGGCGTCACCACGGCGGCGACCACAAACGCGCCGACGATCACGTAAGGACGGATCTGCTTGAGTTTCTGCAACGGCACCAGGCCCATGCGCACCAGCACGATCACGATCACCGGCACTTCGAAAGTGACCCCGAAGGCGACGAACATGGTCAGCACGAAGTCGACGTAGCTGTCGATGTCCGGCGCCACCGAGACCGACTTGGGCGCGAAGTTGTTGATGAACGGGAACACCACGCCGAACACGAAGAAATAGCAGAACGCCACGCCGATGACGAACAGCAGCGAGGATGAAATCACCAGCGGCGCGATCAGTTTCTTTTCATGCGCATACAGGCCCGGGGCGACGAAGGCCCATAGCTGGTACAACACCCAGGGCAGCGAAAGCAGCACTGCCACCAGCATGGTGACCTTGATCGGGATCAGGAAGGGCGTGATGACGCCGGTGGCGATCATCTTGCTGCCGACCGGCAGCGCGTGGATCATCGGCGCGGCCAGCACGTCGAAGATGTGGGCCGCGAAAGGCATCATGCACAGGAAGACCACCAGCACCACCGCCGCGGCCTTGACGACGCGGCTACGCAGTTCGATCAGGTGCGAGATGAAGCTGTCTTCGGTGCCGGCCGTATTGTTTTCTTCAGCCATGGAGTTTGCTGCGCAAAAGTAAGGTGAGGAAGCGGGGTGCCGTCGGGATTAAACCTAGATCCGGCAGTTGAATGTGTTCGCCGGTGCCGTGATCGGCGTGCCAGGCAAGGCGCGACGACGCGGCGCACTACTGTGTGCAAGGAGGAGCAACGTCGCATGGCGCGGTGAGCACGGTGCCGGCGAATGCATAGCGCTCTCACCAACAAGGAGAGCGGTATTGATTCGGATAATGCTTGTGTTCATGCGGATTTCCAAGGAGATAGCAAGCGGTCAACTGCTGGATCTAGGTTAAAAGAAACCGGCCGACTTGCCGGCGCCGATCGGACGATATTTTGCCACTCGCGCCGAGGCCGAGATGACGCGCGTCTTGCGCCCGCTCTGGTGCTTGTACCAGGCCGGGACGGCGGTGGTGCGCGCCAGTTTCTTGCGGCGGAATGCCTTGGCCTTGATCGAGAGCATGTCGGCATTGGGCGTGCGGCTCCAGCTGCTTGCGTCCGCTGCGGCGCTGTCGCCGGCCGCAGCGCCGTCACTGCCGCTCCAGGCGTCGTTGAGCGATGCTTCGGTGTCGGACATGCTCTTGTGGATGCTGCCCGACACATCGCTGGCGGCCTGCTCCACATCCTTTTGCATCTTGCGCAGCTCGTCCAGCTCGATCTCGCGGCTGACCTCGCTCTTGACGTCGTTGATGTAGCGCTGCGCGCGGCCGAACAGGGTGCCGGCCATGCGCGCCACCTTGGGCAGCCGCTCGGGGCCGATCACGACCAGCGCGACCACGCCGATCAGGGCCAGCTTGGAAAGGCCGATATCAATCATGGGTCTTGGACATTAATGACAAAGTACGCCAGGCAAAGTACGACAGGCTAGGCGCAACGAGGCGCGGTGGACGCGCCCGCCACACCAGCGGCGAACGCGGAAATCTGGAGGCGGCCTGCAACGCGTCCCTCGCGCATGCGGCATAGCGCCGACGCACCGGAGGCGCAACAGGCGCCGCTTGATCAGCTGCCGGACTTGTCTTTTTCCTTGGCCTGGACATCGATGGCCTGATCCTTGGCCGGCTCGTCTTCAGCGCCCTTGACGCCATCCTTGAAACCCTTGACGGCCTTGCCCAGGTCGGAGCCCATGTTGCTGAGCTTCTTAGTGCCGAAAACCAGCATGACGATCACCAGAACAATCAGCCAATGCCAAATACTGAACGAACCCATTCTCTTCTCCTAAGCGGACATCCCTGCCCTGTCTACAAAACGTTCCTTGTCTCTGCCGGCGCTGCATGCGCGCCGGCTCATTATTGTTGCACGAAGCGTACCCGCCACGGGTGCGGGCCGCCAATGACGTGCATATGCAGATGGTACACCTCCTGCCCGCCATCCGGTCCGGTATTGAACAGCGTCTTGAACCCGCCGCTGCGGTTGCCGTCGGCGTCGAGCTGGAAGCCGCAACCCTGCTCGGCCGCCAGCCTGGGCGCGAGCAGCGCCATTTTACCCAACAAGGCGGCCTCCCCGGGACCGCAATCGGACAGCGTGGCGATATGCCGGCGCGGCACGATCAGGAAATGCACCGGCGCAGCCGGGTTGATGTCATGGAAGGCAATCAGATCCTCATCTTCGTACAGCTTCTTCGACGGGATTTCACCGGCGGCGATCTTACAGAAAATGCAATTGTCCAAACCGTTCTCCTGCGTAGATAGGGGGGATGGCGCTCAATCCTTGCGCGCGGCTTTTTCTTCCAGGCCGGAAAGGCCTTCGCGGCGCGCCAGCTCGTCGAGCACGTCCTGGGGTTTCAGGTCGAACTGGGCCAGCATCACCATGGAATGGAACCAGAGGTCGGCGCACTCGTAGAGCACCTTGGACTTGTCGCCCGAGACCCGGGCATCCTTGGCGGCCATCACGGTTTCGGTGGCTTCCTCGCCGATCTTCTTGAGGATGGCGTCGTCGCCCTTGGCAAACAGCTTGGCGACATACGATTTTTCAGGGTTGCCGCCGTTGGCCAGCTTGCGCGACTCGATGACTTCGGCCAGGCGCTTCAATGTTTCGCTCATGATTCGCTCTTGCCCGGTTCGGTATCCTTGGCCGCGTCAGCGGTCTTGCGCGTGCGCCTGGGCTTGTCCGCGGCCTTCTCGGCCTTGGCCACAGGCGCGCCGCCGGCGCCCGGCGGCAAATCCTTCAATACCGGCTCGACGGTCAGCCATTCGCCATTGTCGGCGCTGCCGTCGAACTTCTGGAAGAAACAGGAATGGCGGCCGGTGTGGCAGGCGATGCCGGCCACCTGCTCGACCTTGAGCAGCACCACGTCTTCGTCGCAGTCGAGGCGGATCTCGTGCACCTTCTGGAAGTGGCCGGACTCCTCGCCCTTGTGCCACAGCTTCTTGCGCGAGCGGCTCCAGTAGACGGCCTGGCCGATCTCAACCGTCCTGGCCAGCGCCTCGCGGTTCATCCAGGCGAACATCAGCACGTCGTTGCTGCCGACTTCCTGGGTGATCACCGGCACCAGACCGACCTCATCCCATTTGACCTTGTTCAGCCACTTGGCGCTGATGCTCATGCCAGCCTCATTGGAATGTTCTGGTCGGCCATGAAGCGCTTGGCTTCCTGCACGGTGTGCTGGCCATAGTGGAAGATGCTGGCGGCCAGCACCGCATCGGCACGGCCGCGGGTAATGCCGTCGGCCAGGTCCTGCAGGCCGCCGACGCCGCCCGAGGCGATCACCGGAATGCTCACCGCTTCCGATACCGCGCGCGTGAGATCGAGGTCGAAACCGCTCCTGGTGCCGTCGCGGTCCATGCTGGTCAAGAGAATCTCGCCGGCGCCCAGGCGCGCCATGTTGCGCGCCCATTCGACCGCATCCAGGCCGGTGGCCTTGCGGCCGCCGTGGGTGTAGACCTCCCACTTGCCGTCGCCGGCACGCTTGGCGTCGATCGCCACCACGATGCATTGCGAACCGTACTTGCTGGCGGCATCGGCCACCAGTTGCGGGTTGGTGACGGCGGAAGTGTTGATGCCGACCTTGTCGGCGCCGGCGTTGAGCAGGCGGCGCACATCGTCGACCGCGCGCACGCCGCCGCCCACCGTCAGCGGGATGAAGACCTGCGAGGCGACCGCTTCGATGATGTCGAGGATCAGGTCGCGGCCATCGGAGGAAGCGGTGATGTCGAGGAAGGTCAGCTCGTCGGCGCCCTGCTCGTCATAACGCCGCGCGATCTCCACCGGATCGCCGGCATCGCGCAGTTCGAGAAAATTGACCCCCTTCACGACGCGGCCGGCGGTCACGTCGAGACAGGGGATGATGCGTTTTGCGAGGGCCATCTTGTTTGCTACCTTATGTGCTGCATCAGTCGCCGCCGGCTTCGGTATCCGCGCCTTCGGCTTGCGTCAGTTCGTCGGCGCGATCCTGCGCGCTGCGCAGGTCCAGCGTGCCTTCATAGATCGAGCGGCCGCAGATGACCGCCTCGATGCCCTCATCCTCCACGCCGCACAGCGCTTCCACATCCTTGATGTTATGCACGCCGCCCGAGGCGATGATGGGGATCGACACCGCCTGCGCCAGGCGCACGGTGGCTTCGATGTTGACGCCGCCCATCATGCCGTCGCGGCCGATGTCGGTATAGACGATGGCTTCGCAGCCATAGCCCTCGAACTTCTTGGCCAGGTCGATCACCTCGTGGCCCGACAGCTTGCTCCAGCCGTCAGTGGCGACCTTGCCGTCCTTGGCGTCCAGACCGACGATGATCTGGCCGGGGAAGGCGCTGCAGGCGTCATGCAGGAAACCGGGGTTCTTCACCGCCGCGGTGCCGATGATGATGTAGGACAGGCCGTCATCCAGGTAGCGCTCGATGGTATCGAGATCGCGGATGCCGCCGCCCAGTTGCACGGGAATCTCTTCGACGCCGTTTTCCTCGGCGTAGGCGGCAACGACCTTGAGGATCGACTTGACCGCCGCCTCGTTCTTGGGCTTGCCCGCGAACGCACCGTTCAGGTCGACCAAGTGCAGGCGGCGGGCGCCTTGCTTGAGCCAGTGCAGGGCCATTTCCGCCGGGTCTTCGGAGAAAACGGTGGCTTGTTCCATATCGCCTTGTTTCAGGCGGACGCAATGACCGTCTTTCAGGTCGATGGCGGGTATCAGCAGCATGGCTACGGTATGACTATCTGTAAAAGGAGTTTGTGGGCAAGGCAGGCCCGGCAGGATTTGCCGGACTTGCCTTAAATACAAAAATCAGGGCTTCCAGTGTACGAAATTCCGATACAGCTGCAAACCCGCGGCGGCACTTTTTTCCGGGTGGAACTGGGTTGCAAAGATATTATCGCGGGCCACCGCGCAAGCGAAGTCGCGGCCGTAAGGAGTCTGGCCGACCACCTGCGCCTGGTCCGCGGGGACGGCATAGAAACTGTGCACGAAATAGAAGAAGGCATGGTCCGCAATTCCTTCCCACAGCGGATGCGGCGCCGTCTGGCGCACATGGTTCCAGCCCATCTGCGGCACCTTGTAGCGCGAACCGTCGTCCTGCAGCAGGCCGTCCAGCTCAAAACGCACCACCTTGCCCGGCAACAGCCCCAGGCCGGGGGTATCGCCTTCTTCGCTCCAGTCGAACAGCATCTGCTCGCCCACGCACACGCCGAACAGCGGCTTGCTGCGCGAGGCCTCGACCACCGCTTCCTGCAGGCCGGACTCGCGCAGGCAGCGCATGCAGTCGGGCATGGCGCCCTGGCCGGGCAGCACCACGCGGTCGGCATTGCGGATGTCGGCGACTTCGCCGGAAATGCGCACGTCGGCTTCCGGCGCGACATGGCGCAGGGCTTGCGCTACCGAGCGCAGGTTGCCCATGCCGTAATCCACTACAACAATTTTGTTCATATCGGAAAGTCCGGCGCACAGCGCGCCGGATACTGGTGATTACAAGCTGCCCTTGGTGGATGGAATCGTGCCGGCGGCGCGCTCGTCGAGCTCGATGGCCATGCGCAGCGCGCGGCCGAACGCCTTGAACACGGTCTCGCACTGGTGGTGCGCATTGATGCCGCGCAGGTTGTCGATGTGCAGGGTCACCTGCGCATGATTGACGAAACCGTGGAAGAACTCGCTGGTCAGGTCGACATCGAACGCGCCGATCATCGAACGGGTGAACGGGATGTGGTATTCCAGGCCGGGACGGCCGGAGAAGTCGATCACCACGCGCGACAGCGCTTCGTCCAGCGGCACGTAGGCATGGCCGTAGCGGCGGATGCCCTTCTTGTCGCCGATGGCCTTGGCGAAGGCCTGGCCCAGGGTGATGCCCACGTCTTCCACCGTGTGGTGCGCGTCGATATGCAGATCGCCCTTGGCTTCGATATCAAGGTCGATCAGGCCGTGGCGCGCGATCTGGTCCAGCATGTGGTCAAGGAAGGGCACGCCGGTATCGAGCTTTTGCTTGCCGGTTCCGTCCAGGTTGATCGCGACGCGGATCTGCGTCTCGTTGGTGTTGCGGACGACTTCCGCGGTTCTGGGTGTAGACATGGTCAGGGTAAAGCGGGATTCAAACGAAAGGGTTCTGCAAAGATGGTTCCGGATGCGCCGGCCGCAAGTGCCTCATTGCGCTTGCAGCGCCAGTTTCAGCGCCGTCAGGAAAGCGGTATTTTCTTCTTGTGTGCTAACGGTAATACGCAAACAGTTGTGCAGCAATGCATGCATTTTACCGGCATTTTTGACCAGCACCTTACCGGCGAGCAAAGCGCCGAAAACTTTCTCGGCATCCGGGACCCGGATCAGCACGAAGTTGGCGGCCGACGGGAATACCTCCACCCCGTCCAGCGCCGCCAGTTGCGCCATCAGGTCGGCGCGGCCGCTACGCAGCGCCGCAGCCTGCGCTTCCAGCACGTCGAGATGCTCCAGCATGAACAGCGCGGCCGCCTCGGTCAATACATTGATGTTATACGGTGGGCGCACCTTGTCGAATTCGCGCAACAGCGCCGGCGCGGCCGACATATAGCCCAAGCGAATGCCGGCCAGCCCCAGCTTGGACACCGTGCGCATCACCACCAGATTGTTGAACTGCGGCAATGCCTGCATCAGGCTGGCCTGGGCAAACGGCTGGTAAGCCTCGTCCACCACCACCAGGCCATACGGCGCGGCGGCTTGCACGATGCGCAGGATGTCGTCCGCGTCGAACAGCGTGCCGGTCGGGTTGTTGGGATAGGAAAGATAGGTGAGCGCCGGGCGATGCAGCTCCAGCGCCGCCAGCATCGCCGGCAGATCCAGCGTGAAGTCGGCGCGCAGCGGCACGCCGACATAGTCCAGCCCGGCCGCCAGCGCCGACACCTGATACATCACGAAGCTGGGCTCCGGCGCCAGCACCTTGCGGCCGGGCACGGCGCAGGCCATCGACAGGATGGAAATCAGCTCGTCCGAACCATTGCCCAGCAGCACGTCATAGCCGTCCGGCACGCCCAGCTTGCTGCAGATCGCCTCTTTCAAGCGCACATACCCCGGCACCGGGTAACGGTTCAGTTCCGCCTGCGCCAGCCGCTGCGCCAGGGCCTGGCGCAGCTCGGGCGGCAGGAGGTAGGGATTCTCCATCGCATCCAGCTTGAGCATGCCCTCGGCGTCAGGCACGTGATACGCCTGCCAGCCGCGCACCAGCGGACGGATCACGCTGGCAATCAAGGGGGCGCAGGAGCTTGGGTCAGCCGGTGACTTGTTCATCTTGTTGGCTCGCAGGTTCCAGCGCCTCAAGGCGCTGGCGGATCAGTTCGCAGTAATCGGGATTGAGTTCGAAGCCGGCGAAACGCCGGCCGCAGCGGCGCGCCGCCACCGCCGTGGTGCCGCTGCCCATGAACGGGTCGAGCACCACGCCGTCCGGCGGACAGGACGCCTTGATCATGCGCTCGACGATCTCCAGCGGCTTTTGCGTGGGATGGTCGGCGCGCTCCTTGTGTTCGCGGTGCAGGCGCGACACGCTCCAGACATCCTTGGGGTTGTAGCCCATCTCCAGCCACTTGGCGCCGACGAAGATGGCGCGCGAACGCGCCTTCTTGGTCTGCTCGTCGTAAGGGATGCGGATGGCGTCGAGGTCGAAGAAATAATCCTTCGCGCGCGCAAAGAAACCGATGGTGTCGTGCACCGAGGAGTAACGCCGGGTGCTGCCGCCCATGGAGGGCACGCGGCGATCCCAGACGATCTCGTTGATCATGGTCATGCGCTGCTTCAACATGACGAAGATCTCCGGCGAATAGCGCCAGGTCAAAAAGATGTAGAGACTGCCGTTGGCCTTGAGCTTGGGCAGCGCGGCATCGATCCATTGCTCGGTCCAGGCCAGGTATGCGGCGGTGTCGAGCTTGTCGGAATCGTTGCCGTAGTCCTTGCCCAGCCCGTAGGGCGGGTCGGCGATCAGGAGGTCGATGCTGCCGTCCGGAATACGCTGCAACCCCTGCAGCGCATCCTCGCAATGCACGCGATCCAGCCAGCCTTCGCCTGCAAACGGGTCGGAGGCAGCCGTCATCGCATCACTTCAGGCGCAGTTCGGCGGAACGGGCGTGCGCCTGCAAGCCCTCGCCATAGGCCAGTTCCGCGGCGATCTTGCCCAGCGTCTGGGCGCCGGCTTCAGACACCCGGATCAGGCTTGAGCGCTTCTGGAAGTCGTACACGCCCAGCGGCGACGAAAAGCGCGCAGTGCGCGAAGTCGGCAGCACGTGGTTGGGGCCGGCGCAGTAGTCGCCCAGCGCTTCGGACGAAAAACGGCCGAGGAACATGGCGCCGGCGTGGCGGATCCGGTCGGCCCAGCGTTGCGGATCTTCGGTGGAGATTTCCAGGTGCTCGGCGGCGATCATGTTGGCGATCTCGCAGGCCTCTTCCATGTCGCGCACTTTCACCAGCGCGCCGCGGTCGGTCAGCGAAGTGCGGATTACATCCTTGCGCGGCATGGCGTCGAGCAACTTGTTGATCGAGACTTCGACCTTGGCGATGTAATCAGCGTCCGGGCACAGCAGGATGGATTGCGCCAGCTCGTCGTGCTCGGCCTGCGAGAACAGATCCATGGCGATCCAGTCCGGGTCGGTGCTGCCGTCGCACACCACCAGGATCTCGGAAGGCCCGGCAATCATGTCGATGCCGACCACACCGAACACGCGGCGCTTGGCAGCGGCCACGTAGGCGTTGCCGGGGCCGACGATCTTGTCCACCTGCGGGATGGTCGCCGTGCCATAGGCCAGCGCGCCGACCGCCTGCGCGCCGCCGATGGTGAACACGCGGTCCACGCCGGCGATCGCGGCGGCGGCCAGCACCAGTTCGTTCTTCACGCCATCCGGCGTGGGCACCACCATGATGACTTCCTGCACGCCGGCCACCTTGGCCGGGATCGCGTTCATCAGCACCGACGAGGGATAGGCCGCCTTGCCGCCCGGCACGTAGATGCCGACGCGGTCCAGCGGCGTGACCTTCTGGCCCAGCTCGGTGCCGTCAGCCTCGCGGTACAGGAAACCGTCGGAGCCGCACTCCTTCTTCTGGCGCTCGTGGTAGGCGCGCACGCGGTCGGCGGCGGCTTGCAGCGCCGCACGGCGCGTCTCGGACAGGCCGGCCAATGCCGCCTGCAAGGCTTCCTTGCCGATTTCCAGCGCGGCCAGCGAGGCTGCCTGCACGCGGTCGAAACGCTGCGTGTACTCCAGCACGGCGGCGTCGCCGCGCACCTTGACATCGGCCAGAATGCCGGCGGCGGCGCGGTCAATGGCCTCGTCCTCGCTGGCTTCGAAGGCCAGCACGGCCGACAGCTTGTCGCGGAAGCCGGCGTCGGCGGAATCGAGTTTTCGGATGGCAATGCTCATGGGGTCACCTGCAATACGGCTGGGTTCGGCTTGGTTTCGTTACGGTCTTACTTGCCTTTGGACGCCTTCTCGAAGGCGTCGAGGATGGGCTGCAGGCGTTCGCGCTTCAACTTCAGCGCAGCCTGGTTGACCACCAGGCGCGAAGAGATGTCGATGATGTGCTCGACTTCCACCAGCTTGTTGGCGCGCAGCGTGCCGCCGGTGCTGACCAGGTCGACGATGGCGTCCGACAGACCCACCAGCGGGCCCAGCTCCATCGAGCCGTACAGCTTGATCAGGTCGACGTGCACGCCCTTGGCGGCGAAGTGCTCGCGCGCGGTCTTGACGTATTTGGTCACCACCCGCAGGCGCGCGCCCTGGCGCACCGCGTTGGCGTAGTCGAAGCCTTCCTGCACCGCCACCGACAGGCGGCACTTGGCGATGTTGAGGTCGATCGGCTGGTACAGGCCTTCGCCGCCATGCTCCAGCAGCACGTCCTTGCCGGCCACGCCGAAGTCGGCCGCACCGTATTGCACGTAGGTCGGCACGTCGGAGGCGCGCACGATGATCACGCGCACGTCGGGGTCGTTGGTCGGCAGGATCAGCTTGCGCGACGATTCCGGGTCTTCGGCTACGGTGATGCCGGCGGCTTTCAGCAGCGGCAGGGTTTCTTCGAAAATGCGGCCCTTGGACAGCGCCAGCGTCAGTTGTTGGGTCATGTTGTCTGCTTCGGATCCGGTGCCGTTACTTGATGCGCTCGATGTCGGCGCCGATGGCCGACAGCTTGGCTTCCATGCGGTCGTAGCCGCGGTCGAGGTGGTAGATGCGCTCGACCACGGTCTCGCCTTGCGCGGCCAGGCCGGCAATCACCAGCGAGGCGGAAGCGCGCAGGTCGGTCGCCATCACCGGCGCGCCGATGAATTTGTCCACGCCCCTGACGATGGAAGTGTTGCCTTCGATGTCGATGGCCGCGCCCAGGCGGTTGAGCTCCTGCACATGCATGAAGCGGTTTTCGAAGATGGTTTCGGTGACGTGGCTGGTGCCGTCGGCGATGCAGTTGAGCGCCATGAACTGCGCCTGCATGTCGGTCGGGAAACCGGGGTATTCGGTGGTGCGAAAGCTCACTGCCTTGGGACGCGCGGCCATCTGGATACGGATCCAGTCCTCGCCCGAGGTGAGGATGGCGCCGGCTTCGCGCAGCTTGTCCAGCGCCGCGTCGAGCAGGCCGGAACGGGTGCGGCGCAGCGTGACGTCGCCGCCGGCGGCGGCGACGGCGCACAGGAAAGTGCCGGTCTCGATGCGGTCGGCGATCACTTCATGGGCGGCGCCGTGCAGCTTGTCCACGCCCTGGATCACCAGGCGATCGCTGCCGATGCCTTCGATCTTGGCGCCCATCTTCACCAGCAGGTTGGCCAGGTCGCCCACCTCCGGTTCGCGCGCGGCGTTTTCCAGCACGGTCTCGCCCTCGGCCAGCGCCGCGGCCATCAGCAGGTTCTCGGTGCCGGTGACGGTGATCATGTCGGTGACGATGCGCGCGCCCTTGAGGCGCTTGGCCTTGGCATAGATGTAGCCGGCGTCGATGTGGATCTCGGCGCCCATGGCTTGCAAGCCCTTGATGTGCTGGTCCACCGGACGCGAGCCGATGGCGCAACCGCCCGGCAGCGACACCTTGGCTTCGCCGAAGCGCGCCAAGAGCGGGCCCAGCACCAGGATGCTGGCGCGCATGGTCTTGACCAGTTCATACGGCGCTTCCAGCTTGGTGATGTCGTTGCCGTTGAGCACGGTCTCGTCGCCGTTTTCCTGCACGCGCAGGCCCATCTGCTTCATCAGCTTGGTGATGGTGAGCACGTCCTGCAGGTGCGGGATGTTCTTCAGGCGCAGGTCGTCGGCCGTCAGCAAACCGGCGCACAGGATGGGCAGCGCCGCGTTCTTGGCGCCGGAGATGGTGACTTCGCCGGAGAGGCGCTTGCCGCCGCGGATTGCGAGCTTGTCCATGTTCTTGCCTTATTTCTGGAATTCTTCGGGAGTGAGGGTCTTCATCGACAGCGCGTGGATCTCTTCGCGCATGCGGTCGCCCAGCGCGGCGTAGACCAGCTGGTGGCGCTGGATCAGGCGCTTGCCGGCGAAGGCGTCGGAAACGATGACGGCATTGAAATGCTGGCCGTCGCCTTCGACTTCGATATGCCGGCACTCAAGGCCGGCGACGATATAGCTTTTGACGAGTTCGGGTGTGGGTAGCATGGTTCGGCTCTTCACTGGGTTCGATAAGGGGCCGGCGCTTCAGTGCGAACCGGCGCGCAGCTTGTAACCGCTCTTGAGCAGGCGCACCGCCAGCGTGGCCAGCGCCACGAAGAACACGGTCACGATGCCAAGGCTGGTCATGGGATTGATGTCGGACTGGCCGAAGAAGCCGTAGCGAAAGCCATCGATCATATAAAAAAACGGGTTGAAATGCGACACCGCCTGCCAGAACGGCGGCAGCGAGTGTATCGAATAGAACACGCCGGCCAGGAAGGTCAGCGGCACGATCAGGAAATTCTGGAACGCCGCCAGCTGGTCGAACTTCTCGGCCCAGATGCCGGCCACCAGGCCCATCGTGCCCAGGATCGCCGCGCCCAGCAGGGCGAACGCCAGAATCCACAGCGGCGCCACGAAATCCAGGTGACCGAACCAGGCGGTGACGACGAACACGCCGGCGCCGACGACCAGGCCGCGCACCACCGCCGCCAGCACATAGCCGCCGAACAGTTCCCAGTGCGACAGCGGCGTCAACAGCACGAACACCAGATTGCCGGTGATCTTGGACTGGATCAGCGAGGACGAACTGTTGGCGAAGGCGTTCTGCAGCACGCTCATCATCACCAGGCCGGGCACCAGGAAACCGGTGTACTGCACGCCGGGATAGACCTGCACGTGGTCTTGCAGCACGTGGCCGAAGATCAGCAGGTACAGCAGCGCGGTCATGATGGGTGCGGTCACGGTCTGCGTCGCCACCTTCCAGAAACGCAGGATTTCCTTGTAGAACAGGGTCTGGAAGCCGGTCATTTTTCATCTCCCATGATCTGGATGAACACGTCTTCCAGGTCGGCTTGCTGCAATTGCATGTCGTCGATCTCGGCGCCCGCGGCACGCAGCGCGGCCAGGATCGGCTCGACTTCCCGGTAGTCGTTCACGCGCAGCGTGTATTTATTGCCCGACAACAGCTCTTCGGGATGGGTTACCAACGCCTTGAGCGCGTCCGGCAGGGTGCCGTTCTTCAAGCGCAGCGCCAGTTGCGAACCGGAAATGCGCCTGATCAGGCCTTCGGTGGAGTCCAGCGCCACCACGCGGCCGAACTTGAGCATGGCGATGCGGTTGCACAGCGCCTGCGCCTCTTCCAGGTAGTGGGTGGTCAGCACGATGGTGTGGCCCTCGCGGTTCAGGCGACCGATGAACTTCCACAGCGTCTGGCGCAGCTCCACGTCCACCCCGGCGGTCGGCTCGTCCAGCACGATCACCGGCGGTTTGTGCACCAGCGCCTGCGCCACCAGCACGCGCCGCTTCATGCCGCCCGAGAGGGCGCGCATGTTGGTGTCGGCCTTGTTGGTGAGGTCGAGGTTTTCCATGACCTCGTCGATCCACTTGTCGTTGTTCTTCAGGCCGAAATAGCCGGACTGCATGCGCAAGGTTTCGCGCACGGTGAAGAAGGGATCGAACACCAGCTCCTGCGGCACCACGCCCAGCTTCATGCGCGCGGCGCGATAGTCGGCGACCACATCGTGGCCGTGGATGGCGACGTTGCCGGAGTCGGCCCGGTTCAGGCCGGCGATGATGGAGATCAGCGTGGTCTTGCCGGCGCCGTTGGGGCCGAGCAAACCGAAGAATTCGCCTTCTTCGATCGCCAGCGAAACGCCGCCCAGCGCTTGCAGCGACTGGTAGCGTTTCTTGATGTCATTGATTTGCAAAGCGGCCATATTGCCGATAGCCCGTTTCATTCGTTACTTGCAAGAAAGAATAAGGTGGCAGGAATTCGCCCTGCCGGCCTCGCCCTGGCATCCTGGCGCGGCCGCCGTGGCGGCCGTCGCGTCCCTGCGGATGCCTTGTGATGTCATTGGATGGATCGCCGCGCCGCTGCGCCATGGGGCCATGCAAGGCACGCCGAAGTGGCACAGAACCAGCGCCATGAACTGGCGGTAAAACAGGAGATTATAGGGGAATTCGATTTTCCGGGCCGGACTGCCGCAGACGCGAAGGCTGTCCCGGAAATGCCGCCATGACGGCGGCGACGGCCGTCAGTGATGTCGGTCGGTGGCGGAAGTGGGCGCCGCCGAGCCATTGCCGTGCAGCAGCGGGGAAACGCCATAGAGGTCGGCCAGGCTTTTCAGGTTGGCCGGCAGCTCGCCGAACTCAAGCGCCGCGCCGCGGGCCTGCGCCGCCCGGCGCCAGGCCAGGAGCGTGGCCACCGCCGACGAATCGACCTCCGTCACTGCGCTGACATCGATGCTGGCCTGGCCGGCGGCGATGGCCGACAGCCCTTCGCCCAGGACGGAGCGTGCATTGTTGACGGTCAGCGAAGCGCCGGGCTTGAACATGATGGTCTTTCTGAAACGGTAGGATCGGGCCTTGAACTTACTTCTTGCCGGCCGAGCGCGCCGCCAGTTGCTTGTTCTTATCCGACAGCGCCTTGATCAGGCCGTCGATGCCGCCCTTGTTGATTTCATTGGCGAAGGTGCCCTTGTAGGCTTCCACCAGCCAGGCGCCCAGCACGTTGACGTCATACAGCTTCCAGCCGTCGGCCTTCTTTTCCAGGCGATAGCTCAGCTGGATCGGCTCGCCGCCGCGTGCCGAGATCACTTGCGAATTCACTTCCACTTCGGTGTCGGTCGGCGCCGCGCGCAACGGCTTGAATTCGATCTTCTGGTCGCGCACCTGCGACAGCGCGCCGGAATAGGTATAGACCAGCAGGCTGCGGAATTCGGTGATCAGTTGCTTTTGCTGCTCCGGGGTAGCCTGGCGCCAGAAACGGCCGGCCGCCAGTTGGGTCATGCGCTCGAAGTCGACATAAGGCAGGATCTTCTGCTCGACCAGCTGCATGATGCGGTTGTTGTTGCCCGACTGGATGTCCTTGTCGTTCTTGGCGGTATCCAGCACTTCCGAGCTGATGCGCTTGACCAGCGCGTCCGGCGCCTCCTGGGCGGAAGCCGCGCCGGAAAAGGCCAGTGCGGAAACGGCGATGGCGATAAATTTGGTGAGCATCTTCATAAGTCTTTGTCCATTCGAATAGGAGCGGCCAATCCGCATGCCGCTGAAAGTCGGCGAGCCGGCGAAACGCCCGACGACTGCCGGCCTTCCTTCGAGACCGCGCCCCCCATCGGGTTCCCGCGCCGTCACAGACGGCGACGGATCTTACAGTTTGTGCGATTTACCGCGATTTCAAGAGGCCGGCCGCCGACGGCCGCGCCATCAAGGCTTGATCGCCTCTTCCTTCTGCTCGGCGCCGGCATTGCCGCCGTCGATCTGCGACTGGCGGCGCTGCAGGTAGGTGTCGCGCACAAAGTCGTACTTGTCCAGCGCGGCATCTTCCAGCAGGGTCGAGGCATCCAGCAGCTCGGCGCGGCGATCCACCACGCGGATCACGCTGCCGACGTTACGCCAGCGCACCGGACGCTTGTAGGTCCACAGGTCGCCATACAGGTCGACCGGCAGGCCGGCGGTATCGCGGATGGTGGACGGGCCGAAGAACGGCAGCACCACATACGGGCCGGAGCCTACGCCCCACTTGCCCAGGGTCTGGCCGAAATCGGATTTCTCGCGCGGCAGGCGGGCTTCGGTCGCCACGTCCAGCACGCCGCCCAGGCCGAAGGTGGTGTTGATGGCCACCCGCATGAAGGTCGACACGCCCTGCTCGATGCGGCCCTGCAGCAGTTGGTTGATCGACGACCACAGGTCGCCGATGTTGCCGAAGAAGTTGCCCACGCCGGTCTGCACCGGGTCCGGCACCACCGCGTCATAGGCCTGCGCGGCAGGCTTGAGCGCCACCTTGTCGACGGTGTCGTTAAAGCTGAACATGGCGCGGTTGAAGCCCTCCAGCGGATCGCTGGGGTTGTTGCTGGTGGCGCAACCGGTCAGGGCCGCGCCTGCCAGGACAAATGCGCCGATGCGTGCTGCGTAAGTCATTTCGAATCATCCTTTCCCTCTGCCGCCTTGCTGTAGAGGAACTGACCGATCAGGTTCTCCAGAACAATCGCAGACTGTGTCATTTTTATCGTATCGCCCGAGGCCAGGTTGGCAGTATCGCCGCCCGGCTCGATGCCGATGTATTGCTCGCCCAGCAGGCCCGAGGTCAGGATCTTGGCGGAACTGTCCTTGGGAAACTTGTAGCCGTCATCCATGTTGAGGGTGACGATGGCGCGGAAGGTCTGGTCATCGAAGCGGATCGAATCGACCCGCCCCACCACCACCCCCGCGCTCTTGACCGCCGCGCGCGACTTCAATCCGCCGATGTTATCGAAATTGGCCTTGACGGTGTAGGTTTTCTGGCCGAATGACATCGCGCTCATGTTGCCGGCCTTGAGCGCCAGGAACACCAGTGCGGCCACGCCCAGCAGCACGAAGATTCCAACCCAGGCGTCCAGTGATTTACGTTGCATAGTCATACCTTTTATTGATTCTGTCAGCTGAACATCAGCGCGGTCAGGAGGAAGTCCAGGCCCAGCACCATCAGCGAAGCGATCACCACGGTGCGGGTGGTGGCGCGCGCCACGCCTTCCGGCGTCGGCTGCGCTTCATAGCCCTGGAACAGCGCCACGAAGGTTACCGCGATGCCGAACACGATGCTTTTCAGCACGCCATTGGCGATGTCGTTCCACACATCCACGCCGCCCTGCATCTGCGACCAGAAGGCGCCCTCATCGACGCCGATGAGCAACACCCCGACCACATAGCCGCCGATGATGCCTACCGCGCTGAAGATCGCCGCCAGCACAGGCATGGCAATCACGCCGGCCCAGAAACGCGGGGCCACCACGCGCTGCAGCGGATTGACCGCCATCATCTCCATCGCCGACAACTGCTCGCCGGCCTTCATCAGGCCGATCTCGGCGGTCAGCGAGGTGCCGGCGCGCCCGGCGAACAGCAGCGCAGTCACCACCGGACCCAGCTCGCGCGTCAGCGACAGCGCCACCAGCAGGCCCAGCGCCTGCTCGGAGCCATATTTATTGAGCGTGTAATAGCCTTGCAACCCCAGCACGAAACCGACGAACAGGCCGGATACCGCGATGATCACCAGCGAATAGTTGCCGATGAAGTGGATCTGGTCGGTAATCAGGCGCGGACGGCGCAACAGGCCCAGCGACGCTCCCAGCATATTGAAGAACATGCGCGCGGCAAAACCGGTGCCGACGATGAATTCGCGGATGCTGCGGCCCAGGCTGGCCAGCAAATTGACGATCATGGGCGGCCTCCCAGTCCCAGGTCTTCGGCCAGCGACTTGCCCGGATAGTGGAACGGCACCGGACCGTCCGCCTCGGCATGCACGAACTGCTTCACGTAGGGATCGGTCGAGGTGCGCATCTCGGCCGGCGTGCCTTGCGCCACGATCTGCCCCTGCGACAGGAAATACACATAATCGGCGATGCCGAAGGACTCGTTGACATCGTGCGACACCAGGATCGAGGTCGAGCCCAGCGCGTCGTTCAGACGGCGGATCAGGTTGGCGGTCACGCCCATGGAAATCGGATCGAGGCCGGCGAAAGGCTCGTCATACATGATCAGCAGCGGATCGAGCGCGATCGTGCGCGCCAGCGCCACGCGGCGCGCCATGCCGCCGGAAATCTCGGCCGGCTTCAGGGCTGCGGCGTTGCGCAGGCCGACCGCGTTGAGCTTCATCAGCACCAGGTCGCGGATCAGTTCCTCGCCCAGGTCGGTGTGCTCGCGCAGCGGAAAGGCCACGTTGTCGAATACCGTCATGTCGGTAAACAAGGCGCCATTCTGGAACAGCATGCCCATCTTGCGGCGCAGCAGATAAAGCTGCTGCGTATCGAGCCCGGGGACGTTCTCGCCATCCACCGTCAGCGAGCCCTGCTGCGGCTGCAGCTGGCCGCCGATCAGGCGCAGGATGGTGGTTTTTCCCGAACCGGAACCGCCCATCACCGCCACGACCTTGCCACGTGGGAAATCCATGCGCAACCCGGTCAGGATGGGGCGGTCGCCATAACGGAAATGCAGATCGCGGATTTCTACGATATTTGGCAAAGCGGTTTCTTTGATTTCTTTGGAAAACCGACATTGTAGAGCAAAATTTACAAATCGCTTTTAAGACGGCAATACAGCGTGTAAATGGCATGCAACGAAAAAGCATGATCTTAACAATTTCAATATATTTTCATGTCAGTTGCCAGTTGTTAGCGACAGCCCTCCTTAATGACATATCAGTCATTAAAACCCTGCCGAACCAACAAATTCATTAGAACGTGGTTCATATGCAACATTTGCCTACTTCTTGAGCATGCCTGTCGATACGCACCGTCTCAACGCCCCGCAGGCATGCCATTTCGCGCCCGGCTGCGCATGCCCGCCCTAGGGCAACCCCGCCCGGCTTGATACAATGGCGGTTTTGCTTTCGGAAGAATTTGTCATGAGCCTCAAATGCGGCATCGTGGGCCTGCCCAACGTCGGAAAATCCACCCTCTTCAACGCCCTGACCAAGGCCGGCATCGCCGCCGAGAACTATCCGTTCTGCACCATCGAGCCGAACGTGGGCGTGGTGGAAGTCCCCGATCCGCGCCTGCAGGCGCTGGCCGAGATCGTCAAGCCCGAGCGCATCCTGCCGGCCGTGGTCGAATTCGTCGACATCGCCGGCCTGGTGGCGGGCGCCTCCAAGGGTGAAGGCCTGGGCAACCAGTTCCTGTCGCACATCCGCGAAACCGACGCCATCGTCAACGTGGTGCGCTGCTTCGAAGACCCGAACGTGATCCACGTGGCCGGCCGCGTCAGCCCGCTCGACGACATCGCCGTGATCCAGACCGAACTGGCGCTGGCCGACATGGGCACCGTCGAGAAGGCCATCCACCGCGAGCAGAAGAAGGCGCGCTCCGGCGACAAGGACGCCGCCAAGCTGGTGGCCCTGCTGGAACGCATCATGCCGGCGCTGGACGAAGCCAAGCCGGTGCGCGCGCTGGGCCTGGATGCGGAAGAAATGCTGCTGATCAAGCCGCTGTGCCTGATCACCGCCAAGCCGGCCATGTACGTGGCCAACGTTTCCGACTCGGGCTTCACCAATAACCCGCTGCTGGACCAGCTGACCGCCTACGCCAAGGAACAGAACGCCCCCATCGTGGCCATCTGCGCCGCCATCGAAGCCGAGATCGCCGACCTGGACGACGCCGACAAGACCGACTTCCTGGCCGACATGGGCATGCAGGAGCCGGGCCTGGATCGCCTGATCCGCGCCGCCTTCAAGCTGCTGGGCCTGCAGACCTACTTCACCGCGGGCGTCAAGGAAGTGCGCGCCTGGACGGTGCCGGTCGGCGCCACCGGCCCGCAGGCCGCCGGCGTGATCCACACCGACTTCGAACGCGGCTTCATCCGCGCCCAGACCATCGCCTACGAAGACTTCATCGCCTTCAAGGGCGAAGCAGGCGCCAAGGAAGCCGGCAAGATGCGCGCCGAAGGCAAGGAATACATCGTCAAGGATGGCGATGTGATGAACTTCCTGTTCAACGTCTGATCCCGACGCCACAGTCGGACTTTGTCTTATTGCAGTCATCGCCGGCAGGTACCCTGCCGGCATCAACCTTTATAGCGGCACCATGAGCAAGCAAGCCATCCCGTCACCGGGCAGCGGCAACAGCCGCGCCAAGCGCCCGACGCAAGCGGCCGACGCTGCGCCCCTGGCCAATGAGATCCGCCCCGGCCAGTCGATAGAACTGCTCAAGGAACTGCACATCCTCACGCGCGACGGCAAGCTCAATCAAGACAGCCGCCGCAAGCTCAAGCAGGTCTACCACCTTTACCAGTTCATCGAACCGCTGCTGACCGAGGTATTGCAGGGCCATCCGGACGTGACGCTGGTCGACCACGGCGCCGGCAAGTCTTACCTGGGGTTCATCCTGTACGACCTGTTCTTCAAGGCATTGCCGGGCGCGCCGCGCATCTACGGCATCGAAACCCGCGAAGAACTGGTGAAGAAATCCGAACAACTGGCCGCGCGCCTGGGCTTTGGCGGGATGTCCTTCGTCAACCTGTCGGTGGCCGACTCCATCGTGTCGGACCGATTGCCGCAGCAGATCGACGTGGTCACCGCGCTGCATGCCTGCGACACCGCCACCGACGACGCCATTCATTTCGCGCTGAAGAAGCAGGCCCGTTTCATCGTGCTGGTGCCGTGCTGCCAGGCCGAGGTGGCCTCGGTGCTGAACCGCCACAAGGGCAAGTCGCTGGCCAATTCGCTCACCGAGATCTGGCGCCACCCGCTGCACACGCGCGAATTCGGCAGCCAGGTCACCAATGTGCTGCGCTGCCTGCAACTGGAAGCGCACGGCTACAAGGTCAGCGTGACCGAGCTGGTGGGCTGGGAGCATTCGATGAAAAACGAACTGATCATCGCGCAATACCGCGACCTGCCGCGCCGCCGTCCGGCCGAGCGGCTGCAGGAAGTGCTGCGCACGCTGGGGCTGGAAGAGATGGGAGAGCGTTTCTTCGCGCCGCAGGTCGCTTGAAACACGAACGCCAAGAAGGGCGGCAGGAACATTTCTTGCACTGGAATGAAATAGCGGCGTTTCTAGCCACAGGGATTCAAAGCAGGACTTCAGCGCGGGGCTGAAGCTGCCGATATAGCAGCAGCCAGCATGACGCTGCCGGAGGCCACAAGCGCCGGCGGGAAAGCAAGGGGATACCGGGAAACCGGTTTGCGCAACGAGGGCCGGCCAAACGCCGGAAAATGCACATGACATCCGCTGTCGACACGGAAACGCTCATCGCCGACAACCAGCAGCTGCGGGCCGAACTGCAGGATCTGCTGCAGCAGGCGCACATCAACCAGTCCATCATCGAACGCCACCAGGCTTTCGACCTGAAGCTCATCGGCGCCAGCGAATTCCGCGAACTGATCGAGGCCATGCTGACGACCATGCCCGGCGTATTCAACCTGGAAACCGTGACGCTGTCCCTGATCGACGACGACTATGCGATCCAGCGCATCCTGCGCGATTTGCAGATCGGCCTGAACGAATTTCCCAACCTGCTGTTCCTGAAACGGCCCATCGACTTCCCCGATGAAGACGGGCGCCGCCCGTCGGCCGAGAAACCGCGCCTGGGCGAATACCTGCCGGCGCTGCACGGCCCGCTGTTTCCCAACTACCAGCCGGTCAGCGTGGCGGTGCTGCCGCTGGTGCGCCAGCATCGCCTGCTGGGCTACCTGGCGCTGGGCAGCGCCTATCGGGAACGCTTCACGCGCAAGCTGGCCACCGACTTCATCCAGCGCCTGGCGACGGTGGCCGCAATCTGCCTGGAAAACGTGATCAACAACGAGCGCCTGAAGCATATCGGCCTCACCGATCCGCTCACCGGGGTCAATAACCGCCGCTATATCGAGCAGCGCATGCAGGAGGAAGTCGCGCGCGGCCAGCGCGAACGTTCGGCGTTGTCCTGCCTGTTCATCGATATCGACCATTTCAAGCGCGTCAACGACCAGTTCGGCCACCAGAGCGGCGACGATGTGCTGCGCGAAGTGGCGGCGCGGATCAAGAAGGAACTGCGTCTGTCGGACGCGCTGGGCCGTTTCGGCGGCGAGGAGTTTGTCGTGCTGCTCACGCATGCCACGCGCGAAGATGCAGCGCGCATCGCCGAGCGCATCCGCGCCGGCATCGGCAACCGCGGCATCATGATCGAGGGCTCGCGCGATCCGCTCAAGATCACCGCCTCCATCGGCGCAGCCTCACTGGTTCCGCCGGACCGCAGCCGCCCGGCCGAGGAAGTCAAGCAGGCCATGCTCAAGGCGGCCGACCAGGCGCTCTACCAGGCCAAGGAAAGCGGCCGCGATCGCGTGGTGCTGGCGCCGCTGGCCTGATCAGGCGACCGAAGGCGCGACCGCGCGCCGGTCGCGGATGATCCACGGGGCGGCGATGATGAACACGCCGCCGACCACATCCTGGGGCCGCAGCTCGGCGGCGCCCAGCAACCACGCCGACAGGCTTGCCACCAGGATCTCCGCCAGCATGACCACCGCCGTGATGTTGGCCGGCAAGCGCGCCACACCATATTGCAGGCACAGGTTGGAGATCAGGAACAGCACCGACCACATCCCCACCAGCGGCCACGCCGCCCCCGGCGTCGCGCTTGGCCAGGCAATCGATCCCGAGAGCGCCAGCGCCACGCCCAGCAGGCAAGCCAGGAGCGCTCCGCCGCTCAGCATGGAAATGGCGCGGGCGCCGTCCGACACGCCGTGCAAGCGGCGCAGCAGCACATTGTTGACGGCGAAGCACATGCCGCCCAGCAGCGCCAGCCAATCAGGCAAGCTGCGCGGCAGCGGCAAACCCAGGCGCGGCTGGTAGAGCACGATCACCGCCCCCATCAGCCCCAGCGCCACACGCCCCAGCGAACGCGCGGTAATGGCTTCGCGCAGCACCACGCGCGCCAGCACCACGGTCCAGATCGGCATCAGGTAAAACAGCAGGATCACGCGCACCACGTCGCCATAGGCGATGGCGACGTTGAAGGCGGCATTGGTCAGCCCGGTGGCCAAGGCCACGCCGAGCAGTTCGGGATGCCGGCGCAGTTGCCCGATATCACGGCGCTTGATCGCCAGCAGCATGGCGCTGCAACCCACGAAGATCGCCGCGGTGGCCCACAGCGGATGCAAGCCCATGCCTTCCAGGGCGCGCATGCCGGTCCAGGACAGGCCCCAGATCGTGGTGTTCAACAGCAATGCCGCAATGGCAGGCTTGGGAATGTGTTGCATGCGCGTGTCTTGTCTTTGCTTGGGCCCGGGCAAAAGATAAAAGCCGGTAATCCCGTCATGCCGTTCAGTTAAGGCTCATTCTGAAGCACTCATCACAGACCCCGTTCGGGCTGAGTAGGCCCGCCAGGGCCGTATCGAAGCCAGCGTGCCAGCCTTACCGGTCTTGCCTGCCCTTCGATACGCTGCTGCGCAGCTACTCAGGGCGAACGGAGTCAGATCCGCACAAACAAAAATGCCGTTCAGCGCTTAACTGAACGGCATGACGGCAATGCCGGCTTTTATCGCAACGCCAGGATGGAAAATCCCGGGATCAGCCTTGCTTGGCTCCAGCCTGCAGGCGTTCGTACTTGTCCATCAGCTGTTCGCGGCTTTCGCGCCATGCGGGATTGAAGGGGATGCAAGCGACCGGGCAGACCTGCTGGCATTGCGGCTCATCGAAATGGCCGACGCACTCGGTGCATTTGTCCGGATTGATCTCATAGATCTGTGGACCCATGTAGATCGCTTCGTTCGGGCACTCGGGTTCGCAGACATCGCAATTGATGCAGTCGTCGGTAATCATCAGCGCCATGGCTGCTCCTTTGCGCCGCCGTTCCCGCGCCGCGCCTTGCCGTCTGCGAATTTTCCTGCTCGAACCTTCATTTCCCTACCCTGCCTGCCGTTGACGAGCGCACCGGCCTCAGCCGTTTTGCTTCGCTATCTTGGCCTTCAGCCACTTTTCGACCGAAGGAAACACGAACTTGGATACATCGCCGCCCAACTGCGCGATCTCGCGCACGATGGTGCCGGAGATGAACTGGTATTGATCCGACGGCGTCAGAAACAGGGTTTCGACGTCCGGCAGCAAATAGCGGTTCATGCCCGCCATCTGGAATTCGTATTCGAAGTCGGACACCGCGCGCAGGCCGCGCACGATCACGCGCGCATTGTTCTGGCGCACGAAGTCCTTCAACAATCCGGAAAAACTTTCCACCTGGACATTCGGATAATGTCCCAGCACTTCATTGGCAATCGACAAACGCTCTTCAAGCGAAAAAAACGGCTTCTTGTTTTTGCTGTCCGCTACCCCGACCACCAATTTGTCAAACAATCCGGAAGCGCGGCGAACCAGGTCCTCATGGCCGCGCGTCAACGGATCGAATGTCCCTGGATATACTGCAGTGACCATGGTGTCTCCTCACCGGCAATTCAATCAGAACGCGCATTATGCCTGAATTTGCGCGCCGCTTTTGCGTTGCAATAAATGATAGAACACCATGCCCGCCTTGTCCGAACGCAGCACTTCCCACGGCGCCATCCATGCCGGCGCCTGTTCGCCCTCCAGCGGAAACTCGGCTTCGGCATAAACCAGCCCGGACGGCGGCAGCAGCGCTTCGCATACCGGCAGCATCTTTTCCAGCCAGCCCTGGTGATAGGGCGGATCGATGAACACCAATTGGAATCCGCCCGGTTCGCGCTGCGCCGCATTGCGCGCCACGGCCTGCGCGTCGCCGCGAACGATGGCGATGGCATCGGCCTTGAGCTTGTCGCGGTTGGCTTCCAGCTGGCGCACCGCAGGGCCGCTCTGCTCGACCATCACGACGCGGCGCGCGCCGCGGCTGGCGGCTTCGAACCCCAGCGCGCCGGAACCGGCGAACAAGTCCAGGCAAGCCACCCGGCTCCAATCGCCATCCAGCAAATGGGTAAGCCAGTTGAACACCGTCTCGCGCACGCGGTCGGGGGTCGGGCGCAAGCCTTCGGCATCCAGCACCGGCAGCGGGGTACGCTTCCATTGGCCGCCGATGATGCGCACCTGATGCGGGCCGCGCGAGGCCGGCTTGCCGCCCTGCCCGGCCTTGGGCGCCGGACGTTTCCTGTTTGCCTGGTTCATGCCGCCGTCCTTACTGTGCGGCCGTCGCGGCGGCCGGAGCCTCTTCACCGACGATGACCGTCGACAACTGCTCGGGATGGATATGCCGGCGCAATGCCGCACGCACGTCGGCGATGCCGACCTCGCGGATGCTGCCGATCCAGCGCTCAAGATAATCCAGCGGCAAGTTGTAGAAACCGATCACGGCCATGTTTTCCAGCAGCTTGGCGTTGCTGTCGATGCGCAAGGCGAAGCCGCCGGCCAGATTATCCTTGGCCGCTTTCATCTCGGCCGCGGTCGGGCCGTCCTTGAGGAATTGGGCCAGCGTGTCGCGCACCACCTGCAGCGCTTGCCCGGTCTGCTCTTTCTGGGTCTGCAGGCCGATCTGGAACGGCCCCGGCTGCGCCAGCGGCGAGAAGCCGCTATAGACGCTGTAGGCGAGGCCGCGCTTCTCGCGCACCTCATCGGTCAGGCGGGAAACGAAACCGCCGCCGCCCAGGATGTAGTTGCCGACCGTGAGCGCGAAAAAGTCCGCATCGCCGCGCTGGATGGCGGGCGCGCCGATCAGGATGTGCGACTGCGAGGCCGGGTGTGCGATACGCACCTCGCCGCCCGTGGGTGCAGCGACGTCGGGCAATGCCGGCAACGGGGCGCCCTGCGGCAATTCTCGGGTCAGCCGCGCCGCGATCTGTTCGGCCTGCGCGCGCGTGATGTCGCCGATCATGGCGATGACGGCGCGGTTGGCCACATAGTGGGTTCGGTGGAAAGCCACGATGTCATCGCGGCCGATGGCCTGCACGCTGGCTTCGCTGGCGTCAATGGCATAAGGGTGGCTGCCGTAGATCGCCGCCATGAATGCCTTCTCGGCGATGGCCTCGGGCTTGGTCAGCTCTTCGCGGATGCCGGAAATGGCCAGCGCCTTGTCGCGCTCCAGGCCGGCTTGCGGAAAGCTGGGGTGGGCCAGGATGCGCGCCAGCAACGCCAGCGATGCATCGCGTTCGGCCGGCGACGACAGCGTGCGCAGGTTGACGCCGGCGCGGTCCTGGCCGGCGCCGGCATTGCGCTCGGCCGCGACATCGGCGAAACCGTCCAGGATCTGCGCCTCGCTCAGGCCGCCGCCCTCCTGCCCTTGGCCACCTTCCACGCCGCGCGTCAGGCTGGCCACGGTCAGTTCGGCCAGGCCGGCACGGCCGGCCGGATCTCGCCGCTGGCCGGCATCGAACTGCACGCTCACATCCAGCATCGGGATCGCATGGTTGGCCACGAACAGCACGCGCGCACCGTCGGCTTGCGTCCACGACTGGATTTGCAACGCCGCCGAGGCGGACAGCGAGAAGCCGAGGCCGATTGCCAACAACAGAAAACCGAAATATTTTTTCATGAGACCCGATACCAATTAAAAGCGATGGACGCCCGTTCCAGGGGACGTCCTGGCGCGTCATCCGCCGTGTTTCTTTTCCACCCAGTCCAGCACCGGCTGCCACTGTTCGAGGTCGCGCTGCACGCGGGAGGGGGCGATATCCCACAATGTCAGCCCGTGCGCGGCCAGTTGCACATAGTTCTGTGTATCGCGCAGGTAGCCCAGCACCGGTAGCTTGAGGCCATCGATGAAGCGATGCAGCTGCTCGGCCGAACGGGTGCGCGCGTCGACCCGCATGCCGACGATGCCTACGTCGATCTCGCCGTTGCGCACATTTTTCTCGTCGGCCAGGCGGCGCAGGAAGTCTTGCGTGGCCAGGATATCGAAGATCGACGGCTGCAGCGGCACCAACACCTTGTCGGCCATCTTCAGCGTATCGTTCAGGCGCCAACCGTGCAGGCCGGCCGGCGTATCCAGCACCACGTGGCTGGTGCCCTTGGGCGGCTTGGCAATGTCGTCCTCGCTGACCTCCCAGGTCGCAATCGGCCGGGCTTGCGGCGGCCGGATATTCAGCCAGGCGCGGGCCGATTGCTGGCGGTCGATGTCGCCCAGCAGCACGCCATGCCCGCGGCTGGCGAAATACCCGGCCAGGTTGGTGGACAGCGTGCTTTTTCCGACTCCGCCTTTGGGATTGGCGACAACGATGACAGGCATGTTTTCCTCCGAGAAGAACAGCGAACCTGGCCGATTGCAAAAAACGACGTTGCTGCCGATACTCAGTGCAGCATCCCCGGCGGCGGCGGTGCGGGCTTCTTGCCGTCCAGCGGCAGCGGCACCAGCGTGGCCACGGTCAGGTTGTCGTCCTTGAAGTATTTCTGCGCCACCGCCTGCACCTGTTCGGGCGTGACGGTCTTGAGCCGGTCGATGATGCGGTCGATGTTCTTCTGGCCGATGCCGGTGGTTTCCATCATGCCGATTTCCATGGCCTGGCCAAACACCGAGTCGCGCTTGTAGGTCTGGGACGCGATGAGTTGCGTCTTGACGCGCTGCAGCTCTTGCGGCGACACGCCGTCCCTGGCGATGCGCTCGACTTCGGCGCGCAGCAATCCTTCCAGTTGCTCGGTGGTGACGCCCTCGGCCGGGCTGCCTTCCAGCGTAAACAGCACCGGGCCGCGCGCCACGCCGCTGTAGTCGGCGCCGACCGCGGTGGCCTTGTTGCCGGTGCGCACCAGGCTGGCGGTCAGGCGGGCGTTCTCATAGCCGTCGAGCACCGCCGAGAGGACATCCAGCGCGTAGGCCTCCTGGTCCTGCTCGACATCGCGCAAACCCGGCACCTTGAAACCCAGCACCACATAGGGATTCTCGGCCGGCGCCTTGACCGTCACGCGGCGCATGCCCAACTGCTGCGGCTCGTTCTGCGGCTTTCCCGGCGGCAGCGCGTGCGGCGGGATCTTGCCGAAATACTTGTTAGCCAGCGCCAGCACGCGCCGGGCATCGACGTCGCCCGCCACCACCAGGGTGGCATTGTTGGGCGCGTACCATTGGCGGTACCAGGCGGCGATATCCTGCACGGTCATGTGCTGCAGGTCGTCCATCCAGCCCACCACCGGATGGCGATAAGGGTGTGCAGTCCAGGCGACGGCGTTGAGCGCCTCGTGGAGCAAGCCCATGGGCTGGTCGTCGGTGCGCCAGCGGCGCTCTTCCATGACCACCCGGATTTCCTTGGCGAACTCGCCGGCGTCGAACTGCAAGTTAGCCATGCGGTCGGCTTCCAGCGCCATCACGGCTTCCAGGTGGGATTTCTCGATCTGCTGGAAATAGGCGGTGTAGTCGTTGGCGGTAAAGGCATTCTCGCGCCCGCCCATCTCGGCCACCAGGCGACTGAATTCGCCGGCCTTGTGCCTCTTGGTGCCCTTGAACATCATGTGTTCCAGCGCATGCGAGATGCCGGTGGTGCCGTTGAGCTCATCGACCGAACCGACCTTGTACCAGACCATCTGCACCGCCGTCGGCGCGCGGCGGTCTTCCTTGACCACCACCTTCATCCCGTTCTTGAGCACGAATTCCTGGGCCGTCTGCGCCTGTGCCAGCGCCGCGCAAAAGCCGAAAAGACCGATGGTGAGGATGGCCCTGATCTTCAATTTCATTCGCTGTGCTCTGATAAAATGCGGGATTCATTGACCCTGGCGGCTGTGCGCGGGTCTTGTGGATGGGCAATTGTAACCTGTCCCATGCGCTTGTCAGGGCATGTTCCGGCGCCTTCCTCGCAACCCGATCCGCCAGGATCGCCCTGCAGCGCCCCACACCGCTTGCGCCGCAGGCAATAACCAGACCGATTCCATTCCGCCACCGATGTTTAGTTTCTTCAAAAGAAAACCCAAGCCGCAAGCCGAGCCGGAAGTGCAGCCGGAAATCCAGCCGGCGGCCCCCGTCCAGCCTGAAACGCCAGCCACACCCTCTGTTGCCGTGCCGGCAACCCCGCCTGACGAGGCCGATCTGCCTCCGGCCCAGCCTGAGGCCGGCAACCTTGCCGAACCTGCCGCCGAGGACGCAGCCGAAGACATCGACATCGTCGAAGCTCCCCAGCCGACGCCGGAAGCCAAGCGCTCCTGGCTGTCGCGCCTGAAATCGGGCTTGTCCAAGACGTCCAGCAACCTGACCACGCTGTTTGTCGGCGCGCGCATCGACGACGACCTGTACGACGAGCTTGAGTCGGCGCTGCTGATGTCCGACGCCGGCGTCGAAGCCACCCAATGGCTGCTGGACGAACTGAAGAAAAAGGTCAAGACCGAGCGCCTGACCGACGCCGACCAGGTGCGCACCGCCTTGCGCGGCCTGCTGATCGATCTGCTGCAGCCGCTGCAGCGGCCGCTGGTGCTGGGCCGAGAACAGCCGCTGGTGATGATGATCGCCGGCGTCAACGGCGCCGGCAAGACCACCACCATCGGCAAGCTGGCCTTGCACCTGCAGGCTCACGGCCAGTCGGTGCTGCTGGCCGCCGGCGACACCTTCCGCGCCGCCGCGCGCGAGCAACTGGCGATCTGGGGCGAGCGCAACAATGTCAGCGTAATCGCCCAGGAGTCGGGCGACCCGGCCGCGGTCGCGTTCGATGCCGTACATTCGGCGCAGGCGCGCGGCACCAACGTAGTGATGGTCGATACCGCCGGCCGCCTGCCGACGCAATTGCACCTGATGGACGAGCTCAAGAAGATCAAGCGCGTGATCGCCAAGGGCATGGCCTCGGCGCCGCATGAAGTGCTGCTGGTGATCGACGGCAACACCGGACAGAACGCGCTGGCCCAGGTCAAGGCCTTCGACGATGCGCTGGGCCTGAGCGGGCTGGTGGTGACCAAGCTCGACGGCACCGCCAAGGGCGGCATCCTGGCCGCGATCGCCAAGACCCGGCCGGTGCCGCTGTATTTCATCGGCGTGGGCGAAAAGATCGAAGACCTGCAGCCCTTCAACGCCACCGATTTCGTCGACGCCCTCCTGAGCTGAATTGATGATTGAATTTTCCCGGGTATCCAAACAATATTCGCGCGAGGTCTATGCCTTGCGCGACATCTCGCTGTCGGTCGGCAAGGGCGAGCTGCTGTTCCTGGCCGGCCCGTCCGGCGCCGGCAAATCGACGCTGCTGAAGATGATCGCGGCGATCGAACGCCCGAGCGCGGGCAAACTGACCGTGAACGGCCAGGACATCGGCGCCATCAAGGGCTCCGGTCTGCCCTACCTGCGCCGCAACCTGGGCCTGATCTTCCAGCAGCAGCGCCTGCTGCTGGACCGCAACCTGCTGGCCAACGTGATGCTGCCGCTGATCGTCACCGGCGCCTCGCGCGCGGATGCCGAAAAGCGCGCGCGCGCGGCGCTGGACAAGGTCGACCTGCTGGACAAGGCGCAGTCCGAGCCGCAGGAACTGTCCGGCGGCGAGCAGCAGCGCGTGGCCATCGCCCGCGCCATCGTCAACCGCCCGCAGATCATCCTGGCCGACGAACCCACCGCCAACCTCGACCGCGCCAACGCCAACAAAGTGCTGGCCGCACTCAAGTCGTTCCACGGCGTGGGCGTGACCTGCCTGATCTCGACCCATGACGAGCAATACCTGACCGGCGCCGACCGCATCGTCTACCTGGACCGCGGCCGCATCGTCGATGGCTGGCACAACGGCGTGGCCAATCCGGTGGAGGTGTCGCCATGAACTGGCTGCGCCAACACCTCGCCGCCGCGGCCGACGCGCTGCGCCACCTGCTGCGCTCGCCGGGCAACTTCATCCTCAATGTGCTGGTGGTGTCGATCGCGCTGGCGCTGCCGTTTGCCGGCCTGTCGGCGCTGGAGAACGTGCGGCCGATTTCCGACCAGATGTCGGTCGAGCCCGAGATCAGCATCTTCATGAAGATGGATGCCAGCCGCGATGCCGCGCAGGCCATGGGCAAGACCATCGCCCAGGTGCTCAAGGACAGCGATACGGTGGGCCGCGTGGAATTCATCCCGCGCGAAAAGGCGTTCGATGCCATGAAGAACAAGAGCGGCCTGGCCGACGTGCTGGCCACGCTGGGCAGCAATCCGTTGCCGGACAGCTTCGTGCTGCGCCTGCCGGGCTTCCAGAACGCCATGGATGCCGGCCGGGTCGACGATATCGCGCAAAAGCTCACCAACCAGCCGGGCGTGGACACGGTGCAAATCGATTCGGCCTGGGTCAAGCGGCTGGCGGCGCTGCTGCGCATCCTGCGGCTGGTGCTGCTGTTCCTGGGCATCACGCTGGGTGCGGTAGTGGTGGCGGTGGTGTTCAACACCATCCGCCTGCAGGTGATGACGCAGCGCGAGGAAATCGAGGTCTCGCGCCTCCTCGGCGCCACCAACGCGTTCATCCATCGCCCGTTTTACTACACCGGCGCCTTGCTCGGCTTGTGTGCCGGAGCGGTGGCGCTGGGCCTGGTGATCGCCGCGCAGCAGCCGCTGAACGCGGCCATTCTGGATTTCGCCCACCTGTATGCATCCGAATTCCAGCTGGCGCTGCCCAGCGCCATGGCGATCTGCCTGCTGCTGGCAGTGAGCGCCCTGCTCGGCCTGTTCGGCGCGATGATGTCGGTGCGCAGGCACCTAGCGCGCATGCAGTAAAAGCAAGCATTCCCGCAATGCAATGGCCGCCGGCATCGCCAGCGGCCATTTTTCATTGGGGGCCTTGAAAAACGATCAAATACCCTTAGATTTAACTCTATCGTCTTGCAAAAATTGTTACAGGTTTTTGACTTTCTTTTTGACCTGCCGCAGCAACTTTCATCCCGGATGCCCTTCTAATATGCAGGGACGAAAGCAATGATTATCAAAACTGCAATAGGGCAGTTCTATCGGGGTCTTCCAAACTTGCAATTAGCACTCTCAATTGACGAGTGCTAAAATACCTTATCGAAATGCTCCAGTTTTAAAGCATTGCTTTAATCTACACGTCCCTCCGTTCAGGAAACAAGGAGAATCAATGAAATCAGCGTCTGCACAATCTGCACTTATGCCGGTCGAGTCGAATGCACTCGCGCTCGGTTTTTCCGGCAGCCTGGGCAACATCGACGCATACATTTCGGCAGTGAACCGCCTGCCCATGCTGACGCAGGAAGAAGAAGTCAAGCTGGCCCGCGACCTGCGCGAAAAGAACGATCTGGGCGCCGCCCAGAAAATGGTGCTGTCGCACCTGCGTCTGGTGGTGTCGATCGCCCGCGGCTATCTGGGCTACGGCCTGCCGCACGCCGACCTGATCCAGGAAGGCAACATCGGCCTGATGAAGGCGGTCAAGCGCTTCGACCCGGCGCAGAACGTGCGCCTGGTGTCTTACGCCATGCACTGGATCAAGGCCGAGATCCACGAGTACATCCTGAAGAACTGGCGCCTGGTCAAGGTGGCCACCACCAAGGCGCAGCGCAAGCTGTTCTTCAACCTGCGCAGCCACAAGGAAGGCCTGGATGCGATGTCGCCGGCCCAGGTCGAGGCGCTGGCCAAGACGCTGGACGTCAAGCGCGAAGAAGTGATCGAGATGGAAACGCGCCTGTCCGGCCGCGATATCGCGCTGGAGTCGCCGACCGATGACGATGACGACAAGTTCGCGCCGATCGCCTACCTGTCCTCGGAAAACACCGAGCCGACCCGCGTGATGGAAGCCAAGCGTTACGACCGCATGCAGTCGGAAGGCATCGAAGCCGCCCTGTCCAAGCTGGACGACCGCTCGCGCCGCATCGTGGAAGCCCGCTGGCTGGCCAACGACGATGGCTCCGGCGCCACCCTGCATGAGCTGGCCGACGAGTTCGGCGTATCCGCCGAGCGCATCCGCCAGATCGAAGCAGTGGCGCTGAAGAAGATGAAGACTTCGCTGCAGGCGTATTCGTAATCTCCACAAGCAAGGCAACAAAAAAGAAAGGCACCCTCGGGTGCCTTTCTTTTTATCGGTATGTATCGGGTTATCGGGTACGTATCGGTACTGTTTCGCTCAGGACAACAACAGCTTGAGATCGTGCGCCAGCATCTGCGGGTCCTGGCCGTGCTTGACGAACAGGCGGATGCGTCCTTGCGGGTCGAACACATAGCTGCCCGCGGTGTGGTCCATCGTATAGCTGCCCGGCTGCTTGCCCGGCACCTTCTGATAGAACACCTTGAATTCCTTGGCCACCTTTTCCGTCTGCGCCAGGTCGCCGCGCAGGCCGAGGAAACGCTTGTCGAACGCCGGCACATATTGCGACAGGATTTCCTGCGTGTCGCGCTCCGGATCGACGGTGACGAACAGCACCTGCACGCGGTCTGCATCCGGGCCGAGTTCCTTCATCACGTTGGCCATCTCGACCATGGTGGTCGGGCACACGTCCGGGCATTGGGTATAGCCGAAGAACATCACCACCGCCTTGCCCTTGAAGTCGGCAAGGGTGCGCGGCTTGCCGGTATGGTCGGTCAGCGCGAAGTCCTTGGCGTAATCCAGGCCGGTGACATCGGTGTTGTTGAACTTGAGTTCTGGCTTGGACTGGCCGCAAGCGACCAGCAAGGTAGCGCAGGCTGCCAGCAGCAGCGTGGAGAGGAATCGCGTCATCAGGTCAGAAGGTACGGAACAGGAAATAGTGGTCCACCAGCAGCACCGCGAACAGGATCGACAGGTAGACGATGGAGTAGGCAAATGCCTTGCGGGCGATCAGGTCGGTGTAGTGGCGGTAGATCTGCCACGAATGCCAGAAGAAGATGCCGCCCAGCACGATGGCGGTACCCAGGTAGATCAGGCCGCTCATTCCGATGGCGAAGGGCAGCATGCTGGTCGCCAGCAGCGCGATGGTGTACATCAGGATGTGGAACTTGGTCACGTCCATGCCATGCGTGATCGGCAGCATCGGCAGGCCGGACTTGGCGTAGTCGTCGCGGCGGTACATGGCCAGCGCCCAGAAGTGCGGCGGGGTCCAGATGAAGATGATCATCACCAGCACCCAGGCCTGCATCGGCACGTCGTTGGCGATCGCGGCCCAGCCCAGCGCCGGCGGCATGGCGCCGGCCAGGCCGCCGATCACGATGTTCTGCGGCGTGGCGGGCTTGAGGACGATGGTGTAGATGATGGCGTAGCCGACGAAGGTGGCGAAGGTCAGCCACATGGTCAGCGGATTGACCAGGTTGTAGAGCACCCACATGCCCAGGCCGCCGATGACGCCCGAGAATACCAGCGTCTGCGCCACGGTGATCTCGCCGCGCGCCAGCGGACGGCGGGCGGTGCGCGCCATGCGCGAATCGATTTCGCGTTCGACCAGGCAGTTGATCGCGAACGCGGCGCCGGCCAGCAGCCAGATGCCCACGGTACCGAACACCACCTTGTGCCAGTCCGGCAGCTCCGGGGTCGACAGGAACATGCCGATCACGGCGCAGAACACGGCCAGCTGCGTCACGCGCGGCTTGGTCAGGGCCCAGTACTGGGCGATGCGGTTGGGTTGGGCGGTCAGTGTGGTCATACAGAGCCTAGTGGCGCGGCAACGGCCGGCTGCGGATTAGCCTCGGCGATGCCGGCGGGAGCGTATCGAGTCTTGTAGTTTAACATGACCAGCAATATGACCAGCAGCGCGGCCCCGCCGTTGTGCACCACAGCAATGGCCAGCGGCCAGCTCAGGTAGATAGTCGCCAGGCCCGTGGCCAGTTGCAACCCCACGATGATCAGGAGCCAGCGGCCGCTCTTGCGCAGGCCCTCGTCGCGCAGCGCCTTGTGCGCCAGCCACACGACATACAAGATCACGACAAAGGCGAAACTGCGATGCACCCAGTGGATCGCCGTCAACGCCTGGAACGGCAGGAAGTCGCCGCCGGCCGTCATGCCCAGATGGCGCCACAGGGTGAAGCCATGTTCGAAATCCATATCCGGCACCAGCTTGCCGTTGCATAGCGGAAAGTCGGTGCAGGCCAGCGCCGCGTAATTGGTGCTGACCCAGCCGCCCAGCGCGATCTGCAGCGTCAGCAGCGCCAGCCCTAACGTGGCGGGCCACACCAGCGCCCGGGCGGCGGGCGTCACCGGCAGGTGCGGACTCTGGCGCGCGGCCAGCCAGACCAGCATGGCCAACAGCGTCAATCCCAGCAGCAGGTGGATGGTGACGATGACGGGTTGCAGCTTCATGGTCACGGTCCAGGCGCCGAAGGCGCCTTGCAGGCAGACAAAGCCCAGCAAGGCCGTCGGGAACCACGGGCGGTATTGGGATTCGGTTCCCTGCGACTTGATCCAGCGTCGCCAGGCCATCGCCATCAGCGCGATGATCAGCACGCCCACCGCCATGGCCAGATAGCGGTGTGTCATCTCGATCCAGGCCTTGCTCCAGGTCACCGGGCCGGTCGGCATGGCTTCCTGCGCGGCGTTGATATGCGCATGCGCCAGCAAAGGATTGGAATGGTTGTAGCAGCCCGGCCAGTCCGGGCAGCCCAGGCCGGAATCGGTGAGCCGCGTGAAGGCGCCGAACATGATCAGGTCGAAGGTGAAGAACAGCGTCACCCACACCAGCTTGCGGTACTTGTTGTCGAAGCCCTTGGCCCGCCATACCAGCGAGAGCGGAATCAAGGCCACCAGGAGGCCGGTCAGCCCCAATTCAATCAGCGTCGTTGCGTTCATCTTCTTTCAAACCTGCGCCGCGTCACGCCTGGCCTAGCCAATGGCCGAGGCGCGCAGCAGCTTGGAAATATCCTTCTTCATCTTGCCCGGATCCGGGTCCTTGGGGAAACGCATCATCAGATTGCCCAGCGGATCGATCAGGTAGATATGATCCTCGGCCGCGCCGCCCGCTTCCACCGGCAGCCAGGCCTTCAGCCTGGCGGCATCCACCCGCAGCATATCGGTGCCGTCGTATTCGCGGATGAGCATAGTCTCCACCGGCGCCTTGTCGGTCACCAGCCAGACGCGTTCGATGCGCTCCATGTCCTTGCCTTGCATCAGCCGCAGCTGGCGCATGGTGAACAGTTTGTTGCGGCAGGCGGCGGCACAGTCGGCGCTGTCCACCTGCAGCATGATCCACTTGCCCTTGTAATCCTCCAGCCCGGCGCGGTCGCCGTCGAGCGCGCTGCTGCCCAGGTCGGGAATCGGATACTGGCGCGGGTCGATCAGCGTGCCGTAATTGTTGCGGCTCTCCGGCTTGATCACGTAATAGGTGAAATACGAGGCGATCATCGGCGCCGCGCACACCAGCACCACCAGCAGCATCTTCCAGCGGCCGCGGCGGCGGCGCTTTTCATCGTCGGCGGCAGCGGCCGGCCGGCTTGCATCGAGGTTTGTCATTGCCTGTCGTTACCTTTGCGTCTCAATCCCGTGACAAGAAAAAATACCAGCGCCATCGCCGCCAGCGCATACCACTGCAAGGCATAGGCGCGGTGGCGATCGATGCCCAGCGCAGGCGCGGGCCAATCGCGCGCCAGTCCATCGTCGCCATCTGGCGGCGCGGCGCGTTGTTCCACCACCAGCGACGACAACGGCAAGCCGCTGGCCGCGGCCAGCGCGGCGATATCCAGGTTCTGCAGGATCGCGCCCGGCCTGGGCGCATCGGCCTGCCCCAGTTGCAGCACATGGCCGGCATCGCGGCGCAAGACGCCATCGATGCGCGTCAACCCGGCCGGCGTGGGCGGATGCGGCACCCTGACGCGATCGGCAACATCGCGCGGCGCCCAACCGCGCGCCACCATGACGACGCGCTGCGAACCCGCTATTTTAAACGGCGTCAGCACATGGAAGCCCACCGCGCCATCATGCGGACGATTTTCCAGGTAGACCGTCCACTGCGGCACGAACTCCCCCTCCAGCAGGACATGGCGGAATTCGCTGGCGCCAGCCTCGCTATCGGGCGGCAGCGCCTGCAAGGGCGCTTCCTTGGCGCGCGCTTCTATACGCTGCTGGATCGCCAGCTTCTCTTCGGCGCGATGGGTCTGCCATTGCCCGAGGGCGATGCCGGCGGCAGCGACCGTGATCGTGGCGCACAAGGGGATCCAGCGGAGTCGGAATCTGATTGGCATTAGCGCGTGTGATGACTTATTTCAGCGCCCGCGCCGCCCCGGCAACGGGCCGCATGCAAGGCGCGACGACGCGTCGTGGCGGCGCCACGGCAAGGAGGAGCAACGCAGCAGGCGGCCCGGAGGGTTCGGATGAGAAGCGCGCACCGCGCCTTGCACTGCATCCTTCTCTCATCTGAACGCGGGGGCTGAAATAAGTCATAACACGCTCTACAATGGACGAAAATATTTCAAACGGCCGCGCCGGCGATGCACCCCGGCGACGCGGCGGAGACACCGGGATTCTACCCTCATGAAAATCGTCGTCGCGATCGCGTTCATCCTCATCCTCGCCAGCCTGGCTTCCGCGCTGATCTTCCTCATGCGCGACAAGGGCAAGAGCAATCGCACGGTGCAGGCCCTGACCTTGCGCGTGGGCTTCTCGGTGGCGCTGTTCCTGTTCATCCTGCTGAGCTACAAGCTCGGATGGATACAGCCCACCGGCATACGCTGACCGCATGAAAAAGCCGCACACGGGTGCGGCTTTTTCACATCCTTGGGCCAGGAACAGGCTTACAGCCAGTACACCACAACGTACAGGCCCAGCCACACCACGTCCACAAAGTGCCAGTACCAGGCCGCGCCTTCGAAGGCGAAGTGGTTGGTCGGCGTGAAATGGCCGCGCAACAGGCGATACAGCACCACCGACAGCATGATCGCGCCCATGGTCACATGGAAGCCGTGGAAGCCGGTCAGCATGAAGAAGGTCGAACCATAGATGCCGGAGGTCAGCTTCAGGTTCAATTCGGTGTAGGCATGGATGTATTCATACGCCTGGAACCCCATGAACACCGCGCCCAGCAGGATCGTCAGGAACAGCCACACCGCCGTCTTCTGGCGGTGGCCGGCGCGCAACGCATGGTGCGAGATGGTCAGGGTCACGCCCGAACTCAGCAGCAGCAAGGTATTGATGGTCGGGATCGGGAACGGCCCCATGGTGGTGAAGCTCTCCACGGTGCCCGCCGGGCCGACGCCGCCCCAGTGCGCGGTGAAGTCGGGCCAGATCACCTTGTGGTCGAGGTCGGCCAGCCAGGGCATCGTGATGCTGCGCGCGTAGAACAATGCCCCGAAGAAGGCGGCGAAGAACATCACTTCCGAGAAAATGAACCAGCTCATGCTCCAGCGGTAGGAACGGTCGACGTGCTCGCCGTAGAGGCCGGACTCGGACTCCTTGATGGCGTCGCCGAACCAGTAATACAGCACCACCAGCACCATCAGGATGCCGAAGATATTGACATAGGGCGCCCATGCCGCGCCGTTGACCCATGCCGATGCGCCAGCCATCGTGATGAGCATCGATATGCCGGCCATCATCGGCCAGCGCGACGGCCCCGGAACGAAGTAGTGCGGCGCCTTGGCTTGTTGAGAACTCATTTCCATCTCCCGATACGAAATTCAGCTGACTCGTTGTTTCGTTGTTTTGAATGACCTGCGCCCGTTTCAGGCGCTGCCGGCCACTTGCCGTTGATTCATTGTCATGTCGCAGCCTGCGCCACCACCAGCTTCACGATCACCACCAGCACCGCCACGAAGATGGCCGCGCCGATCACGCCGGCCACCAGCACATGGACGGGATTGAGCCTGGCGGCATCGGACTCGTAGTCGCTCTTCTTGCGCACGCCGAAGAAGGACCAGAACACCGCCTTCATCGTCGCGCCGAACGACGCCTTGCGTTGCGATGCCTGTTTCAGATCCTCTGTCACTGCATGTCCTCCCGGCGCATCCGCCTGCTCAGCCTTGCGTCTTGTCCTTGCCGCCGATCTCGAAGAAGGTATACGAGAGCGTGATCGTCGTCACATCCTTGGGCAGCTTGGGATCGATGTAGAACACCACCGGCATCTGCTTGGCCTCGTTCGGCCCCAGCGTCTGCTGCGTGAAACAGAAGCACTCCACCTTCTTGAAGAAGGCCGCCGACTGCTGCGGCGCATAACTGGGGATCGCCTGGGCGTCCACATTGCGCGACTGCGTATTCACCACCTCGTAGGTCACCTGGGTCATCTCGCCAGGATGCACCTGCATGCTCGCCACCGTCGGCCGGAAACGCCACGGCCCTTGCGAATTGCCGTCGAACTCGATGGTGACCGTGCGCGACTTGTCGATCTGCGTATTGGCCGGCGCCTCCACCGTCACATCCTTGGGCGTCAGGAAATTGACGCCGGTCACCTCGCAGATCTTGCGGTACAGCGGGATCAGCGCGTAGCCGAAGCCGAACATCAGCACCGCCACCACTACCAGCTTGCGCAGCATCACGCGGTTCAAGCCGCGCTCCTGGCTCCCGCCTTGCGGATCGTTCTTGCTCATTTGGCGAACCAGATGCGGTTGACGAAGATGCCGACGAAGAAGGCCAGCGCCACCAGCCCCAGCAGCAGGCCAGTGCGCAGATTGTTCGGTTTCTTGCGATCAGACATGGGAATCCCGGGTTGGTCGGCGCACACCGGCATTGCCCGCGTGCGCCCGGCTCGTCACTTGAAAACAGGCGGCTCTTCGAACGTATGGAAAGGCGCCGGGCTGGGCACGGTCCACTCCAGGCCTTCCGCGCCTTCCCACGGTTTGGCTTCGGCCTGCTTGCCGCCCTTGATCGACGGGATCACCACCCAGAACAGGAAGTACACCTGGCTCAGGCCGAAACCGAAGGCGCCGATCGAGGCCAGCATGTTGAAATCGGTGAACTGCGCCGGGTAGTCGGCATAGCGTCGCGGCATGCCGGCCAGCCCGAGGAAGTGCATCGGGAAGAAGGTGATGTTGAAGGTGATCAGCGAAGCCCAGAAGTGGAACTTGCCGCGCCATTCGTTGTACATGTAACCGGTCCACTTCGGGCCCCAGTAGTAGTAGCCGGCGAACAGCGCGAACAGCGAACCGGCCACCAGCACGTAGTGGAAGTGCGCCACCACGTAGTAGGTATCCTGCATCTGGATGTCGATCGGCGTGACCGCCAGGATCAGGCCGGTGAAGCCGCCCATGGTGAACACGAAGATGAAGCCGACCGAAAACAGCATCGGCGTCTCGAAGGTCATCGAGCCGCGCCACATGGTGGCGATCCAGTTGAAGATCTTCACGCCGGTCGGCACCGCGATCAGCATGGTGGCGTACATGAAGAACAGCTGCGCGGTCACCGGCATGCCGGTGGTGAACATGTGGTGCGCCCAGACGATGAAGGATAAGATCGCGATAGAGGCGGTCGCGTACACCATCGAGGCGTAGCCGAACAGCGGCTTGCGCGCGAAGGCCGGGATGATCTGCGAGACGATGCCGAAGGCCGGCAAGATCATGATGTACACCTCGGGGTGGCCGAAGAACCAGAAGATGTGCTGGTACATCACCGGGTCGCCGCCGCCGGCGGCGTTGAAGAACGAGGTGCCGAAGTGGCGGTCGGTGAGCGTCATGGTGATGGCGCCTGCCAGCACCGGCATGACCGCGATCAGCAGGTAGGCGGTGATCAGCCAGGTCCAGCAGAACATCGGCATCTTCATCAGCGTCATGCCGGGCGCGCGCATGTTGAGGATGGTGACGATGATGTTGATCGAGCCCATGATCGAGGAAGCGCCCATGATGTGCATGGCGAAGATGGCCATGTCCATACCCGGGCCCATCTGGGTCGACAGCGGCGCGTACAGCGTCCAGCCCGCGGCGGTGGCCCCGCCCGGCGCCAGGAACGAACCCGCCAGCAGCAGCGCGGCCGGCGGCAGCAGCCAGAACGAGAAGTTGTTCATGCGCGCGAACGCCATGTCGGAGGCGCCGATCTGCAGCGGGATCATCCAGTTGGCGAAGCCGACGAAGGCCGGCATGATGGCGCCGAACACCATCACCAGGCCGTGCATGGTGGTCAACTGGTTGAAGAACTCGGGACGGAAGAACTGCAGGCCCGGATGGAACAGCTCGGCGCGGATCAGCAATGCCAGCACGCCGCCCGAGAGCAGCATGGTGAACGAGAACCACAGGTAGAGCGTGCCGATGTCCTTGTGGTTGGTGGCGAACAGCCAGCGGCGCCAGCCGTGCGGATGGTCGTGCGCGTGGTCGTGATGGTGGCCATGCGCGTGATCGTGGGAATGATCAGGGGTGTGATCAACGGTAGTGGTCATAGTCCTGCTCTCCAATCGATTACTTGCGGCCGGCCAGCACTTCTGCGGGCTGAACGATGTTTTCCTGCGCCTTGTTGGACCAGCTGTTGCGCGTATAGGTGATCACGGCGGCGATCTCGGTGTCGTTGAGCACGGTCTTCCAGGCCGGCATGGCGTTCTTGCCGTTCAACACCACATGGATCTGCTGCGCCCTGGGGCCGTTGACCACCGGGTCGCCGTCCAGCGGCGGGAAGGCGCCGGGCACGCCCTTGCCGTTGGCCTGGTGGCAGACCGCGCAATTGGCGGTATAGACCTTTTCGCCGCGCTGCTTGAGCTCGTCGATGGTCCAGGTCTTGTTCGGATCGTCGGCCTTGGCCGCCATTTCCTTCTTCTTTCCATCGACCCAGGTCTTGTAGTCGGCCTCGCTGACCACATTCACCACGATGGGCATGAAAGCATGGTCCTTGCCGCACAGCTCAACGCACTGGCCGCGATAGGTGCCGATCTTCTCGGCGCGGAACCAGGTGTCGCGCACGAAGCCGGGGATCGCATCCTGCTTGACGCCGAAGGCGGGAACCGTCCACGAGTGGATCACGTCATTGGCGGTGGTGACGATGCGCACCTTCTTGTTGACCGGCACCACGACCGGGTTATCCACTTCCAGCAGGTAGTTGTCGTTCTTCTTGATCGAAGCGTCGGTGACCTGCTCGCGCGGCGTGGCCAGGTTGGAGAGGAAGGAGATGCCTTCGCCCTCGCCCTTCAGGTAATCGTAGCCCCATTTCCATTGCATGCCGGTGACCTTGATGGTGAGGTCGGCATTGGAAGTATCCTTCATCGCCACCACCGTCTTGGTGGCCGGCAGCGCCATGCCGATGACGATCAGGAACGGCACCACGGTCCAGGCGATTTCCACCGTCGTGCTTTCATGGAAGGTGGATGCCTTGTGGCCAAGCGACTTGCGGTGCTTGAGGATGGAATAGAACATGACGCCGAACACCGCCACGAAGATCACCAGGCAGATGATCAGCATCAGGATGTGCAGGTCGTAGATTTGTTCGGCGATTTGGGTGACGGGCGGCTGGAAGTTCATTTGCCTTACTGCGGGTCCCCCTGGACTGTCCACCACTGCCTGGGACGGAATTGCCGCCGCCAGCAGCGATGCACCGAGGGTCAACGATTGAAGGCGCTTCGCATGTTTCATGGATTTCCTCAAAAGCCCAAAATTTATAAGAATTAGAATTTCGCCAACACGCCGATCCTTGCGGACAATTCGCGTTCCAGCTCGCGCGCGAACTCGCGTCGTTTCCATTCGCTCATAAAACGGCCTACTTCCACACGCATGCCGGAACACTCCAGCCCCACCAGCGACTGGCGGGAGACCGGGAAGGCGATGCGCGCGCGGCGCGGATCCAGCTTGATACGGCTTGCCTTGCCTGCCTGCGTCAATTCAACGACCAGGCAGTCGTCCAACAAAGCGACATATTCACAATCAGTTGCATGACGGGCGTACACCAGGAAGGCGATGCCGACCGCCGAAATCTCAACGACAGAAAAAATCAGGATGATCCAGGCGCCATGGACGGTGAATGCCAACGCGACCGCCAGCGATACGACACAGAGTATTGCAAAGACCCACGCCAACTGGCGCGGCGCAATCGAACAATTGCGCTTCAATATCCATTCCCGCGTCTCCATAGCACCTCGCCAGCATGATTGTCGGTCGAGCGTGTCTCTAAGTCGAACCGCTGAAGACCGCGTCGGCGCTGCATCGACGGGGCGGTTGCCGCCCTCCGCGACGCTCTGTGGCGCTGGTGCTGTCCGCATTGCGGCTCTTTATTTATTCTTAACCGTTTGAGTATAAGGGGTAACGCCGCCCGTGATCAAGCAAACCCACCCCCATGCCCCGGAACGTTTTTACCGAACTGCGCCAAACATGCCCTGCCGCCCGCTGTCCGGCTTGCAGACTGGCTTGCCGAGCCGGCACCCGATTCGGGCAGGGCGTAACGATACAACAACGATGGCCGATCCCAGATGGACTTTGGCAACTAAGCCTTATATGCCGCCGCCACTACTTCCTGGGCAAATCGAACCGGATGATACTTTCGCCGGATGCGGTCTGTTTCGGCACCGGCCGGAAGGCATGGCCGTACACCACCTCGAACGTCAGCGGAATCTTGCCGTCGCCATTGCGCATCACCTCGAAGGCCGCCAGCAGGCGCTGGCGCTGGCCGCGCGAGAGCAGCCCGCGGCGGCGCGTTTCCAGCGGGTTGCCGCCCCAGGCGCGCACGTCTTGCAACAGGCGTTGCGGCGTCTCGTAGGTCACGGTAATCGTTTCCATGTCCATCACCGGCGTGGAAAAGCCGGCATTGACCAGCATGTCGCCGAAGTCGTGCATGTCCACGAACGGCAGGGTATGCGGCGCCAGGTCGATGCTTTCGAAGGCGCTGCGCACTTCGCGCAGGGTATCCGGGCCGAAGCACGAAAACATCAGCAGGCCTTCCACCCGCAGCACGCGCCGCCATTCGGCGAACACGCGGTCGGGTTGCGGATGCCAGTGCAGCGCCAGGTTGGACCAGACCAGGTCGAGCGAATCGCGTCCCAACGGGAGTTGGGCGAAATCGGCGCACGCCAGCTCCGGCCCCTTGCCGCCGGCAGCGCCCAGCCACTTGTTGATGGAGCCGAACAGGCGGTCGACTGCCGACCGGGCGCCGCGCTGGTGCTCTGCCGCCACGCGCAGCATGCCGTAGGCGCCGTCCAGCCCGACCACCTGGGCCTCGGGATAACGTTTTTGCAGCATCGGCAGGTCGGCGCCCTCGCCGCAGCCGGCGTCGAGCACCTGGTTGGGGGCGATCTTCACCAGCGCCAGGCGCTCCTGCATGCGCCAGGACACCTCGCGGCGCAGGAAGTCGGATTCGGCCACCCGTTGCGGCTGGCCGAAGGTACGGCGCACCAGAGGCAAGTCGATCGGCGCGCTGAGTTTGGCGCTGGCGGATGGCGGACTGAGGGACATCGAATCGGGAAACAGGTGAGATAATGGCCGTAGTTTAGTCGAAATCCATTTTCCCCGGGCGCAACCCCATGGACGTCAAACCGCACAAACCCAGCAATGCGCCCGCCGCGCCCAGGACCACCGCCGCCAACAAGCGGGCGGCGCCGGCCAGGCCGCAGAAAGCCGGCTGGATGAAACGCATGCTGGCCCGCATGCCGCAATTGCTGCCCTCCTCCTGCGCCCTATGCGGCGACGCCGGGCGCGACACGCTGTGCGCGCCTTGCCGCCAGCGCTTCTTCACGCGCCAGCATCGGCGCTGCCTGCAGTGCGCGCTGCCGATGCCCGCCGCCGGCAAGGAATTGCGTTGCGGCGCCTGCCTCAAGAACAAGCCAGCCTTCGACGCCACCCTTGTCGCCACCGACTATTTCGCGCCGTCCGACCAACTGGTGCTGGCCCTGAAATTCGGCGGCGACCTGCGGCTGGCGCCGCTGCTGGCTGAACTGATCCGCAATGCCGCGCTGCGCGACCCGCTGCCGGGCGGCGATGCCCAGGCGCCGCTGCCGACCATGCTGGCGGCGGTTCCGCTGGGCCGCGTCCGCCTGCAGGAACGCGGTTTCAACCAGGCGCTGGAGATCGCCAAGCCGCTGTCCAGGCTGCTCGACATTCCATTGCATCCCTACCTGCTCGAACGCGTGAAAGAGACCCAGGCGCAGTCCGGCCTGCCGCTGGCGGCGCGCGGCCGCAACATCCGCAAGGCCTTCGTGGTGCCTTACGACGCCATGGACCATGTGCGCGGCCGCCACGTAGGCATCGTCGACGATGTCATGACCACCGGCGAGACCCTCAACGAGTTGGCCGCCACCCTCAAGCGCTTCGGCGCCAGGCGCGTGACCAACCTGGTTTTCGCGCGCACCCTGCCGGGCTAGGGCCAATTAACAGACCCTGGCCCGCATCGCATTTTCAGGAGATTTATTTGTTTCACGTCGTACTGGTCGAACCGGAGATCCCTCCCAATACCGGCAACATCATCCGCCTGTGCGCCAACACCGGCGCGCAACTGCACCTGGTCGAACCGCTCGGCTTCCCGCTCGACGACGCCAAGATGCGCCGCGCCGGGCTCGACTACCATGATTACGCAACCATGCAGGTGCATCCGGACTGGGACACCTTCCTGGAACGCCGCCGCGCCGATCCGCAATTCGATCCGGCGCGCATGTTCGCCATGACCACCCACGGCTCGACGCCGTTCGCCGGTCTCGCCTTCCGCCCGGGCGACACGTTCGTGTTCGGCTCGGAAACGCGCGGTCTGGCGCCGGCGCTGCGCGAGTCGTTCCCCGCCGCACAGCGCATCCGCCTGCCGATGCGGCCTGACAACCGCAGCCTCAATCTCTCCAACACCGTAGCGGTGGTGGTGTATGAAGCGTGGCGGCAGAACGGCTACGAGGGCGGGAGCTGATACATGCCCGCGCCCTGCGCAAGCAGGGGCGACAACAAACAAAAACGGCTCCCGAAGGAGTAATGTCGTTCAGTTAAGCCGTTCATGCATCTCTTCTCCCGTTCGGACTGAGTAGCGCCGAAGGCGCGTATCGAAGGCGAAAATGACGGCGATGCTTCGATACGCGCCTCCGGCGCTACTCAGCCTGAACGGGTTTCTATTGATTCATAAAAAATGCCGTTCAGCTCTTAACTGAACGGCATTACTCCCGCAGGAGCCGTTTTCGATGGTGCGATACGCTTAACCGAGCAACAAGGCATCGTCCGACAGTTTCTCGCCGCGCGTCTGCTCGAACATCTTGAGCAGGTCCGGCACGTCCAGCCCGGCGCGCTCCTTGCCCGACACGTCCAGCACCACCTTGCCCTGGTGCAGCATCACGGTGCGGTCGCCATAGTCCAGCGCCTGGCGCATGCTGTGGGTCACCATCATCGTGGTCAGCTTGTTCTCGGTCACGATCTTGGCTGTCAGCTCCAGGACGAAAGCGGCGGTCTTGGGATCGAGCGCGGCGGTATGTTCATCCAGCAGCAAAATGCGCGAAGGCTGCAGCGACGCCATCAACAGGCTGACCGCCTGGCGCTGGCCGCCGGACAGCAGGCCGATGCGGTCGGCCAGGCGATTTTCCAACCCCAGGTTCAGGATCGCCAGCTTCTCGCGGAACAGCTCGCGCATCTTGCCGCGAATAGCGAAATGGAAACCGCGGCGGCGACCGCGCGCCATCGCCAGCGCCATGTTTTCTTCGATGGTCAATGCCTCGCAGGTGCCGGCCATCGGATCCTGGAACACCCGCGCCACCATGCCGGCGCGATCCCACGCCTGCTTGCGGGTGACGTCGGTGCCATCGATTTCAATCGTGCCCGAATCCATCAGCAAATCGCCCGAGATGGCATTCAGAAAAGTCGACTTGCCCGCGCCGTTGGAACCGATCACGGCCACGAACTGGCCGGTCGGGATTTCCAGCGAGAGACCGCGCAGCGCCGGGTTTTCGATCGGCGTGCCGGGATTGAAGGTGATCTTGAGATCGCTTGCTTTCAACATCTCAGGCCCCCTTCATCAACAGTTTCAGCTTGCGCTTGCCCATCGGCAGCACCAGCGCCAGCATCACCAGCACCGCGGTCACCAGGTTCAGGTCCTGCGCCTGCAGGCCGATGAAGTCGCTGTTCAAGGCCAGCGCGATGAAGAAACGATAGAGGATGGCGCCCAGGATCACCGCCAGCGTGGTCCACACCAGGCGGCGCGCCGGCAGGATGTTCTCGCCGATGATCACGGCCGCCAGGCCGATGACGATGGTGCCGATGCCCATGGAAATGTCGGAGCCGCCCTGGGTCTGCGCAAACAGCGCGCCGGCCAGCGCCACCAGGGAGTTGGCCAGGGCCATGCCGGCCAGCGTGGCGGTGCCGGTAGCGATGCCCTGGGCGCGCGCCATGCGGGCATTGGCGCCGGTGGCGCGCATGGCCAGGCCGATTTCTGAAGAGAAGAACCAATCCAGCAGCAGCTTGACCACGACCACCACCACCAGCAGGATCAGCGGACGGCCGACATAGTCGGGGATCCAGTCGGGCTGCAGGATGGTAAAGATGGTCGACTCGGAAATCAGCGGCACGTTGGGCTTGCCCATCACGCGCAAGTTGATCGAATACAGCGCGATCATCATCAGGATACTGGCCAGCAGATCCATGATCTTGAGCCGCACATTCAACCAGGCGGTGGTGAAGCCGGCCAGTGCGCCGGCCAGGATGGCGACGCCGGTCGACAGGAAAGGATCATAGCCGGCCGCGATCATGGTGGCGGCCACGGCGCCGCCCAGCGGAAAACTGCCGTCGACGGTCAAGTCGGGGAAAGTGAGAATGCGGAAGGAAATCAGCACTCCGAGGGCCACGAGGCTGAAAATCAGGCCGATTTCCAGTGCGCCCAACAGCGTATACAGCGACATAAAAGGTCTTTCTTAAAAAACACATTCGGCATTGGCGTGATACGCCAGTGCCGAATGTCTTCTGCGTTCCACGAAGCGCCGCAGGGATGGCGCGGCGCCTCGCGGTGCCGTGCAGATCAGTTCAATACCTTGGTCGCCGACTTCAGGAACTCCGGCGACAGGGTCACCCCCTGCTTTTGCGCTGCCGAGGTATTAACGTACAGCTCGAGGTTCTTGCTGGTCGACGAAGCGATATCGCCCGGCTTCTCGCCCTTCAGGATGCGCCCCACCATCTTGCCGGTCTGGCGGCCCAGGTCGTAGAAGTTCACCCCCAGCGCCGCCACGGCGCCGCGCTTGACGCTGCCGGTATCGGAAGCGATCAGCGGGATCCTGGCGTCGTTGCAGACCTTGGCCAGCGATTCGAAGACCGAGACCACGTTGTTGTCGGTGGTGGTGTACATCACGTCGATCTTGCCGATCAGGCTCTTGGCAGCCGGGGCCACGTCAACCGAGCGCGGCGCGGCAGCCTCGACCAGGGTCATGCCCTGCTTCTGCAGCTCGCCCTTGATGTTGTTCAGCGCCGACACGGAATTGGCTTCGCCCGGATTGTAAACGATCCCGACGCGCTTGGCGTTGGGCGCCACGCGCTTGATGATCTCGACCTGCGGGACCGGATCGAGCATGTGCGACATGCCGGTCACGTTGGTGCCGGATGGCTTCCAGTCCTTGACCAACTGGGCCGCCATCGGGTCGGCGATGGCCGAATAGACGATCGGGATGGTCTTGGTCGCGGCCACCATCGGCTGCGCCGACGGGGTGCCGATCACGACGATGGCATCAGGATTGTCGCCGACGAACTTCTTGGCGATCTGGCCGGCGGTTCCGGCATTGCCCTGGGCGCTCTGGAAATCCCATTTCAGGTTCTTGCCCGGCTCGAAGCCTTCGGCGATGAGTTCATCCTTGGTGCCATCGCGCACGGCATCCAGCGCCGGGTGCTCGACATAGGAAGTCACGGCGACCACCTTATCGGCCGCCAGCGCGGAAGCGCAGACGGCACTGATGGCCAGCGCGCCGGCAATGGCGCGCAATGATTTGTTTAATGCAAACACAGTCCACTCCTCTTTCATGGCGGTCGGCGCCTGGGCAGCCGCGCTGCCTGGCCCGTTATTCATATATGACGATAAAACGATGTACAGATGGCGACTTGCCCCCAAATAAAACGATCCCGCTCGATAGCGGGATCGTTTTATCGGAGGCGTCAGGTGCTACTTTAACTTATTGCTTGATGACGGTCTTGGCCGAGCTCACCAGTTCCGGCGACAGGGTCACGCCCTGCTTTTGCGCCGCGGCCGTATTGACGAACAGTTCCAGCTTGCTGCTGGTGGCCGAAGCGATGTCGCCCGGCTTGTCGCCCTTGAGGATACGCGCCACGACCTTGCCGGTCTGGCGGCCCAGGTCGTAGTAGTTCACGCCCAGGGCGGCGATGGCGCCGCGCTTGACGCTGTCGGTATCGGAAGCGACCAGCGGGATCTTGGCGTCGTTGCCGACCTTGACCAGCGATTCGTAAGCCGAGACCACGTTGTTGTCGGTATTGGTGTAGATCACATCGACCTTGCCGATCAGGCTCTTGGCGGCGGTGCCGACGTCAACCGAACGCGGCGCGGCGGCTTCGACCAGGGTCATGCCGGACTTGGTCAGCAGCTCCTTGAGCGCCTTGACCACCACTGCCGAATTGGCTTCGCCCGGGTTGTAGACCATGCCCACGCGCTTGGCATTGGGCACCACGCGCTTGATCAGGTCGACCTGCTTGTCCAGCTCCAGCACATCGGATACGCCCGTGACATTGGTGCCGGATGCCTTCCAGTCCTTCACCAGTTGCGCGGCGACCGGGTCGGTCACGCCGGAGTAGACCACCGGGATGGTCTTGGTGGCGGACACCAGCGCCTGGGCCGACGGCGTGGCGATGGCCACCACCACGTCAGGCTTGTCGCCCACGAACTTGCGGGCGATCTGGGCGGCGGTGCCGGTGTTGCCCTGGGCGCTCTGGTAATCCCACTTCAGGTTCTTGCCGGCTTCGAAGCCTTCATCCTTCAACTCATCCTTGACGCCATCGCGGATCGCGTCCAGCGCCGGGTGTTCGACGATGGCGGTCACCGAAACCGCCTTGTCCGCCGCCATGGCGGGGGCCGCGCAAACTGCCGCCAGGGACAATGCGCCGACCAGGGCGCGCAGTTTAGTGTGATAGGACATGAAGTCTCCCTTCAGGAATTGTTTGGAATACGCGAAAAGACGCTAAGTCTAGCCTAGCGCACCTCAACAATCAATTTGCGCAGCGCCATTCCTGCCGCCCGCCGTACGGGCCTGAAACGCCCGCCCGGGAAACCGGGAGACATCGCAGGTTGCCATCTCGACACGCGGCGTATCGATACCGTTATCGATACCGTTATCGCGGCTCGCATTCCCGCCTCGCGCCCGGCCGGACGAACTTGCTGCGGCCAGTTGCTATAATTCCCCGTCATGCCTTCACGCCCGCCAGCCTCGCATTCCCCCGCAGCACGCCGCCCCAAGCAGCACGCCGTGCTGCCGTTCTGGCGGCGCGCCTTGCTGCATCTGGGGCTGGTCTTGTCCATGGCCGCCGGCCCCTGGCTGCAGCCGGCCTTGGCGCAGGCGCCGCAAGACATTCCCGCCATGGCGATCTGCAGCGTGGCCAACACCGGCGGGGCGGGCAATGCCGGCGGCACGCCGGCGCATGCCGCCGCCCATTGCCAGCTATGCTGCGGCAACCAGACGCCCTATCCCTTGCCTGCGGCCGACTTGCCCGGAACCGCCGCCTCCGGCATCAGCTATCCTGTGGCGCGGGCATGGCAGGCCGGCTTTGCGCCCAGCCTGGCGCCGGGCGCAAAGCGCGCCAGGGCCCCGCCTGCGGCCTGACCCCCTTCGAAAACGCAGCAAAAACAGGCCGGATGAAATGCGCGCGGCATAGGTTCCGCGCGCTCCCGGCGCCAACACCTCCAAAGGACGCACTCATATGAAGCAATTCTTCCAACGCGCCGCCGGCATTGCCGCCGCCGCAGCCCTCCTCGCCGCCGCACCGCTGGTGCAGGCACATGAATACAAGCTGGGACAACTGGAAATCGGCCATCCCTACGCGCGCGCCACCGTTCCCGGCCAGCCGGCTGGCGGCGCCTATTTCAGCATCGAAAACAAAGGGGCGGCGTCGGACAAGCTGGTCGCCCTGTCGTCGCCGGTCGCCAAATCGACTGAAATCCATACGATGGCGATGGAAGGCAACCTGATGAAGATGCGTGAAGTCGATGGCGGCCTGGAAATCAAACCCGGCCAGAAGATCGCCATGCAGCCGGGCAACGGTTACCACATCATGCTGATGGGCTTGTCCAAACCGCTCAAGGCCGGCGACAAAGTGCCGCTGAGCCTGACCTTCGAAAAGGCCGGCAAGGTGGATGTCACGCTCAATGTGGAAGACCCGGCGGCCGCCTCGGGCGCGGGCAAGGATGACATGAAGGGCCACATGCACCACTGACCCCGCTGCCCCCACTGCCTCGTCAAGCGCCGAGCAGAAACGACAAGGCCGGCAGGTGCGTTTGCTCCTGCCGGCCTTGTCATTGCGGGGACGCAACCTCAACCCGCCAGCTTGCGCACCTTGGCCAGCAGCTTGGTCGTCGAGCGGTCGTGTTCGAAGGCGATCGCCAGCACTTGCCCGCCATAGGCCACCACCGCCTTGCCCTCGGGAATGGCGCCCATGTCGTAGTCGCCGCCCTTCACGTAGATTTCGGGCTTCCCCTCCTGCACCACTTCCAGCGCCGTATCCTCATCGAACGGCACCACCAGCGATACCGATTCAAGCGCAGCCAGCACGGCCATGCGATCTTCGCAGGTGTTGATCGGGCGATCGTCGCCCTTGCCCAGGCGCTTGACCGACGCATCGGTATTGGCGGCCACCACCAGCGAAGCCCCCTGCGCGCGCGCCTGCGCCAGGTACGTCACGTGGCCGCGATGCAGGATGTCGAATACGCCATTGGTCAGCACCACCGGCTTGGGCAATTGGGAAATGCGCTCCTTGAGTTGGGCGCGGGTACATACCTTGTCTTCGAAATCGGCCATTTGGAATTGGTTTGTGCCGACGATGCATGATCGCCGAAAATGGAAAAAGCCGCAACAGATGTGCGGCTTTCGATTTTACTGCCTGGGGAGGCGCCCGTGTGCGGCACTATGCGCTTGCCACCGCGCCAGGGCCTCTCCCTTTGGCGTTTCGCTCCGGCCGCCCAGTCAGGCGGTGGCGACGGATTCGCCCGGCATCAGGCGCTGGGAGACTTCCTTGCGGTAGCGATTGAGCTCCTGCACCGTCCCGAAAGTACGCTCGAACAGCAGCGACATGTTGTGCAGGATGCGGTCGACCACCTTCTTTTCCCATTCGGTGTCGAACTTGATCTGGTTGTCCAGCCAGCGCTCCAGCCACTCCGGATCCGGCAGGCGGCTTTGCACCGTGTCGTTGGGGAACAGCGCCTGGTTGACGTGCAGGTTGGTCGGGTGCAGCGGCTTTTCGGTGCGGCGGGCGGAGGCCATCAGCACGCCGATCTTGGCGAAGGCGGCGCGGGCCTTGTCGCCCACCTCGTTGAGCGCCTTCTTCATGTAGCGCAGGTAGGCGCCGCCGTGGCGCGCCTCGTCCTGGCTGATGATCTTGTAGATCTGCTTGATGACCGGCTCGGTGTGCCAGTCGGCGGCACAGCGGTACCAGTGGTTCAGACGGATTTCGCCGCAGAAGTGCATCATCAGGGTTTCCAGCGGCGGCGCGGGATCGAACTCGAAGCGCACGTTGTGCAGCTCCTCTTCGGTCGGCGCCAGCTCCGGACGGAAGCGGCGCAGGTATTCCATCAGCACCAGCGAGTGCTTCTGTTCCTCAAAGAACCATACCGACATGAATGCCGAAAAATCGCTGTCGCCGCGGTTATCGCGCAGGAACATCTCGGTCGCCGGCAGCGCGGACCATTCCGTGATCGCATTCATGCGAATGGTCTGGGCCTGCTCGTCGGTGAGCAGCGAAGCGTCGAACTTGTCCCAGGGGATATCCTTATCCATGTTCCAGCGGACCTGTTCGAGCGATTTGAACAATTCAGGGTACAGCATCTGTGGTTTGCCTATATGCGTTAAGTGTTTGATTTTAACAAAGTTTTTCCCTATCCCATACTAAAACCGTCAGGTTTCAGGAATATGACAACCTTCACCAACCCGGCTTGGCGTACCGGGTTTTGAAGCGAATCGGATCAGGGGGAAGTTGGCTTGCGGGAGGCTGGCTTCTTGTTTTGCCGGGATTGTACAACACCCGCCTTGGCCGGCGTGCTCGTATTTGCCGGACTTTTGGGCACTTTCTTGGCAGCCGGCCTGTCCGCCCCGGGCTTTTCGGCCGGTTTCACCGGCGTCGCCCTCTTGGCGGCAGGCTTGGGCCTGGCTTTGGGCGCGGGCTTGGCGGCCGGCCGCATTGTCTTATTTTCGCTACGTTTGGCGGTTTTGCCTGTTTTGGCCGCCTTCCTGCCATCGGCGGGCTTTACCGGCTTGAGCAAAGGATCCTGTTGAGCCTGGGCGCCGGCCATGGCATTCCCCACGGCATGCTTGAACTGCTCCTGCAACACATTCCACCAGGCATTGGGATTGGCAATGGCCGATGTGAAATCGGGCGCCGTCTCTGGCTCCGTCGCCGGCTCGGGCTCGCCATGCTGCGCTTGCGCCTGGTTTTCCGTCCCGGCCGGCGCCGGTTCCGGTTCCGGTTCCGGTTCCGACTCCTGCTCCGCCTCGTCCCGGGCCGCGCCGGCCGGCCACATCGGAAAACCGAACGGGAACGGCGGCGGCGCGCCTTCGCGCTCTTCGGCCGGCGCCTGTTCCGGTTCACCCCCGCGCGAGGCCATGATGGCGCTCATGGCCTGCAGCGTCGACAAGGTCGCGCTTTGCACTTCCATCGTCTGGATGGTGGCCTTGAGCATGTTGAGGTTGAGCTCCAGCCAGGAAGCCACGGTCTTGAGGTCGGCAATCTTCTTGTTGATATCGTCCACCGACAGCGAAGGCGCGGCCATCGATGGCGCCCCCATGCCGCCCCATATCTGCTTCATGAATTCGATCGTATCGGCCACCGAACCTGCGCCCGGCATCTTTTCCTGATTCAGCATTGCATACTCCTGTGGAGATTGAAGCCGCATGAAGGCGCGGCCGGATACCGAGGCATCAGCGCGGCGGGCGCTGCATCTTGCACGAGGTAGGCAGCACGGTCTGCTCGGCCGGAATGAAGCGTTCGGTACGGAAACCGTAGCCGCTGCCCTCGTTGTCGAAGCGGATCCCGCCGCTGTCGGCGCGCTGCATCTGCATCAGGTACAAGGGCTGGATCAGCTGATGATCGGCCGCGCGCATGGTGGCATCGTGGAACGCGCTTTGATAATGCGCGCCTTCCAACGCATATGCAACCGCCTTGGGATCGGCACTTTTGGCCTTTTCAATGGCCTTGGCCAGCATCTCGATCATGACCTGCATGCGCAGGTACATGTAATCGTCCCTGGCCTGCGGATAGCGCTTGCGAAATTGCTGGTAGAAGACGTCGCTGGGCGAATCGGCCGCGCCGGTGCCGGCGTTCGGATGCCATTCGGCCACCGCGCGCACCGTGCCCACGCCGGCCTCGCCAATGGCCGCGGGCGCGCCCAGGCTGTTGGCGTAGAAGGTATAGAACTTGGCCTTGAAGCCGGCATCCCTGGCGGCCTTCACCAGCAGCGTCAGGTCGTTGCCCCAGTTGCCGGTGATCACCGCGTCGGCGCCGGCGCTCTTCATCTTGGCGATGTACGGCGCGAAGTCCTTGATCTTGCCGATCGGATGCAGCTCGTCGCCGACGATGGCGATGTCGGGCCGCTTGGCCGCCAGTTGCTCGCGCGCGGCCTTGGCCACCTGGCGGCCGAAGCTGTAGTCCTGCCCGATGAGGTAGACGCGCCTGGTTCCGGCATCCGCCTTGATGGCCTCGGTCAGCGCCTGCATGCGCATGTCCGCGCTGGCGTCGAAACGGAAATGCCAGAAGCTGCATTTCTCGTTGGTCAACGCCGGATCGACCGCCGAATAATTCAGGAACAGCACGCGGTTGTCCGGTTCGCGCTGGTTATGCTTGTTGACCGCATCGATCAGCGCGGCAGCCACGGCCGAGCTGTTGCCTTCGATCAGGAAGGGAATGCGCTGGTCGGTCAATTGACGGAACTGCACCAGCGAATCCTCCACCCCCAGCTTGTTATCGAACGTGGACAATTGCAGCGGATGCTTGCCGTCCGGCAGGGTGACGCCGCCGCGCGCGTTGATGCGGTCGATGGCATAACTGATGTTGCGCACCACCGCCTCGCCGGCGTTGGCGAAGGGGCCCGACAAACCATCGATCATGCCGATGCGGATGGGCGCGGCAGGGACGGCTGGTGTGGCAGGCGGGGCGGCCTGCGCAGCCGCATGCAAGGCCAGCGTGGCGGCGACTGCGACGGCGCACAGCAATGGATGGAACTTCAATCGCACGATTTCCCTCATCGATATCCGGTAGAAAACCGCGGGGCACAAAGGCCGCGTGCCATGCCGGCGCCGGCCTCCCCCACGGAGAAGCCGCATTGTACGTTGTTTGAAATTGCCTCCGGAATTGCCCCGGCCACCACGACGAAGCCGGCACGATCCGATACACTTGCGCCCATGACAGAAGTTTCCCGCCATCCCAAACGCTGGCCACGCGCGCTGGCGTTGGTGGCGCTTTCCCTGGCATTGCACCTGCTGCTGGTGGACTGGGGCAAGCGCCACCTGATCGCACCTGCCGCGCCCAACGAGCAGCACGCCATTTCGGTCGCGCTGCGGCCGGTGCCGCCGCCGCAACAACCGGTATCGCTGCCGGTGGCCAAACCGCCCGCCGCCAAAACCGCGCCGCCGAAAAAGGCCGCCGCCCCGCGCCGTGCGCGGCCCGTCGCGGAATCGATCGAACCGCCCGACGAACCCATCCGCGAAACGGTCGTCGTCGTCAGCGCGCAACCGGCGCCGGAAACCGCCGCGCTCCCATCCGGCGCAACCGACGGCGCCGGCGCGGAAGAGGCCGCCGCTGCCGGCAAGGACAGCAAGGACGCCGGCGTTCCACCATCGGCAGAAACTCAGCCGCCTGCCGCCGGCACCCATTACGTCACCGACCCGCCTCCCACGGCGCGCCTGGAATACGACGTCCAGGCCACCTATAACCAGATGCCCGTGCACGGCTCCGGCACACTGGACTGGAAAACCGATGGCAAGACCTACCGGTTGGACGGCAAGGCCGAGGACTTCCTCTTCACCTTCCTCAATTTCTCCAGCAATGGCGAGATCGACGCCTTCGGCGTGTCGCCCGAGCTGTACACCGAAAAGCGCATGCGCAGATCGGCCACCAACACGCATTTCAACCGTGAACGCAACGTCATCAGTTTCTCGGCCTCGACCGAAAGCTATCCGCGCAACGGCGGCGAGCAGGACCGCGCCAGCCTGGTCTGGCAGTTGGCCGCTATCGGCCGCGGCGATGCCGGCCAGTACCGGCCCGGCGCGGTAATCGACCTGTTCGTGGCCGGCGCACGCGACGCCGAAGTCTGGCGCATCCAGGTGCTGGGTGAAGAAGAGCTCAGGCTCCCCATCGGCCAACTGCGCGCCTGGCACGTGGTGCGCATGCCCAAGCCGGGCTCCTACGACCAGCGCATCGATATCTGGCTGGCGCCGCTGCACGACTGGTATCCGGTGCGCCTGCGCTATACCGATCCGCGCCAGAATGGCGATTATCTGGACATGTTGCTGGAGAAGGTGAAGCAGTGACGCCGCAACTTTTGCGGCAAGCCATGTCAAAATCGGGAACAACCCCTATCATCAACCGATGATCAACACAAAGAACCCGCCATGACCAACCTGCGTATCGCCCGCCTGGGCGCCCCTATCATCGCCCCTGTTATCGCCACTGCCGCAGCCCTGCTCGCCGTGCCGCCGGCGCACGCTGCCGACGGCCCGCATCCGGTCGAGAAGCGCGCCTTCAACCTGCCGCCCTCGGCCGAGCTGGCTTATTCGATCCAGGCCAAGCAAAGCGGCCTGGACATCAAAGGCCAGGGCCTGGTGAAATGGACGAATAACAAGACGTCCTACAGCGCCACGACCGAAACGCGCGCGATGCTGCTGGGCAAGATCCTGGAAACCAGCAGCGAAGGCGCGGTCGATGCCTACGGCCTGGCGCCGGAACGCTTCGTCGAGAAACGCCTGCGCCGCGATCCGTCGACCACCACCTTCAATCGCGAGCAGAACAAGATCACCTTCACCCAATCGTCCGACACCTTCCCGCTGCAAGGCGGCGAACAGGATCGTACCGGCATCACCTGGCAACTGGTTTCGGTAGCCCGCGCCAACCCGGCCAAGATGACGCCGAACTCGGAATGGAAGTTCTTCGTAGCCGGCCCGCGCGACGCCGAACAATGGACCTTCAAGGTCGTGGGCCGCGAAAAGATCCGGACCGCCCAGGGCGAGACCACCGCGGTCCACATCCTGCGCGCCCCGCCGCCGGACGACCAGGGCCAGAAACTCGACATCTGGCTGGCGCCCTCGATGGAGTGGTATCCGGTGCGCCTGAAATTCACCGACCCGGATGGCGACTATATCGAGCAGACGCTGGATTCGCTCAAGAAAACCAACTAAGCTAGCAAGCAATCCCAGCGCGGGGCCTGTGCCGGCATCGATGCCGGCCAGGCCCCGCGCCGTTACATCCCCATCTCCGCAGGCAGGCAACATGTCCGATACCTCTCCCGACGCGGTCGCCCCGACCGTCAAGACCCAAAGCGCGCTGGTGCTGTTTTCCGGCGGCCAGGATTCCACCACTTGCCTGGCCTGGGCGCTTGCGCGCTACCCGCGCGTGGAAACCATCGGCTTCGACTACGGCCAGCGCCACGCCATCGAGCTCAGCGTGCGCCCGGCGCTGCTGGAAAAGATCAAAGGCTTCTCGCCCGAATGGCAGGCGCGCCTGGGCCAAGACCACATGATCGACCTGTCGCTGATCGGTTCGATTTCGGATACCGCCCTGACGCGCGACGTCGAGATCGCCATGCAGGACAACGGCCTGCCCAACACCTTCGTGCCCGGGCGCAACCTGCTGTTCATGACGGTGGCGGCCACCCTGGCTTACCGCCGCGGCCTGAACGTACTGGTAGGCGGCATGTGCGAAACCGATTTCTCCGGCTATCCCGACTGTCGCGACGACACCATGAAGGCGCTGCAAGTGGCGCTCAACCTGGGCATGGCCACGCAACTGAAAGTGGAAACCCCGCTGATGTGGATCGACAAGGCCGAGACCTGGGAACTGGCCCGCACGCTGGGCGGCGATGCGCTGGTCGAACTGGTGCGCGCCGACACGCACACCTGCTACCTGGGCGAGCGCGGCGCGCTGCACGACTGGGGCCACGGCTGCGGCAAATGCCCGGCCTGCGAACTACGCGCACGCGGCTATCGCCAGTACCTCGCCCGCCAGCAATCGGCCTGATCCGGCCAGCATAAGCCGATGACCAGGAAATCCAGGCTGCTGGCCGGCGCCGCCGTCGCCCTGCTGTTGCTGCTGGGCGGCGCCGAGATCGCGCGCCGCGCCGCCGACCTGCCCAGCCTGCCGGTGCTGGCAGACCTGCAACTGGACCTGACGCCGCGCAGCCAGACCTACAAGCTGTACGACGCCAACCCGATCCGCCGCTCCCGCCATCCGGCGCCGCTGCCGACCGCGCTGCGCCCGCTCGACGTCGAGCTGCCGTGGAAGGAAGGCGGCACGCTGGATGTCGCCGCCTTCCTCAAGGCCACCCATACCCACGCCTTCCTGGTCGTGCAGGATGGCACGGTCGTGTTTGAAGATTACAGCGGCGGCTACGATGCCGCCTCGCGCTTCGCCTCGTTCTCGGTCGCCAAATCCTTCGTCGCCACGCTGACCGGCGCCGTGCTGGCCGAGGGCAAGCTGGCATCGCGGCAAGAGCCGATCGGCAATTACCTCAGCGGCGAAGAGATCGCACCGGCCTACGGCAACATCACGGTCGGCCAGTTGCTCGACATGCGCTCCGGCATCGATGTCGACGAACGCTACGGCGGCTCGCTCACCTCGCCGGTAGTGCGCATGTATGTCAGCACCGATCTCGGCAAATTCCTCGCCGGGCTCAATGGCCTGCGTTTCGCGCCGGGTTCGCGCTTCGAATACCGCAGCGTCGATACGCTGGTGCTGTCGCGCGTGCTGGCGCGCGCCACCGGCCAGAGCCTGTCAAGCTACGCGCAGCAGACGCTGTGGGAACCGCTGGGCATGGAGCAGGACGCCAGCTGGAGCACCGACAGCCAGGCCCACGGCGTTGAAAAGGCCTTCTGCTGCATCAACACCACCGCCCGCGACTTTGCCAAGCTGGGCCTGCTCTACCTCAATGCCGGGCGGGCCGGCGGCAAGCAGGTCGTCAGCGCCGCCTGGATCGAGGAACCGCGCCAGATAGTCAACCGCGGCCATGCCCTCGACTACCGCGACGGCTGGTGGATCCCGCCCGGCAACGAGGCCGACCGCGACTTTTCCGCCATCGGCGTCTTCGGCCAATACCTCTACGTCAACCCCGCCACCCGCACCGTGATCGTCAAACTGAGCGACCACGGCGTGGAACAGGACGAAGTGCTGACCTTGCTGGCGATGCGGCGGATCGCACACTTCGTTGCCGGCAAAAACTGAAGCGGTTTTCTGGCGCACATAAAAAAACGCCGTCCGCTGTTATAGCGGACGGCGTTTTTTCAATCCTGCGATGGCGGCGTTGCGCCAACAGTCAGAACAATTCGTTCTTCATCTGCGTCTTGGCCTTTTCCTCTTCCGGCGACAACACTGGGCGGTCGCCCATGCCCAGGTCGCGCACCATTGCAGCCGGCGGATACTCGGCATAGTAGTACTCGCCGCCGGACTCGATGATGCCGTCCGGCACCTTGCGGTCCACGTTGGGCACATCCTTCAACACCTTGGACATATAGCTGATCCACACCGGCAGCGCCAAGCCGCCGCCGGTTTCGCGGTCGCCCAGGCTCTTGGGCTGGTCGTAGCCGATCCAGGCGATGGCCGTCAGGTTGGGCTGGTAGCCGGCGAACCAGGCATCCATCGAGTCGTTGGTGGTGCCGGTCTTGCCGGCCAGGTCGGTGCGCTTCAACGACAGCGCCTTGACCGCGGTGCCGTGACGCACCACATCGCGCAGCATGCTGTCCATGATGAAGGCATTGCGCGCATCGATGACGCGATTGGACTCATCGTCGGCCGTGGCCGGCTTGGCCTGCGACAGCACATTGCCGTTGTTGTCGGTGACCTTGGTGATCAGGTAGGGATTGACCTTGTAGCCGCCGTTGGCGAACACCGAATACGCGCCCACCATCTGCAGCGGCGTGACGTTGCCGGCGCCCAGCGCCAGGGTCAGGTATGGCGGGTTCTTGTCGGCGTCGAAACCGAAGCGGGTGATGTATTCCTGCGCATACTTCACGCCGACGCGCTCCAGGATACGGATCGAGACCAGGTTGATCGACTTCTGCAGCGCGCGGCGCATCGAGATCGGGCCTTCGAACTTGCCGCCGTAGTTCTTCGGCTGCCAGACCTGGCCGCCGGTCTGGGTGAAGGTCAGCGGCGCGTCGTTGATGATGGTGGCCGGCGACAAGCCCTTTTCCAGCGACGAGGAATAGATGAACGGCTTGAACGACGAGCCCGGCTGGCGCCATGCCTGCGTCACGTGATTGAACTTGTTGCGGTTGAAGTCGAAGCCGCCTACCAGCGAACGGATCGCGCCGTCCTGCGGATTGACCGAGACGAAGGCCGATTCGACTTCCGGCATCTGCGTGATGATCCAGTTCTTGCCGTCCTGGAACACGCGGATGATGGCGCCGCGGCGGATCTTCTTCTGCGGCGGCGCCTTGTCCGACAGCAGGTTGGCGCCGAAGCCCAGGCCGGAACCGGAAATGGTGATTTCCTCGCCGGTGGCCAGCAGCGCGGTGATTTCCTTGGGCTTGGCCTCCAGCACCACGGCCGCGACCATGTCGTCGCTGTCGGGATGGTCGGCCAGCTCCACTTCGATGGCATCTTCCAGCGCTTCCCTGGAGGCGCCTTCGGGCAACTCCATGTAGCCTTCCGGACCGCGGTAGCCGTGGCGCCGTTCGTAGTCGATGATGCCGCGGCGCAGGGCGATGTAGGCGGCGTCCTGGTCGGTCTTGGTGATGGTGGTGAACACGTTCAGGCCGCGCGTATACGTCTCGTCCTTGTACTGGGCATAGATCAGTTGGCGCGCCATTTCGGCCACATATTCGGCGTGCATGCCGAAGGCCGAGCTGTCGCCCTTGACGCGCAACTCCTCATCCCGCGCCGCCAGGTATTGCGGCTCGGTGATGTAGCCCAGCTGGCGCATGCGCAGCAGGATGTACTGCTGGCGCGCGTGGGCGCGCTTGGGATTGACCACCGGGTTGTAGGCCGACGGCGCCTTGGGCAGGCCGGCCAGCATCGCCGCTTCGGCAATGGTGATGTCCTTGAGTTGCTTGCCGAAATAGATCTGGGCGGCCGAGGCGAAACCGTAGGCGCGCTGGCCCAGATAGATCTGGTTCATGTAGACCTCGAGGATCTGGTCCTTGGTCAGGTTGTTCTCGATCTTCCAGGCCAGCGGGATCTCATAGAAGAATTTGCGCGTGGCCTTCTGCAGGAAGGTCGGCTCGTTGCTGGTCAGGAAGAAATTGCGGGCCACCTGCTGGGTGATGGTGGAAGCACCGCCGCCGCCGCCCGAGAGGTTGGAGAAGGTGGCGCGCACGATGCCCTGGTAATCGACCCCGCCGTGCTCATAGAAGCGGTCGTCCTCGATGGCCAGCACGGCCTTCTTCATGATGTCGGGGATGTCCTTGAAATGCACCAGGTTGCGGCGCTCTTCGCCGAACTCGCCGATCAGCACGCCGTCGGCCGAGAAAATGCGTAGCGGGATCTTGGGACGATAGTCGGTCAGGGTATCGAGGTCGGGCAGCTTGGGATAGGTCAGGGCGACGATAAAGGTCACGCCCAGCACGGCCATCGCCACCACACCGAGGAGGATGCCGAAGAGGCCGAGAATGAAACGGACAGACCAGTGCAGGCGCTTGCGCGGCGCTTTGTTCCCGTCCGCCGGCGGCTTGCCAGCCGGCGTCGGGTTCGGTTTTTCGCCAGCGTTTGGAGGTGAAGACATGCGAAATAAACTAGATAAAGGCGAGATAAGAACCTATTTACGATCCCGTCCGGGGTCGCTCAAATACCCTTTCAGGCGGTCTGCGGCGTTGCAAAGCCTCGTCGGGCCACCGGCCCGGCTACGTTTTGCGCCTTGCAGCCCATCCTGAAATAGCATTCGATCAACTCCCGGCGAGATCATCAACAGGTTCTAAGCGAGTCAAATCGGGCCGTAGCCGGATCAGAGAGACAAGGACGCATTATAGCGGCTCGCCCTTGCGACCCAAGCAGCCAGGTTCGGGCGAGCGCCAGCCGCAGCAGGCCAGCGGGGCGCCAAAGTTGCCGCGGGCAAGGATTAGCCCCGATCTGCCTCCAATTCGCATCAATTTGATGCAATCGCCGGACAATTGCCCGGCGCCGGCCGATGGCCCGGTGTTGCAAATAGACCAAACCTCTTTGACCCGGGCGACTGCCGCGGTTCCCTTCGGGCGCCGATTCATTTGCGCGGCATTCTCAAGTTTCATCTATTGCCGGCCATGCGCGGCCTGCCGAACAATCACCGGCTCCATCGAAACGTATCCGAAGCGGGTATTTCCACGTGGCATTTTCACTGGCATTGCAGAGATCGCGAATCGGCACCCATGGCATGTGCGCCGGACTGGACATCGGCGCCGACCGCATCCGGCTGGCCGTGCTGCGCCGGCGGCGCGGCCGGCTGCGGCTGGAACTGCTGGCTGAGCATGCCTTCGGCCAGGTCATCTGCAACGATGGCCGGATCGATGACTTCGAATTGCTCGCGCATGGCTGCCGCCGGCTGATGCGGCAGCACATGATCCATGCCGGCGCGGTGGCCATGGCGATCCCGGCGGCAACGGTCACGTTGACGCCGCTGGTCTTGCCCGCCTCGTCGAACGAACTGCAACGGCTGGCGCAGGTTCGCGCCGAGGCGGCGGCCCACCGGCGGCAATCGCTGGACGAATTGGCGCTCGATTATCGTGTGCTCGGCCCGGCGCCGGCCTCCCCCGCCGATGTGCAAGTGCTGGCAGTCACGGCGCCGGCCATGCTGGTGGAAGACCGGCTGGCCCTGGCCGAAGCGCTGGGCCTGCAAGCGCGCGCGGTCGTGGCCGACGGCTGGAGCCTTGCGACCTTCCTGCGCGACGGCGATGGCGCGGCCGTCTTGCATCTGGACGCCGCCTCGGCCTGGCTGTCGCGGCACGCGCAACACTGGCAAGCGCTCGCATGGCGTAGCGACGGCGCCCCCATCACCGCCTTGCTGGAAGAATTGGCGCCGCTGTTGCGGCCATCGCCGCCACGGCTGCTGCTCAGCGGCGATGCCGCCGCCCTGAACCCGGTTGCGGCGGCGCTGCGCAAATACGCCGGCATCCCCGCTGCCGTGGCCGCGCTTCCTCCTCGCATCCTGGTCGCCGGGCATGTGGCGGCCGCCATCGCGCCGCGCCGGCTCCCGGCATTCCATTGCGCCGTGGCGCTGGCCGGCGAAGGACTCATGTGAGCAGGCGCACGACTTCCCCGAACTTTGCCCTGCCCCCGTCCCGGCGTCGCCGGGCGCGCGAACTCTCGTTCTACCGTTGGCTCGCATGTTCAGCCTTGCTGGGCATCTTGCCGGTACTGGCGCTGGCGATGCGCATCGATGGCCAAACGGACGGCATCGGCATGGCCAACCGTTTGCTGGCGGCCGAACTGCACACCCTGCAGCCGCAACTGGATCAGCGCGCGGCAAGCCAAAGCCGCATCGCGCACATGCAATCCCGGCTGGCGACGCTCAACGACCAGACCGCCCTGCGCGCGCGAGCCGCGTCATTGCTGCGCGCCGCCTCCGCCGCCGCGCTGCCGGAAATCAGGCTGTACCGCATCGCCCTGCAACCGCGCGCTGGAGAATTGCGCGGCCATGCGGCGGATGTACGCGATATCCAGGCATACGCCAATGCGCTGCTGCATGCCGGCATGGAACGTGTCGCCATCCAGGATCTGCGCGCCACCGACCGGCATGCCGACGACGGACGCTATGACTTCACGCTGTCGCTGCCGTTCTCACCGCCGCCACTGCATGGCGACAGGCATGACGACAGGCCTGCCGATGCCAGCGTCCCGCCATGAAACGCCGATCCGCACTGCCGGCGCATCCCGCGCATTGGCCGCTGGCAGCGCGCGCCATCCTGCTGCTGGCCGTGGCGCTGGCTTGCGCCGCCACCGGACTTTTCCTGTACGTGCAACCACGCAGCGCACTACGCCAGGCCGCGGAAAATCTTCGCCACGACCAGCAATCGCGGCTGCTGGCCGCGTTGGAAAAGGTGGCGGAACTGCCCGCACTGCGTTCACAGGAAAACCTGCTCGACATGCAATTGCTGAGCGCGCAAGAGCCGCTATGGTCCGGCGACAGCCATTCCGTCGCCGGCCTGTTGCAGCTCAAGCTGGCGCGCCGCGCGCAAGAATGCGGCCTGGAGATGGAATCGTTCAAGCCGCTGGCGCCGGCCCAGCCGGCAACCCATGCCGAGATCGAACTCAGCGGCGAGTACGCCGGCCTGCTGCGGTTCGTGGAGCTGGTCACCGAGCCGCCGCTGCCGGTACAGGTCGAGTCGATGGAGCTGGCCCTGCACGCCGCCCGCGCAGGCCGCCAGACCTTGCTGATGAAAGTCGTCCTTGGCGCTGTGCTGCGCGATGCCGAGGCCCTTGCCCAACCATGACAGCGCCATTCGTTCCCCGCCATCCGGCCTGCCGCTTGCCGCTACATCTATTGCTGGCCACGCTGCTGTCAGGCTGCGGCGCTGCGGATCAAGCCGAGGCCACCCGCGCCTGGATCGCCCAGGCCAGGCGCGAGGCCGACTCCCGCGTACCGGCGCCGACACACGCCCAACCGGAACAAACCGACGCGGCCGCCCTTTCCCTGACGGATACACCAACCGATCCGTTCGGCATGGCGCAACGGCGAGCCGCACATCGGCAAGCCAGCGCACGCAACGACGACCGCATGCAGCCCGCCGAGCCGGTCGGGAAATCCGCGCCGCACATCCGGGTATTGGGCACGCTGGTGCAGGAAACCTCCGCCTATGCCGTGCTGCAGGTAGACGGCCGCAGTTTGCGCGTGCGGGTCGGCGACGAACTCCCCGCGGGACTGGGACGCGTGGTGCGCATCGATGAACAATCGGTGCAAGTGGCCCACCGGGGCGCAACGCAAATACTGGCGGTAGGCAGCGGCGCTACGCAAGAAATGGCGTCCAATGCGCCGCCGTCCGCGGACAAACCGCGCCAGCCACGACAACGCCATTGGGTACGGCCATGAGCGAGCGCATGATGCCGATGATTTGCTGCCTGCTCAGCTTGCTGGGCTGCCTGCTCCTGTCTTTTCCGTCGGCGGCGGAAGAAAACCGGCTGGAGTCGGTCAGCGTAAAACAGGAAGACGATGCAACCGTCGTCGAACTGGATTTTGCGCATCCGCCCGCGCCGCTTCAGGTGGGCGAATTCTCCACCGTCAATCCGCCGCGCCTGGTGCTTGATTTCCCCCGTACCGCCAGTGCCGGCGACATCAACCGACGCATGCGCGGCACGGGACTCATGCAGCAGGCCATGCTTGCCGCCGATGGCCAACGCCTGCGCCTGCTGCTGGAGCTCAAGCAAAACGCGGCACATCGACTGCACTACGACGGACGGCGGCTGCGCATCGTGCTGCGCGAACGGCTGATCGCCCCGGACCAGGACGAGCACGCGCAACCCATGCTGGCCGGCATCGACTTTCGCCGCGGGCCGACCGGCGCAGGGCAAATCGCACTGGAACTGCCATCGGCGCACACCACGGTCAATGTCCGCCAGTCGGGCCAGCAGATCGTCGCCGACATCCCCGGCGTCACATTGCCCGCTGCGCTGCAGCGCCGCCTCGATGTCGACGACTTCGCCACGCCGGTGGCGCGTTACAGCGCCATACGTCATGCCGGCGGCACGCGGCTGATTATCGAACCGCATGGGCTATGGCGCTACGACGCCTACCAGCGCGGCCGCCGGCTGGTGATCGAGGTGCAGCCGGCGGCGCCGCAGGCGCAGCGACCCGCTGCCGAGCGCGATTACCAGGGCGACACACTATCGATGAACTTCCATGACATCGACGTGCGCTCGGCGCTGCAAGTGCTGGCCGACTTCACCGGGCTCAACATCATCGCCAGCGATGCCGTGGGCGGCCAGCTCAGCCTGCGGCTCAAGAACGTTCCCTGGGACCAGGCGCTGGACATCATCATGCAGGCGCGCGGCCTGGGCATGCGGCGCAACGGCAACATTGTCTGGATCGCGCCGCGCGAGGAAATGCTGGCGCGCGAAAAGCAGGAACTGGAACAACAAGCCATGATCGCCGACCTCGAACCGCTGCATGCCGAGGTGTTCCAGCTCAACTACCAGCGCGCCGACACCTTCCGTCGCGCGTTCGGCATCGGCGAGGACGGTGCGGCGCTGGCCGAACGCCGCAACGGGCTGCTCTCGCGGCGCGGCAGCGCGGTGGTCGATGCCCGCACCAACCAATTGTTCGTCACCGATACCCCGGCCGTGCTGGCCAATATCCGCAAGCTGCTCGAACGCATCGACGTGGCCGCGCGCCAGGTGCTGATCGAGGCGCGCATCGTCGAGGCCGACGACAGTTTCGGACGCAACCTCGGCATCAAGCTGGGCCTGTCGGCCCGGACCAACGGCGCGGCCATCGGCAATTCCTACGGCGACGTGGCCGAGCTCAGCGGCCAGGCGCCGCCCGCCTCCGGCGCCTCCGCCCGGGAACCCGCCGTCAATCTCCCGGCCCAGTCCATCGGCGGCTCGCCGCCGGGCAGCTTTGCCTTCACCCTGTTCAACGCGGCCGCGCACCGCTTCCTCAACATCGAGCTGTCGGCGCTGGAATCCGAAGGGCGCGGCAAGATCGTTTCCAGCCCGCGCGTGGTCACCGCCGACCAGCAAACCGCGCTGATCGAACAAGGCGAGGAAATCCCTTACCAGCAATCCACCAGCAGCGGCGCGACCGCCACCGCCTTCAAGAAAGCCAACCTGAAGCTGGAAGTGACGCCCCAGATCACGCCGGACGGCAATGTCATCCTCAATGTGGATGTCAACAAGGACAGCCGCGGCACCGCCACGCCCGGCGGCCTGGCGATCAATACCAAGCACGTCAAGACCCAGGTCGAGGTGGAAGATGGCGGCACCGTGGTGCTCGGCGGCATTTACACCCAGACCGAACACCAGCGCGAAGCCAAGGTGCCGCTGCTGGGCGACATCCCGGTGCTGGGCCACCTGTTCAGGCACAGCGCCCGGGTGCAGGACAAGACCGAACTGCTGATCTTCCTGACGCCGCGCGTGGTGGCGGCGCAGCACCGCCATTGATGCGCATTTTTCCCCGGCGGGCCGCCAAGGACGGTAAAATCAGCGTTTTGGCCGAAAAACCGCGCAACGGCAATACCGCCGCCGCTTTCCGGCCTGCTGCGCAGAATTTTCGATATGACAGGAAGCATCTTTCTTGTCGGCCTCATGGGCGCCGGCAAGACCACCATAGGCCGCGCCCTGGCCAAGAAGCTGGGCAAGCGCTTCGTCGATTCGGACCACGAAATCGAAGCGCGCACCGGCGCATCGATCCCGGTCATCTTCGAGATCGAGGGCGAAGAGAGCTTCCGCCGCCGCGAAGCCGAAGTCATCCGCGACCTCTGCGCGCAATCCGACATCGTGCTGGCCACCGGCGGCGGCGCCGTCCTGCGCGCCGAGAACCGCGAGAACCTCAAGCGCCACGGCACCGTGATCTACCTGCGCGCCAGCATCAACCAGATCCTCCAGCGCACCGGCCGCGACAAGAACCGCCCGCTGCTGCAGACCGCCGACCCGCGCCGCAAGCTGGAAGAACTGTCCCGCCAACGCGAGCCGCTGTACCGCGAAGTGGCTGATTTCGTCGTCGAAACCAATCGCCCCAATGTGCAGTTCCTGGTGCAGACCATCATGAGCCACCTGGAGCTTGCGCCCAAGCAGGCCGAGGCGGATGCCTTCGCCGGCGGCATTGTCTTTACCGCCTCCGCAACTTCCTCGACCACCACCTTCACCGGCGTCGCCAGCGCCGGCCACCACCAGAACACACGCAGCATGAGCCAAGCCGATACCCCCGCCGCCCCGATCACTCTCGAAGTCGACCTGGGCGAACGCAGCTATCCCATCCTCATCGGCCGCGGCCTGCTGGACGATCCCGCCCTGCTGCCGCAATTCGTCAAGGGCAAGCGCGCCGCCATCGTCACCAACGACAAGGTCGGCCCGCTGTATCTGGAAAAGGTCAGCGCCGCCCTGCGCGCGGCCGGCAAGCAGGTCACCGAGATCGTGCTGCCCGACGGCGAAGGCGAGAAGAACTGGGCCAGCCTGATGAAGATTTTCGACGTGCTGCTGGCCGAGAAATGCGACCGCAAGACCACCCTGATCGCCCTGGGCGGCGGCGTGATCGGCGACCTGACCGGTTTCGCCGCGGCCTCCTACATGCGCGGCGTGCCGTTCGTGCAGGTGCCGACCACGCTGCTGTCGCAGGTGGACTCGTCGGTGGGCGGCAAGACCGGCATCAACCACCCGCTGGGCAAGAACATGATCGGCGCGTTCTACCAGCCGCAAGCGGTGCTCGCCGACACCGCCACGCTGCACACGCTCCCCGCCCGCGAACTGGCCGCCGGCATCGCCGAGGTGATCAAGCACGGCGCCATCATCGACGCCCCCTTCTTCGACTGGATCGAGGCCAATATGGCCAGGCTGGTAGCCAAGGATGACGCCGCGCTGGCCTACGCCATCCAGCGCTCCTGCGAGATCAAGGCCGACGTGGTGCGCCAGGACGAACGCGAAGGCGGCCTGCGCGCCATCCTCAACTTCGGCCACACCTTCGGCCATGCCATCGAAAACGGCCTGGGCTACGGCCAATGGCTGCACGGCGAAGCGGTCGGCTGCGGCATGGTGATGGCGGCCGACCTGTCGCATCGCCTGGGCTACATCGACGCCGCCGCGCGCGAACGCATCCGCGCCGTGACGGCCGCCGCCGGCCTGCCGACGGTGGCGCCGGATCTTGGCGCCGAGCGCTGGCTGGAGCTGATGGAAGTCGACAAGAAAAACGAAGGCGGGCAGATCAAGTTCATCCTGGTCAAGCCGCTGGGCAGCCCGCTGATTACCAACGCGCCGCAGGAGTTGCTGATGCAAACCCTGGCGGCCTGCACCGGAGAGTGACATGAGTTTCGAAGCGCCGCCCCACCTCGCCCCCTACGCCGCCAATTCGGCGAATTCAAGGGGCCGGCGCTTCGATGAGACTCCCCCCGGTTCGCGCAGCCAATTCCAGCGCGACCGCGACCGCATCGTCCACTCCACCGCCTTTCGCCGCCTCGAATACAAGACCCAGGTCTTCGTCAACCACGAGGGCGACCTGTTCCGCACGCGCCTGACCCACAGCATCGAAGTGGCGCAGATCGCGCGCTCCTGCGCACGCAATCTCAAACTCAACGAAGACCTGGTGGAAGCCATCTCGCTGGCCCACGACCTCGGCCACACGCCCTTCGGCCACGCCGGCCAGGATGAACTCAACGACTGCATGAAGGAGCACGGCGGCTTCGAGCACAACCTGCAAAGCCTGCGCGTGGTGGATGAACTGGAACAGCACTACGCCGCCTTCGACGGCCTGAACCTGACCTTCGAGACGCGCGAGGGCATCCTCAAGCACTGCTCGCTGCACAACGCGAAACAATTGGGCGACATCGGCCAGCGCTTCATCGACAAGAAGCAGCCTTCGCTGGAAGCGCAACTGGCCAACCTGGCCGACGAGATCGCCTACAACAACCACGACATCGACGACGGCCTGCGCTCCGGCCTGCTGGGCATGGCGCAGATGTGCGAGGTGGATTTCTTCGCGCGCCACCTGCGCGAAGTGGAGCAGGCCTACCCCGGCATCACCGGCCGCCGCGTGATCCACGAGACGGTGCGCCGCATGATCAACGCGCTCATCGTCGACCTGATCGATACCTCGCAGGCGCGCATCGCCGACGCGGCGCCGCGCGATATCGAGGACGTGCGCAACGCGCCGCGGCTGATCGCCTTTTCCGACGCCATGGCGGCCGAAGCCGCGATCCTGAAAAAATTCCTGCGCGAGAAGCTCTACCGCCACTACCAGGTCAACCGCATGACCGCCAAGGCGCGCCGCATCATCAGCGAGATGTTCCAGGCCTTCATCGGCCAGCCCAACCTGCTGCCGCCGGCCTACCAGATTCGGGATCTCGCCGACGAGGCGCAGCGCCTGCACAAGCAGGCGCGCCAGGTGGCCGATTACATCGCCGGCATGACCGACCGCTACGCGATACGCGAGCACCGGCGGCTGTTCCTGATGGAAGAAACCTAGAACTCATTTCATCAATAGGAGTGAGATGCGTTCTGCTCAGAAAGGGCGCTGGCAAAACGTCCAGTCTTGACCCAACTTCGCGCCTTGCACTTCATCCCAAACGGGATAAGCTCGCACTCACGCCTATTGATGAAATCAGTTCTAATAATAAATACGAGATTCAGTCTCTATTTCGATCACTGCGGCTGATAGCCGTTGCCCTCCTGTCCGGCATTGCTAACATCGGAGATTCCCGGTAACTGCGCCAACAAGGAGATCCCCCATGCGACTGCCTGCGCTATTGCTGACCGGCGTGCTGGTTCTCGCCTGCAGCCCGGGCGCCGGCGCCAGCGACCACATCGTCATCGGCCAATCGGCCGACCTGAGCGGCCAGCATGCCCACCTCACCCGGCAATTCCTCGCCGGCGCCCATGCCTACTTCGCGCAAGTCAACGGCAAGGGCGGCATCCATGGCCGCCAGATCAGGCTGGCCACGATGGATGACCAGAACGACCCCATCCTGGCAATCCAAAACACGCGGCAACTGCTGCAAGAGGACAAGGCGCTGGCGCTGTTCGGTTATGTCGGCTGGCAAACCAGCAGTGCCGTGCTTCCCATCGTCAATGAGAACGGCGTCCCGTTTTTCGCGCCGGTCACCGGCGCCCGCATCGTTTATAACGCGCTCAACCGCCACGTATTCACTATCCGCGCCAGCTACGTCGATGAATACAGCTACATGTTCGCGCATTTTTCCAGGATCGGGCTCAAGCGCCTGGCCATCTTTACCGACCATCCCAACGTACCGAGCCACGCCCTCCTGCAAACCATGATCGACACCGCCGGGGCAGAACTGGTGACGACCGTCAGCGCGGTCGGGCCGAGCATGGAAAAGATGGCCGGCAGCCTCCTGCGCGCGCGGCCGGACATCATCCTGGTCATGAGCATTTCGCCGGCGCTCAATCTCCCCTTGATCGAACTCTTGCGCGCCAAAGGCTATCGCGGCTACTTCTATGCCGCCTCGCTCGTCTACAGCACGCTGGACGATTCCCGGCACAAGGCGCTGGCCGGGATGATCGTCTCGCAAGCCATGCCCTTCCCGTGGAAAAGCACCCTCCCCATCGTGCGCCAATACCAGCAGGCGATGCGCCAGGCCCGCGCCAGCGAGTTCAGCCATCTTGGACTGGAAGGATTCATCGCCGCCAGGGTGCTGGCCGAAGGCATCAGGCGCGCCGGCCCCGCCCCGACGCGCAACAAACTGATCGCCGCACTGGAAAGCATCAATGAGAAGAACTACGACGGCCTCGGATACCGGATCAATTTTTCCGGATCCAACCGCCATGGCGCCTCCCATGTCGACCTCACCACCATCACCAGCGCAGGCACCCTGGCCCATTAGCGTACACATCGCGGGCTGGCGGAAGAAGGTTGAAACATTGTTAAAATCCGGCAACATCACGCAAAACGATACGTACTGTCTCGATTCAACATTAAATCGATCAAAATTGCCTTCCTGACCTTCAGATTCCCGGGCCGATGCCGTAAGTTGAAAAAGGACTGCCGTTTCCCCCTTTCCCCTTCCCCGAGTGCGGTCCTAGTACAGGAGACCGTCATGGCCATCAGCACCACCGCCAGCAGCGTAGACACCAAGCCTTTGCTGCCCGCCACCTCGCCCGCCGAACCGGCCAACCCGCCGTCCGCCGCGTCATCCAACGACAAGATCGCCGACGCGCAAAAGGCCAACCTGCTGACCGAGTCCGGCGCCCGTGCCCAGCTCAATGTTTCCATCCTGCAGGCTTCGCTGGAAGTGTCGATCAATTCGCAAAACGATCCGCTGGCGCTGGTCTACAAAAGCGCCATCGAAAACATCAATGACGTGCTGCGGCCCGAGATGGGCGACAACGCCATCCAGAACGCCATGGCGCAGGACAACTCGCCCGAGGGCACGGCGGGCCGCATCGTCTCGTTCGTCACCAACCTGTTCGAACTGTACAAGCAGAACAACCCGGACAAGGACGACGCCACCAATATCGACAACTACATGGCCCTGATCTTCAAGGGCGTCGACCAGGGCTTCAAGGAAGCGCGCGGCATTCTCGACAGCCTGAGCGTGCTCAACGGCGACATTGCCAGCAACATCGACAAGACCTATGACCTGGTGCAAAAGTCGCTGGCCGACTTCATCGCCAAGATCAAGGGCGAAAAACAGGACGGCGACGATACCGACGCCGGCAATGGCGACGGCAGCGGGGGGACCGTGGTCGCCAGCCAGACGACGGTAAGCGTCTCGGTCTCGGTGACCCAGACGCGCATCAGCACCACCGCCTGAACGGGCAGCGCCGGCGACGTTACTTCCGAATGAAATCCGCCAGGGCCCGCAGCGCCATCGGCACGTGCCGACGGCCTGGGTAATAGAGAAAGAACCGCCCGGCGGGTGCGCCCCAGTCCTCCAGCACGGCCTGCAAGCGGCCGGCGGCCAGGTCCTCGCGCACCATCGCCTCATAGACATAGGCGATGCCCGCGCCATCGCGCGCGGCCAGGTAATCCGGCGCGGCCACACACACAAAGCGCTGCGGCGGACCGATCGGCACCGCCACCATATCCCCGGCCAGGCTCTCGCCAAAACGGATCCCGGCATCGAAGCCATCGCCCACGATATCGGCCAGGCCGTCATCGGTCACGATTTCGAGCTGCACGCGCGGATACGCGGCCGCGAAACCGGCCAGCGCCGATGCCAGCAGCAACCGCGCCGCCGGACGCGGCACGTTCAGGCGCACAGTACCGGCCGGTTCGGCCTGCAAGGCGGTTGCATCGGCCAGCGCATCGGCCACCTCGCGCAACGCCGGGTCGAGCCTGGCCAACAGGCGCTGGCCGGCTTCGGTCGGCGTCACGCTGCGCGTGGTGCGATGGAGCAGCCGCACGCCCAGCCGCTGTTCCAGGCCACGCAGGGCATGGCTCAAGGCCGAGGCCGACACGCCGCGCTCGGCGGCCGCCTTGCGGAAACTGCGGTGGCGCGCCACCGCCGCAAAGGCATCGAGTTCATGCAGGTCAGGAAGCATATTGATGAAAATGGCTCAGTAGTTCATCAAGCATAACCCGACTTATCACTTTCTATCATCCGCGCGACACTGACGGCCTTCCATTGAACGAAAGGTCGAACCATGCAACAGAAACGTCTCGGCAGCGCCGATTTCACGATCTCCCCCATCGGCTTGGGCACCTGGGCCATCGCCGGCGCGGGATGGGAGTTCGGCTGGGGGGGCGCAGGACGACGCCGATAGCCTGGCCGCGCTGGAATATGCGGTCGAGCGCGGCGTGAACTGGATCGATACCGCCGCCGTCTACGGGCTGGGCCATGCCGAGGAAATCGTCGGCCAGCTTCTACGCCGCGTTCCGGCTTCGCGCCGTCCGCTGGTATTCACCAAGGGCAGCCTGGTGTGGGACCGCGCGACCCGGCAAATCTCGCACTCGCTGGCCCCGAAGTCGCTGGCGCGCGAGATCGAGGACAGCCTGCGCCGCCTCCAGGTCGAGACGATCGACCTGTACCAGCTCCACTGGCCGGCGTTCCCGCCGGGCGGCCCCGACGAGGGGATCGAAGCCGCGCTGTCGGTGCTGGCCAAGGCCCGTGAGCAAGGGAAGATCCGCGCCATCGGCGTCTCCAATTTCGACGTGCCGCAGCTCAAACGCGCGCAGGCGCTCACCGCCATCGCCTCTCTCCAGCCGCCGTACTCGGCGCTGATGCGCGAGGTGGAAACCGACATCCTTCCCTTCTGCGAGCAGGCCGGCATCGGCGTCATCGCTTATTCCACGCTGCAGTCGGGCCTGCTGACCGGCGCGATGACGCGCGAGCGCATCGCCGGGCTGCCTGACGACGATTGGCGCAAGCGCCGCAGCCCGGATTTCCAGGAGCCGCGCCTGACGAACAATCTCGCGCTGGTCGACGTTTTCGGCAGCATCGGCAAACGGCACGGGCTGACGCCCGCGGCCGTGGCGATCGCCTGGGTACTGCGGCAGTCCGCCATCACCGGCGCCATCGTCGGCGCGCGCCGTCCCGCGCAGGTCGATGGACTGCTGGGCGCGGCGGACTTGCGCCTGAGCGCCGACGAGTTGGCCGAGATCGCGCCGCTGCTGCCCGAAGGCATGGGCACGAACGTACCCGAAGCACAGGGCTGACGCGCGCCAGCCTGATCTCAGACAACATCGGCGCCATTGCCCAACCCGCCGCATCGGCCGCGGCATTGTCCGGCGGACTTCGGGCTGGCGCCATCGCGGATAAAAAAACAGGCTGTCCCCTCGCGGGAACAGCCTGTTTTCTTTTAGCCGGGGCGATGCGCAATCAAGCGCCCGGACGGATCATCCCTTCAGCTTGGCAAACGCCGCCGCCATCGCATTGCCGACTGGCGCCTGCTCGCGCGAGCGCTGGTTCTGGTGCTGCGACAGACGGCGCGAATCGTTACGGTCGCCGCGCTGCTCATTGCGCGCGCCTGGCGCCGGCGCGGTGTCGTTCAGGCGCATGGTCAGGGCGATGCGCTTGCGCTTCTCGTCCACTTCCAGCACCTTGACCTTGACCACCTGGCCGGCCTTGACCATCGTGTGCGGGTCCTTGACGAAGGTATTCGACAAGGCCGAGATGTGCACCAGGCCATCCTGGTGCACGCCGATGTCGACGAAGGCGCCGAAGGCCGCGACGTTGGTCACCACACCTTCCAGGATCATGTCCGGACGCAGGTCCTTGATCTCTTCCACGCCTTCCTTGAAGGTGGCGGTGGTGAACTCCGGACGCGGATCGCGGCCCGGCTTGTCGAGTTCCTTGAGGATGTCGGTGACGGTCGGCACGCCGAATTTCTCATCGGCGTACTTGGCCGGCGACAGGCCCTTCAACAGCGAGGTCTGGCCGACCACGCTCTTCACGTCCTTCTTGATGTCGGCCAGGATCTTTTCCACCAGCGGGTACGATTCCGGGTGCACCGCGGAGGCGTCCAGCGGGTTCTCGCCGTTCATCACGCGCAAAAAGCCCGCGGCCTGTTCGAACGTCTTCTCGCCCAGACGCGGCACCTCGCGCAGCGCAGCGCGCGAGACGAACATGCCCTTCATGTCGCGGTAGGAAACGATGCTCTGCGCCACGCTGGCGTTGAGGCCAGATACGCGCGCCAACAGCGGCGCCGAGGCGGTGTTCACATCGACGCCGACGGCGTTGACGCAATCTTCCACCACCGCGTCCAGCGAGCGCGCCAGTTGCGTCTGGCTCACATCGTGCTGGTACTGGCCGACGCCGATTGACTTGGGATCGATCTTGACCAGTTCGGCCAGCGGATCCTGCAGGCGGCGCGCAATCGACACCGCGCCGCGCAGCGACACGTCCAGTTCCGGCAATTCCTTGGAAGCGAATTCCGAGGCCGAGTACACCGAGGCGCCGGCTTCCGAGACCACGATCTTGGTCAGCTTCAGTTCCGGGCGCAGCTTGATCAGGTCTTGCGCCAGCTTGTCGGTCTCGCGCGAGGCGGTGCCGTTGCCGATCGAGATCAGCGACACCTGGTGCTTCTCGGCCAGTTGCGACAGCGTATGCAGCGAACCGTGCCAGTCGTTGCGCGGCTGGTGCGGATAGATGGTATCGGTGGCCACCACCTTGCCGGTGGCGTCGACAATGGCGACCTTGACGCCGGTGCGCAGGCCCGGGTCCAGGCCCATGGTGGCGCGCGGGCCGGCCGGTGCGGCCAGCAGCAGATCCTTCAGGTTGCGGGCGAAGACGTTGATGGCCTCGGCTTCGGCTTCTTCGCGCAGCTTGGTCATCAGTTCGGTTTCCAGGTGCATGAACACCTTCACGCGCCAGGCCCAGCGCACCGTGTCGGAGAGCCATTTGTCGGCGGCGCGGCCCTTGTTGGACACGCCGAAGCGCGAGGCGATGCGGCCTTCGCACGGGTTGTGCGGGGCATCCCACTTCGGCTTTTCTTCTTCGCTATCCAGGCGCAGCACCACGTTCAACACCTCTTCGCGGCGGCCGCGGAACAGCGCCAGCGCGCGGTGCGAAGGGATGGTGCCGAAGGTCTCGGAGTAATCGAAGTAGTCGGCGAACTTCTCGCCGGCGTCCTGCTTGCCTTCCACCACTTTCGACTCGACCACGCCGTGCTCGGTCAGGTATTCGCGCAGGTTCTGCAGCAGCTCGGCGTCTTCCGAGAAACGCTCCATCAGGATCTGGCGCGCGCCGTCCAGCGCCGCCTTGGCATCGGGTACGCCGGGGTTGTCGCCGTTGTCGGTGGTGAAGGCCGGCTTGAGGTACTTGGCGGCTTCTTCTTCGGGATTCAACGCCGGATCGTTCAGCAGCGCATCGGCCAGCTCGGTCAGGCCGGCTTCGGCGGCGATCTGCGCCTTGGTGCGGCGCTTGGGCTTGTAGGGCAGGTACAGGTCTTCCAGGCGGGTCTTGTCTTCCGCGTGGACGATGGCGTCCAGCAGCACCGGCGTCATCTTGCCCTGCTCTTCGATCGAGGCGATGATCGCGGCGCGACGGGCCTCCAGCTCGCGCAGGTAGCGCAGGCGCTCTTCCAGCAGGCGCAGTTGGGTGTCGTCCAGGCCGCCGGTGGCTTCCTTGCGGTAGCGGGCGATGAAGGGGACGGTTGCACCTTCGTCCAGCAAGGCGATGGCGGCAGCGACCTGAACCGGCTTGGCGACGAGTTCAAGGGCGAGTCGTTGTTCGATAGAAGGCAGCATTGTGAAACCCAGTCAACAGTAAAGAAAAACAAGCGTTGGATGATACGCAATTCAACCGCGTGCGCCAATCTTGACATTGGACGCGGAACGGCAAACTCGGGATAATCGCCGTTTCAACGTCGCACTTCTGTCCATTTTTGCAACATGTCCATTCGCCTCATCGTCGGCCTCGGCAACCCCGGCCCGGAATACGAACAAACCCGGCACAACGCAGGCTTCTGGCTGGTCGACAACCTGGCCGGCCCGGTGCGCCTGGCGCGCGAGGCGCGCTTCAACGCGCTGGCCGGCAAGACCTCGGTCGCCGGCAACGAAGTCTGGCTGCTGGAGCCGCAGACCTACATGAACCGCTCCGGCCAGTCGGTCGGCGCGCTGGCGCGCTTCTACAAGATCGCGCCCGAGGAAGTGCTGGTGGCGCATGACGAACTCGACCTGGCGCCCGGCGTGGCGCGCATCAAGAAAGGCGGCTCGTCGGGCGGCCACAACGGCTTGAAGGACATCACGGCCGCGCTGGGCACGCAAGACTACTGGCGCCTGCGCCTGGGCATCGGCCATCCGCGCACGCTCGGCCTGCAGCAGCCGGTGGCCGACTTCGTGCTGCACCGCCCGCGCAAGGAAGAACAGGCGCTGATCAACGAGGCGCTGGACAAGAGCCTGAACGTCATCCCGCTGCTGTGCCAGGGAAAGTTCGAAGCGGCAATGATGGAACTGCACACGAGCAAATGACTACGCGTGCCGTCCGCTTGGGCGCGCGCGTACGCATAAAAAACAAGGGGCGCCCGCCATGCGGACGCCCCTTTTTCATTACCGGCTTACTTGAGCGAGGACAGCTTCTGTTCCAGCGCCTTGGCGTCGATCGCGCCAGGCACGCGCGAGCCGTCGGTGAAGATGATGGTCGGCGTGCCGGTGACCTTCATCTTCTTGCCCAGCGCCAGCACCTCGTCATGCGGTGCGTTGCAGCTGGCGGCAGCGGCCGGCGCTTCCTTGCCGTTGATCATCCAGTCGCTCCAGGCCTTGCTCGGATTGGGCGCGCACCAGATGTTGCGCGACTTGACGATGGAGTCCGGCGACAGGATGTTGTACTGGAAAGTGTAGACGGTGGTGTTGTCGACTTCCTGCAGCGTCTTGTGCAAGCGCTTGCAGTAGATGCAGTTCGGATCCTCGAAGATCGCCATCATGCGCTTGCCGTTGCCCTTGACGGTCTTGATCGCCTTGTCCAGCGGCAGGCCGGAGAAGGGCACCTTGTTGATGGCCTCGATCTTTTCCTTGGTGAAGTCGCGATAGGTCTGCGAATCGACCACGCGGCCGATGAACAGGTATTGCGCCTTGGCGTCGGTATAGATCACGTCGCCGTCGATCTGGATCTCATACAGGCCGGCATACGGCGTCTTGGTCACGGCATCGACCTTGGCCCCCTGGCCCAGGCGCGGCTCGATCAGCTTCTTGATGGTAGCCTCGGTGCTGTCGGCCGCTTCGGCCTGCGCATGAGCGGAAACGGCCGCCACCGTCGATGCCAGTACAGCCACGGCCATGCCGATGTGGCGCAGCGTGCGCGCCGGGCCGGTGGTCAGAAAATTATTCATAGTGGTCCTGATTCAAATCAAACGCCCGGGCAATCCTGGCGGCATCGGCCTGAAAACCGCACCACACCTGCCCTGGCGGTCACCCCGTGGGAATTGGTTGATAGATGGCGCAAACGCCGCGGCCGGATCGCAAACAGGTTCCAAGATCCGGCCAGGCGCATTACCTTACCTCAAATCGGCCCGCCTCACTTGCTCACTTGCCCAGCGCATACGCGATCAGCCGACGCTTTAAGACCGGCAAGCGGTTGATCAGGTTCATTCCGATATTGCGCGCCATGCGCAACGGCTCGGCATCGGTGGCAAAAATGCGGTTCAAGCCATCGGTGGCCAGTTGCATCAGCAATACCTCTTCCTTGCGCGCACGCGCATAGCGGCGCAGCACGCGGCTGTCGCCGCAGTCGTACTGCGGCTCGCGCGCGGCCAGTGTCTCGATCAGCGCCGCGACATCGGCAAACCCCAGGTTCATGCCATGGCCGGCCATCGGGTGCACGACATGCGCGGCATCGCCGATCAGCGCCACACGCTCGGCAATCATCGCGTGCGGCTTGATCAGCGCCAGCGGGAACGCCTTGACCACCTCCGGCTGCAGGGGCGTGAGCGCCCCCAGCACCGGCGCGGCCCAGACCGCCAGTCGCTGCGCCAGTTCGGACAAGGGCAAACGCAACAATTGCTCGGCCAGCGCATCCGGCGCCGACCACACCAGCGAGACGCGGTTGCCCGGCAACGGCAGCAGCGCCACCACCCCTTCGACCGGGCTGAACCACTGGTAGGCCACGCCCAGGTGCGGCTTCTCGCAACTGAAATTGGTGACGATGGCACGCTGGCCGTACGCGCGATAATCGAGCCCGATATCGCACTGGCCGCGCACCCACGAATGGCCGCCATCGGCGCCCACCACCAGCGACGCCGACAGGCTCTCGCCGGATGCGAGCGTGAGCGTAGTGGCCTCAGGCGACACCGACAGCGCCGTCGCCCGGCCCTGCACCAGTTTCACATTGGGCGCGAAACGCAGCGCGGCATTGAGCGCGGCATCCAGGTTGCGGTCTTCGACGATCCACGCCAACGCATCGGTGCGCGCGCCATAGGCATCGAACGACAGCAAGCCCGCCCCACCCTGCGCCGAGGCGCCATCGCCCTGCACCGTCATGTTATCCACGGGCGCGATGCGCCCGGCATCCATCGCCTCCCACACCCGCACCGACGACAGCAGCCGGCGCGCGGTATGGTTCAAGGCATACACCCGCACATCCCAACTGGCCTCATCGGCCGGCGCAGGACGCGATGGCGATGGCGACGACGGCGGCGCCAGCAACGTCACCCGCAAACCCGCCTGCGCCAGTCCAAGCGCGGCGGCCTTGCCTACCGCGCCATTGCCGACGATGCAGATATCGGTACCGGCCGCAGCCGGCGAAGCAGTCATGAATTGGGCATTGGAAGTCATGGGTCGCATTATAAACGCCGCCTCATAAACAATTTATGAGAAAGGCCTTGCAGTATTTTTTTTCTTTGCTATAATCTTGCGTCTTGGCCTGGTAGCTCAGTCGGTAGAGCAGAGGATTGAAAATCCTTGTGTCGGTGGTTCGATTCCGCCCCGGGCCACCAAAATATCTTTTTGCAGAATTGGCAGCCACACTTTCGAGTGTCGCTGCCTTTTTTGTTTTCTCGGCCTGCGCCATCAAGACCAGCATTTCTCCGCGCTCAATCTGCTCTGCGCATCATCAGCCATCTTCAAAGCGGTTTGAAGTCGAAGACTAACAATCGCTGCGACTACAAATTAATCGATCAGGTCAAGGATGACCTGCTACGGGAAGTGAGGGCCAATCCAGAGTTAGTTCGTGCCGCAGGTGGCCTTGTTCGCTTTGCTGAGAAAGAGAATGTCAAGTATGCAATATTGCGGAATTATGTCAACGCAGATGGCAGTCTTAGGCCGATAGCCCGGAATCGGATCGCGAGCGCGGGCGGGGCTGCAACGTCCAAAGACTCGCAGGTGTAGTCATTCCTGTTGGAGTAACCCCTCGGGCTGGACCAGGGCTGCTCTAGAAACTGAGCCGCTTGACCTGCCCCGGGAATTGGACAGTTTAGTTTAGAACTGGAGAGGAGGCAGAGACGCTTGAGCGTTTTTTGAAAGAGACAGTATCCAGCCATGGCTAGAATGACTTCCCCATCACAACAAGTCTTCATGCTTCATCGATGCACATCCCTCCTGTTGGACCTTCTTCGCTTGGCGCGGCAGCCAGTCCGTTAAGCGGATCGCCCCGTCAACTCACCGAAGTCAGAACGCTGATACTTGAGTATGCAGGGGGGCGGGACACTGCTCTTCATAAACTACGCTGCGTCAGCTTGCTGGCAGCCATAGCTTGGATCCATCATCAGTTCAGTCAATCGTACCCACCTGACATTTCGGCAGCGCGCCGGGATCTCACGCAACACATGATGCGTGCATGCAGCGAAAGCACGAACATCCAGGCTTTGGTCGACGGCCTTCTGGGGCCTTGCCAGGATAGTGCGGGCGTCAGATCGCGCGGGTTCTCGCTGATTTATACGCAACTCGCCGATGAAGTTCTCGCGATGCTGGAAACCGGCGCGCACACGAGCCAAATCCTGGGCGCTGCGGTCGATATTTCAACGGAACTACAGGAGCAAATGGGCGGCGATGGCGATGCGCTTTATCCCTATTTCCTACACGTATGGGAGAAAGTCGCGCCACCAGGCGACGACACGCGTAAAGAGGTGAGGGATCAGTTTCTGCATATGAATAAAGGCACGCTGGATTTATCGGCGATACCTTTGCATAGCCTGCCGCTCATGCCCGATCACTGCACCAGCCTTACCCTAATCTGGGACCAATTGGATGAGTTGCCGCCGTTCCCCAAGCATCTCACCAACCTTGACCTGATTGCCCCTCACCTGACTGTATTGCCGGCCTTTCCCGCGAGCCTCGATAGCATCAAGGTAAATTCCGACCTTGTGCGTGAGTTCCCGGCCTGGCCCGGGCGCCTCAGGAAGCTTGAGGTATTCAGCCTCAAGGCGACCAAGTTACCAGACCTTCCCGTGAGCCTCGAGAGCCTTGAGGTACTTTGCATGCGGTTGACCGAGTTGCCGGCCTTGCCCCGGCGCCTTGAGGCGCTTACCGTATCGAGTCAGGGGCTGACTGAATTGCCGGCTTTGCCTAAGGATCTCAAGAAGCTTCAGGTATGGTTCAATCCTCGGCTGACTGGTTTGCCGACCTTGCCCAAGAACCTCCAGCTGCTTGACGTAGCGGGGAACATGCTGACTTCGTGGCCGACTGAGTGGCCCGCGAGCCTCCGTCTGCTTGATGTCAGCAACAACCAACTAACCTCGTTTCCCGAAAATATTTACAGTCTGCCGCCAACGTGCCAGGTGGATATCACAGGCAACCCAGGATTGGCAGGTGATCTGCCAGGGATAAGGGAACGCATATCCGCAGCAGGCTACAACGGCCCTCGAATCTTGTTTGATATGTCCGAGGACGATAACAATTCGCCGGCACGCCCCCTTCACGAGGCGGTCGAGGAATGGCTGGGGAGCGAGGATGAAGCTCAGGCGGAACGATGGCGAGAGCTCGACGCTGAACCGGCCGCAGGGAAGTTTTCACTGTTTTTGGATCGGCTATGGGAATCCGTAAATTACACGCCCAAGCTCAAGGCAGCGGTAGCCACGTGGCTACCCAAGATCGCGCAGGATAGTGAACTTCGAGCATTAATCTATGCGATTGCCGACCGATCGACCGAGTCTTGCGAGGACCGGGTTGCATTGACTTATAACGACATGAAGAACCTCGATAATGCGTACGAAGTCAGTCGCGGTGCATATGACACCAAGCTCGATGCGCTCGTCGAGCTCGGACGTGGCGCATTTCGCCTGGATGCGCTGGCGAAGATCGCCAGCAGGAAAGTTGAATCATTGCGACAAATGAAAGAAGAAGAAGTGAAAGTGGACGAAATCGTAGTCTACCTGGCCTATCAGGTCCGATTGCACGAGCGGCTGGGCTTGCCCACCGACCTTGTGGACATGCGGTTCTTCAATGTCTCCGGGGTGACCCAACAGGACCTGGATGATGCGGTAACCGAGGTCCAAAGCCGGGAGCAGGCGGAGTTTTTTCAGTATTTCCTCCTCGATTGGGCGCCTTGGCAGGCAATGTTGACCCGTTTTTCGCCCGGTTGGCGTGAGCGGGAACATCAGATGTTGACGACCCTGCAGCCTGCTTTTAAGCAAGAGGTGAAGGCGAAATTGGCAGAGGTCGGTTTGTCAGAAGATGATGACGATGCATTGGCTCAATTGGGTAGTGCAGCGATGAAAGAGCAGGAACTGGAAGTTCGCTACAACGTTGCAAGAGAGGTTTTGCGCGCCAGGGGAGAGGAAGCATTTCTCGACCGGATTCTAGAGCCCATTTCATAAATAGGCGTGAGATGCGTTCTAAGCACTAATCACCCAAAACGATATGGGTAACGCTTATGGTTCCTACGATCTGGAACGCGCCTAGTCACAAGTTCATGGATATCACTAAAGATTCCTTTTCGAAAAAGGCAGCCACACTTTCCGGTGTCGCTGCCTTTTTTGTTTCCTCAGCAGCGGCCATCAAGGCCAGCATTTCCTCGGCGCAATCTGGCATCGTCTGCCATTTTCAAAGCGTTTGTGCGTCAGACACGCGGTCACCACGCACGTATTTACTTAGCATTTGGTACGGCATGTCCCAGTCCATTGCGACCCCGTACAAAGTCCACTCACCGATTGCTCGATCCATAGCATCTTGCAATGTCATGACGTCCTCCTATTAAAAACCGGAATTTGCGCGAAATGTGAAAGATGGCGGGCATCTTATTTTATAGAGTAGCGGTCTCCCCTCTATCACTCCGTGTGCGGGGATATTTTGATCAATGATAAGCAGGCTGCGTGTGGCGAGCACGGCACCAGGAGCAAATATGCGTCTCCCCCCCTTTTCGACTCTCCGATATCCAGGTATGGCATGTACGCCTGATCAGGCAACGTCGCCGTCAGAAGAAGCTTTCTCTTCGCAGATATCTCTTGCACAGAATGTACAGGCTGTGCACTCCGTTCCGTTCATCCCGTTTAATATGGGGGGCGGGGAGCCATGGCAGTTCCAGCCAGAAACGAGGGAAAACCCGAGTGATGCTTTCGCAGGGGAGTGGTCTGCCGGGTTCTCGACGTTAGCGCAACGCCCGCCACCGCCAGAAACGCCTCAGGTCATTAGAGATGCCCTGAAAGGAATACCGCCCTCGACGTTCGCACAACGTCCGTCATCGCCAGAAACGTCATCAATCATCGAAACTGCTCTGCAAGGGGAGCAACTCCTCGCAATGAGAAAGCGGAGCGCAGACCATGCGACAAATCGAATGTCCATGCCTCCTCAAGCAAAGCTTGTCAAAAAAAGTTTTATTGTCGGTACTGACCTGCTACGGAAAGTCGAGGCAGACCCAACGTTAATTCAAAATATAGGCCTTGCTGAGTTTGCCAGGCAGGAGGGCGTTCCGAAACACAGCTTGCGAGAATATGTCTGTACAGATGGTAGCCTGAGAAAGGCAGGCCGGGATCGGATCGCCGAGGAAAATGGATGGCGTTTTGCTCCTATTGATGCTGACTTTCTATGGAAAGTGAAGGTCAATCCAGGGTTAGTTCGCGACGCAGATGGCCTGGTGGACTTTGCTGAGCGAGAAAACGTCAAGTATGAAACATTGCGTCGTTATGTCACTGCGGATGGCGAACTGAGGCCGGCCGCCAATGATCTGCTCGGCAAGGAGGATGAAACGCTTAAGACTACTGTTGAGGATGACCTGCTACGGGAAGTGAAGGCCAACCCAAGCTTGATTCCAAACGCAGGCGGCGTTGCTGGCTTTGCTATACAGAGGGGTTATTTTTATAGCGTATTGAACAATTATTTCAATGAAAGTGGCAGTCTGAGGAAGATGGCCCGGGATCGGATCGCCGAGAAGGACGGACACCGTTTTGCTCCTGTTGATACTACCTTTCTACGGAAAGTGAAAGCCAATCCAGGGTTAGTTCGCGACGCAGGTAGCCTTGTTCGCTTTGCTGAGAAAAAGAATTTCAAGTATGTAACATTGCGCCATTATGTCAACGCAGATGGCAGTCTGAGGCCGATAGGCCGGAATCGGATCACGAGGGAGGACAAGACTGTGACGTCCGAAGGCTCGCAGGTGTAGTCATGCCGGCCCGGGCGGAGGGTTGCACCGACGCTATTTCAACAAGTACGTGGCCGAGAATTCTCAGGAAACGCTTCAACAAGAAAAGCCATTGGGCTTCCCGTAGCACTCCTAATCCCCCGGCAGCGCGATACGAAAGTGCACCCAGTACTAAATCCAGCATAAAGCCGCAACTTTTCGCTTACCAGGCTTCTCGCAATGAAATTCAAAAGCAACTTGGCTGCGCTATTACTAAATGATCCATACAGACTAAGGCTACTGAAGATCGTAGCGACATTGTCCTTGCCTGACTGCTGGATAGGCGCGGGTTTTGTGAGAAACACCGTATGGGATGCCATCCACGGCTTTGCAAGCCGTCCTCATCTGTCGGATATTGATGTTATATGGTTCGATTCCACGCGATGTGACTCAGGAATCGATCAGGAGCTGGAAAGCCTTCTGATGACTATGGATAGTACGGTTCAATGGTCCGTCAAAAACCAGAGCAGAATGCATTCGAAAAATGGTGACAAGGCCTATCAATCGTCCACCGATGCTATGCGCTTTTGGCCCGAGACTGCGACAGCCATAGGCGTGAGGTGGGAAGAGAATGAAGGTATCCAAATAACAGCTCCGTATGGACTGGATGATCTTTACGAAGGAGTAATTCGCCCCACACCCCGATATCAAGTGGAGAAGAAGCAAATTATGGAAAACCGAGTTGTTGCCAAAAATTGGCTTCAACTATGGCCCAAGTTGCGCATGGTGCCTTGGTAGAATTCAATAGTCCCAACCGTTGATAGTCCACTTCCGGCCGAGGCTGTATAAAAACAGAGCGTCAGTCTACTTTTCAGTTCTTGGCCGACAGACCTCTTACAGATGTCTCGATAGCGTCCTGATGTAGGCAGAATGCACATCAAACGGAGCGTTGATAGTAAGACGTTAAAGCGCTTACGCGCCCATTGCCTTCAACAGCAATGCCACAAGAAGTGCCGCTGCCCCCTCGACTACGCGTTGACGCCATCTGGCGCTTCTTGGTCACCAGCTTCGGTTCGAAGCTGCCACTGCCATAACGATCTCAGGAAACTTCAATCGCTGATCGCCAGATTCATCCTGAACGTCTTGCCATTCTTTCCGCTTCGGGTGTTGCACGCTTCATTAGCGACGCTTGCATGCTTGCCGCGACGTCGAATCCACCCGCGCAAACCACTCAGGCCAGGAACTGCGGCGCCTGTGACCCGCTTCGATGTCAGGAATCAAGGTCAGCGCCAGCACGGGCAACTGACCGGCAGATTTGGCGATCCGGTATTTGACGCTATGCACGCACTCGCGGTCGCCAAATTCGCAACGATTGAGATGGGTGCCGCCGCAGGGGCCGTTTGCCAGGCCTTTGGGGCATGTCTCCGGGCATATGTAGAAGGTATCCTGCAAGCGGCAGCGGCCGCAGGTATCGCAGCCGAGCAGTGGCCGTTTGATCGTCCGTTCGACGGCATGCAGCGCCTGCGCGGCGATGCCGTCTTGCCAGAGCGGGCGCGTCATGCTCCAGCCAAAAGCTTGGCTGAGCCACCCTGTGCGGCTGAAGAACCGACCATGTACCTTGGAGAGCAGCGTGTATTTCAGGCGCTCCCGGCGGGTGGCGGCGACATTGGATTGCCCCATTTTCCAGGCGCCGGCATCGGGGGTGAAGCAGACCCCGGGCGCGTCAGGCATCTCCCAGCTTGCCTGCCAGCGTTCGGTCCAAGCGCTCAGTGAGGCCACGCTGTCGCGCTGCTTGCAGATCGCCCGCTCCAACGCCTGCAGTTCGTCCAGCGTATGCAGCCCGGACACATGGACTCCGGCGTAGCCCATCAATTGCAAGCCGACGATCTGCAGCGCCAGGCGCTCGCGGCTTCGTGCCCCGGCATAAGCGGGCGATACCTGCCGCTCCCGCTCCAGCAACCCGCGCATGGATTCGGTGATGACGATGCCGGGCACCTTCTGCAAGGCGGCCGCGCGTTTGCCGGTTAGCTGCATGACGCAGGCCAGCATCGGTTTGGCGCATGCCTGGGCGCGCATCCAGGCCTGGGCCTCAATATGCTTGGCGGCATCGAAACCCAGTTGCAGGGTAAGGAAGTCGGCGCCGGCCAACAGCTTTTTCTGCGCCTTCAGATACTGGGCGCCGCCTTCTTCTTCGCGGTATTTGAATGGGTTCAACGCGGCGCCCAACAGCCAGTCCGGGCCATGCGCACGGGCCAGTTGCAGCGCGGGCACCGACTCAAGATAACGCACCGGCGCCTGGCCGGGGCGGTGACCCGGCAAGCGATCTCCGCTGAGCAGCAACAATTGGCGCAGGCCGCGGGCTTGCATTGCCTCCATCTGCAGCAGCAAGTCGGCGCGCTCGCGGTCCTTGCCTGAAAAGTGGAGCAAGGATGAGGCCGGATCGCCCAATGCGCCGGCGCCTGCCAGGGGACTCAGGTCCGAGCGCAGCCCGACCCGGTCGGAAAAGGCCGGCAGCAACGGCCAGCCGGCCAGATGCCCGCGTTGCACGATCCGCTCAAGCGTGGCCAGGCGCGCAGTTGACTGTTGAGGAATGATCTCCAGTACGCAGACGAAGCGCCCTTCATTCAGCGCCTGTTTCAATACGCTCAAGGCAGCGACCTTTATAGATCAGAAGGTGACGCAGTCGCTATCGAGCAACGATTGCAACAATTGCGGCAATAGCGGGCGGCGGCAAGCGCTCAAGCCACGCTATGCGCGGCGATGTTGCGGTACTGGCCTTTGAAATACAGCAACGGCTGCGCGGCAACCGCTTCCTGCAGGTTCAAGGCTTTCACTTCGCCAATCACGATGACGTGGTCACCCGCGGCATGTTCGGCGTAGATTTCGCAATCAAGCCAGTGCAGGCTTCCGGCAATGAGCGGATTGCCCAGCGGCGATTCCCGCCATTCGATGCCATGCCACTTGTCCGTGCCTCGACGCGCGAACTGGTTGGAGATACGGACCTGTTCATTTGACAGGATATTGACCGCGAACCGGCCTGCCTGGCGAATCCTGGGATAGCTGGCCGAGCCTGACATGACGCTGAAGGACACCAGCGGCGGGCTCATCGACACGCTATAGAACGATTGGCAGGTGAAGCCGATCGGCTCTTCATCGACGAGCGATGTAATCACCGTGATACCGGAAGCGTAATGCCCGAGCGCTTCGCGAAAGCGCAATGGCTCGACGGCAGTACTGGAAATTGACATGGCAAGAATGAAATACAGGTACGGATCGACAGTGTTAAGGGGAGCCCGGCGTCGTCCGAAATGTTAGCGGATTCATGCAGGCTGACTTGGGCCGTTGCGGATGTGGAAGGCGTTCATCAACCGGCGCCGGCCGGGCCAAAACGGCACTTTGCATCTGGCCGTCGCGCATTTGTCGCGACGGCCATTTCCCGCCTCGGAATTACTTCGCGAGTTCTTTGCGGACGATTTCCGCGCCGGCGCTCAAGGCATTGAGCTTGCCTCTTGCCACGCCACGCGCCAGGGGGGCCATGCCGCAGTTGGTGCAAGGATAGAGCTTGTCCGCATCGACAAACTGCAGCGCCTTGCGCAGGGTATTGGCGACTTCCTCGGGGGTTTCAATGATGTTGCTGGCCACATCGATGGCCCCGACCATCACTTTCTTGCCCCGGATGAGTTCGATCAAATCCATGGGGACATGAGAGTTATGGCATTCCAGCGAAACGATATCGATGCTGGATTTTTGCAGCTTGGGGAATGCTTCTTCATATTGCCGCCACTCGGAGCCCAGCGTCTTTTTCCAGTCGGTATTGGCCTTGATGCCATAGCCGTAGCAGATATGCACGGCCGTTTCGCATTTCAGTCCCTCAATGGCTTTTTCCAGGGTGGCAACACCCCAGTCGTTCACCTCATCAAAGAAGACGTTGAACGCAGGCTCATCGAACTGGATGATGTCGACACCGGCGGCCTCCAACTCCCGGGCCTCCTGATTGAGGATCTTGGCGAATTCCCAGGCCAGTTTTTCGCGGCTCTTGTAATGCGCGTCATACAGCGTGTCGATCATGGTCATAGGACCTGGCAACGCCCATTTGATGGGTTGCCCGGTCTGTTGACGGAGGAACTTGGCGTCCTCGACGAAGACCGGTTTCTGGCGCGAGACAGCGCCCACGACGGTCGGCACGCTGGCATCGTAGCGGTCGCGGATTCTGACGGTCTCGCGCTTCTCGAAATCGACGCCATCCAGGTGCTCGATAAAGGTCGTCACGAAATGCTGGCGCGTCTGTTCGCCATCGCTGACGATATCGATGCCGGCGTGCTGCTGCTCTTGCAACGCCAGGCGCAAGGCGTCCTGCTTGCCGTCGCGCAGTTCTTCACCTTGCAGCTTCCAGGGTGACCAGAGTTTCTCGGGCTCTGCGAGCCAGGAAGGTTTAGGCAGGCTGCCGGCAGTCGACGTGGGTAACAGTTTTTTCACAATAGATGACCTGGTGTGGGGAATGAATCAATGAATCAATGAATCAGTGAATCAATGCGCGCAATTGGCGGACCATTGCGCCAGAACGGCCTGGTAAGGCTTGATGAAATGCTCCTCGACAAACCTGCCCTGCTCGACAGCCAGCCGGCTGCGCTCTTCCCGGTCATAGACGATCCGGGTCAATGAATAATCCTGGTGCTTCAGGCTGGGTTGATAGGATCTTCCGGCCACGGAATTGGCGTTGTAGATCTCGGGGCGATAGATCTTCTGGAAGGTATCCATCGTGCTGATGGTGCTGATCAGCTCAAGGTTCGTGTAATCGCCGAGCAAATCGCCGGAGAAATAAAAAGCCAGCGGCGCGGCACTGTTCGGCGGCATGAAATAGCGCACCTTCATGCCCATTTTCTTGAAGTATTCGTCGGTCAGGGAATACGCGTCCTGCACGTATTCCACGCCCAGTACCGGATGCTGGTTTTCAGTGCGCTGATAGGTCCTGCTGCTCGACACGCTCAGGCAGATGACGGGCGGCTTGTTGAAATGTTTCTTGTACGTGTCCGAATTCACGAAGGACTTGAACAGCTTGCCGTGCAGGTCGCCAAAATCCTCCGGCGCGCTGAACACCGGCTGGTTCTTGTTGCGCTCCGGCAGGACAACGCTGAAGTCGTAATCGCGCACGTAGGAGGAAAAGTTATTCCCCACGATGCCCGCGATACGTTCGTTGGTGTGGCGATCGATGATGGTGGTCTTCAAGATCTCAATCAGGGGGAGCGCGTTGCCGGCGCTTGCGCCATCGACGGTCATCTCGACCGAGATGATCTCGAGCTGGACGTTATAACGGTCGCCCGCGGGATTGTCCCAATGCGCCAGGGCATTGAAACGATTGTCGATCATCCGGAAGGTGTTGCGCAGGTTTTCCTGGCGGCTCTCCCCCCTGGCCAGATTGGCGAAGTTGGTGGTGATGCGCGTATTCTCGGAAGGACGATAGTCCTCATCGAAACAAATGCTCTTGATGGCAAATGTGAATTCTTTACTCATGATGGTCCCGTACCCTAATTTCTGAGATCAAGCCTGCGCCCACTGCTTGCGCCTGTTTTTCAGTACTTCCAAAAAATTTTGTTTTTTTGATTCGGCAGTCTTGTCATTGACGATATGCGAGACGAATTCTATGCCGATCAATCCATGAATAAAAATGAATTTATCTAATAAAACCATTACATTCACTCATGCAATGAACGCATGCCGATGCGCCTGGAGACGGCCCGCGCCATTTGCCCCACCATGCATTGCGCGCTGCGGCCGCCCTGCCAGGCGAAAAACCCGGCATCAGAACCATCGGTCGCGTTTGGTGAACGCCTTGATCAACAGGAAGATCCGCCAGCGGCGGATCGACGCTGGCGGCGGAGTGTGAGATTGGGGCTGGCGCCACAGAGGCGTTTCTTACTGCAGAGACAGCGCATGATGGATGGAATGGCCGAAAGCCCGTTCAATCTTGTGCTGGCAGGGCGCCTCCAAGCCATTCTGCTTGGGGGTCTGGCGACGGATGGCGCGCCCCGGATTCGATTGCGGAGTCGTCGCCGCCATAGAATTTCACGCCCGGCTCAATTGCCCGGTTAACCGCAGATCTACAGTCTCATACGCCAGAAGCAGACCGGCAATGCGAGCGTGCTCAAAGTCCAGATACAAGTGCCCCGGTTCATGAAGGCGGACGATCCGCTTGCCCTGGTGCAGTATGTGCAAGGTCATTTGCCAACCATGCGGACCCTGCGTGGCGACAACACGGATGTCATGGCAACGATATTGCGCGTGGTGGACAAGCGACCGGGGGCTTCCTTGCCTGCCACGCGGCCTTCCATACAGGCGCAAGTCGGCGCGCGGGCACATCAGCGCATCGCCTTGCCGCGCATGCGCTCCGCCCAGCCCAGTACGAACACGAAGAACACGGGCACAAAGAACACCGCCAATACGGTCGCGCTGACCATGCCGCCGAACACGCCGGTGCCGATCGCCTGTTGGGTCTCGGCGCTGGCGCCGCCGGCCAGCATCAACGGCACGACACCCAGGGCGAACGCCATCGAGGTCATCAGGATCGGCCGCAGGCGCAAGGCAGATGCCTTGACCGCAGCTTGTGCCAGGCTCATGCCGTCTTCGCGCAGCTGCTTGGCGAACTCCACGATCAGGATGGCGTTCTTGGCCGACAGGCCGATGACGGTGATCAGGCCGACCTTGAAGAACACGTCGTTTGGCATGTCGCGCAACAGCACCGCGGCCACTGCGCCGATCAGGCCCAGCGGCACCACCAGCATCACCGACAGCGGAATCGACCAGCTCTCATACAGGGCCGCCAGCACCAGGAATACCACCAGCATGGACAACGCCATCAGCATCGGCGCCTGAGCGGCGGACAAGCGTTCCTGCAGCGACTGTCCGGTCCAGGCCACGGAAAAACCGGGCGGCAGCTGCTGCGCCAACTGCTCCATCTCGGCCATGGCCTCGCCGCTCGACACGCCGGGTGCGGCGCTGCCGGCAATGCGCACGGACGGCAGGCCCTGGTAGCGCACCATCTGCGTGGGCGTGCTCTGCCAGACTGGCCTGACCAGCTCGGCCAGCGGCACCATGCCGCCGCCGGCGTTGCGCACGTAGAGCTTCATCACATCCTCGATCTGCATGCGCGAGGCGGCATCGGCCTGCACGATGACCTGCTGCATGCGGCCTTCGTTGGGGAAGTCGTTCACATAAAGTGAACCCATCGCCGCCGACAGGGTGTCGCTGATGCTGCCGAAGGAGACGCCCAGCGCCGCCGCCTTCTGGCGATCGATTTCCAGCCGGACGCTGGCGCCGGCAGGCAGCCCGTCCGGGTAGACCCCGCTCACCTTGCTGCTGTGCGCGGCCAGCTCAAGCAGCCTGGCCTCGGCCTCCTTGAGTGCGGCATAGCCCAGGTTGGCGCGGTCCTGCAGGCGCATCGCGAAACCGGACGAGGTGCCCAGCTCTTCGATGGCCGGCGGCATCAGGCTCATGACGACGCCGTCCGAGCTGCCCTCCATCGCAGCCTGGGCATGCATGACTTCCGTGACGGCATCGGATCCCTGGCGCAGCTTCCAGTCCTTGAGCTCGGTGAACGCCATCGCCGCGTTCGGGCCGGAGCCCGAGAACCCGAACCCCAGCACCGACAGATTGGCGCCGATGTCGGGACGCGTCTTCAGGTAACGCTCGTATTGCTCGACCACCTTCGAGGTGCGCTCGGCGGTCGCATCGGAGGGCAGCTGAAAGGAAGTCATGAAATATCCCTGGTCTTCCTCCGGCAAGAAAGCCGACGGCAAGGAACGCAACGCGAACAGCAGGATGGCCGACAGTCCCACGAACACCAGCATCACCCGTGCGCCGCCCGCCACCAGGCCGACCAGGCGCGACTCGTAGCGCGCCGTCATGCGCGCGAACGCCCGGTTGAACCAGCCGAAGAAGCCGCGCTTCTCATGATGGCCAGGCGCCACGGGCTTGAGCAGCGTGGCGCACAAAGCCGGGGTCAGGCTCAGCGCGAGGAAGGCGGAAAACAGGATGGACACCACCATCGACAACGTGAACTGTCGATAGATCACCCCCACCGAGCCGCCGGCCAGCGCCATGGGGATGAATACCGCCGTCAGCACCAGCGTGATGCCGACGATGGCGCCGGTGATTTCCTTCATCGCCTTGAGCGTGGCTTCGCGCGGCCCCAATCCTTCATGCGCCATGATGCGCTCGACGTTTTCCACCACCACGATGGCATCGTCGACGATGATGCCGATCGCCAGCACCATACCGAACATGGTCAGCACATTGACCGAGAAACCGGCCGCCAGCATCACCGCCAGTGTGCCCAGCAGGGCAATCGGCGCCACGATTGCCGGGATCAGCGTGTAGCGGATGTTCTGCAGGAACAGGTACATCACAATGAACACCAGCACCATGGCCTCGATCAGCGTCTGCACCACCTTCTGGATGGATATCTTGACGAAGGGCGCGGTGTTGTACGGCAAGGAGTAATGCACGCCGGACGGCAGGCTGGCGCGCAGCTCGGCCATGCGCGCCTGCACGTCCTCGGCGACGCGCACCGCGTTGGCGCCCGGCGACAGCTGCACCGCCGCTACCGCAGCGGCCTTGCCGTCTTCGCGATTGGAGAAGCCGTAGGACTGCGCGCCCAGCTCGACGCGCGCGACATCGCCCAAGGTGACCCGCGCACCGTCGTCCTTGGCCTTGAGCACGATGGCGGCGAACTGCGCCGGCGATTGCAGCTGTCCCTGCACGGTGAGCGGCACGGAGATCTGCTGGCCGGGCAACGCCGGCATGTCGCCCAGACGCCCGGGCGCGATCTGCACGTTCTGCTGCGCGATCGCAGCGCCGATATCGCTCATCGACAATTTGTAGGCATTCAGCCGGAACGGGTCGACCCAGATGCGCATCGCCTGCTCGGCGCCGAACAGCTGCACGCGCCCCACGCCGTCGATACGGCGCAGCTCCTCGACAATGTTGCGCGCCATGTAGTCGCTTAACGCGACTTCGTCCAGGCGGCCGTCGGCAGAGGTGAGGCTGACCATCAGCAGGAAGCTCGAAGCGGCCGACTCGACCGTCACGCCGTTCTGCCGCACCGCCTGCGGCAGGCGGGCCTCGACCGCCTTGAGGCGGTTCTGCACGTCCACCTGGGCCAGCTCGGGATCGGTCCCGGGCTTGAAGGTCACGGTGATTTGCGCGGAGCCGGAGGTGTCGGCCGACGACTCGAAATACAGCATGTTCTTGACGCTGGAGAGCTCGCGCTCGATCAGTCCGACCACGCCGTCGTTCATCGCCTGCGGCGTGGCGCCGGGATAGCTGGCGCTGATGGACACGGTGGGCGGCGCAACCGAAGGATAGCGCTCTATCGGCAGCTGCGGGATGGCGATCACGCCAAGCAGGATGATGAACAAGGCAACCACCCAGGCGAAGATGGGACGGTCGATGAAAAACTGGGGCATGCAACACTCCTGGAATCGGCCCGCGATAGGGCGCCACCGACGTCTCTTTGCTGGGCGCGGCGACACGACAGTACAATCGCAAGAAAAGGCGGATTCTGCCCGGCGAAGATGAGGATTGCGCTACGCAATTGTGGAGTTTTGATGGAGAGGGGAACAATGTCAGAGAATGCGACAGCCACGGGCGAGGCAAGTCCTGCGGAAACCGTGCAGGAAACCAACGTGCTGGTGCTGATCGCCGAGGACGCGCCCGAGATCGCCGAGATCCTGGCCGCCTACCTGGCGCGCAGCGGCATGCGCAGCATGCATGCCGCCGACGGCGCCCAGGCCCTGGAACTGCACCTGGCGCTCAAGCCCGACCTGGTGCTGCTCGACATCCAGATGCCGCAGGTCAGCGGCTGGCAGGTGCTGTCGCAGATCCGCCAGCGCGGCGACACGCCGGTCATCATGCTGACCGCGCTGGACCAGGACGTCGACAAGCTGATCGGCCTGCGCATCGGCGCCGACGACTACGTGGTCAAACCGTTCAACCCGGCCGAAGTGGTGGCGCGGGTGCAGGCGGTGCTGCGGCGCAGCTTGCCGCGCCAGCAGCGCGACGAGCGCCGCATCCTGAGAGTGGCGCCATTCGTCATCGACTTCGACCAGCACGAGGCGGTGGTCGAAATCGGCGATCGTTCGCACACGCTGGCGCTGACGCTGACCGAGTTCAGATTGCTGGCGCAACTGGCGCGCGCGCCGCGACGCGTATTCAGCCGCGCCGAGCTGCTGACGGCCTGCCTGCCAGAAGGCGACACGCTGGAACGCACCGTCGACAGCCACGTCAGCAAGCTGCGCAAGAAGCTGGAAGACCTCGGCATCGCCGGTATCCCGGTCAGCATCCGCGGCGTCGGCTATCGCTTCCACCATGGCCTCTGACGCGCGCGCCATGAACATCCTGCCCGTCGTCGCCCGCTCCAGGGGTCTGGGTCGCCAGATCGTCAGCTCGGTCGCCATCCTGGTGCTGGCCATCATGATGATGGTGCTGCTCGGCTCCTATGTCTTCTACGCCACGCTGTGGGTGTTCTATCCGGCCGGCCTGTCGGCGCCCGACAGCTGGCTCCCCTCGCCGGCGGAATGGGGCTGGATCATCGCCACCACGCTGACCGGCCTGGCCATCGCGGTGTGGGTCGCCATTCGTCTCTCGCGCCGCATCCTGGCGCCGCTGAACTCGGTGGCCACCAGCCTGCGCCAAGTGGCGCAAGGGGACTTGGCGGCACGCGCGGCCACCGACGATCATTCGCTGGGCGAGGCCGCCCAGCTGGTCGACGACTTCAACGCCATGGCCGAACGGCTGCAGCGGGCGGAACAGGAACGCATCTTCTGGAACGCAGCCATCGCGCATGAGCTGCGCACCCCGGTCACCATCCTGCGCGGCCGCCTGCAGGGCCTGGCGGAAGGCATTTTCCGGCCCGAACATGCGCTGTTCGCCAGCTTGCTGACCCAGGTCGAAGGCCTGGGACGGCTGATCGAGGATTTGCGTGTAGTCGGCCTGGCCGACAGCGGACACTTGCAATTGCAGTTGCAACAGACCGATCTGCAGCAAGAAGTGATGACGGTGCTGAAGGCCTGTGAATCGACCCTGCTGGAAAAGGGTTTTCGTCTGTCGCTGGCGCTGGATACGCAGCAGGCGATATGCGACCCGATCCGAATCCGCCAGGCGCTGCTGGCGCTGTTGGAAAACGCCCTGCGCCATGCGATACCGGGCCCGCTGACGATCAGAACATCGTCAAACGACGGCATGCATGAACTCAGCGTCGAAGACAGCGGCCCAGGCATCAGGGCGGTCGATGCGCAGATCATCTTTGACGCTTTCCAGCGCGGCCCGCTGGAGCCCGATACCGCCCCCAAAGGCAGTGGCCTGGGGCTTGCGGTTGTCAGGGCCATCATTGGCGCTCACCATGGAACCGTCATCTGCAGGCGCTCCGAGCTGGGAGGCGCGTGCTTCCTGATGCGTTGGCCTGCCTAGAGTCCGGTATTGTTTCGACGTTGCAGGAGAAAAACAGAAGCCCGGATTGAAAATCCTTGTGTCGAAGGTTCGATGCCGCTCCGCCCTCCTCCCCACAGGATTTACAAACAGTCAGCCCAGCTTCGCGCTGGGCTTTTTGTATTTGTCTTTTGGTGCTTGGTGTTGGGTGTTTGTCCGGCGCTTTTCCGGCGATCCAAATATCGCCTGTCGCCCATTCCCCCGACGCATGCCGCCTTGCCGCCATGCCTACACACGGTGACCTGAATTCAATAAAAAACGTAAGTATCGGGAATAAATTTACACATGAAATATCGCGCAAATATTGTTGACATAAGGAAATATGCTAGGATCAGCACCGCAATGCGGAGGAAGTTCCAATTCAGCAACTATTTATACTCCTCCCATGTCTTATCGCGCAGTCGCCAATCTGACCTCGTGCGCCTTGATAGATCAACTTATTTAGGGGTGTTAAATCCGATGGATACTTCAGTGAAAAACTATAAAGCAGCAGCTGCGCTATTTGCCGGGCTGTTCCTTGCCGGCTGCTCGACCATGGACATGGGAAGCAACAGCGCCAAGACGGCCGCCACCGGTTCCGCCGGCGGCGCCAACGCGCAGAATGCGAATGCCCAGCTGGAGAAATGCGACAAGCCTTTAGGCACTATGGCGATCATTGAAGATACGTCAGCCCCCTGGTACGGGATTCTGACCGGGCAATACAAACTGGGCTCGACGGTTCCGGTGCTCAAACTGCTGGTTCAACAGTCGAATTGCTTCGTGGTGGTGGAACGCGGCCGCGGCATGACAACGATGATGGGCGAACGCGCCCTGCAAGACTCCGGCGAATTGCGCAATCGCTCCAATTTCGGCAAAGGGAAAATGGTCGCGGCCGACTACGGCCTGAGCCCATCGATCACATTTACCAATAACAACGCAGGCGGCGCCGGCGCAAGTGTCGCCGGACTCCTTCCCGGCGGATTCGGCTCGGCCATCGGCGCGCTTGCCGGCAACATGAACTCCAAGGAAGCCAGCACCTTGCTGACCGTGATCGATAACCGCTCGGGCGTACAGCTGGCAGCGGCTGAAGGCAGCGCCACCAGCATGGACTTTGGCGCGCTGGGACGACTCGTCGGCAGCTCGGCCGGCGGCTCGCTGGGCGGCTATTCCAATACGGCGGAAGGCAAAGTGATCGTTGCCGCGTTCACCGACTCCTACAACAACGTCGTGCGCGCCATCCGCAACTACAAGCAACAGACCGTCGCCGGCGGATTGGGCACTGGCGGCAACCTCGCGGTGCAGGGCGATGACGACGCACCGGTTGCAAAGAAGACCGTCAAGAAAAAGAAAAAATAAGACCGGCCAGGCTCCGCAGCGGAGCGCCGGGCTTCCCAAGCAGAACGCCAACCGTCGCCGGTTGGCGTTTTGCATTTCGGCGGCATCCGGCGACGGCCGATCTCGGCATCCGCGCCATTCCCGCTGGACAAGCGCCGGGCGCCTCAGCCCTGCATGATATCGGGAAACGATGTCTTCAGGCGGTATTGGCGCTGCCGGTAATTCCCCTCGAGGCCATTGAAGCTGCAATCGACGTCGCTGAACAGGCGGCCGATGCGGTTCAATATGGAACGCTGCTCCTCGGTCTCGATGGCCACCAGGCGGCGCTTGCTCCTTGCGTAGTAGTCGCAGATATCGACGACCAGGCAATGGCCGTAGTCGGCATTGTTCACATCGATCAGCAAGGCTTCGGGCTTGGTCAGGCCGAACGTCGCCGCCAGTTCGACCCGGGCGCTGAGGAATGGATTCGCATTCCTGAATTTGTCGCTCAGGTAGCCCATGGCCTCCTTGGCCCAGCCATTGGCATGAGACCTGGCCGAGAATGCCTCCAGCGCGACCTTCGCATTTTCATGGCCCTGCTCCGCCGCCTTTTGCCACCAATAGAGTGCCCTGACATCGTTGAGCTTGTCATCGCGTCGGTTTCTCCAGGAGATCTGGGCGAACTCATATTGGGCTTCCACCAGGCCCATGTCGGCGGCCTTTTCCAGGTATTGCAAGGCGACCTCGAGATTGCGCTGCGAATAGATCGAGCGCGAATAGATCCGGGCCAGCGCATGCCATGCCTGCGCCGCGCCGCCCTCGCCGGCCAGTACCAGCCAGTTGAGCGCCTTCTTGAAATTCGCCAGGCCATGCTCCATGAATACCCTGTTGCCGTGGCGGTCGATCTTGGCGCAGAGAAGGCCGAGCTCAAGTTGCGCCTCGGTGTTGCCGGCCAGGGCGGCCAGTTCAAGGATGCGTCCGATCTCGATGGGATCGGGATGGTTCGCCTGCAGGCGCCATTGCGCAAACCGCAGCAGCAGGGTCGACTCTTCGGATGAGAGCAATACGCCGCTGGTGACATCCGCGTCCTTCTCCATTTGCGCCACCGCGACGGCGTTCCGCGCAAACAGCTTCTCTACCAGGGGAACGGCGCCGCGGGAAAAACCGGCGTAATCGGATTTTTTCCACGCCTTGTCGAGCAAGGCGTATTGCGCCTGCTCAATGCCCGCATGCGCGGCCTCGGTGATCAGGCGCTCTTCGAACTTGAGGGCGCCGTCATGCAATATCGCCTTGAAGTTTTCCCCGGCCGCATCGCCGTCGCCGCCGGCATCATCATGGCCGTGCCTCTGCATTTGCTGCGCCAGCAGCCACTGCGCCTGGTGGTCGTCCTGGCTGGCCAGGAAAGACAAGGCGCCGATGGCCCTCGCATGGCTGTTGCTGTCGAACTGCTCGGCGTTGTCCAGGACCAGTCGGGCAAACGTGAGCCCGGCATGGGCAATCCCCGCGTCGAACGCCTTCTCGTACCAGACCGCCGCTTCGCGCGGGGACGACAATTCCTTGACCTGCTCATAGGGGATATTGCGCCCTATCATGATCCAGGCGTCATCCACGCCTTGCTGCGCCGCCCGCTTCAACCAATAGAATGCGGTGCCATTGCTCCTGGGCAGGCCGCTCCCGCCGTACAGGTAACGGCTTCCCAATGCCAATTGGGCCCTGGACTCGCCTGCCCGTGCAGCTTTGATAACGGCCAATTCTTCTCGTGTCGCCATGGTGGTTACCTGTTGCTTTCGTGAGCGTGATGAAACGTGGTGTCGAGGCGATGCGGCATCCGACCTCTTCCATATGGATGTCCGCGCAACAGCCGCCGCAATCGCAAAATCAAAGGCAAAAGAATCCCCTTCCGGCGCAAATCATTGCGTCGGTTTTTCCGTGCCCCCGGGGATCGTCGGACGATGAAATCGCGTCAGGCACGTAGTTCGGTTTGGCGGCTTCTTCCACCCGCAATCGACGTCGCCTTCAATGTCGAAGGCAGCGCTATTTTGGCAGCGGAAGACGCCGAAAATTTCATGGCGAAATGGACTCTTACCAATGGTTGATGACTGTTAAGAGCCGCGCCACGACAAGGTTCCCGGTTACTGTTGAGCATTGCAAAGAAGCGTCAGGACACGATGCGACCATGCTGCGAAAACGGCGCCATCCGGACCGGAATCCGGATGGCGATGCGGTTCGGCTTGAGCTCGGCGGGAATCGATTTCCTCGATTCCTCGGCGGGAAAACAAGAAGGGCACTGCATGAAAAATCATGCAGTGCCCCCTCTTTTTTTTACGTCTTTCCTACTGTCGTCCGAATGACGACCGATGCATCAGAACTTGTGGCGGATACCTACAGCCACAGCGGCCTGGTTACCGTCGTTGCCGGTGCTGTCAGACACGCCGGTGTTGACGATATCGGTCGCCTTCGTGTACGCCAGGAAGGCATACAGGTCGGTGCGCTTGGACAGCCAGTAGTCGGTACCGATGTTGAATTGGGTCAACTTGCCCTTGCCCGAGACGCCATCGAACTGGGCGCGAGTGTGTTCCACGGCGCCCAGCAGCTTCAACGATGGAGTCAGGGAGTAGGCGGTACCGATTTCGTACACGTCAGCCTTGTTCGCGCGCGCCAGGGTACGGTTGGTCACCGTGTCCAGCGAGCCGACGCCGACCGCGCTCAGGTTGGCCTGGGTGTTGAGGTCTTGCTTGACGCGCGACCAGTTGCCGTACACGCGCGCCGGGCCGAACTGATACGAAGCCACCAGGTTCCAGCCCTTGTAGGCGGTGCTGCCTGCGCTACCCGACAGCGTGTTGACCGAAGCGGTGGTGCTCGACGACGGGATCAGGCTGGTGTCAGCCGAGTAGCCGGTGCCGTTCGCCTTGGACTGGTAGTAGTTCAGGCCCAGGCCCAGGGGACCGTTGTCGTACTTCAAGCCGGCGCCGAAAGCCTGGCCGGCGGAAGTCTGGCCCGCGGTTTCGCCGAAGCCGTAGATCAGGTTACCGGTGAAGCCGCTCAGGTTGTTGGTGGTGTAGCTGATCGAGTTGTTGGTGCGGGTGCCTTCCAGGCGATCCAGGTTGTGGCCGACGTTACCGGTCCAGCCGCCGAAGTCGGCAACCGAGGTGTAGGAAGAGATGGTGTCGGCGAAGTCGGTTTGACGACCCAGCAGCACGCTACCGAAACCACCTTGCAGGCCGACGACCGACTTGCGGCGGAACAGGTTCGAAGAAGTCGATGCGTCCGAACCTTGCAGGGCGCCGGTATCGTTGGCAAAACCGACTTCCAGGTTGAACACCGCATTCAGGCCACCGCCCAGGTCTTCCACGCCCTTGAAGCCGATGCGCGAACCCTGGATGACGCCCGAGTTGAGGCCAAACTTGCTGCCAGTGCCACCAGTGCTGGTCGCCACTTTGCTTTGGTAGACAACGCCGGTATCAACGATGCCGTAGATGGTGACGGAGCTTTGTGCATGAGCAGCACCTGCGAACGCGCCGAGAACGGCCAGTGCCAGCAGAGATTTTTTCATTTGACATCCTTCTATAAAAATAGTCTTGAGGATCCGTACTTTCAGTCGGATGCACAGACATTAATGCTTCTGATTCTTCGTGACTTCACCTTTGTTTATAGAAGCAATTTTTTAGATGAGATCAAAAAATTAAAATGGCATCTGTTGTATTTTTTTATCGGGAAATCCGTTGTGGGCGCCAATGCGCAGCGCGCTACTGATGAGTCGATCCGGACGGGCGGCATCTTGCAGCAGTACAAAAAAAATGCCGCCCAGTGATTCACTGGACGGCATCACAGCCTCAATGGCCTTTCCTGTCAGTTGCCTGACATCAGGCCATCGCGGTCACAGCGCCATGTCGGCCGCCGCGTTTTCCTTCGGCTTGCTCATGCTGGCCTTGTTGCCGTCGAGCTGCGCCGGCTTTGGCCCGATGACCGGGGGCGGCGCCAGTTGCAGCACGTCGCTGGTATAGGCCCATTCCTTGGCGACCTGGTCGGGGTGGTCGTTGAGCTTGGTGCCGTAGCTCGGCACGATCTGGCGGATCCTGGTTTGCCATGCGGGCGTGGCGACCTTGTCCTTGAACACCTTTTCCAGCACGGTAAGCATGATCGGCGCAGCCGTCGATGCGCCCGGCGAAGCGCCCAGCAGGCCGGCGATGCTGCCGTCCTTGGCAACCACGATCTCGGTGCCCAGCTTCAGCACGCCGCCCTTGTCTGCATCGCGCTTGATGATCTGCACGCGCTGCCCGGCTTGCCACAGGCGCCAGTCTTCCTTCCTGGCGTTGGGGAAATACTCCTTGAGCGCGGCGAAGCGTTCGTCATCCGACAGCATCAGCTGGCCGGCCAGGTACTCCACCAGCGGGTATTCGGCGATGCCGACCTTGGCCATCGGCCAGGCATTGTGCGTGGTGGTGGTGGAGAACAGGTCCCAATACGAGCCTTCCTTGAGGAACTTGGTGGAGAAGGTGGCGAAGGGGCCAAACAGGATCACGCGCTTGCCGTCCAATACGCGAGTATCGAGGTGCGGCACCGACATCGGCGGCGCGCCGACCGAGGCCTTGCCGTAGGCCTTGGCCAGGTGGCGTTCGGCCACCGCCGGATTGTCGGTCACCAGGAAGGAGCCGCCCACCGGGAAACCGGCATACTCGCGCGCCTCGGGGATGCCCGACTTTTGCAGCAGCTTCAGCGCGCCGCCGCCGGCGCCGATGAAGACAAACTTGGCGTCGGTCTCGGTGCTGCTGCCATCCTTGAGGTTCTTGTAACCGATGCGCCAGGTGCCATCGGCATTGCGCGTGATATCGCGCACTTCGCTGGAAAGCTTGAGCGTGAAATTGGGACGGCCTTGCAGGTAGGCGACGAACTGGCGGGTGATTTCGCCGAAGTTGACGTCGGTGCCCAACGGCGTCCAGGTGGCGGCCAGCTTCTGCTTGGGGTCGCGCCCTTCCATCATCAGCGGCACCCACTTCCGGATCTGCTCGTGGTCTTCCGAATACTGCATGCCGGCGAACAGCGGGCTGGCCTGCAGCGCTTCATAGCGCTTCTTCAGGTACGCCACGTTATCGTCGCCCCAGATGAAGCTCATGTGCGGGGTCGAGTTGATGAACGAGCGCGGATTCTTCAGCACGCTGTTCCTGACCTGCCAGGCCCAGAACTGGCGCGAGATCTGGAACGCTTCGTTGATCTCGATGGCCTTGGCGATCTCGATCTTGCCGTCCTTGTTCTCCGGCGTGTAGTTCAGCTCGGCCAGCGCCGAGTGGCCGGTGCCGGCGTTGTTCCAGCCGTTGGAGCTTTCCTGGGCGACGCCGTCCAGGCGCTCGACCATTTCCATCGACCAGCCCGGTTCCAGCTCATTGAGCCAGACCGCCAGCGTGGAGCTCATGATGCCGCCGCCGATCAGCAGCACGTCGACCTTCTTGACGTCGGCTGCCTGCGAAGCCGGTGCCAGCACCAGCGCAAATACAAAACCCAGCAATGCCAGGTAGGATTTTTTCAACATTGTCTAATCCATGTTTGATGAAGTGAGATCTACCCCAATCTTGCCAAAACGGCAAATGCAGGATGCGACGGCGCCAAAAGCGCACTTTCGTCGCCGATGACGCATGCCTGCATGGACTTGGGGATTTCAGACAACCGGCTTTACAAACGCCAGGGGTCGGCCAACCTGGAAGGTCAAGCGCGGCGCTCCTGCCGTTCCGCCCGCATTGCGCCCACCGCTGGGTACGCAACACTTGCCGGGTGCGGCCGGCGATGGCCACAACGCGCACCAAACCTGGCCCGATGCGCCTGCCGGATTCAACTGCCTGTCCGATTCCTGTCTCCGGCATTTGAGCGATGCCTGTACAAAAACGTCTCCATCAGAGCGAACCGGGATTGGGTCATGTTGAGCTGGCAAGCTTAACATGTTGCGCCGGTGCTGGCGATGACGGATATCCCTCACTCATCCCTCGCTCCGGCGCGCAAAGATGCGCAACAGCAAGTAGAATCGCAGGCTTGGGCGCTTGCGCCGGGCATATGCACCTGCATGCGCCGGCAGCCCCCTCCATTGGACCCGGATCAACAACAATGAACATCCCTGAACAGGGCAATCTGATTTGCCGCCAATGCGGCCGGAAGGCCGGCATGCACCCGTTGGCGTCGGCCATCTGGCATTACGCCACATGCGTGAAATGCCGCAACAAGGATTCGGTGACCGAGCAGGCCAAAAACGTGCCCGTGTGATGGCGCTCGCGCCAACGCGTCTTTCTGACGCGGAAGAAAAAAGCGGAACGCATGCGTTCCGCTTTTTGTTTGTGGCCCGTATGCGGCCCTGGCAGCAACTACCCTGGTCAAGCCTTCAGCTGGGTCAATCCCTGTGCCGCGATCGCCTTGAGCCAGCCCAGGCCGTCCGAGGTGGCGCCGGCAGGATTGTATTCGCAGCCGATCCAGCCCTGGTAGCCGAGCGTGTCGATCAGCTTGAGCAGGTAGGGATAGTTCAGCTCGCCCACGTCCGGCTCGTGGCGCTCGGGCACACCGGCGATCTGGATGTGGCCGATGCCGGCCATGTCGCGCTTCAACTTGACAGCGACGTCGCCTTCGACGATCTGGCAGTGGTAGCAGTCGAACTGCACCTTCAGGTTCTCGGCGCCGATCTCGGCGCAGATGGCCTGCGCCTCATCCTGGCGGTTCAGGAAGAAGCCCGGGATATTGCGGGTGTTGATCGGCTCGATCACCACGGTGATGCCGGCGGACTCGGCCTGGTGGGCGGCATAGGACAGATTGTCCAGGTACATCGCGCGGTGCCGGGCCCGGTCTTGCCCGGGCTTGATCAGGCCGGCCATGACGTGCAGCGTCTTGTTGCCGATCACCGAAGCATACTTCAGCGCGGTCTCGATGCTGCGCTTGAATTCGTCTTCGCGGCCCGGCAGCGAAGCGATGCCGCGCTCGCCGCCGGCCCAGTCGCCCGGAGGCGCGTTGAACAGCGCCTGGATCAGGCCGTTGGCCTCCAGGCGGGACTTGATTTCCTCAGGCTGGTAGTCGTACGGGAACAGGAATTCGACGCCCGGAAAACCGTCCTTCGCCGCAGCGGCGAAACGGTCCAGGAAGTCATGTTCGACATACATCATGCTCAGGTTGGCGGCAAAACGCAGCATCGTGCTCTCCTTGAATGTTGACGTGCGGCCGGCTCCGCTCAGTCGGAACCGGCCAGGTCCTTACTTGTTGACCACGCTGGGCTTGGTGGCCAGTGTAGCAATGGCGCCCACCACCAGCATCACGGCCAGCATGTACATGCCGATCGCATTGCTCTTGGTCAGATCCTTGAAGTAGCCGATCAGGTAGGGGCTGACGAAGCCGGCCAGGTTGCCCACCGAATTGATGGCGGCGATGCCCACCGCGGCGGCGGCGCCCGACAGGAACGAAGTCGGCAGCGACCAGAACAGCGGCGCGCAGGTCAACACGCCGGCGGCGGCCAGCGACAACGCAGCGATCGAGATCACGGTATTGTCGGCGAACACGGCCGCGCCGATGAAGCCGACGCAACCCATCATGGCGGGGACCACCAGGTGCCAACGGCGTTCGCGCGTGCGGTCGGCGCTGCGGCCGATCAGGTTCATGGCGACGATGGCGCAGCCGAACGGGATCGCCGACAGCAGGCCGATATGCAGGTTGCCGGTCACGCCGGTGGCCTTGACCAGGGTCGGCATCCACAACGTCAGGCCGTACTGGCCCATGACGAAGGCGAAGTAAATCAGGCACATCAGCCACACGCGCCCATCCTTGACGATGTCGCCGAAGCTGTGGCCGCTTTCCTTGCCCTTCTGGTCGCCGTCGATATCGGCTTGCAGGACCTTCTTCTCATCGTCGGAGAGCCACTTGGCGCTCTTGACGTCGTTGTCCAGGTAGAACAGCGTGACCAGGCCGATCAGCACGGCCGGGATCGCTTCGATCACGAACATCCACTGCCAGCCCTGCATGCCGCTGTTGCCATGGAAGGCGTCCATGATCCAGCCCGACAGCGGGTTGCCCAGGATGCCGGCGACCGGGATGCCGGACATGAACACCGCGATCACCTTGGCGCGGCGGTGCGACGGGAACCAGTAGGTCAGGTACAGGATGATGCCGGGATAGAAGCCCGCCTCGGCCAGGCCCAGCAGGAAGCGCAGGACATAGAACTGGGTCGGGGTCTGCACGAACATGAAGCAGGCCGACAGGATGCCCCAGGTGACCATGATGCGGGCGATCCAGATGCGCGCGCCGACCTTGTGCATCAGGACGTTGCTGGGCACTTCGAACAGGAAGTAGCCGATGAAGAACAGGCCGGCGCCCAGGCCGAACACGGTTTCCGAGAAGCCCAGGTCGATCGACATCTGCAGCTTGGCGAAGCCGACGTTGACGCGATCGAGATAAGCGATCACGTAGCACAGCATCAGGAACGGCATGATGCGCCAGAAGACTTTCTTGTACAGGCCGTCCTTGGCCTGATCGTTGGCGCCGCTTGCGACGCCAGTGGTTGTTGCGGTGGTCATGCTACGACATCTCCCTAAGAGGTATTCGGCCGTTGGTGGCGGCCGCTGGTTGCTTGGCGCCTGCATTCGCATGCAGGCAATTTATGGATTCAATATGGACGGGCGCGCAGGCTGGCCGGCAAATGGCAGGCTGCGTCCCTTGACATTGATCGTCCGGTCTTATGCCGGCTCTTGCATCTTCCAGCCGTTGGCGGCGGCATGGCGATGGATGGCGGCGCAGGCAGCGCCGCCATGCTTGTTACGTTACTGATGTGCTGAGGTGTCGATGGCCGATGCGCCGCTTACCAGCGCGCCTTGAATACGTCCCGCAGCTCTTGCAGGGCCGGCTCGTCCAGCCCCGTGGCGCCGCCGGTCAGATGCCACAACTTCGCGGTCTCTTCCAGCTCTTCCAGCGCGAAGGCGGCCTTGGAGACCGAGCTTTCCCATACCACCGGGCCGAGCCGCTCCAGCAGCACGCCGCGCACCCGGGTGGCGATCCTGGCGACCTGTTCGGCCACTTCCGGCGCGCCGGGACGGGCATACCTGATCAGCGGGATATGGCCGACCTTCATCACGTAGTAAGGCGTGATCGGCGGCAGCACATCCTCTTCCTTCCACACGCCCTTGATGGTCAGGCTGACCAGGTGGGTGGAATGGGTGTGCACCACCGCATGCATCTCGGGGTTGTTGTCATACACCGCGCGGTGCAGCACCAGGGTCTTGGACGGCTTGTCGCCGGCCACCCAGTTGCCGCCGGCGTCGACCTTGGAGATCGCGGCCGGGTCGAGGAAACCGAGGCAGGCGTCGGTCGGCGTGATCAGCCAGCCGTCGTCCAGCCGTGCGCTGATGTTGCCGGCCGAGCCGACGGTGTAGCCGCGCTGGTAGAGCGATGCGCCGATGCGGCAGATCTCTTCGCGCAGTCTGGCTTCCTTGCTCATGCCGCCGTCCCCGCCAATACGCGCAGCGCCTTCTCGAAGAAGTCGACCGTGCCGAAATTGCCCGACTTCAGCGCCAGGGCCACCGGTTGCTCATCCAGCGTGGCCGTGGCCGGCACGCCCGGATCGATCTGCGGGCCGATGCGCAGCGCGCGCACGTCCAGCGCCTGCACCACCGCGCCGGAGGTCTCGCCGCCGGCCACCACGAACTGGCGCACGCCGCGTTGCTTCAAGCCGGCGGCAATGGACGCCAGCGCCTGCTCGACGATATGGCCGGCCTTGGCCACGCCCAGCTCCTTTTGCACCGCCTTGACTTCGTCCGGGGTGGCGGTGGCGTAGATCAGCACGGGTTCATTCTTGATGCGCTCGTCGGCGAAGGCCAGCGCCTGGCCGACCACGTCTTCGCCGCGCGCCAGCGCCAGCGGGTCGATACGGAACGACGGGCGCTTGGCCTTCCATTCGGCGACCTGGGCATTGGTGGCCTTGGAGGCGCTGCCGGCCAGCACCACGGACAGGCCGTCGACCTTGGGCAGTTGCGCCGCTTCGCCAACCGCATGCAAGAGTCCGGCGCGGCGGAAATTCTCCGGCAGGCCCAGGGCCACGCCGGAGCCGCCAGTGATCAGCTTCAGTTCGGCGCAGGCTTCGCCCAGCGTGAACAGGTCCTTGTCGGAGACCGCGTCGGCGATGGCCATCTTGACGCCATCGGCGCGCAGCGCGGCAAAGCGCTCCTGCACGGCGGATGCGCCGCGCGCGACCGCGTCGTAGCGCACCAGGCCGACCTTGGATGCGGTCTGGCGCTGCAGCACGCGCACCAGGTTGGCGTCGGTCATCGGCGTGAGCGGATGGTTTTCCATGCCGGATTCGTTCAACAGCGCATCGGCCACGAACAGGTAGCCGCGGTAGATGGTGCGGCCGTTTTCCGGGAAGGCCGGGCAGGCGATGGTGAAGTCCACGCCCAGTTCCTTCATCAAGGCATCGGTCACCTGGCCGATGTTGCCGGCGTCGGTCGAATCGAAGGTGGAGCAGTACTTGAAGAAGAACTGCGTGCAGCCCTGCTGCTGCAGCCAGCGCAGCGCGGCCAGCGATTGCTCGATGGCCTCGGCGGCGGGGATGGTGCGCGACTTCAATGCGATCACCAGCGCATCGGCGGTCAATGTAGAAACCGCGGCAGGCATCTCGGCCGGCACGCCGATGGTTTGCACGGTGCGCATGCCGCCGCGCACCAGCATGTTGGCCAGGTCGGTGGCGCCGGTGAAATCGTCGGCGATGCAGCCGAGCAGAGGTTTGGCTTGGGACATGATGGACTCCGGAATCTGTTCGATACTCATTGCTGCCTATCGGCGCTGCTTGACTGCTTACCTGGCCTTGGCCGCGGGCAGGTCGATGCCCGGGAAGATCTTGATCACGGCCGAGTCGTCCTCGCCGCCGTGGCCGGCGGTGGATGCCATCATGAACATCTGGTGCGCGGCGGCCGACAGCGGCAGCGGGAACTTGCTGCGGCGGGCGGTATCGAGCACCAGGCCCAGGTCCTTGACGAAGATGTCAACCGCCGACAGCGGCGTGTAGTCGCCGTTGAGGATGTGCGGCACGCGGTTCTCGAACATCCAGGAATTGCCGGCACTGTGGGTGATGACGTCGTACAGCGCATCCGGGTTCACGCCTTCGCGCAGGCCCAGGGCCATCGCTTCGGCGGAAGCGGCGATGTGCACGCCGGCCAGCAACTGGTTGATGATCTTGACCTTGGAACCGATGCCGTGCGCGTTGCCCAGGCGGTAGACCTTGCCGGCCATGCCTTGCAACACGTCTTCGATCTTGGCGTACACCTCATCGGGGCCGGAGGTCATCATGGTCATTTCGCCGGAAGCGGCGCGCGCGGCGCCGCCGGAAACCGGCGCGTCCAGCAGCAGCAAGCCCTTCTCGCCCAGGCGCTTGCCCAGCTCGACGGCAAAGTCCGGCGCCACGGTGGCGCTGGAGATCACCACGCTGCCGGGCTTCAGGGCGGATACGGCGCCGTTCTCGCCGAACAGCACGGCTTCGGTCTGGGCCGCGTTGACCACCAGCGTGATCACCACGTCGACCGATTTGGCCAGCTCGGCCGGGTTGGCGCAGGCCACGCCGCCGGCGGCGGCGAACTTGTCCAGCACTTCGCGGCGCACATCGCAGGCATGCACATTGAAGCCGGCACGCAACAGGGAGCTAGCGACGCCGAAGCCCATCGCACCCAAACCGATCACACCCACATTCTTGGACATTGTTGTCTCCACTGAGAAGCAAAAGGCGCCGCTGCCATTATCGTGATGCAGACCGCTGCGCCGGTTGATGATGTGACGCCGGCCCGAGGCCGGCGTCGCCTGTTACTGAATCCTTGTTGGTAAAAACTAACTTTGCCCCTGGCTCAAACGGCGCGCCGCATTGAACATGTGCGCCTGCGCCGCGCTGCGCGCCGCCATTTCGTCGCCGGCGCGGATCGCCTCGACGATGGCTTCGTGCTCCTCGCGCACCTGGCGCGAGAAATCCTCGTAGCGGGCTTCGTTGCCGCGCGTGACCGCCGTGGCCGCCTCCAGGTACTGCGAGAGGAACTCCAGCGTCTTGATGAAGTAAGGATTGCGCGTGGCCTGCGCCAGCGCGCGGTGGAAAGCCACATCGGCTGCCACGCCGTCGCCGCCGGCGGCCACATCGGCGCCGATGCGCGCCAGCGCCGCGTCGATGGCGGCGATGTCTTCCTCGGTGCGGCGCTTGGCCGCCTGGGCCGCCACTTCAGCCTCGATGGCGCGGCGCAGCTCGACGATCTGCAGCACCGCATCGGGCGAACTTACTTCAGCATAGTCAATGCGCAGCGGCTTGATGCCCGCCTGCTCCGTCACGAAAACGCCGCTGCCCTGGCGCGGTTCCACCACGCCCTCATGCTTCAGGCGCGAGATCGCCTCGCGCACCACCGTGCGGCTGACGCCGAACTCCTGCGCCAGCACCACTTCAGTCGGCAGCTTGCTGCCACGGGGGAAAGCGCCGGCATCGATGTTCTCCAGCAACTGCCTGGCAACCGTGTCGCTGAGCGCTTGCGCGGGGATTTTCTGAAACATGCTGTCTCGCGTCGTTATCGTAAGGTTATCCGGTCATCATACAAATTTATCGATGGCTCGGCAACGCGATTTTTTCTTTTTACCGGGAGAAACAGCCTTTAATCGAGATAAATGAATACAATTAAGCGATGTTAATCAGTTATATCAACAAGCTCACCCCAGACATTAAAATTTCATATAACTGGCGATTTAGCCGGCGTCGGCCCGCCTGGGCCGCTCTACAATCACGGCTTACCCAGCCAGTTACACGGAAATGCCTTCATGCCCTACGACCTCTCGGACAAACTCGTCATCGGAATCTCCTCGCGCGCCCTGTTCGACCTCGAAGCCGAAAACGCCATCTATGACGAGCAAGGGGTCGATGCCTATACCGACTACCAGCGCGCCCATGAGAACGACGCGCTGCAACCCGGCACCGCCTTCCCGCTGGTCAAAGCGCTCTTGCGGCTCAACGACCTGATTCCCGAACGCCGCCTGGTGGAAGTGGTGGTCATTTCGCGCAACACGCCCGACACCGGCTTGCGCGCCTTCAACGCCATCGCCGCCCACAAGCTCGACATCAGCCGCGCGGCCTTCACCGGCGGCGGTCCGACCGCGCCTTACCTGAAGGCCTTCAAGATCGACCTGTTCCTCTCGCGCGATACCGGCGACGTGCAGGAAGCCATCGACGCCGGCGTCGCCGCCGCCCAGCTCTACACCGCGCCGGTCGAATACAGCGCGCCGGAAAACCAGATCCGCATCGCCTTCGACGGCGACGCCGTGCTGTTCTCGCCGGAGTCCGAGCGCATCTTCGCCGAGAAGGGCCTGGAGGCCTTTGCCAGACACGAACAGCGCCACCGCAAGAAAGCCATGAAGGAAGGCCCGTTCGCCAAGCTGCTGCTGGCGCTTTCCGCCATCCAGAAACAATTCCCGCCCGCCGAATGCCCGGTGCGCATCGCCATCGTCACCGCCCGCAACAGCCCGGCGCACCAGCGCGTGATCCACACGCTGCGCACCTGGAACGTCAATGTCGACGAAGCCTTCTTCCTCGGCGGCCTGAAGAAAACCGACGTACTGCAAGCCTTCGGCGCCCATATGTTCTTCGACGACCAGGAAGGCCATGTCGAAACCGCATCCGTGGTGGTGCCCTCGGGGCGCGTGCCTTACAAGGGCGGCACGCTGACCGGCGCCGCGAAGCCGGCCGCACGCGCGGTCAAGCGCTGAGGCGGGCCCATGTACCCGGTCTCCATCAAAGGCGTGCTGCAGGCGCCGGACGGCAACATCGTCCTGCTCGAAAACGAACGCAACGAATGGGAACTGCCGGGCGGCCGGATCGAAGACGGCGAAACGCCGCAACAATGCCTGGCGCGGGAAATCGGAGAAGAACTGAACCTGCGCGTGGAAGTAGGCGCCATCATCGACGCCTGGATGTTCGAAGTGATCCCCGGCAAGCGGGTATTCATCGTCACCTACGGCTGCACGCTCATCGGCGCCTTCGCGCCGGACGTCAGCCATGAACACAAGCGGGTGGGATTGTTCGCGCCTGATGCGCTTCCGGAAAACCTGCCGGCGGGCTACCGGGTTTCGATCGAACAGGGGCTGTCCCGCTCGAATACGGATGTGCTGGACTGTTGACGGCAAAGGCCTGCCGTTTTAAAACGAAGGCATGCACACCGGCAATCCACCCTCATTAACTTCCTCCACCATGGAAACCGAACTGAAACTGCTGCTCGCCCCCGGGCACGTCAAGACACTGATCAGGCATCCGCTGCTGGCGCGCCATGCGCTGGCCGCGCCGCGCACCAAGGACCAGACCGGCGTGTACTTCGATACTCCCGGCAACGACTTGCGCCGTAACGATGCCGGCCTGCGCGTGCGGCGCACCGGCGGCGAATACATCCAGACCCTGAAAGCCGGCGGCGGCGTACAAGGAGGCCTGCACCAGCGCAACGAATGGGAATCGCAGGTCGCGGGCGAACAGCCCGACCTCGCGGCGCTGCGCGAAATGGTGCCGGCCGACGCCAAATGGGCCAAGCGGGTCTTTACGTCCGGGCTGGCCCAACAGATCCGCCCCATCTTCGCCACCCGGATCAAGCGCATGCTGTGGGACCTGAAGCTGCCCGACGGTTCCGAGGTGGAATTCGTGCTCGACCGCGGCACGGTCGAACATGGCGACCTGAAAACCCGGGTGTGCGAGATCGAACTCGAACTCAAGGCCGGCAGCCCGCTGGCGCTGTTCGATTTCGCGCTGCAACTGATGCAGGACATCCCGCTGCGCGTCGGCATCCAGAGCAAGGCCCAGCGCGGCTACGCGCTGTACCACCAGGCCGCCGGCGGCGCGCCCGCCAGCAACGCCACCAAGGCGGCCGCCTTGGCGCTGTCGAAGAAGATGAGCGTGGAGCAAGCCTTCAGCGCCATCGTCGGCAATTGCGTGGAGCAGATCCAGGCCAACGACATCGCCGATGGCGACGCCGGGGATGTGGAACGCCTGCACCAGATGCGGGTCGGCCTGCGCCGCCTGCGCTCGGCCTTCACGCTGTTTGGCGAAGTGATCGCGTTGCCGGATGCGCTGGCGGGCGAATTCGAATGGCTGTCCCGGCACATCGGCGCCGCGCGCGACTGGGACGTGCTGGCCGGCGCCACCCTGGCGTCGGTGCCGGCCGCAGACCTCGATGCGCCCGGCCTGGCTGCGGTGAAGAAAGCGGCGCACAAGCAGGCGCGGGCGATGCACCAGGCCGCGGTAGAAGTTGTGGCATCGCCCCGCTATACCGCGCTGGCGCTGCATTTGAGCCGCTGGATGCTGGCCGCGCAATGGCGCGAAGCGATGACCGGGGAACAACTGGCGGCGCTGGAACAACCGCTATCGCGCTTCGCGCGCCAGATGCTGCGCCATGACGAGAAGCGCATGAAAAAGCGCGGCAGCAAGATGGAGGACGATCCCCGTTCGCGCCACCGCGCCCGCATCGCGGCCAAGCGGATGCGCTACGACACCGAATTCTTCCAGGCGCTGTACCGGGAAAAGAACAGCAAGCCCTACCTCAAGGCGCTGTCGCGCCTGCAGGATCAACTGGGCCTGCTCAACGACATCTCGGTCGCCAACCGCCTGCTGGACGAACTGCAGGCAAGGCATCCGGCGCTGGCGGCCGGCATCGGCTATGCGCGCGGCTTCCTGGCCGCGCAGGTCAGCGACGGCGAAGAGAAGGTCCGGCGGCTGTGGAAGAAATGGAAAGCGCAGCAGCTGCCGCAATAAGCAAACATGAATGGCATGAGACGGCGTCAGAACAGGCTGCTGTCAATTGCGTCGAGTTCCAGCTGCAACAGGCGCGCAGTCTTCATCAGCGCCGGCGCCAGCTCATCGCGGATCATCAGCCGGTCGGGCAAGGGCCCCACGGCGCTGCAGTTCAGGCCCATCATCAGGGGCGGCGCGCCCAGCGCCAGCGGCACGCTGATGGCGAAGGTGTCGCGCTGGTATTCGCCGGCCGCCAGGCAATAGCCGTGGGTATCGAGGTCGCCGAAGGCGCGTTCCATCTTCGCCACCACCTGCGGGCCGTGTTCGCCGCTCTTCTTCCAGATCGAAAACAGCAGGCGCTGGCGCTGCTGCGGCGGTTGCGCCCATACATAGGCGCGGCCGATGGAACTGAGCGCCATCGGCACCGTCCGTCCCACGCCCAGGCGCAGGGTGGCGATCTTGCTGCTGTTGCAGTACTGGAGATAGACCATGTCGAGCTGGTCGGCCACGGCCAGCCCGACCGACATGTCGTAGCGGTCGGCAAAATCCTGCATGATGGGCCGCGCGATGTCGGGCACCGGACTGTTGGCCAGATATTTGTGGCCCAGCCGCAGGCCGCGCACGCCGATCTGCACGCGCACGCCGTCCGGGGCGCGGTCGAGGTAGCCCAACGCCACCAGGGTCGCGGTCAGGCGCGACACCGACGCTTTCGAATAGCCGGTACGGCGCACCAGCTCGGCATGCGTCAGCGGCTTGGCGCTGCCATGGAATACCTTGAGCAGCTGGAGCGCGCGCTCCAGCGTATGGGTGCCGGCCGAGGCTTGCGCGCCGGCCGCGGCATCGTCATGCACCACGTCGGGCAAGGAGGCGTCTTCGGCGCGCGCATTGTTCCGCCGCAATATCTCAAGCTTGCGCACGTTGCGCCTCCATTTCCTGCAACTGCCGCCGCATCGCCAGCAACTGCGGGCCGGCCTTCTGCTCCACCCGCGCCTTGGTCAGCGTGCGCGACTGCCCGGCGCACAGGAGCACCATCGGCAAGCGGTCGGCCAGTTTCAGCGGCGTGGCCACCACGGTGATGTCCGGCCCCCAGTCGCCGGTAGAGACGCAATACGATTTCTCGCCGATCTGGGTTTCGGCGTCGGTCAGCTTCTGGCGCACCGCCATCCATTCGTCGCGCTTATGGTAGGGCCGCATGTGGTCCAGCAGGTAGCCGCGTTCGTTCTCGTGCAGGCAAGCCAGCAATGCCCACCCCACCGGCGATGACGCCATCGGCATATGCTCGCCCACGCCCAGTCCGACGGTGGCGGTGTTGGATGCGCTGTGGCAGTTTTCAAAGAAGATCATGTCCAGGCCGTCGCGGCCGGCGAGCGCGACAAACACGCCATTGTCGTCGGCCAGCTTCTGCATCAGCGGACGCGCCTGCAGCACCACATCGGTATCGACCATGGCGGCGAAGCCGAGCGTGAGCACCGATACCGCCAAGCGGTATTTGCGGCGCTGCTCGCTGTAGGTCAGGTAGCCCAGCGCGGTGAGCGTCTGCGCCAGGCGCGAGACGGTAGCCTTGGGCAAGCCAGTGCGCAATGCGATGTCCTGGTTGGCCAGCCAGTCGGCCTCGCCGAGGAAGGCATCGAGCACGGCGAAGCCGCGTTCGATCGGCTTGATGGTGCCTGGCGCCGACGCATCGGCGCGCAACACGGCATTGCCATTGCGGTATTCAGGAGGATTGGGCGCGCGCAGCACGATGCGCACGTCCTTGACGCGCCGCGCCGGCTTGCGCACGGCCGCCTTCATGCGCGCCTTCCATGCCGCACGCTGCGCAATACAAACAAGATGGCGAAATTCACTGGGTCTCCTTGCCTTGCCGCGCATCTGCGTGTGGATGCGCATCTTTTTTGTGCCGGGCGCTGCCGCACGCGAACCTGCAAGCGTATTTTTCCGCGCTCTGCCGACACCATGCGGCCGCTGCCGCGGCAGGGTCAACCGATGAATATTTTATGTTCCGTACTTTGAAATTTTCAACACTGTTTTGAATGGCGAATATTCATTGCTGCGCCGCGCCAGCCACCGCGACAGTCAAGAAAAAGCCGCGAGAGGCCTGTAGATGGCCCGCCTTGCTTCAACTTTAACCACCCGCATCGGTTTATCCCGCAGCGCAAGATGCAACGGCCCAATACCCTGACCTGTCGCGCCATGTTTTGGAAGGGTCAAGCATATTCCGTTGTACGGAACACCGTCAAAACCCTGCTTGACACCCCCTCCCCGCTTCCAGACTATACGCACATCGCAGCACCGGAGGCGTCCATGACGACGCCGCACCACCTTCCGGAAAAACACCAAGAAACAACGCAAGAGAGACACGTTTTTCCCGCCCGGCAGCGGCGCGGGAAAAACGCAGGCGGCGCCCCACGCAGGCGCGCCGCCGCCACCAGCCAACCGAAACGAGAATGCGGGATCGTCCGCAGGGCGCAGCCTTGCCCATCGTTTCAAAACAGGGAAAGACAGCCATGAGCAATGCACGCATGTTGGAAGGCAAGGTAGTCATCGTCACCGGCTCGGGCGGCGGCATCGGGCGCGAGATCGCGCTGGCGATGGCGCGCCAGGGCGCCGCCGTGGTGGTCAATGACATCGGCGCCTCGCTTGCCGGCGAGGGCGCCAGCAACGGCCCGGCGCAGCAGGTCGCCGATGAGATCAAGGCCGCCGGCGGCCGCGCCGCCCCCAACACCGACAGCGTGGCCGATGCCGCCAGCGCCGAACGCATCGTCGAACAGGCGGTGCAAACCTTCGGCCGCATCGATTGCGTGGTGAACAATGCCGGCATCCTGCGCGATGCGCTGTTCCACAAGATGAGCGGCGACGAATGGGACGCCGTGCTCAAGGTGCACCTGTACGGCGCCTACCACGTCAGCCGCGCCGCCGCCGTGCATTTCCGCGAACAGCAGTCGGGCAGCCTGGTGCACATGACTTCCACCTCGGGGCTGATCGGCAACCTGGGCCAGGCCAACTACTCGGCCGCCAAGCTGGGCCTGACCGCGCTGTCCAAATCGATCGCGCTGGACATGCAGAAATTCAACGTGCGCTCGAACTGCATCGCGCCCTTCGCCTGGAGCCGCATGATCAGCTCGATCCCGGTCAAGAGCGAAGAGCAGCAGGCGCGCGTGGAAAAGATCAAGCAGATGACGCCGGACAAGATCGCACCGCTGGCGGCCTATCTCGCCAGCGATGCGGCGGCCGACGTCAACGGCCAGGTCTTCACGGTGCGCAACAACGAGATCTTCCTGATGAGCCAGCCGCGCCCGCTGCGCTCGATCCACCGCGCCGAAGGCTGGACGCCGCAGACGGTGGCCGAGCATGCGATGCCGGCGCTGAAGGCCAGCTTCATCCCGTTGGATCGCTCGGCCGATGTGTTCCAGTGGGACCCGGTGTAAGCGCGGCGGCAAGGAAAACACAGCCATGGCCATCGACTACCATAAGCTGAAGAACTGGAACTTCCCGGTGCTGCAGCACAGCTACGACGCAGACGACAGCATGCTGTACGCGCTGGGCATCGGCGTCGGCGCCGCGGCGACCTTGCCTGACGGCGAAGACGCGCTGCGCTTCGTCTATGAGAAGAACCTGCAGGCCATGCCCAGCATGGCGGTGATCCTGGCCCACCCCGGCCTGTGGATGGGCGCGCCGGAAGCCGGCGTCGACCTGTTGAAGGTCGTGCACGGGGAACAGCGCCTGCGCCTGCATCGCACGCTGCCATCGTCCGGCACGGTGACCGGCGTATCGCGCGTGAAAGCGATCGTCGACAAGGGCCGCGACAAAGGCGCCTTGCTGATCGTCGAGCGCGAACTGCGCGACCCGTCCGGCGAGTTGCTGGCCACCGTCGAGCAGACCAGCTTTTGCCGCGGCGACGGCGGCTTTGCCGCACAAGGCCAGCCCAGCGACGACACGCCGCCCGCCATGCCGGCCGTGCCCGGACGCGAACCCGACCTGGTGTGCGAATTGCCGACGCGCCCCGAAAGCGCGCTGGTATATCGCCTGTCGGCCGACCGCAATCCGCTGCATGCCGACCCGCAAACCGCGCGCCGCGCCGGCTTTCCCTCCCCCATCCTGCATGGGCTGGCGACATACGGCGTAGCCTGTCATGCGCTGGTGCGCAGTTGCTGCGGTTACGACGCCAGCCGCTTGCGCGCGCTGGCCACGCGCTTTTCGGCGCCGGTCTATCCCGGCGAAACCATCCGCACCGAAATCTGGCGCGACGGTACGCAATTGCAATTCCAGTCGCGCGCAGTCGAGCGCAACCAGGTCGTGCTGGCCAACGGCACGGCCGAAATCGCCGCCTGACACCACCTATACCGCAAGCACAACGGAGAAAGACATGACCGGCAAGACAGCAGACATCAGATCCGACATCGCCTACAGCACCCCAGACCGCATCGTGGTGCGCGGCAAGGATCTGCCCAACGAGATTCTCGGCAAGATGAACCTGGGCGATTTCGCCTACCTGCAACTGACCGGCAAGACCGCCACGCAGCAGCAGTCGCGCATGTTCAACGCCCTGCTGATCACGCTGGTCGAGCACGGCATCACTCCCAGCGCGATCGCCGCCCGCATGACTTACGCCGGCGCGCCCGAATCGCTGCAGGCGGCGGTGGCCGCCGGCCTGTGCGGGCTGGGCACGGTGTTCGTCGGCACCACCGAAGGCTCGGCCAAGATGCTGTACGAAGCCTTTGAAGGCGCCGGCGACCAGCCCGACCTGCAGGCGCTGGCCGAACAGACCGTGGCCGCTTTCCGCGCCCGCAAGCAGGCCATCCCCGGCCTGGGCCATCCGGTGCACAAGCCCATCGATCCGCGCACCCCGCGCCTGTTCCAGCTGGCCGAAGAAAACGACATGGCCGGCAAGTACGTCAAGCTGGTGCAACTGATCCAGGCCGAGGCCGAACGCGCCACCGGCAAGGTCTTGCCGATCAACGCCACCGGCGCGCTGGGCGCGATCTGCTGCGAGTTCGGCTTCCCCTGGCAGATCGTGCGCGGCTTCGGCGTGATGGCGCGCGCCATCGGCCTGGTGGGCCACATCCTGGAAGAATCGCAGTCGCCGATGTCCTACCGGTTGTGGCATGAGATCGAAGACCGCGCCAGCGCCCACCTGCGCGGCTGAAAACGGAGCCAGGAATATGGATCAGCCTCCCGTACTGTGCGAGTTCGCCGATGGCGTGGCGACCGTCACGCTGAACCGGCCGGACCGGCTCAACAGCCTCAACGATGCGATGCACGACGCCATCGCCGCTTTCCTCGACCGCGTCGAGCATGACCCGGCGCTGCGCGTGCTGGTCATCACCGGCGCCGGCCGCGCCTTTTGCGCCGGCCAGGACCAGGGCGACCGCAAGCCGCTGCCGGACGGCCAGAAGCGCGACATGGGCGCGGCGCTGGAGCGTTACTACAAGCCGCTGATGCTGCGCCTGCGCGCGCTGCCGGCGCCGGTGGTGTGCGCCATGAACGGGCTGGCAGTGGGCGTGGGCGCGACCCTGGCGCTGGCCTGCGACATCGTGATCGCCAAGCGCTCGGCCTACTTCCTGCAGGGTTTCACCAAATTGGGCCTGATGCCCGATGGCGGCGCCTCGCAGTTCCTGCCGCAGCGCATCGGCACGGCGCGCGCGATGGCGCTGTGCCTGCTCAACGACAAGCTGGAAGCCCAGCAAGCCGCCGACTGGGGCCTGATCTGGCGCTGCGTGCCGGACGATGAATTCGACGCCGCCAGCCGCGCGCTGGTGGCGCAACTGGCGCAATCGGCCACGCGCGCGCTGGCCCTGACCAAGCACGCCATTTATGCCGCCCAGAGCAACACCCTGGCGCAGCAACTTGACCTGGAAACGGCATCGCAGCGCCTGCTCGGCGATACCGACGATTACCAGGAAGGCGCGGCCGCATTCCGCGAAAAACGCAGTGCCGTATTCAAAGGGCGGTAGACCGAAGGCAGCAGCGCAGCAGCAAGCACAGGGCAATTGGCCGGCGCACAATCGCCTGGCCGAACATGAAGAAAAAGACGGCCGCCGCGGGAACGGCGCCGACCATAACAGGAAACGAAGGAGATGATGATGACCAAGTTCAGCAAGGCAATCCAAGCGGGCGTCCTGGCCTGCGCACTGGCGGCGTCGGCCGCCTCCCATGCCGCCGACGTGACCATCGGCGCGCTGTTCCCGATGAGCGGCCCGAACGCCTCTTACGGCGACATCTTCGGCTCCGGCGCCAACCTGGCGGCCGAGCACATCAACGCCGACAATCTGCTGGGCGGCAAGCTGTCGATCCAGTACGAGGACAGCCAGGCGCTGCCGCAACAAGGCGTCATCGGCATGAACAAGCTGGTCAACGTGCAGAAGGTGCCGTACGTGCTGTCGGCGTTCACCGGCGTCTCCAAGGCGATCTCCACCATCGCCACCCGCACCAGGACGGTGGCGGTCAATGGCGGCGGCGTCGGCCCCGACCTGGCGGAACTGGGCCCCTACTTCTGGAACATCATCCCGCTGGCCAACTATGAAGTGCGCGCCATCATTCCTTACCTGGTCAACGAGCGCAAGATGAAGAACTTCGTGCTGGTCTATATCGACGACCCGCTCGGGCAAGCCATCCGCAAGGAAATGGAAAGCGCGCTGCCGGCCGCCGGCGGCAAGCTGGCCGAGGCGCTGTCGGTCCCCGCCACGGCGCAGCAATTCGGCGGCATCGCCGCGCGCGTGCGCGCGGCCAACCCGGACGTGATCTACATCGCCTCCTACGGCTCGCAACAGTCGCAGATCGTCAAGCAGTTCCGCGACAACGGCATCAAGCAGCAGCTGGCCAGCTATACCGCCTTCTCGATCCCCGAGATCAATGCCCAGCCCGAGGCCGCCGGTTCGCTCTATACCTCGCAGAACATCGACTGGAATTCGCAGGACCCGGTGACCAAGCGCTTCGTCGACGACTACAAGAAGAAGTACAACAAGATGCCGACCGCCTACATCGCCAACTACTACAACGCGGTGCGCATGTTCGGCCTGCTGGCGCAGCAGCTGGTCAAGAAGGGCCAGCCGATCACCGGCGAGAACCTGTTGAAGCAGCGCATCGAGACCAAGACCTTCGACCTGGTCGGCGGCAAGGTGAGCTTCGCCGAAAACGGCACCGTGACCATGCCGATGCAAATCAACGAGATCGACGGCAAGGGCGGCAAGGTGGTCAGCGCCGCGGCCAGGTGAGCGGGGCCATTCCGCTTCGGATGCAATGATGCCGCCGGCCCGCGCATGCGGGACGGCGGCGCAAGGACAAAGACATGCTGCTGCTACAGCTATTGATCAACGGGGTGCAGGTAGGCGCGCTGTATGCGCTGATCGCGGTCGGCTTTTCGCTGATCTTCGGCTCCACCCGCATCTTCCATTTCGCGCACGGCTCGACCTTCACCATCGCCGCCTACGTGTTCTACGACCTGCTGGCGATCATGCAGCTGCACTGGACGGTCGCGGTGCTGGGCGCCTGCGCGGCGGCGATCCTGTTCGGCCTGGCGCTGAACCGCTTCGTCTACGTGCCGATCCAGAAACATGAAGGCTCCTTCTTCACCGTCTTCGTCGCCTCCTTCGGGGTGGGCATCGTGGTGCAGAACCTGTGCGGAATGCTGTTCGGGCGCAGCTTCGTGTCGGTCAATACGCCGCTCTCGCGCAGCGTCGAAATGCTGCCCGGCCTGTTCGTCTCGCCGCTGGCCGGCATCGCCATCGTCATCGCGCTGGTGTTTTTCTTTGCGCTGCAACTGTTCCTGATGCGCACCCATACCGGCATGGCCATGCGCGCGCTGTCGGAAAATCCCGAGCTGGTACGCGCCTACGGCCTGTCGCCGCGGCGCCTGTCGATGACGGTGTTCGCGCTGGGCTCGTTGCTGGTGGTGCCGGCAGCGCTGCTGTCGGCGGCCGGCTCCGGGCTGAACCCGGCCATCGGCCACCACGTCATGCTCATCAGCCTGGCCGCCACCATCGTCGGCGGCGTCGGCAGCCTGCGCGGCGCGGCCTGCGCCGGCCTGCTGCTGGGGCTGGCCGAAAACCTGGCGCTGGCCTGGTTCGAGCCGCAGTGGAGCGAAGCCATTACCTTCATCGTGCTGTTCCTGTTCATCCTGTTCCGCCCTTCCGGTTTCTTCGGCCGGGCCACTGCCAGCTGAGGTTGCCATGCTTGCCTATATCCTTAATCTCGCCACCCTCATGTGCATCAACGCGGTGCTGGCGATCACCCTCAATTTCATCATGGGTTACGCCGGGATCTTCTCGATCGCGCATGCCATCTTCTTCGGTGTAGGCGCCTACAGCGCGGCGTATTTCGCGCTGAATGTGAGCGCTTCCATCTTCCTGGTGATCCCGGTGGCGATGGCGGTGGCCGGGCTGCTGTCGCTGGTGCTGGCATTGCCGGCGCTGCGCGTGCGCGGCGAATACTTCGTGGCCGCTTCGCTGGGCCTGCAGGTGCTGGGCGTGACGGTGTTTTCCGAATGGAAGTCGGTCACCGGCGGCCTGGGCGGCATGATCGGCATCCCGCCAGCCGACATCTTCGGCCATGCCGTGGTCGACCCGGTGCAGTTCCTGCTGCTGGCGGTGTGCTGCCTGATCCCGGTGCTGCTGGTCACCAGCGTGCTGCTGCGGTCCTCCTTCGGCCGCAACCTCAAGGCCATCCGCGACAGCGAATCGGCGGCGCACGCCTTCGGCAAGAACGTGGCCGTCATCAAGACCATGTCGGTGGTGATCTCGGCCATGCTGGCGGCGGTGGCCGGCGCGCTGTACGCGTTCTACATGGGCTTCATCAACGTCGAGAGCTTCATGCTGGACACTTCCGTGCTGCTGATGGCGATGGTCATCATCGGCGGCACCGGAACGCTGCTCGGGCCGATCGTGGGCACCGTGCTGCTGATGCTGCTGCCGGGCGTGTTCAGCTATATGTCCTTCCTGCCGCAGACCGAGATCGGCTCGATCCAGCAGATCGCCTACGGGCTGGCGATGGTGCTGCTGATGATCTACCGGCCGGGCGGCATCGTCGGCTCCGGCAAACCGCGCGCTACCAAGGAGCAAGCCGCATGAACGCCATCATCGAACACGACCGCGGCGCGCTGCAGGCCGCCGGCCAGAATCCGGGCGGGGAAGTGCTGCTGTCGATCCGCAACCTGAACAAGAGCTTCGGCGGGCTGAAGGTCACCAACGATGTCTCGCTGGATTTGCGCGCCGGCATCGTGACCACGCTGGTCGGCCCCAACGGCGCCGGCAAGACCACGCTGTTCAACCAGATCACCGGCCACCTGGTGCCGGAATCGGGCGACATCCTGTGGCGCGGCCAGTCGGTGCTCGGCAAGAAGCATTTCCAGATCAGCCGCATGGGCATCGCCCGCACCTTCCAGGACCTGCGCCTGTTCAACCATATGACGGTGGAAGAAAACGTGCTGACCGTGATGGAGCCGACTTCCTGGATCTGGCAGCCGGGCGGGCGCGCCGCGCGCAACCGGCGGCGCGAGAAGGTGCAGGCCATCCTCAAGCGCACCGGCCTGGCGGCCAAGGCGCACACGCGCGCCATCGACCTGGCCTATGCCGAGCGCAAGTTTCTCAGCATGGCGCGCATCATGGCCGCCGAGGCCAACATCTGGCTGCTCGACGAACCGGCCTCGGGCCTGGATCGCAGTTCCTACGAACTGTTCCTCGACCTGCTGCGCACCGAGGTGAAGAAGGGCGTGACGGTGTGCATCATCGAACACAACCTCGACATCGTGGTCGGCATTTCAGACCGCATCGCCTTCCTCGACCAGGGCAAGCTGCTGGCCGACGGCCTGCCCGATGTGGTGCTCAAGGATCCGCACCTGGCGGCCATTTATTTCGGAGACCAGAACACATGAGCGCGCAACCCAATAACGAACCGCAGCCGCTGGTGCTGGAAACGCGCGGCCTGGTCGTCGGCTATGGCGGCCGCCCGGTGCTGCGCGATTTCGACTTCGGCTTGCGTCCGGCCGAGGTACTGTGCCTGATCGGCCATAACGGCGCCGGCAAATCGACGCTGCTCAAGACCCTGTTCGGCCTGGTGCAGCGCCAGGCAGGCCAGATCCTGCTGGACGGCCGGACGCTGGAAACCGTGGAGCCGCGCCGCCTGACCGCCGCCGGCATCTCGCTGGTGCCGGAAGGCCGCGGCATCTTCCCCGGCCTGACGGTGGCCGAGACCATGAAGATGGGCCTGTGGTCGGCCGGCGTCCCCGCGGGCGAACGCGCGGCGCGGCTGGATTGGGTGATGTCGGTGCTGCCGGCCTTGAAGCAGTTCTACGAGCGCCGCGCCGGCAACCTCTCCGGCGGCCAGCAGCAGATGGTGTCGATCGGGCGCGCATTGCTCTCGCGCCCGCGCTGCCTGCTGATGGACGAACCTTCCATCGGCCTGGCGCCCAAGCTGTTCCAGGATCTGCTGCAGCCGATCCGGGAACTGCAACGCACGAAAGAAGGCGGCGGCATGGCCATCCTGCTGGTGGAGCAGAACGTGAAAGAAGCCCTGAAGATCTCGGACCGCGTGGTGGTGATGAAGTCCGGCGCCATCATCCGAGAGGCGCTGCCCGAGGAACTCAACGACAACGCGAAACTGATGGAGCTGTACTGACATGCCCGCTACCGACCTTCTCCTCACCATGCCCGCGCTGCTGGCGCGCAATGTCGCCGAACGCGGCGATGCGGTCGCCTTCATCGATGGCGAGCGCCACATCACCTACCGCGAATTCGACCGCATGGCCGGGCGCACCGCGGCCTGGCTGCAGCAGCAGGGCATCGGCCCCGGCGACCGCGTGGCGGTCTGGCTGGTCAACCGCATGGAATGGCTGGCGATGTACTTCGGCCTGGCCAGGATCGGCGCGGCCATGATGACGGTCAACACGCGCTACCGTTCGCACGAGCTGGCCTACATCCTGGAGCGTTCGCAAGCCTGCATGCTGGTGCTGCAGCTGAACTTCCGCAAGATCGACTTTCCCGCTGTGCTGCGCGACGTGCCGGCCGAATCGGCCCGCACCGTGAAGAAGGTGGTCGTGGTCGACGCCGCCGGCGCCGCCGATGGCGCCATACCGTCCGAAGTACTGGGCAAACCCACCGTCGCCTTCGATCTGGCCGGGCTGCCGCACGCCGATGTGCCGGACGTCTCCTCGCCCGACGCCCACAGCATCCTGTTCACCACCTCGGGCACCACCTCCGGCCCCAAGCTGGTGTTGCATCCGCAGCGCACGGTGACCCTCCACAGCCAGCGCGTGGCCCCGGCCTACGGCTTCACGGAAGAAGGCGTGCGCCTGCTGGCGGCGCTGCCGTTTGCCGGCGTGTTCGGTTTCAACGCGACGATGGCGGCGTTTGCCGCGGGCAAACCCATCGTGGTGATGGATACCTTCGACGGTCCCGGCGCGGCGCGGCTGATCAGGCAGCACCATGCCACGCATGTGTTCGGCAGCGACGAGATGTTCCGCCGCATCATCGAGAACGGCGAAGGCGAGCGGCCCTTCCCCAGCGCGCGCGTGTTCGGTTTCGCCTGCTTCCATCCCGGCATCGTCGAATATACGCAAGCGGCCTGGGCGCGCGGCATTCCGATGATCGGCCTGTACGGCTCCTCCGAAGTGCAGGCGCTGTTCTCGCTGCAGCAGCGCGCGCTGCCCCTGGAGGAACGCATCAAGGGCGGCGGCATGCCGGCCAGCCACGGCCTCGGCGCCGAGGTGCGCATCCGCGATATCGACAGCGGCGAACTGCTGCCGGTCGGCCGCAGCGGCGCCATCGAGATCCGCAGCGACACCAATTTCATCGGCTACCTCAACAACCCGGAAGCCACTGCCAAGGCCATCGATGGCGAGGGCTTCTTCCGTACCGGCGACGTCGGCTACCTGCGCGAGGATGGCAGCTTCGTCTACCAGACCCGCCAGGGCGACGCCATGCGCCTGGGCGGCTACCTGGTCAGCCCGGTGGAAATCGAGGATGTGATCAAGACCGTGCCCGGCGTGGCCGATGTGCAGGTGGTGGCGGTCGACATCGCCAACCAGGCGCGGCCGGTGGCCTTCGTCATCGCCGCGCCCGGCAGCCGGCCGGCGGAGCAAGAGATGGTGCGCGCCGCGGCGGCCGCGCTGGCCGCCTTCAAGGTGCCGGCGCGCATCTGGCTGGTCGACGAATTCCCCACCACGCAGAGTTCCAACGGCACCAAGATCCAGCGCGTGAAACTGCGCGACATGGCGCTGCAACAACTGGCCCAGACAGCCTGACCCTTTTCGGAGCAAACGATGAGTTCGTATTACCTGGAAGACTTCAAGCCCGGCCAGATCTTCACCAGCAGCGGGCGCACCATCACCGAGGCCGACCTGACCATGTTCTCGATGATCTCGGGCGACTGGAACCCGATCCACGCCGACGCCGAATTCGCCCGCGGCACGCGTTACGGCCAGCGCCTGGTGCACGGCACGCTGGGCATTGCGATCTGTACCGGGATGCTGCACCAGATCGGCATCTTCGAGCAATCGGTGATCGCCATGCTGGGCCTGCGCGAGTGGAATTTCAAGCAGCCCATCGTGGTCGGCGACACGGTGCATCTGGAACTGGAGATCCTTTCGGTCGAACCCGGCAAGAGCGGCCGCAGCGGCAAGCTGGGGCGACGCTTCCGCCTGCGCAACCAGCGCGGCGAAGTGGCGCAGGAAGGCGACAGCGACGTGCTGGTGCTCACCCATGAAGGCGCGCGCCAGCAGCAGGAACAATCCTCGCAGGCGGCACAGCCATGAGCGCCCAGGTCCTGCGCGAGGATCGCGACGGCCTTTGCACGCTGACGCTGAACCGTCCGGAAAAGATGAATGCGCTCACCGTGCAGATGTTCCTCGAACTGCACGAACACGTGGCGGCGCTGGAGCAGCAGACCGACACCATCGGCGCAGTGCTGCTGCGCGGCGCCGGCCGCTGCTTCTCGGCCGGCAACGATCTGCGCGACCTCGCCGCCGGCCAGCCGTTGCCGCGGCCGCATTTGCAGGCGCACACCATCGATCGCCTGGCACGCCTGCCGCAACCGGTGATCGTGGCCGTGCATGGCCACTGCTACACCGGTGCGCTGGAGCTGGCGCTGGCGGGCGACCTGATCGCCGCCGCGCAGTCGGCCAGGTTCGCCGACACCCATGCCAAGTGGGCCCTGACGCCGCTGTGGGGCATGAGCCAGCGCCTGCCGCGCCGGGTCGGCGAAGCTCGCGCGAAAGAGATGATGCTGCTGGGCCGCACCTATTCCGGCGCCCAGGCGGCCGCGCTCGGCCTGGCCAATTTCTGCTTCGCCGATGAGGAGTTCGACGCCGATGTCGACGCATTGGCGCGCGAACTGCTGGCCGGTTCCTGGTTCTCGCATCGCGCCAACAAGCGCCTGCTGCTGGAAACCGATGGCCTGCCGCTGCAAGCCGGGCTGGCGCATGAAGTGTTCCGCAACGCCGGCAAAGGGCCGGACATGCAGGAGCGCATCGCCGCTTTCGGCAAGAAATGACTTTTCCCTATCGCGCCATGACTGAACTGCTGCTCCCTTCGCCCGCCGCCCTGCCGGGCCGCCTGCGCCTGCCCGTGATCGGTTCGCCGATGTTCCTGGTGTCCAATCCGGCGCTGGTGATCGCCCAATGCTGCGCCGGCGTGGTCGGCTCCTTCCCGGCGCTCAACGCCCGGCCGCAGGAAGCGCTGGAGACCTGGCTGACCGACATCGCCGAAGGGCTCGCCGCCTACCGGCGCCAGTACCCGCAGGCGCTGGTGGCGCCTTATGCGGTCAACCTGATCGTGCACCAGTCCAACCCGCGCCTGGAAGACGACCTCGCCACCTGCGTGCGCCATCGCGTGCCGATCGTGATCACCTCCCTGCGTGCGCCCGACCGGGTGGTGGAACAGGTGCACGCCTATGGCGGCATCGTGCTGCACGATGTCACCACGCTGCGCCATGCGAAGAAGGCGATCGGCGCCGGCGTGGATGGCCTGATCCTGGTCTGCGCCGGCGCCGGCGGCCATGCCGGCGCCTTGAGCCCGTTCGCGCTGGCCTCCGAAGTGCGCGCCATCTTCGACGGCCTGCTGGTGCTGGCCGGCGCCATCGGCCACGGCCAGGGCATCCTGGCGGCGCAGGCCCTGGGCTGCGACCTGGCCTATATGGGCACGCGTTTCATCGCCTCGGAAGAATCCTCGGCCGCGCCGCTGCACAAGCAGATGATCGTCGACGGCACTGCCGATGACATTTTGTATACGCCGCATTTCTCCGGGGTTCCCGGCAATTACCTCAAGCCCAGCATCCGCGCCGCCGGGCTCGATCCGGACCACCTGGACAAGGAAGACAAGCAAGCGATGGATTTCGGCAAGCCCAGGCGCTGGAAGGACATCTGGGGCAGCGGCCAGGGCATCGGCGCCATCTCGGCCATCCTGCCGGCGGCGCAGATCGTCGAGCAACTCCATGAAGAATACCGGCTGGCGGGCAGGCGGCTGGGCATTCCAGGCTGAACCGGGCCGTTCTTCCCGCGACGGGAAAGCCGGCTTTCATTGCCTCCTCGCCCCATCTTCCGTCCCTGAAGCACCGCACAAAGACGGTGCATGCCATCGCGGCGGGCGCGCACCAGAAGGCACCAGAAGGCGCCACGTGCCCATATCCCAGGCATTGCCGATCTGCATTGCCGCCTTTCCCCTCTGCAATTTTTGTGCGACCGCACATGCATGACTGTCCGAAAACCCTTGTCACGCAAGGCTTTCGCTGCCAATAATCGTCGCGCAGTTTTGTATTCCAATCTTGTATATCAGTGTGGCACGCAACTTGCTGATGAGTGGACATGGGCACAAATCCTTCCGTCAAGTCTTCTTCCCAGATCGCGATCCGCATCACCGAAGCGATCCTGGCCAAGCAGCTTGCGCCGGGCACCCGCCTGGGCGAGCAGCAGTTGGCCGACCTGTTCGGCGTGTCGCGCACCCTGGTGCGCGAGGCGCTGATGCGGCTGATGGCGCGCGGCATCGTCACGGTCAGCGCGCGGCGCGGCTGGTTCGTGATCGAGCCGACGCCGGAAGAAGCGCGCGAAGCCTTCGAGGCGCGCCGCGTGATCGAGCTCGGCCTGTTGCGCCAGGCACGCCTGCGGCCGATCCAGCAGGCCGCGGTGGAGCAGCTGCGCGAGCACATCGCGCGTGAAGAGGCGGCCATCGCCGGCGCCGACGTCGGTGCGCGCAGCTACCTGCTGGGCGACTTCCACGTCTGCCTGTGCGAATGCCTGGGCAACTCGCTGTTGTCGGAAACGCTGCGCGACCTGACCGCGCGCACCACCCTGACGGCCATGCTGCACCAGTCGTCGGAGCAGGCGGAGGATTCATGTGCGGAACATGTGCTGATCGTCGAGGCGCTGGAACGCGGCGATCTGGAACAAGCGGAACAACTGATGCAGGTCCACCTGCAGCATGTTGAATCCGGGCTGAACCAGGTGCGCAGCAGCGATCCGCTGGAACCGCTGCGGCAGGCGCTGGCGCCGGTGTCGCACGAAGGGGCCGTGAAGACGGCAGCCGTCACCGACATCATGTCTCAACGTCATCCATCCAAAAGGCCGCAGTGAGAGGGCCGCTCATCAACGTCGTCAAGTAAAGGGAAACTGCCATGAAATTATCCAAACTCCTGATCGGCCTGATGGCCGGCGCCATGATGTTCTCCGCCAGCGCCGCGCGCGCCGACGCGCTGGACGATATCCAGAAGAACGGCACGCTGCGCGTGGCCGTGCCGGCGGACTTCCCGCCGTTCGGCTCGGTCGATGCCGACCTCAAGCCGCAGGGTTTCGACATCGACGTGGCCAACCTGATCGCCAAGAAAATGGGCGTGAAGGTCGAGCTGATTCCGGTGTCCAGCGCCAACCGCATTCCTTACCTGACTACCAGGAAGGTGGAGCTGGTGATCTCCAGCATGGGCAAGAACCCCGAACGTGAAAAGGTGATCGATTTCACCTCCGCCTACGCGCCGTTCTTCAACGGCGTGTTCGGCCCGGCCGACCTGCCGGTCAAGAGCGCGGCCGACCTGGCCGGCAAGACCGTGGCGGTGACCCGCGGCTCGGTGGAAGACCTGGAACTGACCAAGATCATCCCGGCCAATGCCACCGTCAAGCGCTACGAGGACAACAACAGCACCATCAGCTCCTTCCTCTCGGGCCAGGTGCAACTGGTGGCGACCGGCAACGTGGTGGCCGCGGCCATCATCGCCAAGAACCCGCCCAAGAAGCCTGAAACCAAGTTCCTGATCAAGGATTCGCCGTGCTTCATCGGCCTGAACAAGGGCGAGAAGAAGCTGCAGGACAAGGTCGACGCCATCCTGGCCGAAGCCAAGAAGGATGGCAGCCTGAACGCCATCTCGCAGAAGTGGCTGGGCCTGCCGCTGCCGGCTGGCCTGTAACTTGCTGGGTTGAGTTAAAGCAATAACGCATCGCCGGCGCGATTTCGCCTGGCGCCGGCGATGCGGGCAACAGCAGCAATGGGGGCAGGCGGACCACCAGGGCGCCGCGACGGCAACATCGCGCGGCAATCCCAGCAACACTGAGGCAGGGCAAACACGACATCATGGCCTATCAATTCGATTTCCTATCAACCTTCGACTACGGCGACGTCATCGTCAAAGGCGTGCTGACGACGATCGAACTGATCGCCATCGGCGGCGTGCTGGGCATCGCGGTCGGCATCTTCGGCGCCTGGGCGCGCACGCAAGGGCCGGCATGGCTCAAGCCCATCGTCAGCGGCTATGTCGAGATCATCCGCAATACGCCCTTCCTGGTGCAGCTGTTCTTCATTTTCTTCGGCCTGCCTTCGCTCAATATCCACATCAGCGAAATCCAGGCCGCCATCCTGGCGATGGTGATCAACCTCGGCGCCTACAGCACCGAGATCATCCGCGCCGGCGTGCAGGCCGTTTCCCGCGGGCAGATCGAGGCGGCGGCCTCGCTGTCGATGTCGCGCATGCAGATTTTCCGCTACATCATCCTGCGCCCGGCGCTGCAAAAGATCTGGCCGGCACTGTCTTCGCAGGTGGTGATCGTGATGCTGGGTTCGGCCGTGTGCTCGCAGATCGCGGTGGAAGAACTGTCGTTCGCCGCCAACTTCATCCAGGGCCGCAACTTCCGCGCCTTCGAGGCCTACATCGTGGCCACCCTGATCTACCTGGTGCTGGCGATCCTGCTGCGCCAGCTGTTGCGCCTGATCGGCCAATACTTCATCACCGCCCGGAGGAACGCATGATCTCTTTCACCACCTGGGACATCGTCCGCAACCTGATGCTGGCGTGGCGCTGGACCATCGTCCTGTCGCTGGTCACCTTCGTGCTGGGCGGCACGCTGGGCCTGATCATCCTGTTCATGCGCACCTCGCGCCAGAACTGGCTGCGCCAGATCGCCCGCCTGTATATCGAACTGTTCCAGGGCACGCCGCTGCTGATGCAACTGTTCCTGGTGTTCTTCGGGATCGCCCTGTTCGGCGTGGAAGTGCCGGCCTGGCTGGCGGCCGGCCTGGCGCTGACCTTCTGGAGCGCGTCCTACCTGGCCGAGATCTGGCGCGGCTGCGTGGAAGCGATTCCCAAGGGCCAGTGGGAGGCGTCGTCGGTGCTGGCCATGAACTACTTCCAGCAGATGCGCCACATCGTGCTGCCGCAGGCCTTGCGCATCGCCATCGCGCCCACCGTGGGCTTCGGCGTGCAGATCATCAAATCGACCGCGGTGACTTCCATCATCGGCTTCATCGAATTGTCCAAGGCCGGCTCGGTGATCACCAATGCCACCTTCCGCCCCTTCACGGTGTTTGCCATCGTGGGCCTCTTCTACTTCGTGCTTTGCTGGCCGCTGTCCAAGTACAGCCAGTCTTTAGAAAGGAAATACAATGCCGCTCATCGCCATTGACAACGTCAAGAAACGCTTCGGCGACAACGAGGTCCTCAAAGGCATCAGCCTGGACGTGGAACCCGGCGAGGTGATCGCCATCATCGGCAAGAGCGGCTCGGGCAAGTCCACCCTCCTGCGCTGCATCAACGGCCTGGAAACCATCGACGAGGGCAACATCAGCGTGGCCGGCGCCAAGCTGGGCGCTTCCGAACTGGAGTTGCGCAACCTGCGCCTGAAGGTCGGCATGATCTTCCAGCAGTTCAACCTGTTCCCGCACCTCTCGGTGGGCCGCAACGTGATGATCGCGCCGATGATCGTCAAGGGCACCTCGGAAGCCGAAGCCATGGTCACGGCCAAGGCCAACCTGGAAAAGGTCGGCCTCGGCCACAAGTTCGACGAGTTCCCGGACATGCTCTCCGGCGGCCAGCAGCAGCGCGTGGCGATCGCCCGCGCGCTGTCGATGGAGCCGCAGGCGCTGCTGTGCGACGAGATCACCTCGGCGCTGGATCCGGAACTGGTCAACGAAGTGCTGGCCGTGGTGCGCAGCCTGGCCAAGGAAGGCATGACCCTGCTGATGGTGACGCACGAGATGCGCTTCGCGCGCGAGGTGTGCGACCGCGTGGTCTTCATGCACCAGGGCAAGGTGCATGAGGTCGGTCCGCCGGAAGAGCTGTTCACCCGTCCGCAGACGCCGGAACTGCAGCAGTTCATCGGCATGACCCAGGGCGCCTGATCCCGCATCGGCGCATGAAAAAGCCGGGAGCGTTTTGCGCGCTTCCGGCTTTTTTTACGTTCGCTGCGTTCAGCGATCCAGCTGGCACACCTTGCGGTCGTTTTCGTAGAATACCACCGGCCCGGTGGTGTAGCGTTCCTTGGGAATGGCCAGCATCAGATAGTCCTTGATGCGGTAGGAAGCGCCGGAGGCCGGCATGCGATATAGGTAATTGACCCGCAACGCGCCGTCGCGCAGCGTGACCGACAGCGGCGTGAACACATGCGGGCGCTCGGCGGCATCGGGGGCTTGCATGGTGCGGGCCACCAGCAGGTATTGCTTGGTGTCGAAATGCGCGCCCGAGGGGCCGGCCGGCCGCTTGTCCCCCATCACCGGCGCCGGCGCCATCCATTGGTCCCACTCGGCGCGGCTGCGGATCAGCGCGCAGAAAACCGGCTGCCGGCTGTCGTCCCAATTCTTGAGGAAGCCCTGGTAGGAACCGCTCATGATGGTCTTGAACGGCACCACCGTCGGATCTTCCTTCGCCGCCCACGGCATCCAGGCGCAACCGGACATGCCGGCCAGCACCGTTGTACACACCAGCAATTGCAACGAACCCTGAATCGTCTTGCGCATGCATTTCCCCCCATGAAGGTTTGCATTTAAACATGCTTTGCCGCCAGCCAAGCGTTTTCATCGAATTTTTACATCGCTTTCACATTCGATATCGGCCCACCCTGGCGACTTGCTGTTCAGAGCATGCGGCTGCGATAAGGTTCAGTCCCGGCCGTGGCCGGGTAGGCCCGGTATGGGATTTGCGTGATAATGTCAGATTCGGGAGCGGATATCCTTGGCGCTCCCATCGTTCTCGCCATTCTTAAAGGGTAGTCAGCCATGAACTCAGCAGTCACTTCTCCATCCGCGTCGGGCAAGGCGCTTGCAGCCTTTATCGCCGGCATGCCGAAAACCGAACTGCACCTGCACATCGAAGGCACGCTGGAACCCGAGCTGATGTTCGCGCTGGCCCAGCGCAACCAGGTCGCGCTGCCTTACGCCTCGGTCGAAGACCTGCGCGCGGCCTATGACTTCAGCGACCTGCAATCCTTCCTCGACCTGTATTACGCCGGCGCCGACGTCCTGCGCACCGAGCAGGACTTCTACGACATGACCGCCGCCTACATCGCGCGCGCGCAAGCCGACAACGTGCGCCATGCCGAGATCTTCTTCGATCCGCAGACCCATACCGAACGCGGCATCCCGATCGCCACCGTATTCGCCGGCATTGCCGCGGCGCTGCGCGATGCGCGCCGCCGCGACGGCTTCGGCAGCGCCATGATCATGTCCTTCCTGCGCCACCTCTCGGAAGAAGACGCCTTCGCCACGCTGGAAGCGGCGTTGCCGCTGCGCGACCAGTACCAGGACCTGTGGAGCGGCATCGGACTGGATTCTTCCGAGCGCGGCAACCCGCCGGAAAAGTTCGCGCGCGTCTACGCGCGCTGCCGCGAACTGGGTTTTCGCCTGGTGGCCCACGCCGGCGAGGAAGGCCCGGCGGCCTATGTGACCGGTGCGCTCGATGTGCTGAAGGTGGAACGCATCGACCACGGCGTGCGCAGCGAGGAAGACCCGGCGCTGATGAAGCGCCTGGCGCAAGAGCGCATCCCGCTGACGGTATGCCCGTTGTCCAACCTCAAGCTGTGCGTGGTGAAGGACATGGCCGAGCACAACCTGGCGCGCCTGCTGGATGCCGGCCTGGCCGTCACGGTCAATTCGGACGACCCGGCCTATTTCGGCGGCTACATGACCGCCAACTACCAGGCCGTGGCCGGCGCGCTCGACTTGAGCCGCGAACAGGTCCTGCAACTGGCGCGCAACGGCATCGAAGCCTGCTTCCTGCCCGAGGAAGACAAGGCCGTGCTGCTGCAGGAACTGGAGCAGTACGCCGCCGTCAACTAGGATTTTTGCCTTCCCGCCCGGCCGCCGCGCCGGGCGCACTCCCATTCCCAAGCCCCCTCCCGCACGGTCGCCAAGCGGCCCGTGCACATCAAGCACGCTTCTTGCATCATGGAAGTCCTGAGCCGGATTGGCGAATGGATTGTCTGGAACCGCAATCCGAAAACGACCACATCGGCCAGAAATATTGCCGGGAATCAGTATGTAGATTGGCGACAATCCTTTGCGCCGCAAAGGCCGTACGCAAGCCTGGGCTGTTGAGGCAAGCGGTATTTGGCTTGTTGCGGCCGACCTCAAGGAAACGGAGATTTTGCGCTGCGCCGCAGCATCAACGGCTGGCCCAGGATGAACCAAAGAAAAGCGGATGGCGCTCTTTTTGGTGCAAAATAGCTCCGTTTTGTTGCAAATATTTTCCGTGATTGTCGACGATCTGCGCCAAGACATGCCCGGCATCCGCAGGAACAGGATCTTCATCGAAAGCATGAGCATCATGAACAAAGCCAGCAAATCCGGCCGCGCAGCGGCCACCGTCCAGACCCGCGCCGCCGTCTCCACGCGCGACCGCGAATCGTCCATGGCCGTCGAGGAACGCATGTACCAGGACATCTACGACGCCATCATGGAACACCGCCTGCCGCCGCGGACCAAGCTGACCGAGCAGACGCTCTGCCAGATCTACGATACGGCGCGCCACACCGTGCGCAAGGTGCTCTCGCGCCTGGCCACCGAAGGCATGGTGGATCTTGAGGCCAACCGCGGCGCCTTCATCGCCAGCCCCTCGCATGCCGAGGTGCGCGACATGTTCGAACTGCGCAATATCCTCGAACACGCCGTGCTGGAAAAAGTCGGGCGCGAAGCCGGCGCCCGCCAGATCGCCGGATTGCGGCGCATGGTGGAGGAAGAGCGCGAGTCTTACCTGACCGGCGACCGGCCGCGCTGGATCCGCCTGTCGGCGCAGTTCCACCTGGCGCTAGCCGAACTGACCGGCAATGCGCTGCTGGTGGACACCTTGCGCAAGCTGGTTTCGCGCACCACGCTGATGATCGCCAAGACCGAAGCGCCGGGCCACAACGCCTGCTCCTTCGACGAACACGAAACCGTGCTGGAAGCGCTGGAGAGCGGCGACGTCGAAGCCGCCCAGGAACATATGGCACATCACTTGCATTTGTGCGAGGATCGGGTGCGCCCCGACGCGGACGACCAGTTCGACCTGCGCGCCGTGCTCGGCAAGGGACTGTAGGTTTCCCCTGCGGCCGGGCGCCGGGCAGCTCCACTGTCCGCAAGGCCGCGCGATTTTCACCGCAACCTGATTGAACAACATGTCTTTGCAAGCAAACTACCCCCGCGACCTGGCCGGCTACGGCCGCAACCCGCCGCATGCGCAATGGCCCGGCCAGGCGCGCGTGGCCCTGCAGTTCGTGCTGAATTACGAAGAAGGCGGCGAGAACTGCGTGCTGCACGGCGACCCCGCCTCCGAACAGTTCCTCTCCGAAATCGTCGGCGCCGCCGCCTATCCGGCGCGCCACATGTCGATGGAATCGATCTACGAATACGGCTCGCGCGCGGGCGTATGGCGCATCCTGCGCGAGTTCGAGAAACGCGGCCTGCCGCTGACGGTATTCGGCGTGGCCATGGCCTTGCAGCGCTGCCCGGACGTGACCCAAGCCTTCATCGAACTCGGCCACGAAATCGCCTGCCACGGCCTGCGCTGGATCCACTACCAGAGCATCGACATCGACACCGAACGCGCCCACATGCGCGAGGCGGTGAAGATCTTCCGCGAACTGACCGGCGCCGCTCCGCAAGGCTGGTACACCGGCCGCGACTCGCCCAACACCCGCCAGTTGGTGGTCGAACACGGCGGCTTCGCCTACGACTCCGACTACTACGGCGACGACCTGCCGTTCTGGACCCAGGTCCAGACCAGCGACGGCAACGCGCAAGCGCACCTGGTAGTGCCGTACACGCTGGACTCCAACGACATGCGCTTCGCCACCCCGCAAGGCTTCAACACCGGCGAGCACTTCTACCAGTACCTGAAAGACAGCTTCGATGTGCTATACGAAGAAGGCGAGGAATCGCCCAAGATGCTGTCGATCGGCATGCACTGCCGCCTGCTGGGACGCCCGGGCCGCTTCCGCGCGCTGCAGCGTTTCCTGGACTACGTGCAATCGCATGAGCACGTATGGATCTGCCGGCGCATCGATATTGCGGAGCATTGGAAGAAGGTGCATCCGTATCAGGCGGGTTGATTCACGCTGATTCAAGCAGAAATAAAAACGCCGGCAGATGCCGGCGTTTTTTCCTTGATGCACAACGAATGACACTGAATCCTGACTTCGTCAGGATGACGCAGAAAGCAAGATAGCGAGCCACAACACCGAAGCCGCAGGCGAGCAGCAAGCACCGCGATGCCGAAGGCGAGCCGGACCAGAAGTCCGCATCTAACCAGCCGGCGGAGCGGGCAAAAAAATGGATCAGCAAGGCAGTCGGAGCGAAGCGACTCTGCATTGCCCATTTTTTTGCCCGCTCCGCCGGGGCCCCCGAAGGGGCTGGGTAGTTGCGGTCGCCTTCTTTTGCTTACTTTTCTTGGCGAGACAAGAAAAGTGAGCGGCTGCCGGGCCGCCCCCGGCGCTCCCCTCCGACCGGAGAGACTAAGTAATAAAGCCAGAGCACCAACACGCAGCAAAACCAGACTACCCAGAAACAAAAAACTTCAGTTAGTCGCCGCCCCCGCCTCAAACCACTTCCCAATCACCGCCCGCTCCTCATCAGTGATATGAGTCATGTTCCCCAAAGGCATGCTCTTGGCCACATACGCCTGCTGATAAATCTGCTGCGCATGCTGTGCAATATGCTCGCGGCTATCGAGCAGGACGCCCTTACCCGGCACCGGCATCAGCGTAGACTTCTCCGCATGGCACTGGATGCAGCGCGCCTGGATCACCTGCTGCACCTGCGCGAAACTCACCCCGCCCGTCCCTGCAGGCGCAGGCTCCGTCTCAGCGCCATCGCCCGCAACCGGTTTCGCCTCTGCCGCATGATGCAAGGCCGCCGGCACCGGCTTGCCGCGCATCATCGGACTCAGGCCGATTGCCACCGCCAGCAGCAAGGCCACCGCCACCCCCGGATACCACCAGTTATTCACCCCCTTGTGGCGCAACACGAAGAACTGCCGGATCAGCGCCCCCGCCGCCATGATCATCAGCAGCACCACCCAGTTATGCGGCGCGGCGTAGGTCATGCTGTAGTGGTTGGACAGCATGGCGAACAGCACCGGCAGCGTGAAGTAGGTATTGTGCACGCTGCGCTGCTTGCCGCGCTTGCCGTGGATCGGATCGGGCGCCTGGCCGGCGCGCATGGCCGCCACCATCTTGCGCTGCCCGGGAATGATCCACACCAGCACGTTGGCGCTCATGATGGTCGCCAGCGACGCGCCGCTGATCAGGAACGCGGCGCGGCCCGAGAACAGGTGACAGGCGGCCCAGACCGACACGACCACCTGCAGCCCGACCAGGATATTGGCCAGGCGCTCGCCATTGGGACGGTCGCCGATGCTGCTGCAGATGGCGTCGTAGATCAGCCAGTTGAAGACCAGGAAAGCGATCGCCGTACCGCCGGCCATGAAGCCCGACATGTCGAACACGTTCTTGTCCACCAGGAAGACGTTGGCATTGAACAGGTACAGCAGCGAGAACAGCGCAAAACCGGACAGCCAGGTGCTGTACGACTCCCAATAGAACCAGTGCAGATGCTCGGGCACCGCCTTGGGCGCCAGCAGGTATTTCTGCGGGTTGTAGAAACCGCCGCCGTGCACCGCCCACAGCTCGCCCCCAACGCCCTTTTCCTGCAGTTCGGGATCGGTGGGCTTGACCAGGCTGTTGTCGAGCCAGACGAAATAGAAGGAGGAGCCTATCCAGGCAATCGCCGTGATGACGTGCAGCCAGCGCAGCAGCAGGTTGAGCCAGTCGAAGATATAGGCTTCCATGTTCGGATCGGTTTCCTCAGGGTTGTTAGGCGGCCCGCCATGCGAGGCCGGTGGATGTTGTCGGTTCTAGCATAAATAGTGCCGGGTCACGAGAGCAATATCCGGCAAGCACCCACGGAATCGCCGACCGGCGCTCGGCACCGTGCCCATGGCGAATCATGCCCCATTGCCGCCCCGATGATACGGACAGGGCCGCATTCGCATCATGATTCGCCACAATCGTCGAAAATAATGTCGACAATATTTTCTAACAGAATCAAAGCGCAAGCCTTCATGACAACTCCCGGATGACCAGTATTGGCGCGGCTCTTCGGGGTTACCTTGATTCACATGCATAACCGGCGCTCCTCCGGTTTTAGTGCATTGCGTCAAATCCAGTGCATGCGAAGCACCAAGTTGTTGCAAATGGAAAAAATCATTGTCAACAAAATGAGGTCGCGTTGGCAACCCGCCACAGCGGCTATTGTTGGGGAAAACAGCCAGGCCCGCACCGGCCCGGATCTTTAATTCATGGCACGGCGCACGCACCGGCCTCGCAGCCTGCATGGCGCCCACGCGCGTCCCGCCCCGGAAAAGGCGCAGGAAATTCCACCAGCAAACGAAATGGCATTGGCACGATATCTGCTAAACATCCGTTCTGAATCCGTAGTGACGAATGGAACGGGAGAGCAGCAACACCGTTCGCCTGCGGTGGAACGATCTGAACTTGCCGGGCAATTCCGTTCGGCGTCTTTTTAAACAGGGGAGCGTAATGAAAAAAACTCGTTTGGCACTGGCCTTGGCATCCTGCCTGGTGGCCGGCAGCGCAATGGCGCAGTCCAGCGTCACCATCAGCGGCCTGGTCGACGCCTTCGCCGGCAGCATGAAGAACAGCGGCGACACCGGCGGCAAGGCATCGGTCGGCTCCGGCGGCCTGACCACTTCGTGGATCGGCTTCAAGGGCACCGAAGACCTCGGCGGCGGCCTGAAGGCGGAATTCGCCCTGACCTCGTTCTTCCAGACCGACACCGGCGCCTATGGCCGCTTTGCCGGCGACAACCTGTTCTCGCGCGACGCCAACATCGCGCTGGCCGGCAGCTACGGCCGCGTGATGCTGGGCCGCGGCCTGGCGCCAAGCTTCCTGCCGACCGTCCTGTTCAACCCGTTCGGCGACTCCTTCACCTTCTCGCCGCTGGTGCTGCACGTCTATACGCCATCGGGCAACTTCGGCGCCCGCAGCTGGACCCAGGCCAACGCGGCCGATAGCGGCTGGAGCAATGAAATCATCTACACCACGCCCAAGTTCGGCGGCCTGCAGGCCAACCTGCACTACCAGTTGGGTGAAGTCGCCGGCCAGACCGGCAAGAAGAACATCGGCGTGAACGCGCTGTACTTCAACGGCGGCCTGGCCCTGACCGGCCTGTACTTCGACGCCCAGGTCAGCAACCCGAACTCGGGCAGCGCCATCATCGACGCCACCGCGCCGTTCGCCTCGATCACCCGCCAGAAGACCTGGATGGCCGGCGCCACCTATGACTTCAAGGTGGTCAAGCTGTACGGCACCTTCCAGTCCAGCAAGGACACCACCAACGGCAATCCGCAAGCCAAGGACAAGGTCTACAGCGTGGGCCTGTCGGCGCCGGTGGGCAACGGTTCGATCCTGGCCGGCTTCGCCCGCACCAAGCGCACCGGCGACCTGCTGGCCAGCACCAGCGGCGACGTCTCGCGCAACACCACGTCGGTCGGCTACGACTATTTCCTGTCCAAGCGCACCGACGTGTATGCGATCGTCATGAACGACAAGATCTCGACCCAAAGCAACGCCACTTCCTTCGGCGTCGGCATTCGCCATCGTTTCTGACGGATGCGCAGTATTGAAGCGCTCCGGCGACGGGGCGCTTCAAAGGAGCCTGCCGGGCGGTCTTCCTTCCCGTGCGGCAGGCTCCGGCAACAGCAGCAACGTAGTGCATGCAGTACGGCGAGCCGGCGACTCCTTCTGGGCCGGCAAGCCAAGTCTTGAGCCTGTACTTCGGTGGGAACCGCATTACCGGAATGCGTCGCGAGCCGTTCGTTTTGCTCGGCCGATCTCCTCCTTGGTGTTGCGCGCATTGCGGTTTCCACCTTCTTTTTCTTTCAATCGCTTTTCGGGAGACTTCCCCATGCGTTCATTCCGCTTCCTCGGCTGCTCGGCGGCACTGTTGCTCGGCCTGGTATCGGCATCGTCCTCTTTCGCGCAAGAGACCAAGATCAAATTCCAGCTGGACTGGCGCTTCGAAGGCCCGTCCGCGCTGTTCCTGGTGGCCAAGTCCAAGGGTTACTTCGCCCAGGAAAAACTCGACGTCACCATCGATGCCGGCAACGGCTCGGGCAACGCCGTCAACCGCGTCGCCTCCGGCACCTATGACATGGGCTTTGCCGACATGGCCGCGCTGATGGAATTCGCCGCCAACAATCCGGACGCGCCTTCCAAGCCGGTCGCCGTGATGATGGTCTACAACGACACCCCGGCGGCGATCTTCTCCCTGAAGAAATCGGGGATCAGGAAACCGGCCGACCTGGCGGGCAAGAAACTGGGCGCCCCGGTATTCGACGCCGGCCGCCGCGGCTACCCGATCTTCGCCAAGGCCAACGGCCTGGATGCGGCCAAGACGCAATGGACCAGCATGGATCCGCCGCTGCGAGAAACCATGCTGGCGCGCGGCGACGTGGATGCCGTCACCGGTTTCTACTTCACCTCGCTGCTGAACCTGAACGCGCGCGGCATCAAGGATGAAGACGTCAACGTGATGATGTTCCCCGACTACGGCGTCAAGCTGTACGGCAACGCCATCATCGCCTCGGAAGCGATGGTCAGGCAGAAGCCGGAAGCCATCAAGGCTTTCCTGCGCGCCTTCGCCAAGGCCACCAAGGATGTGATCGCCAATCCCGAAGCCGCCATCAAGGCAGTCAAGGAACGCGATGGGCTGATCGACGAGAAGCTGGAGCTGCGCCGCCTGAAGCTGGCCATTGCCAGCGCCATCGCCACGCCGCACGCCAAGGCCGAAGGCTACGGCCAGGTGTTCGGTCCGCGCCTGACGCTGATGGCCTCGCAGGTGTCGGATGCCTACGGCACCAAGACCCGCGTCAACGCCGACAAGGTCTGGAACGGTTCCTTCCTGCCGTCCAGGGCCGAACTGGATGTCTTGCCGAAGTAACGCCACACCACACCATGCCGGCCGGCCGCGGCAATGCGGACGGCCGGCAGTTGCAACCCGCGGCGCCTGCCGCAAACACGTACACAAGAACCACCACCCATGAGCGATACCTTCGTCGATTTCCGCCACGTCTACCTGGCCTATGACGGCGCCGCCGAGTTCGCGGTCGAAGACATCGACCTGCAGACCCGGGCCGGCGAATTCATCGCCATCGTCGGTCCCTCGGGCTGTGGCAAGTCCACCTTCATGAAGCTGGCCACGGGCCTGAAGCAGCCCAACCGCGGCAGCGTGGTGATCGACGGCCAGCCCGTCACCGGCCCGCTGAAGTTCGTCGGCATGGCGTTCCAGGCGCCCACGCTGCTGCCCTGGCGCACCACGCTGGAGAACGTGCTGCTGCCGCTGGAAATCGTCGAACCGTATCGCCGCGACTTCAAGCAAAAGAAAGCCGAATACGCCGAGCGCGCCCTGAAGCTGTTGAAGACCGTGGGCCTGGACGGCTATGCCGACAAATACCCCTGGCAGTTGTCGGGCGGCATGCAGCAGCGCGCCTCGATCTGCCGCGCGCTGATCCATGAGCCCAAGATGCTGCTGCTGGACGAGCCCTTCGGCGCGCTCGACGCCTTCACCCGCGAGGAACTGTGGTGCGTGCTGCGCGACCTGTGGGCCGAGCGCAAATTCAACGTCATCCTGGTCACGCACGACTTGCGCGAAGCGGCTTTCCTGGCCGACACCATCTACGTGATGAGCAAGCGCCCGGGCCGCATCGTGGTGCGCCGCGAGAACCCGCTGCCGCGCCCCTGCGCGCTGGAAACCACCTATACCGATGCCTTCAACGCCCTGGTGCACGAGCTGCGCGAGCATATCGGCCACGTGCGCAACACCTGACCCGGCGGAGAACACGACATGAAAACCTCGTTCAACGGCAAACTCAACAAGGCCGCCACCACGCTGGCGCCATGGATCCTGCTGCTGGCCATTCTCGGCGTCTGGCAGTTCATCTGCAGCGTGTGGCAGGTTTCCGACTTCATCTTCCCCAGCCCGATGTCGATCATCCAGGCCATGGTGGAATTCTCCGGCCCGATCGCCCACCATGCGCTGTCGACCTTCTGGGTCACCATGGTGGGCTTCGCCATCGCCGTGGCGGTGGGCGTGGCGCTGGGCTTCATCGTCGGTTCCTCGCCGCTGCTGTATGCCGCCGCCTATCCGCTGATGACCGCCTTCAACGCCCTGCCCAAGGCGGCCTTCGTGCCGGTGCTGGTGGTGTGGTTCGGCATCGGCGCCGGCCCGGCCATCCTGACCGCCTTCCTGATCTCGTTCTTCCCGATCATGGTCAACATCGCCACCGGCCTGGCCACGCTGGAGCCGGAACTGGAAGACGTATTGCGCGTGCTGGGCGCCAGGCGCATGGACATCCTGCTCAAGGTCGGCTTGCCGCGCTCCATGCCGTATTTCTTCGCCTCGCTGAAGGTCGCCATCACGCTGGCTTTCGTCGGTTCCACCGTGTCCGAGATGAACGCCTCCAACGAAGGCATCGGCTACCTGCTGGTATCGGCCGGTTCCTCGATGAAGATGCCGCTGGCCTTCGCCGGGCTGGTGGTGATCGGCGCCATGGCGATGGCGATGTATGAATTGTTCGCCATCATCGAACGGCGCACCACGGCCTGGGCGCATCGCGGCAAGTGAGCCGATGGCCGGCCGGCGCGCGTAAAAGCGGTTTGCGGCCGGCGCCAATTTGTCTATGATGAGGCGCGTATCGGCAATTCGCCAAAGGCCTTATAAAACCCAGGGGAGCGCGCCGCCGCACAGGCGGCCGCCAATCATGAAAAAGCAAGAGAACCACAGGGAAAACACGTGAGCGCAGCTCCACTCCGTCTGGAAATCAAGCATGTGCGCAAGGCATATCCGGGCGTGCTGGCCAATGACGACGTCAGCCTGTGCGTGGCGCCCGGCGAAATCCATGCCGTGCTCGGCGAGAACGGCGCCGGCAAGTCGACGCTGATGAAGATCATCTTCGGCGCGGTCAAGCCCGACGCCGGCGAGATCCGCTGGAACGGCGAGACGGTGCAGATCGCCAACCCGCAGGCGGCGCGCCGGCTCGGCATCGCCATGGTGTTCCAGCATTTCTCGCTGTTCGACACGCTGACCGTCACCGAAAACATCGCACTCGGCCTGGATGCCAAAACCGACCTCAAGGAACTGGCTGAGCGCATCACCCAGACCGGCGAGAAATACGGCCTGGAACTGGAGCCGCACCGCCATGTGCATACGCTGTCGGTGGGCGAACGCCAGCGGGTGGAGATCGTGCGCGCGCTCTTGACCGATCCGCAGTTGCTGATCCTGGACGAGCCGACCTCGGTGCTCACGCCGCAGGCGGTCGAGAAACTCTTCGTCACCCTGCGCCGCCTGGCCGACGAGGGCTGCAGCATCCTCTACATCAGCCACAAGCTCGACGAGATCCGCACGCTGTGCCACGGCGCCACCGTCATGCGCGGCGGCCGCGTAACCGGCAACTGCGACCCGCGCAACGAAAGCAGCGCCAGCCTCTCGCGCATGATGATCGGCGACGAACTGGTGCGCCTGACGCGCGAGCGCAATCCGGAATCCCTGCGCAACGAGCGCAAGCTGCACGTCAACCGCCTGTCGCTGCCCAAGGCCCACCTGTTCGCCACCGAGCTGAAAGACATCGAATGCGAGGTGCGCGCCGGCGAGATCGTCGGCATCGCCGGCGTCTCCGGCAACGGCCAGCAGGAACTGCTGGCGGCGCTGTCGGGCGAAGACCAACGGGCCGCGCCCAACATGCTGATCCTGGGCGGCAGCCCGGCCGGCCACCTCCCGCCCAACCCGCGCCGCGCGCTGGGACTGGGCCTGGTGCCGGAAGAACGCCTCGGCCGCGGCGCCGTGCCGACGCTCTCGCTCACCGCCAACATGCTGCTGTCGCACCAGAAGACGCCTTATGTGAAGCGCGGCATGATCGATTTCGGCTTCACCCGCCGCGCCGCCGCCTCCATCATCGAGCGCTTCAAGGTCAAGGCGGCCGGTCCCGATGCGCCGGCCAAGAGCCTGTCGGGCGGCAACCTGCAAAAATTCATCGTCGGCCGCGAGATGGAACGCAAGCCTGCGGTGTTCGTGGTGGCCCAGCCGACCTGGGGGGTGGACGTGGGCGCCGCCGCCCAGATCCACGGCGAGATATTGAAACTGAAACAGGAAGGCTGCGCGGTGCTGGTGATCTCGGAAGAACTGGATGAATTGTTCGCGCTGTGCGACCGCCTGCATGTGATCGCCAAGGGACGGCTGTCGCCCTCGATCCCGATCGAGCAGGCCACGCGCGAACAGGTCGGCGTATGGATGAGCGGCCTCTGGGATGAGCCCGCTTCCGCCAGGGAGGCCGGCCATGTCTAAGCTGCTGTCGCTGCCCTTCCGCCTTGAGCTGCGCGGCGCGCCTTCGCGCGCGATGACGTACTGGTCGCCGGTGATCGCCATCGCGCTCACGCTGTTGCTGGGAGCCCTGCTGTTTCTGGCGCTGGGCAAGGATCCGCTGGCCGGGCTCAAGGTGTTCCTGGTCGACCCGTTCTCCGGCAAGCGCGCCATCAGCGAGCTGCTGTTGAAATCCATCCCGCTGATCCTGTGCGCGCTGGGGCTGGCGGTGTGCTTTCGCGCCAGCATCTGGAACATCGGCGCCGAGGGCCAGTTCACCGTCGGCGCGCTGGCCTCCGGCGCCATGCTGGTGTGGCTGGACGTGCCGGGCCACGGCATCTCCGGCGGCGCCGGCCTGCTGCTGATGATCGCCGCCGGCATCGCGGGCGGCGCTTTCTGGGCAGCCATCACCGCCTTCCTGCGCGACCAGTTCAATGCCAACGAGATCCTGGTGTCGCTGATGCTGACCTATGTGGCGCAGCTGCTGCTGATGTGGGCCGTGAACGGCCCGCTGAAGGATCCCAACGGCATGAACTTCCCGCAGTCCAAGGTGTTCTCCGACGAGTTCATGCTGCCTATGCTGGTGGCCGGCACGCGCCTGCACGTGGGCTTCGTGGTGGCGGTGGCGGCGGCGCTGCTGATGGCGGTATTCATGCTGCGCAGCCTGCGCGGCTTCTCGCTGACGGTGGGCGGCGTGGCGCCGCACGCGGCGCGCTATGCCGGCTTCTCGGCGCGCTCGGCGCTGTGGGTGTCGCTGCTGATCTCCGGCGCCTTCGCCGGCCTGGCCGGCGCCTTCGAGATCGCCGGGCCGATCGGCCAGTTGCTGCCGTCGGTGTCGCCGGGCTATGGCTTCGCCGCCATCATCGTGGCCTTCATCGGCCGCCTGCACCCGGTCGGCGCCATCCTCGGCGGGCTGATCATGTCGCTGCTGTATCTGGGCGGCGAGCTGGCGCAGTCGCGCCTGGGACTGCCCTCGGCGATCACCGGCGTGTTCCAGGGCATGCTGCTGTTTTTGCTGCTGGCTTGCGACACCCTGATCGATTACCGCCTGGCGTGGAAGAAGAAAGCCTAAGACCATGGAACAACTCGCTCCCCTCATCGCCGCCTCGATCAACGCCGGCACCCCGCTGCTGCTGGCGGCCATCGGCTTGCTGATCAACGAACGCTCCGGCGTGCTCAACCTCGGCGCCGAAGGCATGATGCTGGTGGCCGCCATCGCCGGCTTCGCGGTCGGCTACTCGACCAGGAGCCCGTTGCTGGGCTTCATGGCCGGTGCCGTGTGCGGCATGCTGATGGCCACGCTGTTCGCCTGGCTGGCGCTGCGCCTGGCCACCAACCAGGTGGCCACGGGCCTGGCGCTCTCGATCTTCGGCGCCGGCCTGTCGGCTTTCGTCGGCCAGCGCTTCGTGGGCCTGGCGCTGCCGGCGCAGGCCAATTCGGTGCCGCTGCTGGGCGACATTCCCTTCATCGGGGCCGCGCTGTTCCACCAGCACTGGATGAGCTATGTGGCCTTCGCGCTGTGCCTGGCCAGCATCTGGTTCCTGTACCGCACGCGCGCCGGCCTGGTGCTGCGCGCGGTGGGCGAGTCGCCCGAGTCGGCGCATGCGCTGGGCTATTCGGTGCGCGGCATCCGCTACGCGGCGCTGCTGTTCGGCGGCGCCTGCTGCGGCCTGGCCGGCGCCTACATGTCGCTGGTGTACACGCCGATGTGGGTGGAAGGCCTGGTAGCCGGGCGCGGCTGGATCGCGCTGGCCTTGACCGCCTTCGCCACCTGGCGCCCGGCACGGGTATTGCTCGGTTCGCTGCTGTTCGGCGGCGTCACCATCGCCCAGTTCTACCTGCAGGGCATGGGCGTAACGGTGCCGTCGCAGATCCTGTCGATGGCGCCGTATATCGCCACCATCGTGGTGCTGGCGCTGATCTCGCGCAATCCGGACTGGATCCGGCTGAACATGCCGGCGTCGCTGGGCAAGCCGTTCCGTCCCGGTTCCGCCTGAACGGCCGGAAGTACGTTCGGTACGGCAAGGCGGTACAACGACGCCAGCGCAGCGGTCCGGCCGTTCATTTCGAATAGATGCTTTTCGTAGTCGCAATACGCATTCCAACCAACCTGAGGGAGAACCACAATGATCATTTCGCGCAGAGCCTCGCTGGCGATGCTCGCCACCCTGGCCGCGGCAACCCTGATCGGTTGCGGCAAGAAGGAAGAAGCCGCTCCGGCAGCCCCGTCTGCGGCCCCTGCCGCCGCCGCGCCCGCCGCCGATCCGCTGAAGGTGGCCTTCGTCTACATCGGCCCGGTCGGCGACGCCGGCTGGACCTTCGCCCACGACAAGGGCCGCAAGGCGGTCGAGGAGAAGTTCGGCGACAAGGTCAAGACCACCTTCGTGGAGAACATTCCCGAGTCGGCCGCCGATGCCGAGCGCGTGTTCCGCCAGCTGGCCACCGACGGCAACAAGCTGATCTTCGGCACCACCTTCGGCTACATGGAAGCGATGCTGAAGGTGGCCAAGGAATTCCCGGACGTGAAGTTCGAACACGCCACCGGCTTCAAGACCGCCGACAACCTGGCGCAGTACGACGTGCGCACCTATGAAGGCGCCTACCTGGCCGGCGTGGTGGCGGGCAAGATGAGCAAGTCCGGCAAGCTGGGCGTGGTGGCTTCGGTGCCGATTCCCGAAGTGGTCCGCAACATTGATTCCTTCACGCTGGGCGCGCGTTCGGTGAACCCGAAGGCGACCACCGCCGTGGTCTGGGTCAACAAGTGGTTCGACCCGGGCAAGGAACGTGAAGCCGCCACCACCCTGATCGGCCAGGGCGTGGACGTGCTGATGCAGAACACCGACTCCGCCGCCGTGGTGCAGACCGCGCAGGAAAAAGGCGTGTACGCCTTCGGCTGGGATAGCGACATGACCGGCTTCGGCCCCAAGGCCCACCTGGCAGCGTCGATCATCAACTGGGGCGTGTACTACACCGCGCGCGTGCAGGCGGTGCTGGACGGCTCCTGGAAGAGCAGCACCAGCTGGATCGGCCTGAAGGAAAACGGCATCGACCTGGCCGCCTTCAACCCGGACCTGCCGGCCGACGTGAAGACGCTGGTGGAAGAGCGCAAGAAGGGCATCGTCGACGGCAGCGCGCCGATCTGGAAGGGTCCGATCAAGGACAACGCCGGCAAGGAAGTGCTGGGCAAGGACGCCGTGGCTGACGACGGTTTCCTGCATGGCATCAAGTTCTACGTCGAAGGCGTGGATGGCAAGGTGCCGGGCTGAAGATTGATAGCCCCGGCGCGCCGGGGCAACCGGCAAGCCAACGGCCGGGAGCGTCGCCAGACGCCCCGGCCGTTTTTCATGGGCCGGGGGCATTTGCCGCGGCGCCAGGCCGCGATGGAGGGATAATGGCGCATCGCCCTTTCTGGAGACGCCATGTCCGCCCGCTGCCGGTTCTTGTCTTGCATGTGACGCTGCCCGTGGCGGCGGCGCAGGCCTACGCCTTTCTCGCCGATCCGCGCAACATGGCGCAATGGGCCTCGGGCCTGGGCCAGGGGCTGACGCAGGAAGGCGGCGCCTGGGTGGCCGAGGGGGAAACGGGCAAGGTCAGCATCCGTTTCGCCGAGCCCAATCCCTACGGCGTGCTGGACCACGAGGTGACGCTGCCCGGTGGCACGCGGGTGGCCGTGCCGATGCGGGTGGTGGCCAATGGCGATGCGGCCAGCGAACTCACCTTCATCCTGTTCCGCCAGCCCGGCATGGATGACAAGAAATTCGCCGAAGACGCCCAATGGGTGATGCGCGACCTGCAGACCCTGCAACGGCTTTTGTCGCCCCCGGCCGACTCCGCGGGGCAAGCAGCCGCCCCGGCCCCTGATCCGCCGAAAAGCCCCGTCGGCCGCTATCGCAGCGCCGGCCTGCCTGTATAATGCACAGCCAATATTTACGGGAAACGATGTCCCCCGTTCCAGACCAGACGATTTATGCAAAAAGCCCGCAAACCGATCGAAATCAAGATATCCACCGTCGTTGCCATCTCGGCAATCCTGCATGAAACCGATCCTGCCGCCCTGGAAAAGGCGCTCAAGGACATGACCGGCGGCGTATCCGACTTCTTCGAGGATGAGTTTGCGGTGCTCGACATCGGCGCGCTGGAAGGCGCCACCGCTGCCGACATCGACTGGCAGGCGCTGGTCGGCCTGTTCAAGGCGTTCCGCCTGAACACGGTGGCCGTGCGCAATGCGCCGCAAGACTTGCACGCAGGCATCGTCGCCCATGGCCTGGCGATCGACACTCCGGCCGCGGCCGGCGCCGGCGCGGCCAATGCGCGCGCCCAGGAAACCGCGGAGCACAAAGCCCCGCCCGCCAAGCCCGCGCCGCAGCCCGAACCTGCTGCCGCGCCCGTGCCCGCTCCCTCAGCCGCAGCCGCCCCGGCAGCCCGCACCATGATCGTCGACACCCCGGTGCGCGCCGGCCAGCGCATCTATGCGCGCGGCGCCGACCTGGTGGTCATGGCGGCAGTCAACAACGGCGCCGAGATCATCGCCGACGGCAGCATCCACGTCTATGCGCCGCTGCGCGGACGGGCGCTGGCCGGCGCCTCGGGCAACACCGAGGCACGCATCTTCGCCGCCTCGCTGGAAGCGGAACTGGTCTCCATCGCCGGAGTCTATCGAACCTTCGAGAACGGCCCTCCGGCGGAGGTCGCCGGCAAGCAGGTGCAGGTGCGCCTCAATGGCGAACGCATCGACGTGCTGGCGATGCAGGCGGCCTGAACGCAATACCGAATTTAGATAGAACGCATTTCACCAATCAACCTGAAATGCGTTCTGGCAAGCCAATCCAATAGGCTGAATCGCATCAGCACATCTGTTCTTCTTAAGGAGTTTTTTGTGGCAAAAATCATCGTTGTGACTTCCGGTAAGGGAGGCGTCGGCAAGACGACGTCGAGCGCCAGTTTCGCATCGGGCCTGGCAATGCGAGGCCACAAGACGGCCGTGATCGACTTCGACGTCGGCCTGCGCAACCTGGACCTGATCATGGGCTGCGAACGCCGCGTGGTGTACGACCTGATCAATGTCATCAACAAGGAAGCCACGCTGAACCAGGCGCTGATCAAGGACAAGCACTGCGACAACCTGTTCATCCTGCCGGCCTCGCAGACCCGCGACAAGGACGCGCTGTCCGAGGAAGGCGTCGAACGCGTGCTCAACGACCTGTCCAAGATGGACTTCGAATACATCATCTGCGACTCGCCCGCCGGCATCGAGCACGGCGCGGTGATGGCGCTGACCTTCGCCGACGAGGCGATCGTCGTGACCAACCCGGAAGTGTCCTCGGTGCGCGACTCCGACCGCATCCTCGGCATCATCCAGGCCAAGTCGCGCCGCGCATCGAGCGGCGGCGAACCGGTCAAGGAACACCTGCTGATCACCCGCTATGCGCCCAAGCGCGTGGAAGACGGCGAGATGCTGTCGTATACCGACGTGCAGGAAATCCTGCGCATCCCGCTGATCGGCATCATCCCCGAATCCGAATCGGTGCTGGCGGCGTCCAACCAGGGTAGCCCCGCCATCCACATCAAGGACAGCGACGTGGCCCAGGCCTACCAGGATGTGGTGTCGCGCTTCCTTGGCGAGAATGTCGAGCTGCGCTTCACCAACTACGAAAAGCCGGGTTTCCTGCAGCGCATTTTCGGAGGTAAGTGACATGTCCCTGCTTTCATTCCTGTTCCCGACCAAGCCCAAGAGCGCGGTTGCAGCAAAGGAACGGCTGCAGATCATCATCGCCCGCGAACGCTCCAACGGCCGCCAGGGCCCGGACTTCCTGCCGGCCCTGCACAAGGAACTGATCGAGGTCATTTCCAAGTACACCAAGGTCAATGCGGATGACATCAAGATCTCGCTGGACCGCCAGGGCAACCTGGAAGTGCTGGACGTGAACGTGGTGCTGCCGGACGCCGATTCGGCGCCGGTCTGAGCCGCCTTAACGCCTCGCATCCCGGCCGTCGTCCTGGCCCCGCCCCAGGACGACGGCGACCACGTCCCGGTACGCTGTTTTTTCTTTCTTCCCTGATGCGATGAAGATCGGGATCCTCTCCTTCTCCGCCGACTGCGTGGCCCTGCTGCGCCAGTTGCCCGCCGCGCGCAACTGCGCGGCCTATGCCGGCGCAGATGGCTTGCTGGCCGCGCGCATGGAGGGGGTCGCGGTACTGGTCATCGATCTGGACGGACTTGAGCCACAGGCCGCGCCGCTCGAAGCCGGCTTGCGCGCCTGGCGCGAACCGGCGCCGCCAGAGGGCGGCGTCGCGCCCGCCGTGCTATTGCTGGCCGCCCCGGCGCAAAAAGCCTTGCTGCAAACGCTGCGCGCCGCCGGCGCCGACGATTACCTGGTCAAACCCATCCGCCGCAACGAACTGGCGCTGCGGCTGGAATTGCTGTTGCATGCGGCCGATCCGCAGGCGGCAGGGTCCGTGGTGCATAGCGGCGGCTTCGTGTTCGACCTGGATCGCCTGCGTGTCTCCTGCCCAGCGCGCCCGTCGCTGGATGCCGCGCTCACCCGGAAGGAGTCGGAACTGGCGCTGCTGCTGCTGGAACACCTTGGCCGCCCGCTGTCGCGCGCGTTCATCCAGGAGCGCATCTGGGGCGCCGAACCCGAGGTGCCCACGCGCACCATCGACACCCACGTCTCGCGCGTGCGCAACAAGCTCGGCCTGAAACCGGAACATGGCTACAAGCTGGCCACGGTCTATGGCTATGGCTACCAGCTGGAACGCATCGAATCCGGCACGGCCGCAGGCTAAGCCCCACCCGCTGAACGCACGGCCTCCGGCCCGGGATGTGGCATTCCTGCAACAGGCGGCAACCGCCTTCCCCCCCTGGAAAACATTTCTTTTGGGCAATGACAGCGCAAGATTTGTTGCAGGAACGCCAACTGCGGCTGCAGGCGCAACCCGGGCGTGACGCTGCGACGGTGCTTGGCGCCTGTGTCAAAGCATGATCCATATCAGGGATGAATACCGACTATCGGCCCGCCGCCAAACCCCTTATTGCGCAGCGGGTATAATAGCGGTGTTGTAAATGGTCGATTTACCGTCGACTTTGGCTCCGAATTCAAGCCCAGCGGCATCGAAAGCCGCGTCATTCCATGCATTTGCTCGCCGTCGGACTCAACCACACTACCGCGCCGGTTTCATTGCGCGAAAAAGTGGCCTTCCCCGCTGACCAGATCGGTCAGGCGGTGGCGGCGGCGCGCGCCTGGTTCGGCGGCAACGACCGCATCATCTCGGCCGGCGAAGCGGCCATCCTCTCCACCTGCAACCGCACCGAACTGTATGCTGCCGCGGCGGCCGGCCGGGATGGCGTGGATTTCGCCATCGACCGCACCGCGCAGTTCCTGGCCGAGTACCACAAGATTCCCTACGCCGACCTGCGCCCTTTCCTCTATGCGCTGCCGCAGGACAATGCCGTGCGCCATGCCTTCCGCGTCGCCTCCGGGCTGGATTCGATGGTGCTGGGCGAGCCGCAGATCCTGGGCCAGATGAAGGATGCAGTGCGCCAGGCGGAAGCAGCCGGCGGGCTCGGCACCTACCTGCACCAACTGTTCCAGCGCACCTTCGCGGTGGCCAAGGAAGTGCGCACCACCACCGAGATCGGCGCGCACAGCGTGTCGATGGCGGCCGCCGCGGTGCGGCTGTCGCAGCGCATCTTCGATTCCATCGCGGGCCAGAACGTGCTGTTCATCGGCGCCGGCGAAATGATCGAGCTGTGCGCCACCCACTTCGCGGCGCAAAACCCCAAGACCCTGACGGTGGCCAACCGCACCATGGAACGCGGCGAAACGCTGGCGCACCGCTTCAACGGCAGCGCGATCCGCCTGGCCGACCTGCCGGCGCAACTGTCCCGCTTCGACATCGTGGTGTCGTGCACCGCCTCTTCGCTGCCGATCATCGGCCTGGGGCTGGTCGAACGCGCGGTCAAGGCGCGCCGCCACAAGCCCATCTTCATGGTCGACCTGGCCGTGCCGCGCGACATCGAATCCGAAGTCGCCCGCCTGGACGACGTGTTCCTCTATACCGTGGACGACCTGGCTTCGGCGGTGCAAACTGGCGTCGAGAACCGCCAGGCTGCGGTGGCGCAGGCCGAAGCCATCATCGAGACCCGCGTGCAGTCCTTCATGCACTGGGTCGACAGCCGCGCCATGGTGCCGCTGATCCAGGACCTGCACGAAACCGGCGAGGCGCTGCGCCTGGCCGAACTCGAACGCGCCCGCAAGATGCTGGCCAAGGGCGACGATGTCGAGGCGGTAATGGAAGCCCTCTCCAGGGGGCTGACCGCCAAGTTCCTGCACGGCCCGCAACAGGCCCTGCATCACGCCCAGGGCGAGCAGCGCAGCCAGCTGGTCGAACTGCTGCCGCAACTGTTCCGCGCCAAGCGTTAGCGCCCCTCCTCTTTACGCCCGTGCTGCGTGCATGGGCCACCGCCTTGCCGTCGCCCTTCTTTGCCGCGTGACGGTTCCGCAAGACATTTTCACCCTACCCAAGCACATGAAACCATCGATGCTCGCCAAACTCGACCAGCTCGCCGAACGGCTGGAAGAACTCAACAGCCTGCTGGCGCAGGAAGACGCCACGGCCGACATGGACAACTTCCGCAAGATGACGCGCGAACATGCCGAACTGGGCCCGCTGGTGGCGCTCTACCTCGACTACGTGCAGTCCGGCCGCGACATCAAGACCGCGCAGGAACTGCTGGCCGACCCCGACATGAAGGACTTCGCGCAGGAAGAGATCAATGCCGCCCGCGCGCGCATGGAAGCGCTGGAAGGCGACCTGCAGAAGATGCTGCTGCCCAAGGATCCGAACGACGAGCGCAACATCTTCCTGGAAATCCGCGCCGGCACCGGCGGCGACGAATCGGCGCTGTTCGCCGGCGACCTCTTGCGCATGTACACGCGCTATGCCGAGCGCAACCGCTGGCAGGTGGAAATCGTCTCCTCCTCCGAATCCGAACTGGGCGGCTACAAGGAAGTGATCGCGCGCATCGCCGGCTTCGGCGCTTATTCGCGCCTGAAGTTCGAGTCCGGCGGGCACCGCGTGCAGCGCGTGCCGGCCACCGAGACCCAGGGCCGCATCCATACCTCGGCCTGCACGGTGGCCGTGATGCCGGAAGCCGACGAGGTCGAGGATGTCGAGATCAATCCGGCCGACATCCGCATCGATACCTTCCGCGCCTCCGGCGCCGGCGGCCAGCATATCAACAAGACCGACTCGGCGGTGCGCATCACCCACTTGCCGACCGGTATCGTGGTGGAATGCCAGGACGACCGCAGCCAGCACAAGAACAAGGCCTCGGCGCTGAAGGTGCTGGCCGCGCGCATCAAGGACGGGCAATTGCGCGAGCAGCAGTCGAAGGAAGCCGCCACCCGCAAGTCGCTGATCGGCTCGGGTGATCGCAGCGAACGCATCCGCACCTATAATTTCCCGCAGGGGCGCATGACCGACCATCGCATCAACCTGACGCTGTACAAGCTGGACTTCATCATGGACGGCGACCTGGAAGAACTGACCAATGCGCTGATCACCGAACACCAGGCGGAATTGCTGGCGGAACTGGGCGATAGCTGACAACGTCCAACCGGGCTTCGCACTCTCCACTACAATCCCTGTCAGCCCTCTTCTTTCAAGGTGAACGACTCATGAAATCATCCAAACCGGTCTTCCTGCTGGTGGCGCTGGTGTGCATCGCGCTGCTCGGTTTCGCCATGTACCTGCAAATCGTCGAGGAGATGCAGCCCTGCCCCTTGTGCGTGATCCAGCGCTACATGTTCGTGCTGGTCGCGGTATTTTCGCTGATCGGCTATTTCATGCCGGCCCCCGCGCGCCGCGCCAGCGCCGCGCTGGGCTTGCTGGCCGCGCTGGGCGGCGCCGGCACCGCCATCTGGCACCTGTATGTGAAGGCGCATCCGGGCGTGTCCTGCACCACCGACCCGCTGGAAACCGCGCTCAACCAGTTGCCTACCGCCAAGCTCCTGCCGCAGATGTTCACCGCCGACGGTTTCTGCTCGGCGCCGTGGCCGCCGATATTCGGCCTGCAGATCCCGACCTGGTCGCTGATCTGGTTCGTGGTGCTGGGCCTGGTGCTGCTGCGCCCGATGTTCAAGCGCAACTGACTCCTTTTCCATGAGCGGACATGCATCCAACCTGGCCGGCTGCAGCCTGGCGACGGTATTGAAGGTGGCCCCGCTGGATGCGCTGGAAAACCGTATCCTGCTATGCCACGCGCTCAAGCTGACGCGGGTGCAGCTGATCACCCAGTCCGAACGGCGGCTGGACATCGCCGAGGCCGAGGCGCTGGCAACCCTGTTCGAGCGCCGCTTGCGCGGCGAGCCGATCGCCTACATCGTCGGCGCGCGCGAATTCTACGGGCTGGATTTCCGCGTCACGCCGGATGTATTGATTCCCCGTCCCGATACCGAACTGCTGGTGGAGCTGGCGCTGGAACGCTTGCCGCAAGGCGGCCGATTGCTGGACATGGGCACCGGCTCGGGCGCCATCGCGGTGGCCATTGCCCATACCCGGCCCGATGCCGGGGTGGCCGCGCTCGACGCCAGCGTTGCCGCGCTGGAGGTGGCGCGCGGCAACGCGGCGGCCAACGGCACACGGGTGGATTTCATGCTGAGTGACTGGTATCAGGCGCTGGATGGCGCGGCCCGGTTCGATGTCATCGCCTCCAACCCGCCCTATATCGTCGCAGGCGATGCCCATCTGTCGCAAGGCGACCTGCGTTTCGAGCCGGTCGATGCGCTGACCGACCATGCCGACGGCCTGTCGGACCTGCATACCATCGTCGGCGGCGCGTCCGCCCACCTCACCGCCAGCGGCTGGCTGCTGATGGAACATGGTTACGACCAGGCGGCCGCGGTGCGGGCATTGCTGTCCGGGGCCGGTTTTTCCGAAGTGCAAAGCTGGCGGGATCTGGCAGGCATCGAGCGGGTGACCGGCGGCAGGCAGGATTAAGCTTAGGCGCACTCTCCCGCTGCGGCCGCACAAAAGCCGCCGGGCCCTGGCTTGCGTCAGGGCCCGGCGGCGTTCAACAGCGCATCAAGTCCTCACGCCGCTTTCTTGCCGCCTCCATCCGGCCCGGCCGGCGTATCCGTTACCGCGATGTTGCGCAACGCCGGTTGCTCGATCATCTTCAGCAGCGATGCCTCCTTCTGCCTGGCCGCCTTGAGGTGACGTTCCTTCACGTGGCCATAGCCGCGGATATCTTCAGGAATGCGCGCCACCGCGATCACCTGCGCCAGGTTGTCCGCGGTCAGTTGCCCCAAGAGCCGCAACATGGTCGCGCAGTACTCGTCGATCAGCGCCCGCTCCTGCTTGCGCTCGGCGGTGTAGCCGAAGGGATCGAAGACGGTGCCGCGCAGGAAGCGCAATTTCGCCAGCACGCCGAAGGCCGGCATCATCCACGAGCCGTACTGCTGCTTGACCAGGTGGCCGTTATCGTCATGCCTGGCCAGCAGGGGCGGCGCCAGATGAAATTTGATCCGGTAGTCGCCTTCGAACATGGCAGCGATCTTGTCGCGGAACGCGCCGTCGGTATAGAGCCGCGCCACCTCGTATTCGTCCTTGTAGGCCATCAGCTTGAACAGGTATTGCGCCACGGCCCGGGTCAGCTTCAATCCGCTTCCCGCCTCGCCCAATAAGCTTTCCGCCATCTGCACCTGCTGCACGAAGTCGCTGTAGCGGCGCGCGTAGGCGGCGTTCTGGTAAGAGGTCAGGAAGCCGATGCGGCGCTCCACCGTTTCCTCCAGCGTGGGCGCGCGCTTGAACTCGATCACCTGCGCCGTCATGCCGTTGCGCTTGGCGGCATTCAACGCCGTATCGATGTCGTGCGCGGCCACGCGGCCCCAGGCGAAGGCTTGCTTGTTGAAGTCCACCTGCAATGCATTGAGCTCGATGGCGCGCAGCAAAGCGGCTTCCGACAACGGCACCCAACCTTTCTGCCAGGCGTAGCCGAGCATGAACATGTTGGTGGCGATGGCGTCGCCCATCAGCGCGGTAGCGATGCGGCCGGCATCGACCAGCGCCACGTTGTCGCGCCCGCAGGCTTTGGCAATCTCGCCTTCGCTGGAAGCGGCCGGGAATTGCCAGTCGGGATTGCGCACGAAAGCGGCGGTGGGCATCTGGGTCGAATTGACGGCCGCATGGGTGCGTCCTTCGCCCATGCGCGACAAGGCATCGCGCCCGGCGGTGACGATCACGTCGCAGCCGATCACCAAGTCGGCCGCGCCGGTGCCCACACGGGTCGAATAAAGATGCTCGGGGCTGTCGGCCACGCGCACGTGCGACATCACCGGCCCGCCCTTCTGCGCCAGCCCGCTCATGTCCAGCACCGAGCACACGCGCCCTTCCACGTGCGCGGCCATGGCGATGATCTGGCCGATGGTGATGACGCCGGTGCCGCCCACGCCGGTGACCAAAATGCCGTAGGGATCGGCCAAGGACGGCAATACCGGTTCAGGCAGTAGCGGCATGGCCGGCGCCGCATCCGCGCCCGGCGGCACCCGCGCCGGCTTCTTCAGCTTGCCGCCTTCGACGGTGACGAAGCTGGGGCAGAAGCCGGTGACGCAGGAGTAATCCTTGTTGCACGAGGACTGGTTGATCTGGCGCTTGCGGCCGAACTCGGTTTCCAGCGGCTCGACCGACAGGCAGTTCGACTGCACGCTGCAGTCGCCGCAGCCTTCGCATACCGCCTCGTTGATCACGGCGCGCTTGGCCGGGTCGGGATAGGCGTTGCGTTTGCGGCGGCGGCGCTTTTCCGAGGCGCAGGTCTGGTCGTAGATCATGGCCGACACGCCGGCCACTTCGCGCAATTCGCGCTGCACCGCGTCGAGTTCGCTGCGGTGGCGGATGGTGACGCCATCGGCCCATTTGATATCGTCCGGATACTTGTCCGGTTCGTCGGTGACGACGATGATCGGGTTGACGTTCTCCGCCGCCAGTTGCCGCGAGATCATCGCCGGATCGAGCGGGCCGTCGAACTCCTGGCCGCCGGTCATGGCCACCGCGTCGTTGTAGAGGATCTTGTAGGTGATGTTGACCTTGGCCGCGACCGAGGCGCGCACCGCCAGCAAACCCGAGTGGAAATAGGTGCCGTCGCCGAGGTTGGCGAACACGTGCTTCTCGCTGGTGAACGGCGCCTGGCCGACCCAGGTCACGCCCTCGCCGCCCATGTGGGTGAAGATGCTGGACTCGCGGTCCATCCAGGTCACCATGTAGTGGCAGCCGATGCCGGCCAGGCCGCGGCTGCCGTCGGGCAGTTTGGTCGAGGTGTTGTGCGGGCAGCCGGAGCAGAAATGCGGGATGCGGTCCTTGTTCGGGTCCGGCTTGCTGCTGATGTTGAGCGCGGCTTCCTTGGCTTCGAGGAAGGCGATGCGGGCGCGCACGCGCTGCTCGACCGGATGGCCGGCGAAGTAGCGCGAGATGCGAGTGGCAATCGCGCGCGCGATCTGCGCCGGGTTCAGCTCGTAGGTGGCCGGCAGCAGCCAGTTGCCGTGGCCCTCGCGCTGCGAACCGCTCCATTCGCCGGTGTCGTCGAATTTGCCGACCACGCGCGGGCGCACGTCGTCGCGCCAGTTGTAGAGTTCTTCCTTCAACTGGTATTCGAGGATCTGGCGCTTCTCTTCCACCACCAGGATCTCTTCCAGCCCCTGGGCGAACTCTCGCACGCCTTCGGCTTCCAGCGGCCAGGTCATGCCGACCTTGTAGAGGCGGATGCCGATGTCGCGCGCGACCTGTTCGTCGATGCCGAGGTCGTCCAGCGCCTGGCGCGTGTCGAGGTAGGACTTGCCGGCGGTGATGATGCCGATCTTGGCGCGCGGGCTGTCCCACACGATCTGGTTGAGCTTGTTGACGCGCGCGTAGGCCAGCGCGGCATACCACTTGTAGTTGTTCATCCGCGCTTCCTGCGCGAGCACGCTGTCGGGCTGGCGGATGTTGAGGCCGTCCGGCGGCAGCGCGAAGTCTTGCGGCAACCGGATCTGCACGCGGTCCGGGTCGATCATCACCGACATGCCGGACTCGACCAGGTCGGTCACGCATTTCATCGCCACCCACAAGCCGGTGTAGCGGCTCATGGCCCAGCCGTGCAGGCCGTAGTCGAGGTATTCCTGCACCGAGGACGGATACAGCACCGGGATGCCGCAGGCCTTGAGGATGTGTTCGCTCTGGTGCGCGGTGGTGGAGGACTTGGCGGCGTGGTCGTCGCCGGCGATCACCAGCACGCCGCCGTGCGCGGAGGTGCCGGCCATGTTGGCGTGCTTGAAGACGTCGCCGCAGCGGTCCACGCCCGGCCCCTTGCCGTACCACAGCGAGAACACGCCGTCGTGCTGTGCGCCGGGGAACAGGTTGACCTGCTGCGTGCCCCACACGCTGGTGGCGGCCAGGTCTTCGTTCATGCCCGGATGGAATTTGACCTGGTGGGCGTCGAGGTATTTCTTCGCCTTCTCGGCGGTCTGGTCGACCGAGCCCAGCGGCGAACCGCGATAGCCGGTGATGAAGCCGGCGGTGTTAAGGCCGGCGCGGCGGTCGGCCTCACGCTGCAGCATCGGCAGGCGCACCAGCGCCTGGATGCCGGTCATGAAGACACGGCCGCGTTCGAGGGTGTATTTGTCGTCCAGCGAGACGTCGTCCAGCAACAGCCGCTGGCTGGATGGTAGGGGTGCGTTCATGCGGTCTCCGTGCCAAAAATCGTGTTCTTGGTTTCACATGCGCCTGTGCCGCTGAGCTTGGTGTGGGCCTGGCTTCACGGGCGGTCAAAACGCCGGCGCCTTGTGGGCGCAGGTTTGTTTCTATTTATGGAGCCAAGGTAGCACAACGATGGGTAGCCCGCTACGCGCGTCGCAGCAGGGTTTCCGGCGTTTTTTGGAGTTCTTTTGGCAAGCCGGAAACAATTCCGCACGTCCTGCGGAAAGGGGGGGCCTGCAAAGAAGAAAATGCCGGAAAGGGGGAAACAACAATATTTCCGGCTGTGAAAAAAGAGGACGGAAAGCGCAAAAGAGGCAAGTTGTTACAAGCAAGACGCGAATGTAACAACCGGTAAAAGAAATAGGATGGACGGCGCGGCTGGCGTTTAATAAGAATCACTTGAACAGCGATTGAATGGTATCCACTCTCTGTGCAAGGTTCCTCCCCTCTAGTGTTGAAAGCACCACTAGCTCGCGGATCTGGCCTCCCCTGTCAGATCCGCTTTTTTATTCCCGCTTCCTTTCAGTCCCTTTCTGCGCCTTTTCCGCGCGCGCCCGGATCAGCGGTTCGGCGGTAGGTTGGTCTCGCCCGCCAGCAACGTATCGGCCGGCAGCGCCTGCTGCGTTTTCAGCTGTTCGTAGAACGGCGTGAAATCGGGCGCGGTGTCGTTGAACAGTTGCTCGAAATCACGGATCACGAAATAGGTTTCCTGGTACGAGTCGATCTTGTACAGCGTGCGCATGATGCGCTCGACCTGGAACGGGATGCGGCGCGGCTGGTCGCTGGACAGGCAATACTCGACCTCGCCGCCCGATGACAGGATGCCGGCGCCGTAGATGCGCAAGCCCTGCTCGCTCTGGATCAGGCCGAACTCGATGGTGTACCAGTACAGGCGCGCCAAATAGGCCAGGCCATCCAGCTTGAGCGCCTTCAGGCCGCCCTTGCCGTATTCCTGCAGGTGGTCGGCGAAGATCGGGTTGAACAGCAGCGGCACGTGGCCGAAGAAGTCGTGGAAGACGTCCGGCTCGACGATGTAGTCGAACTCGCGCTCTTCGCGCAGCCAGACGGTGACCGGGAAGCGGCGGTTGGCCAGGTGTTCGAAGAAGGTCTGGTCCGGCACCAGGCCGGGCACGGCGACCAGTTGCCAGCCGGTGGCCTGGTACAAGGCTTCGGTGGTGCGGTCGAAACGCGGGATGCCTTGCGAGACATCGAGCGCCTTCAGGCTGTCGATGAAGACATCGCAGGCGCGGCCGGGAATCAGTTTGGCCTGGCGCTCATACAGGCGCCGCCAGCGGGCGTGCTGCTCCGGCGTGTAGCTGTCCCAGTTCTGTGCCACCACGTAGTTGGCGTCGGCCTGGCTGTAGTCGCCGCGCAATGCGCCGCTGTCGGATTTTGTCGCGACCGTGGCGAAAAAGTCGTCGGTATTGGGATTGGTGCTCATGGCAAATCCGATGTCAAAGTCAGATGCATATTATGCGCCGCATTGCGCCGCCGGTCATGCCGGCGTGCAGTGCGCGGGCCGGATCAGGGCTGGCCGCCGCTTCCTTTGCCCTTGCCGCCGAGGCCGGTCACGCGCGCGCCCCATTTGAGCAGGGCCTTGAAATTGGCCTTGACGATGTAGTCCAGCATGGCGGCCTGTTCTTCCATCGCTTCCTGGAACACGGTGGCCGAATTGGCGGGGCTGATCTTGAGGTAGGCGTCGGCCTCGCCATAGTCGCGGTGGATGTCCATGCCGGCCTTTTTGGCGATATGCATCATCACCTTGTTGGACGACAGGCAATGCATGTAGAGCGTATCGACGTCGGCGTTGCGGCAGCGCATGGAAGCCCGCAGGAACAGTTTGGTGCCCACGCCCAGGCCGCGTGCGGCGGCCGAAACGGAGACGCCGAACTCGGCCACCACCGGCTTGATGGTGGCGCCGCTGATGCGCGAACTCTCGCGCGGCGCGAACGCCAGGTGGCCGACCCCGAGGAGGCGCAGCCTGCGGTCATACACGCCGAACACGGTGTCGCGCGCGAAGTCGATGTTCTCCACGTAGCGGGTCACCATATCGTCCGACAGCTTGGAGCCGAAACGCAACAGCCGGTCCTTGTCTTCCAGCGCCAGGAAATGGCGCAGCAGGTGGCGGCGCGACTTCGGCGACAACTCCTTGACGAACACCATCGGCCGTTCGGCCTTGTGCTGCGGGTCGGCATGCGGCGCATCGCCGCCGGCTTCTTGCTTGCCGCCCCGACGTTGCAGCCAGGAGAAAAAGGGATTGGCCATCTCTCAATCCTGCGCCGGCGGCCGCTGGGCGGCAACGAAAACGGCGACCTTCTCGCTGCGCGCGGCATGGATCGCCTCCGGGATCTTCTGCGGCTGCGCCTGGTACTGGCCGGCGATGGCGCCGGCATCGATGTCTTGCGCCGCCTTCAACGCCCCTTCCAGATAGGCGGCCTGCGGGAAGGGCCTGGATTCGAAACCGGTGCGGCCACGGTGGTCGCATTCGGAAGCGCGCAACATGTCGACGAAGCGCTGCGGTTTGCGGAAGGCGTCGCAGCGCGAAAACAGCGTCACCAGCGTGGCCGGGCGCATCTCGAAAGCGCGACCGACATTGCCATGCTCGCGCGCGGTCATCAGGGCCAGGTCGCGGCAATCGCCCGGCGCCTTCAGGCGCGCGCAAACCTGTTCGGCCAGTTGCACGCTGCGCGCTTCATGGCCATGGTGGCGCGGCCACATTTCTGGCGGCGTGGCGCCCTTGCCGAGATCGTGCATCAATACGGCGAAACGCACCGGCAAGGCATAGCCTTGTCCGGCGGCCCAGTCGATGGCCAGCATCACATGCACGCCGGTATCGATCTCGGGATGCCATTGCTCCGGTTGCGGCACGCCCCACAACGCATCCAGCTCGGGCATGATGCGCGCCAGCGCGCCGCAGCCGCGCAGCACCTCGAACATGCGCGAGGGTTTTGCCTCCATCAGGCCGCGTGCGATTTCCTGCCAGACGCGCTCCGGCACCAGCGCATCAACCTCGCCTTCTTCCACCATGCGCCGCATCAGCGCATTGGTTTCCGGCGCGACGCTGAAATCGGCGAAGCGGGCGGCGAAACGCGCCACGCGCAGGATGCGCACCGGGTCTTCGATAAAGGCGTCGGAAACATGGCGGAAGATGCGGCGCTCGATGTCGGCCTGGCCATGGTAAGGATCGACCAGGGCGCCGTCCTGGTCCTGGGCGATGGCGTTGATGGTGAGGTCGCGCCGCGCCAGGTCGTCTTCCAGGGTGACGTCGGGCGCGGCATGGAAAGCGAACCCCTTGTAGCCGGGCGCGGTCTTGCGCTCGGTGCGCGCCAGCGCGTATTCCTCGTGGGTATCCGGATGCAGGAACACCGGAAAATCCTTGCCCACCGGGCGGAAGCCCTGGGCCAGCATTTCTTCCGGGGTAGCGCCGACCACCACGTGGTCGCGATCCTTCACCGGCAGGCCCAGCAGGCCGTCGCGCACTGCGCCGCCGACGGTGTAGGTCTTCATCATTTGTGGTTGGGAAGGATTTCTTTCTCGGCCAGGGCTTCTGCGATCCAGCGCGCCACGGCCGGATGCGCCTTGACGCGGTCGGCATAGGCTTGCAGCGCCGGCGCCAGCGGCACCTGGTAGCTGGTGAAGCGCATCACCACCGGCGCGTAGAAGGCGTCGGCAATCGAGAAGTCGCCGAACAGGAATTCATGATGGCCGAACTGCGACAGGCATTCTTCCCAGATTTCGCAAACGCGGCCGATGTCGGCCTGCGCTTCGGGCGTGCGCCCCTGGCCCGGGTAGCGGCCGCGGATGTCCATGCTCATGGCGCTGCGCAGGCCCATGAAACCGGAATGCATTTCGGCGCTGATGCTGCGCGCGATGGCGCGCGCGTCGGTGCGCTCGGGCCACAGGCCGCGGTCGGGGAATTGCTCGGCCAGGTATTCGCAGATGGATAGCGAATCCCAGATCGCGATATCGCCGTCCAGCAACACCGGTACCCGGCCGGAACCGGTATAGCGGGCGATCTCGGCGACGGTATCGGGCTGGTCCAGCAGCACGCGCACTTCCTTGAAGGGGATGTCGAACGCGGTCATCGCCACCCAGGGACGCATCGACCATGACGAGTAGTTCTTGTTGCCGATCACCAGCGTGGGCAGATGGCGCCCGGCCTTGCGCAGCGTGGCGGACAATACCGGATCGAGTTCTGTGTCTTGCATAGGGGCTCTTTTCTTTGGATCGGAACTTTGGATCGGAAAACGGCGTAAATGGCGCGAACGTCTCAGCGCCTGGCGTTGCTGCGGAAAAGGTCGAACTGGCGCTGGAGGTCGCGCGGCGCAAGGCAGGCCGGCGCGACGTCTTCCAGCGCGGTGGGAACCAGTTCCAGCTCCGGCGCGATGGGGCCGGACATGACATTATCCACCCGCATCGAGGCGACATTGTCGCGGCTCATCAACTTGCCGGGCAAGTGTTCCAGCGCCCAGGCCTGCAGCAGGCCCAGCGCTGGCGGCAAGGCGACGATGGGGCGCATATGGCCGCCATACCAACCGGCCAGTTGCACCAGTTCGCGCAGGCTGTATTGCGTCGGCCCGGCCAGTTCATAGACCTTGCCGCCGATATGCGGCAGCGCGATCGCTTTCCTGAAGGCCTGCGCTACATCGCCGACATAAACCGGCTGGAAGCGCGCCTCGGCGCTGCCCAGCGCAATCACCGGAAAACGCCGCTGCAGGCCGGCGAACAGGTTGAGGAAACGGTCGTCTTCGCCGAATACGACAGAAGGACGGAAGATGGCGACCTCCAAGGAGGACGCCGCCAGCGCCTCGCGCTCGCCGGCCGCCTTGGAGCGCAGGTACATCGAGGGGCCGTGCGCATCGGCGCCCAGCGCGCTCATGTGCAGGTAACGCGGCACGCCGTGCCGCACGCAGGCGGCGACGATGCGGCGCGGCAGGGACACATGCTGCCGTTCGAAATCCGGGCCGTAGGGCTGGCCGCGGCGCGCCGGCCGCGAATGCAGGATGCCGACCAGGTTGACGACCACATCCGCCTCGGCCACCAGTTGCGACAGCACGGCATCGTCGTGGATATCGGCCTGCACCACCGATACCACCGGCGACACCAGCAGGTGCTTGGCGCGCTCGTAACGGCGCGTGGGCACCATGACACGGTAGTCGGTGGCGCTGCCCAGCAGCCGCACCAGCCGCGTACCGATGAAGCCTGAGCCGCCAATGACGAGGATCTTGCGTACTGCCATGTTGCGCCTCCTGTATCCTGTGCCGCCTGCGTTTGCTGCGCTGCCCGCGTTAACTGCGCGACGGCGGCCGGTTCGAATCAGGGCAGGTCGGTGGCGACGTTGGAGTTAGGCGCCACCATGCCCATGCGTTGCTTGAGCGACTGCGGACGATTCTCGAACATGGCCGCATAGTACGTCGCATTGGACATCACGTTCTTGACATAGCCCCGGGTTTCGTTGAACGGGATGGTCTCGGCGAAGATCGCCCCTTCGACCGTGCGCGGCAAGGTCGCGCGCCAGGTGCGCGGGCGGCCCGGCCCCGCGTTGTAGCCGGCGGTGGCCAGGGTTTCGGAACCGTCCAGGTTGTTGAGCACCATGCTCAGATAGCTGGTGCCCAGCAGCAGGTTGGTGTTGATGTCGTTGACTTGGTCTGCGGTGAATTCGGTCATGCCGATCTTCTTGGCGACGAACTTGGCGGTGGCCGGCATCAACTGCATCAGGCCGGAGGCGCCGACGTGCGAGCGCGCGCTCTTGATGAAGCGCGACTCCTGGCGGATCAGGCCATAGATCCAGGCATTTTCCATCCCCAGCGGACGCGTGGCCGCGTTCATCTCGCCCAGATGCGGCGCCGGGAAACGCTGGGTGAAGTCGAACTCGGCACGGGTGCGGTCGGAGGTGTTGACCATGCGGTCCAGCACGTCGCTCTGGCGCGCGTATTCGGCCGCGGCCAGCAGTTGGCGGTCGGTCATCTTGCGCAGTTCCCAGTTCCATTCGCGGATCGCCTCGAAGCGCAGGTTGAGCTGGTAGAACCGGAGCGAACGCTGGAAGCCGGCATTTTGCGAATAGAGGGCGATTTCGCCGGCCGTCGGCGGCGTCGGTCCCGGCGGAATGGTGATCTTCTGGCCCAGTTCTTCCAGCGCCAGCTGGCCATAGAAACTGAAGTTGGCCGAGATCGATTCGAACAGGCGGCGCGCGGCGTCGTTCTGGCCATCTTCCTTGAGCGCGCGGCCGAGCCAGTAGGTCCAGGTGATATCGTTGCGCAGCGCCGCCGGCATGCTCTCGATCGTCGTGCGCACGGTCTTCCAGTCGCCCGCGCGCAGCGCCATGCGCACCTTCCATTGCAGCGCATCCTGCGTCAGCAGCGCATCCCGGGTCTTGCGCCAGTAGTCCATGGCTTCCGGCGCCAGCTTGTAGGAAGCGGCCAGCGCAATCTGCGCCCAGCCTTGCGCAACCTCCTGGGCCGTCATCTGGCGCGCGCGGTCGCTGAGATAGGTGGCGGCCTGGGCCGGATTGCTGCGGGCGACGCGGCCCAGCGCAATGATGTAGAGCTGGTGGTTGGCAACGCCGCTGCCTGGGCCCTTGGCCAGCATCAGCGCGGGCTTGTCCATGACCTGCTGCACGGTGACGTCGCCATTGTCGACCAGCACCGCAGCGCGGCGCGCGACCGTGGTGTTGCCGTTCTCGGCGGCCTGGCGGATCTGGAACCAGACATCGGCATCGGTGAACTGGCCGTTCTGCGCCAGCGTGGCGATCAGGTCGCTGCAACCCTGGCCGTAATCCTTGGGCGAAACCAGCAGCGCGCGCGCCTCGTCGGCGACGTTGGCGCCTTTGAGCGCGCGCGAGTTCAAGGCGAAGCATTTGACCTGGACGTCGTCGTCCAGGATGAACTTGGGATACTGCTCGTCGAACAAGGCCCAGTTGCCGGTCTTGCCCAGCGCCAGCAGCCAGTCGTTGCGCAGGCGGTCGACCAGCGCCTGGCCTTCGTACCGGGTCATGAAGTCGCGGATTTCCTGCTCGCTGGCGGAATAGTCACGCACGCGCGGTTTGAGCCGATAATAGTCGACATACGACGGCAGGTCGTAACCCGACAAGCGCCCTGCCAGCTCCTGCGCCAGGGCGCCATTGTCGCTGGCAGCCGCTTGCCGCAGCGCAAGGAAGATGTCATCCGGGGAAGCATCTGGCGCCAGGCGCTTTTGCGCCTGGGCCGCGGGTGCGATGCTCAACGCCGCGCCGATGGCTACGACCAGTGAAACCGCCAGCGGACGCAGGCATTTGCCGAACAGATAATTCTTCAGGCGCATTCTTGTAGAACCTAGTGTGAATGAAACAAACGACGGAACAGATGACGAAACAGACGACGACGCCAAGCATAGCATGCGGCCCTCACGCGCCGAATCGGGAACAGGCCTTGGACAGGCAACTGAAAAACGCCCTGCGCGCCGACTTGCTGGCGCGCCGCAAGGCGCTGGATGCACATGGCAAGGCGGTCTCGGATGAACTGATCGGCCGCCGCGTGCTGGCCTGGTGCCTGGCGCATGGCATCGCCAGCATCGGGGGCTATCATCCCATCCGCAAGGAACCCGACCTGCTTGCCGCCTACAACGCGCTGGCCGCGCGTGGCGTGCACCTGTCCTTGCCGATCGTCACCAATAAAGATTCACCCCTGGAATTTCGTCGCTGGCTGCCCGGCGAAGCGCTGAGCAAAGACGCCCTGGGAACACTGGTTCCGGGCGAAGAGGCGCCGGTAGTGCAGCCGCAGGCCCTGCTGGTGCCCTGCGTCGGCTTCAATGCCGCCGGCATGCGGCTGGGCTATGGCGGCGGGTTTTACGACCGCACACTGGCGGGTCCGCACCGGCCGCTGGCCGTGGGGGTATGCTATGCCTTCGGGCTGGTGGAATTCGCGGCCGAACGGCACGACATGCCGCTGGATCTGGTGCTGACCGATGCCATTGAATAAATACGACAGCACCGCACCAAGATGTTCTGCATAGGCGTAGCGGAACGACAATAAAAAAATCCGGATATAGGTGTATATCCGGATTTTTTATTACTGCGGCTCATTACTGCCGCTTTCCAGCCAAGCTTACTTGACCAGACGCTGCCACACCGCCTGCGTCGGCCCGGCCTGGTTGAGCGAGTAGAAATGCAGGCCAGGCGCGCCGCCGGCCAGCAGGCGTTCGCACAATTGGCTGACCACATCCAGCCCGAAGGCGCGGATGGAGTCGACGTCGTCGCCGTAGCTGGCCAGCTTCAGGCGCACCCAGCGCGGGATTTCGGTGCCGCACATGTCCGAGAAGCGCACCAGTTGCGAGTAATTGGTGATGGGCATGATGCCGGCGATGACCGGCACCTCGGCGCCCAGTTTGGCGGCATCGTCCACGAAGCGGAAATAGGCATCCGCGTTGTAGAAGTATTGCGTGATGGCCGAATTGGCGCCGGCCTTCACCTTGCGCGCGTAGTTCTGCACATCGTCCTGCGGCGACTTGGCCTGCGGATGCATCTCGGGGTAAGCCGCCACTTCGATGTGGAACCAGTCGCCGGTTTCCGCCCGCACGAATTCGACCAGCTCGTTGGCATAGCGGAATTCGCTGGAGGCCTGGCCCATCGCGCCATAGCCGCTGGGCAGGTCGCCGCGCAGCGCCACCAGGCGCCTGACGCCGTTGGCCTTGTAGTCGTCCAGGATGGCGCGCAGGCTGGCGCGCGAACTGCCGATGCAGGACAGGTGCGGCGCCGCCTCATGGCCTTCAGCGGTGATTTCCAGCACGGTATCGCGCGTACCCTGCTGGGTCGAACCGCCGGCGCCGAAGGTCACCGAGAAATACTTCGGCTGCAATTCGGCCAGCCTGGCGCGCGTGACGCGCAGTTTTTCCGCGCCTTCCGGCGTCTTGGGCGGGAAGAATTCGATACTGAAATTATGCTTGTTCATCGGTTCGATCCGGATTTCAGCAATAGGGTGGACAAGGCCCAGGACACGATGCTGTAGAGCAGCGCGCCGCCCACCGCCGACCAGAAACCGCCGACATGGAAACCGCCCACCAGTTGCGCCACCACCCAGAACATCAGGCCGTTGATGATGAGGATGAACAGACCCAGCGTGAGCACGGTCACCGGCAGGGTCAGCACCACCAGCACGGGGCGCACGATGGTATTGACGAAGCCCAGGATCAGCGCGGCCACCAGGGCAGAGCCGAAACTGTCGACCTGCACCGAGTGCATCAGGTAGGGAACGGCCAGCAGGGCCAGGGCATTGATCAGCCAGGTCAGCAATAACATAAACATGGCACTTCCTTTCGGGCCTTGTCAGAATTGGACGGGCTACCGCACGCGCAGCGGCAACGTGACGACAGCCCGTATGGTGCAGGCACGGCACGATCCGGCAACAGCCCGATCGTGCGCCGCCGATCAGTAACGGTAGTGATCGGCCTTGTACGGACCTTCGGTCTTGACGCCAATATACGCCGCCTGTTCTTCGGTCAGCGTGCTCAGTTGCGCATTGAGCTTCTTGAGCTGCAGGCGGGCGACCTTCTCGTCCAGATGCTTGGGCAGCGTGTAGACGCCGATCGGGTAGTTCTTGGTGTTCACAAACAATTCGATCTGGGCGATGGTCTGGTTGGCGAAGGACGAGCTCATCACGTAGGACGGGTGGCCGGTGCCGCAGCCCAGGTTCACCAGGCGGCCTTCGGCCAGCAGGATGATGCGCTTGCCGTCCGGGAAGATGATGTGGTCGACTTGCGGCTTGATGTTTTCCCAGGTGTATTGCTTCAGCGCGGCGACTTCGATTTCATTGTCGAAGTGGCCGATGTTGCAGACGATGGCCTGGTCTTTCATCTTCTTCATGTGGTCATGGGTGATCACATGGTAGTTGCCGGTGCAGGTGACGAAGATGTCGCCGTGTTCGGCGGCGTAATCCATGGTCACCACGCGGTAGCCTTCCATGGCGGCCTGCAGTGCGCAGATCGGGTCGATCTCGGTGACCCAGACTTGCGCCGACAGCGCGCGCATGGCCTGCGCCGAGCCCTTGCCGACGTCGCCGTAGCCGGCGATGACGGCGATCTTGCCGGCGATCATGACGTCGGTGGCGCGCTTGATGCCGTCCACCAGCGATTCGCGGCAGCCGTACAGGTTGTCGAACTTGGACTTGGTGACCGAATCGTTGACGTTGATCGCCGGGAAGGCCAGCTTGCCTTCCTTGTGCATCTGGTACAGGCGGTGCACGCCGGTGGTGGTTTCTTCGGTGACGCCCTTGATTTCCTTGAGGCGCTTGGAGTACCAGCTGGCATCCTTGGCCAGGTAGCGCTTGATGGAGTTGAACAGGCACACCGCTTCTTCCGAATCCGGCTTGTCCAGCACCGAGATGTCCTTCTCTGCGCGCGCGCCCAGATGCAGCAGCAGGGTGGCGTCGCCGCCGTCGTCCAGGATCATGTTGGAATAGCCGCCGTCGGTCCATTCGAAGATGCGGTGGGTGTATTCCCAATATTCGTCAAGATTCTCGCCCTTGACCGCGAACACCGGGGTGCCGTTGGCGGCGATGGCCGCGGCGGCGTGGTCCTGGGTCGAGTAGATGTTGCAGGAAGCCCAGCGCACCTTGGCGCCCAGCGCTTCCAGCGTCTGGATCAGCACCGCGGTCTGGATGGTCATGTGCAGCGAGCCGGTGATGCGCGCGCCCTTCAGCGGCTGGGCCGCGGCGAACTCTTCGCGGATCGCCATCAGGCCCGGCATTTCGGTCTCGGCGATCTTGATTTCCTTGCGGCCCCAGTCGGCCAGGCCGATGTCGGCGATGATGTAGTCTTGGGATGCGGTAGTAGACATGGCAACGGCGTTGTTCACGCCCTCCTTTCATAGAATCAGAAAAAAAGTAACGTGAGCGCGGTTGCCAGGCGCCCTGGCGGGCGCCTGTTCACCACTGCAAGCCTGGCAGGATTTCCCTGTCGCAACGCTCCTTGCCGCGGTGAGGCATTGTGCAATCTTGCTGCCGTCCCCTGCATGCAATGCCAACGTGCGGGAACGGTGCGGAGGAAACCCCGCGGGAGGTGCATTCTAGCGCGCCGATGGCGATTGGGAAACCCTTGCGAGCCCCAATCGCCCCGCGCGCGCAGAAGATATTACAGCCCGGCGGCAGCGCGCAGTGCGGCGGCCTTGTCGGTGCGCTCCCAGCTAAATTCCGGCTCTTCGCGGCCGAAGTGGCCGTAGGCGGCGGTCTTGGCGTAGATCGGGCGCAGCAGATCCAGCATCTGCACGATGCCCTTCGGGCGCAGGTCGAAATGCTCGCGCACCAGGTGCCCCAGTTGTTCGTCGCTGATCTTGCCGGTGCCGAAGGTGGTCACCATCACCGAAGTCGGCTTGGCCACGCCGATGGCGTAGGAGACCTGGATCTGGCAACGCTCGGCCAGGCCGGCGGCCACGATGTTCTTGGCCACGTAGCGGCCGGCATAGGCGGCCGAACGGTCGACCTTGGACGGATCCTTGCCGGAGAACGCGCCGCCGCCGTGCGGAGCCGCGCCGCCGTAGGTGTCGACGATGATCTTGCGGCCGGTCAGGCCGCAGTCGCCCTGCGGACCGCCGATGACGAAGCGGCCGGTCGGGTTGATCAGGTAGCGGGTATTCTTCAGCCATTCGGCCGGCAATACCGGGCGGATGATCTCTTCGATGGCCGCTTCATGGATAGCGCTTTGCTGCATCTCCGGGGAGTGCTGGGTCGACAGCACCACGGTGTCGATGGCGACCGGCTTGCCATCGACGTACTTCAGCGTCACCTGCGACTTGGCGTCCGGACGCAGCCATGGCAGGCGGCCGTCCTTGCGCAGTTGCGACTGGCGCTCGACGATGCGGTGCGCATAGTAGATCGCGGCAGGCATCAGTTCCGGGGTTTCGTTGCAGGCATAACCGAACATCAGGCCCTGGTCGCCGGCGCCTTGCTCCAGATCGACGCCGCGGCCCTCGTCAACGCCCTGGGCGATGTCGGGCGATTGCTTGTCGTAGGCGACCAGCACGGCGCAGCTCTTGTAGTCGATGCCGAAGTCGGCGTTGTCGTAACCGATGCGCTTGATGGTTTCGCGGGCGACGTCGATGTAGTCGACGTTGGCGCGCGTGGTGATCTCGCCGGCCAGCACGACCAGGCCGGTGTTGCAGAGGGTTTCTGCAGCAACGCGGGATTGCGGGTCTTGGGTAAGAATGGCGTCCAGGATCGCGTCGGAAATCTGGTCGGCCACCTTGTCGGGATGGCCTTCGGAGACGGATTCGGAGGTGAAGAGAAATTCGTTGGACATGCTGCAGCCCCTAACAATAAGTGATTAAACCCAGTCGCGGCCAATCATTTGTCGAGCCTGCGACGCTTTAGCGATATTTGTACCCCGTCTCGCAAGTTGTCATTAACTCGACGGCATGTGCTATTTTACGCCTCTTGCAATTTTCTGCAATTTGACGGTTGTTTTACGACCCTGTCCCTGTTATCGGCAAGTATGCTCGTTTCTTTATTCCGCCTGTTGTCCTTTTTGCCCTTGCCGGTTTTGCACGCCATCGGGCTGGCAATGGGTTGGCTGGTCTTTCTGGCATCGCCCTCCTACCGGCGGCGTTTCATCGACAACATCGAACGCGCCGGCCATCGCGCCCATTTATATAAGGCTGTCGGCGAAGCCGGGAAAGGCATGTTCGAATTGCCCTTCATCTGGTGCGCCAACCCGGGCCGGGTGTTGCGTACCGCCCGCGTCGAGGGTTGGGAATTCGCCCAGCAGGCGCTGGATACCAAGTCCGGCCTGATTCTGCTTACCCCGCACCTGGGATGCTTCGAGATCACCGCACAGGCCGTGGCGCAGCGCACCCGGCTCAGCGCGCTGTATCGCCCGCCGCGCAAGGCGGCGCTCAAGCCGCTGATCGAGGGCGCAAGGGCGCGCGCCAACCTGCACCTGGCTCCGGCCAGCCTGGCGGGCGTGCGTATCCTGCTCAAGGCCCTGAAGAGCGGCCAGGCGATCGGCCTGCTGCCCGACCAGGTGCCGCAGAATGGCGAAGGCGTCTGGGCCGATTTCTTCGGCAAACCGGCCTATACGATGACCCTGTCGGCCAAGCTGCACCAGATGAGCGGCGCGCCCATCGTGCTCGTTTATGCCGAACGGCTGTCGTGGGGACGCGGTTACGCCGTGCGTTTCGTGCCCTTTGAAGGCGAACTGGGCGATACCCCGCAGCAACAGGCGTGCGCCATCAACGCCGCCATGGAGGCGCTGATCGCCCAATGTCCGGCCCAATATATATGGAGCTACAACCGCTACAAGGTGCCGCCGGGCGTGGCCAGACCGGAGGAGATGCAATGAGGGCCCTGATCGGACTCATGTGGCTGCTGCATTGGCTGCCACTCCCCATCCTTGGCCGCCTTGGCGAAGCATTGGGCTCGCTGCTTTATATGTATATGCGGCCGCGCCGGCGCATCACGCTGGTCAACCTGCGCCTGTGCTTTCCCGAAAAGTCCGAGGAAGAGCGCCGCGACATCGCGCGCCGGCATTTCCAGGCCTATGCCCGCAGCGCGCTGGAGCGCGGCGTGCTGTGGTGGGCCTCCGAGGCGCGCCTGAGACGACTCATCAAGATCGAGCCGGGCATCCCCTTCGAGACCCTCAAGGCCGGCCCCGTCATCCTGCTGTGCCCACACTTTGTCTGCCTGGAAATCCCCGGCATCTCGCTGGGGATCAATTCCGAGTATTCGGTATGCACCCTCTATGCCCGCCAGCAGAACCAGATCATCGATGAAGCCCTGCTCAAGGGACGCTCGCGCTTCAAGCCGGTCACCCTGCTCACGCGCGAGAAGGGCGTCAAACCGATCATCCGCGCCATGCGCGGCGGCCTGCCCTTCCTCATGTTGCCGGACATGGATTTCGGCATCCGCGACGCCGAATTCGTCCCTTTCTTCGGCGTGCCCGCCGCCACGCTCACGGCCACCGCGCGCATCGCTTCGGCCACCGGCGCGTCGGTCGTGCCGGTGGTCACCACCTTCCTGCCCGGCTACCGCGGCTGGAAGACCACCTTCTATCCGGCCTGGACGGATTACCCGGGCGACGACATCGTCGCCGCCACCCGCCGCATGAACGCCTTCATCGAAGAACGCGTGCGCGAAACCCCTGCCGAATACTTCTGGGCCCACAAGCGCTTCAAGACCCGTCCGCCCGGCGAACCCGATCCTTACCGCCGCGACACGGCAGGCTGAACATTCAGCCTGCCTTCCTGTAAAGAAGCGGCCCTATAATGTCTTCATGAAGATCAAATTCACCAAGATGCATGGCGCCGGCAATGACTTCGTCGTGCTGGACGCCATCAACCAAGCCATTTTCCTCCGGCCCGACCAGTGGAAGTTCATTGCCGACCGCCGTTTCGGCATCGGCGCCGACCAGATGCTGGTGGTCGAAAAGGCCCGCGGCGATGGCGTGGATTTCCGTTACCGCATCTACAACGCCGATGGCGGCGAGGTGGAGCAATGCGGCAACGGCGCGCGCGCCTTCGTGAAATTCGTGACCGACAAGGGCCTGACCGACAAGCGCGCGATCCGGGTGGAAACCATGTCGGGCATCATCGAACCCCGGCTGGAAGAGGATGGGCGTATCACCGTCGACATGGGCGCCCCGATCCTGGCGCCGGCCGACGTGCCGTTCAACAGCGCCGGACTGGAAAGCCGCATGGAAGGCCAGGACGCCCTCTGGCCGCTCGATGTTGCCGGGAAGACAGCCTGGATTTCGGTAGTATCGATGGGCAACCCGCACGCGGTACAGGTGGTGGCCGACACCGAAGCGGCCCCGGTCCTGCAGGATGGCCCGCTGATCGAACATCATCCGCGCTTCCCGCGCCGGGTCAACGCAGGCTTCATGCAGATCGTCGACCGCCATCATGTGAACCTGCGCGTGTATGAACGCGGCGCCGGCGAAACGCTGGCCTGCGGCACCGGCGCCTGCGCGGCGGTGGTGGCCGGGATTCGCCGCGGCCTGCTGGATTCGCCGGTCGCCGTGCAAACGCATGGCGGCATACTCAGCATCGCCTGGCAGGGCGCAGGCCAGCCAGTGCTGATGACCGGCCCTGCGGTGTCGGTGTTCGAAGGCGAAATCGACTTGCCGGATTGATACCGGCGCCGCTGGCCGAAGTATCGTCCTGAATAAAAAATGGCTTGCCGCTTGGCAAGCCATTTTTTATTCAGGGAAGCGCCTGGAACTCAGTGCATCGACAGAAAGAGCAATGAATCCTCATTCAACGCCCACACCTTGCTCTTGAGCCTCTTCCGCGTTCGAGTCTGCATCGGGCACAACCGTCTTCAAACGATACAGGCGCTGCCGGTAATTGCCCTCGGGACCGGATGGTCCGCAATCCACGTCTTCGAACAAGCGACCGATGCGGTTGAGCGCGCCGCGTTCTTCGCCCGTCTCGACCATGATCAGGCGGCGCTTGCTGCGCGCATACTGGGCGCGGATGTCGACCATCAGGCAATGGCCGCAGTCGGCCTGCTTGAGGTCGAGCAGCAAGGCCTCCGGCCGCGTCAGGTTGAACAAGGCCGCCAGCTCGATGCGCGCCGCCAGGAACGGGTAGGCGTTGACCTGCTCCCGGGTCAGCTGCGCGCGCGCCTGCACCGCCCACGGCGCCGTGCCGGGACGATCGGCGACTTTCTCCAGCAATGCTTGCGCCTGGACGCTGCCTTGGGTGGCGGCCTTTTGCAGCCAGTAAAGGGCGCGCACATCGTTGGCCGGGTCGTCGCGGCGATTGCGCCAGGCCGTGACGCCGCATTCCAGTTGCGCCGCCATGTGCCCCATCTCCGCCGCGCGCTCCAGATAGTGCTGCACATCGGCCAGGTTGCGCTGGGAAAATTCCGGTTTCAGGTAAATGCGCGACAAGGCATACCAGGCTGCCGCCATGCCCTGCTCTCCGGCCAGCGTCAGCCAGCGGATCGCCTTCTTGTAATTAGCAGAACCTCGCCCAGGGAATTGCCGCTCACCCTGCTCGTCCATCCGCCCATATAACAGCCCCAGTCCCAACTGGGCATCGCGATCCCCGGCCAAAGCGGCCAGTTCCAGCAATTGCTGGACATACAGCAGGTTAGGCTGCGCCTCGGCCAGCCGTACCTGGGCCAAGCGCCTTAATAGTTGTATGTTCTGTCCACCGAGGCTGGAAGCCAGCATCTCGGCCGGCGCATTCAGCTGGCCGGCCACCGTCTCATATTGCCTGAGCAATACATCGGCCAGGGGCTGGGCGCGCTGGAGGAACCCCGGCATGTCCGACTGGCTCCACGCCGCATCGGCCAATGCATGCTGGGCCTGTTCGATGCCGGCATCGGCAGCCCTCTGGGTCCACTGGCGGATTTCATCCTGCGGCCGGGCTACCGGTGGCGCCAGCTCTGCACCGGCAGCAGCCACAGCCTCGCCGCTTTGGGCCAACTGCCGCTGTACCTCAGGACTTTGCTGGGCCAACAACCATTGGGCATCAGGATTGCCCTCGCGCGCCACCACCTCCAGCGCCCGGATCGCCTTCTTTTTAAGATCGGCGCTGATCTGTGCAACATTGCCCAGCACCAGCCTAGCGAACACCAGTCCGGCCTTGCTCAGTCCGGCATCGAATGCCCGCTCGTACCATAAGGCCGCATCCTGCGGCCTGGCCAGGGGCATGACCACTTCATAGGGGATGTGCTGGGCGATCAGCATCCACGCATCCGCCAGTCCTTGGCGCGCGGCGCGCTCCAGCCAGTGGAATGCGGTTCCCAGACTTTGGGGCAAGCCGTTACCGCCAAACAGGTAACGCTTGCCCAGGGTGAGCTGCGCCTCGGCCTGGCCGGCCCGCGCGGCACGGATGATTGCCAGATCTTCTCGATTTGCCATTAGCCTTCTGCGATAGATCAGAAAACCAAAATTATGCCCTACAAATCATATTTTTTTAAAATGGAAGATGAAACCATATAAATGCATCTTTTTAACAACAATTTGACGCATGAGACGGGTCGGATCAAGTTCCCCCTCAAAGGGCCGATAACAAGGCGTATCCCGCAAGCGAAAATCCACCCTAAGAGGATCCTTCGCATGGAAAGCGTTTGAAAAAAACAACACTCGGCAAGCAGTTTGACGCTTTCAACCAAAATTCCAGCCGCCAAACGACCAATCTGCGGCCATGCCAAATGAGAACCCTTAATGTCTCACCATCCGACTAGAAGTACGGATCCTCAAGACTATTTTTATAGAAGGATGTCAAATGAAAAAATCTCTGCTGGCACTGGCCGTTCTCGGCGCGTTCGCAGGTGCTGCTCAAGCACAAAGCTCCGTTACTATCTACGGTATCGTTGATACTGGCGTTGTGTACCAAAGCAAAGTTTCCACCGGTGGTGGTAACACTGGCAGCAAGTTCAGCCTGAACTCGGGCATCATCCAAGGTTCGCGTATCGGCTTCAAGGGCGTTGAAGATCTGGGCGGCGGTCTGTCGGCCGTGTTCAACCTGGAAACCGGCTTCACCAACGACAACGGCGGCCTGCAAGGTTCCGACGCTGTGACCTCCTCCAACCTGTTCCGTCGTAAGTCGGTCGTTGGTCTGTCGGGCGGTTTCGGTACCGTCCTGGTTGGTCGTCAGACCGACTTCGCTGACACCATCAGCGCCTACACCGCTGTTGCTGACTTCGGCGGCCTGATCCAGAACTCCGGCTCGAACCTGAACCGTCTGCAAGGCGTTCGCACCAACAACTCGATCAGCTACACCACCGCTAACCTGAGCGGCTTCACCGGTAACCTGATGTACGGTTTCGGCGAAACAGCTGGCAAGACTTCGGCTGGTCAAGCTTTCGGTATCGGTGGTAAGTACGAAAACGGTCCTCTGGGTCTGGGCCTGAACTACTACCAGTCCAAGGCTGGCGCAACTCCGTCGGACGTTAGCTTGATCCCGAACGGCACCACTGTTACCAGCAACGTTTACACCAACGCTGCTAACGTCGGTAGCACTGGTCAGAAGGTCCTGAACGTGGTTGGTTCGTACCAGTTCGGCCCGGCACGCGTGTACGCAAACTACTCGCGCGTCAAGCAAGACCTGAACACCTTCGGCACCGCTGGCTTCGCCCCGACCTCGGCTACCCTGGCCGTATCGAAGAAGGCTGACATGTACGAAGTCGGTACTGCCTACGCTCTGAGCCCGTCGCTGAAGCTGCTGGGTGCCGTGCAACACACCCGTGCTGACTTCGATGGTGCCAGCAACAAGGGCAAGCTGACACAAATCAGCGTTGGCGCCGACTACTGGCTGTCGAAGCGTACCGACCTGTACGCTTTCCTGTCGAACATCCGCGCGACCGACATGGTCAACCCGGGCGTTGCTGACAGCACCGGTAACGACTCCAGCCAGACCGCTCTGGCCGTTGGTATCCGCCACAAGTTCTAATTTAAGGACCTGATGCCCGGCATGAAAATGCCGGTCTTCACTACTTGAGTTAAAACCGATTCGGGCTTGCATGAGCAATCATGCAAGCCCGTTTCTTATTCCGCACCCCTGCGTCATTTTTCCGAACGGCCCTCCCGGTTTGACTCTCTGTGCCTACGCACTCCGCAACAGACCGCCTGCCGGCAAAGCCGGAAGAAGCGCTCTCAGCGATTGTCAGCCTTTCCGATAGCGAGGATAATCTCGCGATACTCTTGGCATTGCCTGGCGGCATGGAGAAAACATGATCCCGCCTGACAACACTGCCGTGACACACATACGAACACACTAGCGATGACCACCCAACTGGACTCCGATCTGATTGCCGAATACCTGCTTGATCACCCTGGCTTCTTCGAAGAGCATGCAGAGTTGCTGTCGAGAATCAAATTGACCAGCCCGGTCATGGGCCGCGCCGTTTCCCTGCAGGAACGCCAGATGGAAATCCTGCGCGAAAAGATCAAGGTGCAGGAGCTGCACATGGCCGACCTGATGCGCATCGCCCAGGAAAACGACGAAATCACCAACAAGTTCCAGGCATGGACGCGCGCCCTGCTGCTGGCGCGCAATGAGACCGACCTGCCGCACACGCTGGCCGATCAGTTGAAAGAAATCTTCCATGTGCCGCAAGTTACCCTGCGCCTGTGGAATCTGCCCGAAACGCATGCCGCGCAATGGTTCACGCAGTCGGTGTCGGAAGATGCGCGGATTTTCGCCAACGGCCTCTCTGCGCCATTTTGCGGCCCCAACAAGGACTTCGAAGCCGCCTCATGGCTGGAAGACGCCGCCTCGGTCAAATCGGTCGCGATCCTGCCGCTGCGCGGCGGCGCCTCGCCGGACTCGTTCGGCCTGCTGGTGCTGGGCTCGGGCGACCCCAATCGCTTCACCGCGGAGATGGGCACCGACTTCCTCACCCGCATCGGCGAAACCGCCAGCGCGGCACTGGCCTGCCTGCTGCGCTGAAAACGGGCCGCCCGTACAGCCTTTATCCGCCTCCGCCTTATTTCGCCGCGTCCGGGCAGCGTGGCACAGCCTGAGAACCTGAACAGGTTCTAAGAAATGAGCGCCGATGGATACCGCCCCGCACTCGCTGATTCAGCAATACCTCTCCACGCTGCGCACCCAGCGCAAACTGTCCGCCCATACCACGGAAAACTATGGCCGCGACCTGCAGGAACTGCTCGGCCTGCTGTCCACGGCGGCCAATCCGGCCAGCGGCGATGGCGCCCTTGATTTCCGCAAAATCAGCCAATTCCAGATCCGCAAATGCGCGGCGCAACTGCACGCGCGCGGCCTGAACGCGCGCTCGATCTCGCGCAAATTATCGGCATGGCGCGGTTTTTTCGCCTGGCTGTCGATGGAAGTCGAATTGAAGGCCAATCCGGTGGATGGCGTAAAGCCGCCCAAGAAAAGCAAGCCGCTGCCCAAGGCGCTGGCCGCCGACGATGCCATCCGGCTGGTGTCGCAGGGCAATCCGGGCAAGGATCCTTCTTCCACCATGGCCGCATGCAACCGCGCCATGTTTGAGCTGCTGTACTCCAGCGGCCTGCGCGTGTCAGAACTGGGGACGATCGACATCACCGATACCCGGGAAGGCGCTTATGAGTCAGCCGGCTGGATCGACCTGGAGAATGCCGAGGTCACCGTCACCGGCAAGGGCGACAAAAAGCGCAAGGTGCCGGTGGGGCAAGCCGCCCGGCAAGCCATCGCCGACTGGCTGCCGATCCGCGCATCGCTGGTGAAAGCGGATGCCGGGCCCGACCGGCATGCGCTGTTCCTGACCGAACGCGGCACGCGCATGTCCGCCCGCGTCACCCAATTGCGCCTGAAAACCCACGCCCAGGCGCTGGGCATGGCCAGCGATGTGCATCCGCACATGCTGCGCCACTCCTTCGCCTCCCACGTACTGCAAAGCTCCGGCGACCTGCGCGCGGTGCAGGAAATGCTGGGCCACGCCTCCATCACCGCCACCCAGGTTTATACCGCGCTCGACTTCCAGCGCCTGGCCCAGGTCTACGACCAGGCGCATCCGCGCGCCAAGAAGAACGGCCCCAAATAGGCCCCATCGATTCCTGCTGCAAGGCGACAGGAAACCCCGTCATGCATCGGCTAGAATAGAGGCTGAATCACCATGTTGATGCCGCCCATGAAAGCCAAACCCGCCGCTATTCCAGCCAGCAGCCACAGCGCCCAAGCCGACTCCATGGCCGCGCTGGCCCAGGCGCAGCTGCGCGAGGCGGGCGTGCGCGTGACGCAGGCGCGCGTGAACGTATTGGGCGCATTGCTGGAAACCCGCAGCGCGGCCTCGCACCAGGATATCCAGGATCGCTTCGCCGGCATGGATCGCGTCACCCTGTACCGCGCGCTGGATTGCCTGACCGAAGCCGGCCTGGCGCACAAGATCTCCAGCGACGACCGCATCTTCCGTTACAGCGCCGGCGCCGACCATCCGGAACACGGCCTGCACGATCACTCGCACGGCAAACAGCACCAGCACGGGCATTTCAAGTGCACGCGCTGCGCGCGCGTATTCTGCCTGGACGCCAGCGACGGCACCGACTTCCTGGCCACCGTGCTGCCGGACGCCGACAAGCACCGCTCCACCGCCGCGCAACTGCAATCGGCCCTGCGCAAGACGCTGGGCAAGGGCTTCCAAAGCCACGAAGTGGAACTGACCATCAAAGGCTGGTGCGCGGACTGCGCGGACTAAGTCCTGCAGCCACGCAAAATCCCCGTCCCATCACTCAGCGCCGCGAACGCGCAGCCCCCAGCCTGGCCAGCCGCCGCGGCAACTGCCGCACCGAACTCACCTTGACGTCGACATAAGAAGGAAGGCGGCTGCGCACGCGCTGCGCCGCCAGATGCCCCTGCATCGCATTCCCGATCAGATACTGGGTCACCCAGGCGGTACGCACGCCCAGCTCGCGGGCGGCCTTCAGGTTGTCCACCGTGTCTTCCACCAGGATGCAGCGGCGCGGACTGATCTTCTCGCGCGCCAGCAGCTTGCGCAGCATCAGGCGCGACGGCTTGGGACGCAGCTGGCGGTGCACGTGCATGGACTCGATCGAGATATGGCGCGAGAAATGCCGGTGCAACCCCAGATGGCGCAGCAACTCGCGGGAATAGCGGCGCGGCGCGTTGGTCAACAGGATCTTGCGCCCCGGAAGCTGCTGCAGCCAACGCCCGATGCCGCGTTCGGCACGCACCATCCCCGGCAAATCATCGAACAAATGGGCTTCGTGCAGGAAATCTTCCAGACGCACGTCATGGTGGCGCACCATTCCCAGCAGCGTCGCGCCATACAGTTTCCAGTAATGGCGGCGCAGATGGTTGACTGCCGCCTCGTCGCACGGATGACCGGCCTGCTCCAGCACGCGCGTCATGTACCGGTTCATGTTGGCGTTGATGGCGGGGAAGATCGCGTGTGACGCGTTGTGCAGGGTATTGTCGAGATCGAACAGCCAGAGCGGTGTAGTATTGGGCGCCATAAATCAAACCATCCGCGCCCCGTACCGGGTCGCGGCGATATCGATGCAAGAAAAGAAAGGCAAGCAGTGAAAGGCTTTGCGGGACGACTGATTATAGTGACATTGGCTTTGCTGTCCTGTTTTTATCTGCCGCAGGCGCATGGCGCCGCGCCCGCGGCTGCGGCCGGCCAGGAGCCGCCCAACCGCGGCGCGCTCTACCGGGTTTCCGACGGCCGCCACACGCTGCACCTGTTCGGCACCATCCACGTCGGCGCCAGCGACTTCTATCCGCTGGAGCGGCGCATCGCGCAGGCGTTGGGCGAAGCCCCCGTCCTGGCGCTGGAACTGGATCCGCAAAACGCCGGCGCCTTGCAGGCAGCGGTGCAAAAATACGGCATCTACCCGTCCGGCCAGCGCTTCGAAGATCATCTCGACCCGGCGCTGGCCCAACGCACGATGGCCGCGCTCAAGCGCTACCAGTTGCCCGCGCAACAGATGCAAGGCTTGCGGCCATGGATGCTGGCCATGGCGCTGACCGTACAGGAATACGCCAGCAGCGGCTATCACCCCGAACTGGCGGTAGACAGCTACCTGGCCGGCGCCGCCCGCGCGCATGGCGCAACGGTGGTGGAACTGGAAAGCGCCGAACGGCAGATGTCGATCTTCGCCCGGCTCGATGCCGCGCACCAGGCGCAATTCCTGGGCGACACGCTCGATGAGATGGATGACGCCGACACGACCCGCAAGCTGGCTGAACTGGTCGGCGCCTGGCGCCATGCGGACAGCCAGGGATTCGAAAATGCATTGCAGGAAATGGAGCAAGACCGATCCTTCGCCAGCGCCTTCACCCGCCAGGTGCTGCTGGACGAGCGCAATCCGGATCTGGCCGACGGCATCGCCGCGCTGCTGACCGGGCACGACAAGGCGGTGGCCGCCATCGGCATCCTGCACCTGGTCGGCCCGCGCAGCGTGCCCGCCCTGCTGAAAGAAAAAAGGCTCAAGGTAGAACAGATTTACTGAACGGTTTGGCCTCAAACCCGCGAACCGGAAAACCAAAAAACGAAAAAGGATGAGCAAGCTCATCCTTTTTCATTCCCGCAACCATTGCCATGGCATGCACGCTGGCGCCGGCCGCCGCCAGCGCCTGTGCGTTCCGGTTAGTGCGAACGGATCATCGTGCCGAAAGCCTGTTCGGTCAGCACTTCCAGCAGCAGCGAGTGCTCGATGCGGCCATCGATGATGTGCACGGTATTCACGCCCGACTTGGCCGCGTCCAGCGCCGAGGAAATCTTCGGCAGCATGCCGCCGGAGATGGTGCCGTCGGCGAACATTTCGTCAATCTCGCGCGCCGACAGGTCGGTCAGCAGGTTGCCCGCCTTGTCCTGCACGCCGGCGATGTTGGTCATCATGATCAGTTTCTCGGCATGCAGGATCTCGGCGATCTTGCCGGCCACCACGTCGGCGTTGATGTTGTAGGCCTGGCCGTCGTCGCCGAAGCCGATCGGCGAGATGATGGGGATGAAAGCGTCATCCTGCAGCGCCTTGACCACCGCCGGATTGATCGCCTCGATCTCGCCCACAAAACCGATGTCGAGGAACTGGCCCGGCTTCTCCTTGTCCGGCATCTGCATGCGGCGCGCGCGGATCAGGCCGCCGTCCTTGCCGGTCAGGCCCACCGCCTGGCCGCCGTAGTGGTTGATCAGCATCACGATATCCTGCTGCACTTCACCGCCCAGCACCCATTCCACCACTTCCATGGTCTCTTCGTCGGTGATGCGCATACCCTGCACGAAGGTTCCCTGCTTGCCGATCTTCTTCAGCGCGGCATCGATCTGCGGGCCGCCGCCATGCACCACCACCGGGTTCATGCCGACCAGCTTCAGCAGGATCACATCGCGCGCGAAACCGTGCTTCAGGCTTTCCTCGGTCATCGCATTGCCGCCATATTTGACGACGATGGTCTTGCCGTGGAATTTGCGGATGTAAGGCAGCGCCTCAGCCAGGATTTCGGCTTTGATCTGTGGCGCAACATTGGTCAGGTCGGTGGTCATGGCGGTGTCCTGTGGGTGGGGGTGGGTTCTTGGGTACGGGATTTTACATGGAAAGAACGATCCGTTCGCGCGGCTGTGCGTGGCTGTGCGTTAATGGCAACGTACCGGCCGCGGAACGCTCAGGCCGAGCAGGCGCGGATTTCCTGGTCCGGGAAGGCGCCCTTGATCTGGTCGAGCGCGGCGCGCGCATCCGGGCTCAGGTCGTGCAGCTGGAACACCTGCTTGCCGGCGCCGGAGCGGCGGGCGATGATGCGCGCGCTGCGCACGCCCCGCCCAATCAACTGGCCGATATACGCCTTGGCCGCCTCCTCGGTACGGAAGATGCCCAGCGAGATGCCGTAGCGCAGCGCCGGATTGGGAGAACTCTCGGGGATCACATAAAAGTCGCCGATGCCCAGGCGGCGCAGTTCGGCCGTACGGCGCTCGGCGCCGTCGCGACCATCCTGCGACGGGATGTAGACCATATGGCTGGTGACGTCCTGCGTCAGCTTCTGGACCACCTTCTCGCCCAGGTTGAGGCTGGCCAGTTGCGAGGAAAAGCGGCGCGCATCGGCGGCACTGAAATTGCCGACCTCGGTGCAGGACGGCGCGACGGCCGCCGCGGTCCGCTGGGGCGCCGCAGGCGACGGTGGCGCTGCGGCAGGCGCGACGCCGGATGCCGGCTCAGGTGCGGCGGCGGCAGGCTGGGCTGGCGCATCTTGCGTGCGAACTTGCGGCACCAGCTTCTGGCTGTTGGGCGGCAGGATCGACAGCAACTCCGGGTGCAATTGTTCGGCCAGGCGCTGCGGTTCGCGGCGCTCGGAAGCGGTGGCGCCCAGATAGCCGTGCTGCAATCCGAACAGGATGCCGTTGCCGATCAGCAGTAGCCAAAAAAGCAATTTCAGCTTCATCCGCGCTTCCGTCTTCCTTTGCCTTGTCCAGTGAGACAGCCGGCCGTTCAGCCGCTGTAGACCATGGCCGCATGCAGGCCGGCCAAGACCAGATTATCCACCTTTTCCAGTGGCGTATCGCCCAACCTCAAATGCGCAACCAGCGCCGCGCCGGCGCCGCCGGACAGCACGCAGCGCAAGGCGCGCCCCGGCGGCGCCTGGCGGCGGCGCTCATCCAGCGCATGCGCGATGGCGCCGGCCTGGGCTGCGATACAGCCGGATACGATGGCATCCACCGTGTTGTCGGCAAATGGCTGCGCCAGCGGCGAAATGGATTCGATCTGCGGCAACTGCGCGGTCGACAATGCCAATGAAGTGGCCATCGTGCCCAGCCCCGGCAGGATCATGCCGCCGATGAACACCCCTTCCGCGCTCACGGCATCGATCGTGGTTGCCGTGCCGCAAGTCGCGACCACCAGCTCCTGCCCGGGAAACAAAGCGCGCGCCCCGATGGCCGCGGCAAAGCGGTCGCAACCGAGCTGGCCGGGATTGCGGTAGCCATTGCGCAGTCCGGCGCGCTGCGGCACCGAGGCGAACCATTCGATCGCGACATCGGCGCCGAAGGCCTGCGCCAATACCTCGTCCAGCGTCTCGCGCAAGGCCGGCCCTGCGACATTGGATACGCATACGCGCTCCACCGCCAGCCCCTGTTGCCGCCATGCGGCCGCCAGCGACGCGGCCTCGCCGCGCGCCACCGTGCCTTGGCGCAACCAGCGGCTGGCGCCCCCTTCGGCCGGAACCGCCCATTTGATCCGGGTATTGCCGGCGTCGATCAGCAGCATGCTCACGATGCCTGTTCCTGCAAACGCAACGACACATCGCCCGCCAGCACCGCCGCCTGGCCGGCGCCGGTATCGATCAGGAAGCGCCCCATCACATCCACGCCGGCGGCGATACCCTCCTGCACAATACGGCCGTTATCGATTATTTTCACCGGCTGCCCGGCATACGAATGGAATGCTTGCCAACGCGCGATGAAAGCGCCGAAACCGTACCGTTCGAACTCCACCAGCACATCGGCCAGCGCGCTGGTGATGATGGCCAGCACCGTCTCGCGCGGCTGCTTTTGCAGTTCAGGCGCAGCGCCGATGGCGCGTCCCAGTTCGAATTCCAGATCGGGCGGCACTCCCAGGTTCAGGCCGATGCCGATGACCGCCCAGGTGGCCTGGCCGGCGCCGCCATCGGCGGCGGTCTCGATCAGCACCCCGGCCAGCTTGGCGCCATCGCGCAGCACATCGTTGGGCCACTTCAGTTGCGCCTGCACGCCCAGCACCTGGAGCGCTTCGGCCAGCGCCACGCCCACCGCCAACGGCAATCCCAGCAGCGCGTGCAATGGCCGCTCGAAACGCCAGGCCAGCGAAAAGGTCAGCGAAGTCTCCGGCGCGGTGCGCCACGCACGGCCGGCGCGGCCACGGCCGGCGCTCTGGCAGTCGGCCACGCGCAGCACCGGCAGCGCCAGGGTCGGCAGGCGCTGCATCAGGTCGGCATTGGTCGACCCGGTCTGCGCCACGGCCTCGACGACGATGTCCTTGACGTTGGCGTTATCGGAACCGGCCAGCAGCTTGGCGACGCGTTCGCCCTGAACCAGCATCCCGCCGTCGCCGCGCTCGCGGAAGGCGGGTTCAGGCAAGGCCGCGGCCGGCAAATGGGAAGTCTTGTTCATAGGCCGCATTGTAACGGCAGACGGCCACAAAGCGCCGCCTGCGGCGCGCAGGAGGCCCGCCGCGCAACACCTCCATTCCATGTAAAGAGCCACGCACGCGGCTGTGGCGGCCGGTAAAATCGGTTACCCTCTGGCCCATGGAAGCCAAGCCCAATACGACACCGGCGCCATCCGGCAAGCCGCCTCCCAACACCCCCATTGCCCCCGCCGCCTCGTCCTTCGCGCGCGTGAGTCTCTTGGTGTACACGCTGCTGATCGTCTATGCCAGCTGGTATCCATTCTCGGGCTGGCGCGACATGGGCCTGGGGCCGTTCGATTACCTGTGGTCGCGCCTGCCGTATTACTGGACCGGTTTCGACATCTGGACCAACATCGCCGGCTACGCTCCGCTGGGCATGCTGCTGGTGCTGGCCATGCACCCGCGCATCGCGCCGGCGTGGGCGATCTGGCCGGCCACGGCCGCCGGCGTATTGCTGTCGGCCTGCATGGAAGCGGTGCAGACTTACTTGCCTACGCGCATCCCCTCCAATCTCGACCTGCTCACCAATGCCGCCGGCGTATTCGTCGGGGCTTTGCTGGGCGCGGCTTGCAGCCGCTATTTCCTGCGCGAGAGCCGCTTGCTTGCCATGCGGCGGCGCTGGTTCTCCGGCGAGGCCAGCCGCGGCCTGGCGGTCGCCGGGCTGTGGCCGCTGGCGCTGGTCTATCCGCAAAACCACCTGTTCGGGCTGGGCCACCTGGTGCCGCCGCTGTCGGCCTTCTTTTCCGACCTGCTCGACACCCCTGTCGACCTGGCCACCACCTGGATCAACAACGCCCAGCTCAGCGCCGAACAATACTGGCTGGCCGACGTCATCGTCACCGCCTGCGGCCTGACCGGCGCGGCGCTGCTGCTCTTGCTGCTGTTGCGCAAGCAAGCGCCGCGCCGCGCGCTGGTAATGCTCTACCTGTGCGGCTGCATCGCCGTGAAATCGCTGGCCTGCGCGCTGTTTTTCGCGCCGCAAAATGCCTTCGTCTGGGTTTCCGCCAGTTCCGCCGGCGGCATCGTGATCGGCGCCATGATGGTCACCGGCCTGTCCTTCGCCCCGCCCACGGCGCAACGGCGACTGGCCGCGCTGGCGCTGATCATCAGCCTGGCGCTTACCAATGCGGTACCGGCCAACCCGTACTACATCTCCACGCTGGAGACCTGGGTGCAGGGCAAGTTCCTCAACTTCGACGGCGCCGCGCAGTTCCTGTCGGTGCTATGGCCGTTCCTGGCGATCTGGTTCCTCTACCACCCGGTGCACCGGAAACAAAAATGAGCGGGGTGTATCATGGCGGTTTTGCCGCGACACCAGGCGCATCAAGGCTGACCAGGCGCCCACGCGCCACCTGACCACGGACCGATCCGCATCATGAGCGACCAACCTTTCTACGAACACCACGTCTTCTTCTGCCTCAACCAGCGCAAGCCCGGCGAGCGTACCTGCTGCGCCGACAAGGGCGCCCAGGCCGCACAGGAGCATGCCAAGAAACGCATCAAGCAACTGGGCCTGGCGGGAGAAGGCAAAGTGCGCATCAACAAGGCCGGCTGCCTGGAGCGCTGCGAGGAAGGGCCGGTGGTAGTCATCTATCCGCAGGGCACCTGGTATACCTACGTCGACAATGAAGACATCGACGAGATCATCGACAGCCATATCGTCGGCGGCAAGATTGTCGACCGCCTCAAGATCTGAACCGCAAGACAAGAAAGCAATGAACGCACATACCCAGAATTTCATGATTGCCGGCGCCGTCGGCCAGCTCGAATGCGCGCTGGACCTGCCGGACCCAGAAACCTTCGCCGCGCCGGCCGGCCTGGCGCTGGTGGCCCACCCGCATCCCCTGTTCGGCGGCACCATGGACAACAAGGTGGCGCAGACGCTGGCGCGCACCTTCCTCGCGCTGGGCTATGTGGCCGTGCGCATGAATTTCCGCGGCGTCGGCAAATCCGAGGGCGTGCACGACCACGGCGTGGGCGAGACCGACGATATGGCGCTGCTGCTCAAGCACATGCGCGCCCAATATCCGGACCTGCCGCTGGCGCTCGGCGGCTTTTCCTTCGGCACCTTCGTGCAGGCGCAACTGCAACAGCGCCTGCTGCAGGACGATCCCGCCAGCGCCGCCGAACGCCTGGTGCTGGTGGGCACCGCCGCCGGCAAATGGCCGATGCCGCCGGCGCCGGCCAACACCATCCTGATCCACGGCGAGCAGGACGACACCATTCCACTGTCGGCCGTGCTCGACTGGGCCCGTCCGCAGGAGCTGCCGGTGGTGGTGATCCCCGGATCGGATCATTTTTTTCACCGCAAGCTGCAACATATCAAGAACGTGGTGGTCGAAACCTGGCATCATCGTCCGGCGCAGCCGTTGCCCTGAGCTTCGGCGCACCGGCGGCGATGCGGCAAATCGCCGCCGCGCGCGGTTTCCGAGAGGGGGGTCGTCAGGGAAGTCGATCCATTCAACTTGGGACGGAAGCCGCACGGCGTTTATAATCCCGGGCGTGCAGTTCGCCATGCGGCTCCGGCCAATGGCCTTTCGCTGCGTGGCGGCAACCGAACCCACCCATCTTCTTTTCAAACTACAGCAACGATGTTTCCCTCTGCTGGCATTTTCTCTTTGGCACCGATGAAAAAAATACTCGCGGCCTTCGCCGCCACCGTCCTTTCGATTTCCGCCCTGTCCGCCTCCGCGCAGACGCTGCCGCCGCCGACCGTGGCCGCCAAGTCCTGGCTGTTGCTGGACGCCTCGGCCAACCAGGTGATCGCCTCCGCCGATGCCGACACGCGCGTCGAACCGGCCTCGCTGACCAAGCTGATGACCGCCTACCTGGCTTTCGCCGCCCTGCGCGACAAGCGCCTGAGCGAACCGCAGGAAGTCAGCGTCTCGGTCAACGCCTGGAAGGTCGATCCGAGCAGCTCCAAGATGTTCATCGAACCGAACAAGCCGGTGTCGATCGAGAACCTGCTGTACGGCCTGATTTCGGTCTCGGGCAACGATGCGGCAGTGGCGGTGGCCGAAGCCGTGTCCGGCACCGACGATGCCTTCGTGCAGCTGATGAACCGCGAAGCGCAGCGCCAGGGCCTGACCAATACCCACTTCTCCAACCCGCATGGCCTGCCCAGCCCGGACACATACACCACCGCGCGCGACCTGGCCATCCTGTGCCGCAACCTGATCAACGACTTCCCCGAGTATTACAAGAAGTATTACTCGGTGAAGAAATTCACTTACAACAACATTACCCAGCCCAACCGCAACCGCCTGCTGTGGCTGGATCCGACGGTCGACGGCATGAAGACCGGCCACACCTCCAGCGCCGGCTATTCGCTGATCACCTCGGCCCACCGCCCGGTACCTAACGGCGAACGCCGCCTGATCTCGGTGGTGATCGGCACCGTGTCCGACCAAGTGCGCACGCAGGAAAGCCAGAAGCTGCTGAACTGGGGCTTCCAGAACTTCGACGCCGTAAAGCTGTACGCCAAGGGCCAGCCGGTCGACACGCCTGACGTATGGAAGGGTTCGCAAGGCAAGATCAAGGTCGGCTTCAAGAACGACGTCTACATCACCATCCCCAAGGGCACCGCCGACAAGGTCAAGACCCACCTGGATCGCAACGACCCGCTGATCGCCCCGATCTCGGAAAACGCCAAGGTCGGCACCCTGAAGGTCACCATCGACGACAAGACCGTGACGGAATTGCCGGTGGTCGCGCTGGAATCGGTCGGCCCGGCTGGTTTCCTGGGGCGCGCCTGGGATTCGCTGCGCCTGATGTTCAAGTAATCAGCTACCTGCTTCAAACGAAAACGCCATCGGGATCCGATGGCGTTTTTTTATGGCTGGCGACTATGCTTGAACGTCCCCGGCTCCCTGCGTCTTTCTTCGCATGCCGCCGTATCTCACCGTTCGGGCTGAGTAGCGCCGCAGGCGCGTATCGAAGCCAGCCTGGACCGACAAAGTATCGACGGAGAAGCTTCGATACGCCGCTTTGCGGCTACTCAGTCCGAACGGTTGCCTGCTCGCATACAAACAAAAACGCCACCGGTTACCCGATGGCGTTTCCTTGCTGCCTGATGTGGCTGGTGCTTACGCGACGATCGCTTCCTTCTTTACCGCCGGCGCCTCGTCTTCCACCGAGGAGCGGATCAGGTGGTCGAAGGCCGACAGTGCGGCAGTCGCGCCCGCCCCCACGGCGATCACGATCTGCTTGTACGGCACCGTGGTCACGTCGCCGGCGGCGAACACGCCGGGGATCGAAGTCTGGCCGCGGGCGTCGATCTCGATCTCGCCATGTTTGCTCAATGCGACCGTGCCCTTGAGCCATTCGGTGTTGGGCACCAGGCCGATCTGCACGAACACGCCTTCCAGCTCCACGTGCCTGATCTCGCCGGTTTCGCGCTCCTTGTAGCTGATGCCGTTGACCTTCTTGCCGTCGCCGGTGATCTCGGTGGTCTGCGCCGAGGTAATGATGGTCACGTTGGACAGGCTCTTGAGCTTCTTCACCAGCACCGCATCGGCCTTCAGTTCCGGCGCGAATTCGAGCAGGGTGACATGGCTGACGATGCCGGCCAGGTCGATCGCCGCTTCCACGCCGGAGTTGCCGCCGCCGATCACCGACACGCGCTTGCCCTTGAACAGCGGGCCGTCGCAGTGCGGGCAGTAGGCCACGCCGTGGTTGCGGTATTCGCGCTCGCCCGGCACGTTGACTTCGCGCCAGCGGGCGCCGGTCGACAGGATCACGGTCTTGCCCTTCAACACGCCGCCGTTGGCCAGCTTGACTTCGATCAGCTTGTCGCCGGCCACCAGTTGCTCGGCGCGCTGCGCGTTCATGATGTCGACGTCATAGGCCTTGACGTGCTGCTCCAGCGCGGTGGCGAATTGCGGGCCTTCGGTTTCCTTGACGGAGACGAAGTTCTCGATCGCCAAGGTATCCAGCACCTGGCCGCCGAAGCGCTCGGCGACCACGCCGGTGCGGATGCCCTTGCGCGCCGCGTAGATCGCAGCGGCCGCGCCGGCCGGACCGCCGCCGACGATCAGCACGTCGTACGGTTCCTTGGCGCTCAACTCCTCGCCCTTGCGGGCGGCGGCGCCGGTATCCAGTTTGGCGAGGATTTCCTCGACGCCGGTACGGCCCTGGCCGAACACTTCACCGTTCATGTAGACGGTCGGCACGGCCATGATCTGGCGCTGCTCGACTTCGCCCTGGAACAGCGCGCCGTCGATGGTCACCGAGCGGATGCGCGGATTGATGATGGACATCACGTTCAGCGCCTGCACCACTTCCGGGCAGTTCTGGCAAGTCAGCGAGACGTAGGTCTCGAAGCTGTAGTCGCCATCCAGGTTCTTGATCTGCTCGATCACCTTGTCGTCGAGCTTGATCGGGTGGCCGCCGACCTGCAGCAGGGCCAGCACCAGCGAGGTAAATTCGTGGCCCATCGGGATCGCAGCAAATTCGATGCTGATATCGGTCCCGGGGCGGTTCAGTTTGAACGACGGGGTACGTGCGTTCGCAGCGTCGCGTTGCTCGACCAGCTTGATGCGGTCCGACAGCAGCACGATTTCCTGCAGGAGTTCCTGCATCTCACGGGATTTGGCGCCATCATCCAGCGATGCGACGATCTCGATCGGCTGGGTGACCTTTTCCAGGTAGGCCTTCAATTGGGTCTTGAGATTGGCATCAAGCATGATGATTCACTTCCTCTGTTGAGAGTTTCATATCGTCCGGGCCACGGCATCCGCCTTATGGGTTTCAGCCGCTTGCCGTTGATGTTTGGCGGGTCCGGACGTGTACTTCTTCAGTATTTCAAACCGCGTAAATCGTTGAGTGGGCGTAGCGAGCGGTTCAAGGTCGGCAGGAGAAGCGCAGCCGTACGATTAGTACGGCGAGCATCGCAGTGCCGAGATTGAGCCGCGCAGTAGCCCAATCAATGATTTAGATCTTGCCGACCAGATCCAGGGATGGCTTCAGGGTTGCAGCGCCTTCTTCCCACTTGGCGGGGCAGACTTCGCCCGGGTGCGAAGCGACGTACTGGGCAGCCTTGACCTTGCGCAGCAGTTCGGAAGCGTCGCGGCCGATGCCGTTGTCGTGGATTTCCAGGACCTTGATCTGGCCTTCCGGGTTGATCACGAAAGTGCCGCGCAGCGCCAGGCCTTCTTCTTCGATCAGCACTTCGAAGTTGCGCGCCAGGGTAGCGGTCGGGTCGCCGACCAGCGGGTATTGGACCTTCTTGATGGCTTCCGAGGTGTCGTGCCATGCCTTGTGGGCGAAGTGGGTGTCGGTCGAGATGCCGTAGACTTCCACGCCCAGCTTCTTGAATTCGGCGTAGTTGTCCGCCAGGTCTTCCAGTTCGGTCGGGCAGACGAAGGTGAAGTCGGCCGGATAGAACACGAACACGGACCATTTGCCCTTCAGGGTCGCTTCGGAGATGTCGACGAACTTGCCATCGTGGTATGCAGTTGCCTTGAACGGCTTGATAGTGGTGTTGATCAGGGACATGTCTATTTCCTTTTTAGGGGGTTGAGTGAAGCAGTGGGAAGAATAGTAAAACGCCAAACAAAATAGATCAATTTTATTTAATCAATATTTTTGATTGGATTTAACTATCGACGTTGGGGGCAATGCTATCGGATCCGGCGACGCATGGGCACTTGCGTATCCATCCAGACCACATGGCGGCGCTGCGCGTTTCTGCAAGCCGTCATCCCGGCAAACTCCGATCGCGATCGCTTAACATTGAAGCGGCGCCGTCCGGAACTCGACAGCACGCCGGCGATGCCGCAGGATAAGGATCCCGTTGCAATGTTACTGCAAGGAAGCGGATTTTGTGCATCCGCACCATCGTCCACGACCGCAACCAAACCACCATGAACGAGCACAAACCCATCCCCTGCCATCGCGCCGACTATCGCCACTTCCACGCCATCCCGACGCGCTGGATGGATAACGACGTCTACGGCCACGTCAACAACGTGGTCTATTACAGTTGGTTCGACACTGCGGTGAACCATTACCTGGTGGCCGGCGGCGTGCTGGACATCGAACGCGGCCCGGTGATCGGGCTGGTGATCGAGACGCGTTGCAACTACTTCGCCTCGGTGGCGTTTCCCGAGCAGGTTGACGTCGGCGTGCGCGTGGCGCACATGGGACGCAGCAGCGTGCGCTACGAGCTCGGCATCTTCAAAGCGGGAGAAGACAGCGCCGCCGCGCAAGGCCATTTCATCCACGTCTATGTGGATCGCGCCTCCCGCCGCCCGACAGACATCCCGGCGCCGATGCGCGAAGCATTGGCCCGCATCGCCGTCGCCGGCTAAGCCGCCGCCCAAATGAAAACGCCTGCCGCATCGCTGCGGCAGGCGCTCCTTACTTCATCGATGCATACTTCATCGATGCATCACAGGCTCAGGCGGCCAGTTGCTTCTCCAGCTTGCCCTTGACGCCTTCCAGCTCGCCCGGCAGCTTGTACTTGAGCTTTTCGAACAGCTCCGCGTGCAGCTCCAGTTCCTTCTTCCATGCGGCCTTGTCGATGGAAGTGATGGTGGCGAACTGCTCGGCGGTGAAGTCGATGCCATCCCATTGCAGGTCATCGAAACGCGGCGTGAAACCGAACAGGTGTTCGGTGGCGCCGGCCTTCACGCCTTGCGGATCTTCGATGCGGTCCAGCATCCACTTCAGCACGCGCATGTTGTCGCCGAAGCCCGGCCACACGAACTTGCCGTTCTCGTCGGTACGGAACCAGTTGACGCAGTAGATCTTGGGCAGCTCGGCCGGCGAGGCGGCGATCTTCTTGCCGATGTCGAGCCAGTGCTGGAAATACTCGCTCATGTTGTAGCCGGCGAAAGGCAGCATCGCGAACGGGTCGCGGCGCACCACGCCCTGCTGGCCGACGGCCGCGGCGGTGGTTTCCGAGCCCATGGTGGCGGCCATGTAGACGCCTTCGACCCAGTTGCGGGCTTCGGTCACCAGCGGCACCGTGGTGGAGCGGCGGCCGCCGAAGATGAAGGCCGAGATCGGCACGCCGGCCGGGTCGTCCCAGGCGGCGTCGATCACCGGGTTCTGGGTTGCAGCGACGGTGAAGCGCGCGTTCGGGTGCGCGGCCTTGCGGCCGGTTTCCTTGGCGATTTCCGGGGTCCAGTCCTTGCCCTGCCAGTCGATCAGGTGCGCCGGCGCTTCCTTGGTCATGCCTTCCCACCAGACGTCGCCGTCATCGGTCAGCGCCACGTTGGTGAAGATGGTATTGGCCGCGACCGAGGCCATGCAGTTGTAGTTGCTCTTTTCGTTGGTGCCCGGCGCCACGCCGAAGTAGCCGGCTTCCGGGTTGATCGCGTACAGGCGGCCATCGGCGCCGGGCTTGATCCAGGCGATGTCGTCGCCGATGGTGGTGACCTTCCAGCCGCCGAACGCCTTGGGCGGAATCAGCATGGCGAAGTTGGTCTTGCCGCAGGCCGACGGGAAAGCCGCCGCGACGTAATGCTTCTTGCCCGCGGGCGACTCCACGCCGAGGATCAGCATGTGCTCGGCCAGCCAGCCCTGGGCGCGGCCCATGGTGGAGGCGATGCGCAGCGCGAAGCATTTCTTGCCGAGCAGCGCGTTGCCGCCGTAGCCGGAGCCGTAAGACCAGATTTCGCGGGTTTCCGGATAGTGCACGATGTATTTGGTGGCGTTGCACGGCCATGCCACGTCCTTCTGGCCGGCGGCCAGCGGCGCGCCGACGCTATGCACGCAAGGCACGAAGTCGCCATCGGCGCCCAGCACGTCATACACCGCACGGCCCATGCGGGTCATGATGCGCATATTGACGGCGACGTAGGGCGAATCGGACAGTTCGACGCCGATGTGAGCGATCGGCGAACCCAGCGGGCCCATCGAGAACGGCACCACGTACAGCGTGCGGCCGGCCATGCAGCCGTCGAACAGCCCGTTGAGGGTCTGGCGCATTTCGGCCGGGTCGGTCCAGTTGTTGGTCGGGCCGGCCTCTTCCCTGGTCTTGGAACAGATGAAGGTACGGTCTTCCACGCGCGCCACGTCGGACGGATCGGAGCAAGCCAGGTAGCTGTTGGGGCGCTTTTCCTGGTTCAGCTTCTTCATGGTGCCGGCGGCGACCATCTCGGCGCACAGGCGATCGTATTCTTCCTGAGTGCCATCGCACCAGTAAATGCGAGCCGGCTTGGTCAGCGCGGCGATTTCCGCAACCCAGTTGATCAATTTCTGATGTTTGACGTACGCGGGCGCGTTGACTGCGGGAACACCAGCCATAAGGGGTTGATTCATAGGTTGTACCTCCAATGCCACAAGTTAAAGAATTCGTCTTGGCACGGCAGGATCGTCGTCTGCTTGTAACTGGCGGGTGGGTGTGGGCGCAGGTCACGCCAGCCAGCGATACGGCGGTCTTGTCGATAGCGGCCGGATCTCGGCTGCAAGGCCCGCGCCGTGGATGGGGGCGGGCTCCAGTCACTTTTCGACAGTCAAAAGTGAGAAAAAGTGGCAGGGATTGTACCCCGATAAAAAAGAATTTACTGAAATTTGTAGCAGGAAATACCCGACTTATGTAGTAGGTAATTACAAATTAAAAAAAAACTGTTTTTTCATTACCCAGGCGCATAACACGATTTCTCGCCAAATCCGCATGAACACTGGATTCTAGCGGGATTGCGGGGAGTCAGTCATTCACACAGAGAATATCTGATTTGGAAATCGGCAAAATTTTTCATCCGGCCCCTCTTCCCATGTTTTTGCCGGCCTGGCGCCAGGGATCATGGAATTGATGCCCGCCATGCCGTCGCCGCCTGACGTCGCCCGCGCCTGGACAACACCCAGGCCCGCGGCCCGGCCCCGGCATCCGCGCCCGCCGCCGCAGTGCGTCCAGCGCCGCCACTTTCTCCAAAAAAAATATGCGAGTAAAGCAGATAATCATGCAAGCATCGCCCGCAATACACCAGGGGGAAACCTGCGGACGAACCCGCCCCAAAGGGATTGCAGCATCGGCTCCCGGGCAGCCCGAAGCCCGGCAATCCCTTTATGATGTTGCCGGTGCGCCTCATCCATCTTTTCCGCGATGACGCGATTGAACAGGCAAAGCCACGGAGACCCTCATGAAAATTGCCATCCTCGATGATTACCAGGACGCCGTCCGCCACCTCGATTGCTTCCGCATGCTCGACGGCCACGACGTCAAGGTGTTCAACAACAGCGTGCGCGGCACGGGGCAACTGGCGGCGCGGCTGGCGCCCTTCGATGCCCTGGTGCTGATCCGTGAACGCACCGTGCTCAACAAGATGCTGCTGGAGAAATTGCCGCTGCTGAAACTGATTTCGCAAACCGGCAAGGTCAGCGGCCACATCGATGTGGCGACAGCCACCGAACGCGGCATCACCATCGTTGAAGGCGTAGGCGATCCCACTGCGCCGGCCGAGCTGACATGGGCGCTGATCATGGCCGCCATGCGCCGCGTGCCGCAATATTGCCTCGCCCTGCGCGCCGGCGCCTGGCAGCAGGTATCGGCCACGCCCCATCACAATACGATCGGCAGCGCATTGAAGGGACGCACGCTGGGCATCTGGGGCTACGGCAAGATCGGCCGCATGGTGGCCGGCTACGGCCGCGCCTTCGGCATGAAGGTAGTGATCTGGGGGCGCGACGCCAGCCGCGAACAGGCCGCCAAGGATGGCTACGACATCGCCGCCGGCAAGGAAGAATTTTTCAGCCAGGCCGACGTGCTGTCGCTGCACCTGCGCCTGAACGAGGCCACCCGCGGCATCGTCAAGGCGGCCGACCTGGCGCTGATGAAACCGACCGCCTGCTTCGTCAACACCAGCCGCGCCGAACTGGTCGAGGCAGACGCGCTGGTGGCCGCCTTGAACCAGGGCCGCCCCGGCCTGGCCGCGCTCGATGTCTATGAACAGGAACCGCTGCCGGTGGACTCGCCCTTGCTGAAGATGGATAACGTGGTGGCCGCGCCGCACCTGGGCTACGTGGAAAAGGATGGCTACGAGCTGTACTTCCGCGCGGCCTTCCAGAACATCCTGGACTATGCCGCGGGCACGCCCAGGAACGTCCTCAATCCCTGAGCGTGCCAGGTCCTACTCTGGAGTGATGCGGTAAGTGGCGCGCACGGGCGGGTCGTATCGCAACGGCGGCGCCTTGCCCGACGCCCGCCACAGATGCCGCCAACCGGGCGGCCATGGCAATGGCGGCCCGGCATATTCAGGCACGTTGCGGCGTATCGGAATGACCGGCAAGTACTCCGGCATGCTGCCGTTGTCATGCCAGCCCAGGCTGAACGCATAATCGGGCAGCAGCGTGGCGCATACCATTTCGAACCAGTTGCTGTGCTCTTCATCCTCACCCAGCGCCTGCGCCAGGCCCTGCGGATCGAACTGCGCCAACAGGCGCGCCAGTTCTTCCGGCGTTGCGCCGGGCGTATCGCCCCACCCCATCACCGGGTTGAAATTGTAGTCGGCCCCTGAACCATACCAACCTTCGCGCCAGGGCCGCTCTATCCATTGCCGCGGCCCGGTAAACAAGTGCCAGCGCCAATGCAGCCCGGAAGGCTTGGGCCAACTGTAGAGATACAGCCGCTGATAACCGTTGCGGTGCAACTCGCGCACCATCGCCATCAGCCGCGCATGCGGCATGCGGTCCGGCGGCGAGCGTCGAAACAGGATCGGCGTGCCGTCCGCATGCTGGACTTCGTCGGACGACAGGTTGAGATCGAGCGTGCGCACCTCGCTGCCAAAGCGCGCAGAAATCCAGCCCGTCAACAAATTGACGGACACGATCACGCCATAGCCGCGATGGCGATGAAAGATGACGGTGCCGGGCGCCAGTGGTTTCATATCCGCTGCATTATAAGGTTCATTTTCTGATGAGGTCCCGCCCCATCCCGTACCTCATTCCGTACCTCATTCCGTACCTCATTCCGTACCTCATTCCGTACCTCATTCCGTACCTCATTCCGCACCTCATTCCGATGATGAGCGGCGTCGTTGCCGCCGGGGCTGACAGCGCCGCGCGTACATTGCCGTGCGGCATCAAAAATCGATGCGCACCGCTGGGCGGATTGGCACGCAATTTGCAGCGCCTCCTTTGCAAAACACAAAAAAACAAACAACAGATGTCGGAAGATCCAACATCGCGATTCGTTGGTCTTGCGGCGCTACCAGAGGGGCTCGACAACCATGCAACATGCCACGACCGTACAGACGGAAACGTTTTTGCCCTACATGCGCGACGTCGCCAAATGCGAACAGTCGCTCCAGGAACTGAACCTGATGTGGCGCGTCATCGAAGCCTCGGCCAAGATGAACTGCCCCACCGAAGCCAAGACCATCCTCCCCACCATGGCCGCCACCCGCTCGGGATTCTCCCGGCTGGAACGCGAACTGGTGAGCAGCCTGGTGGAAGAAAAAGTGCGCAACGTACTGGCTGAAATCGGCACCAAGGCGCAATACGTGATCGACATCGTGGTGCGCAACCTGTATGAACGCACCGCCGACGTCGGCTTCCTGGCCACCGACCGCGAACTGTGCAACTTCGTCGCCGGCATCAGCGATTCGGTCGAGGCCGCGCGCTATCGCCTGCGCGAGTACCGCAACAAATACACGGTCTACGACGAAATCATCCTGACCGACACCGACGGCAACGTACTGGTGCAGATCGACCCGGCCACGCCGCTGGAGCACACGGCCGATCCGCTGATCAGGCAGACGCTGGAATCCGAAACCTACGTCGAAACCTTCCGCGCGACCGACCTGCGGCCGTCCAAGGATCGCGCACTGATCTATTCGCGCCGCATGCACCATCCCCAAACCGGTGCAGTGATCGGCGTGCTGTGCCTGTGCTTCCATTTTGAAGAGGAGATGGCCGGCATCTTCTGCGCGCACCGCGATCCGGAAGCGCGCGCCAACATGTTGCTGCTGGACGGCGACAACCGCGTGATTGCAAGCGCCGACGCCTTATGGATCCCGCCCGGCACCGAAGTGCCGGTCAACGCCGGCGGCCAGGCGCGCCTGATGATGTTTTGCGGCCGCGAATACCTGGTGCGCACTTTCGCCTCCGAAGGCTACCAGGGCTATCCGGGCCCGGTTGGCTGGCAGGGACAGGTGATGATTCCGGTCGAAGTCGCCTTTTCCGGCATCGCCGGCGACGTGCTCTCGCGCTTGTCGCCGGAGCTGGCCGAAGGGCTGCTGTCGCACGCGCATTCGTTCTGCCCGCCACTGTACGACATCATGACCGCGGCCAAGACCATCCAGCGCATCGTCTGGAACGGCCAGGTGATGACCGCCGGGCAGCGCGGCGAGATGCTCAAGCTCAAGACCATCCTCGACCAGATCAGCGAAACCGGCAACCGCAGCAACGAACTGTTCGCACAGTCGATCCACGACCTGTACCAGACCGTGCTGTCGTCCAGCATGCGCGACGCCGAGTTCACGACCAGCCTGCTGGTCGACCTGCTCGACCGCAACCTCTACGAACGCTCGGACGACTGCCGCTGGTGGGCGCTCACGCCGGAGCTGCGCGCGGCGCTGGCGCAACCGGCGCTCGATGAAGCCACCACCGCCAGGCTGACCGAGATCCTCGCCTACATCAACGGGCTGTACACGGTCTACACCCGCCTGTTCATCTATGACCGCAACGGCCACATCGTCGCCAGCACCGGCGACGATCTCGATAGCGTGGTCGGCAGCAGCATCGATGAAGCCACGCTGGCGCAGGTGACCTCGCTGCGCAGCCAGCAGCACTACCATGTCAGCGCCTTCGGCCCCAGCGCCTTGTACGGCGGGCAGGCAACTTACATCTACCATGCGGCCGTGCGGGCGCTGGACAATGACGGCGCAGTGGTGGGCGGCATCGGCATCGTGTTCGACGCCGCGCCGGAATTTCGCAACATGCTGCGCGCAGGGCTGGCGGGCAAGGAAAAGATGAGCGCGTTCTACGTCGACCGCAGCGGACGCATCCTCTCCAGCACCGACGACAACCGCCCGGTCGGCAGCACGCTCGACATCGACGTTGCCATGCTGCAGCTGGCCAATGGCCAATGCAGCTCCGGCGTCACCTTGCATGACGGCCAATACGCCATCGTGGCCTGCAGCGCCTCCAACGGCTATCGCGAATTCAAGGTCAGCGACGGCTACCAGGAAGACGTGATCGCGGTGGTGTTCCAGTGCTTTGGCGCGACCAACCAGGGCAACCAGCAAGGCGCGTCCAGCCAATTCCTGCTGGAGAGCGGCATTACATCGCCGGACGACTTGGAATACGCCACCTTCTTCTCCGACAACAGCCTGTTCGCCATCTCGGCGGCCAACGTGATGGAAGCCGTGCCGTTCTCGGCCGTCCTGCCGACCTCGATGGGCAACCGCGCCGAGCAGGTGGGCGTACTCGGCCTGAACCACGACAACCAGCACAGGGAATTCGTCTGGGTATTCGACCTCGGCCACCTGATCCGCGGCACACGCTCGGCGGTCACCAGCAGCAGCCAGGTGATGATCGTGCGCCACGGCGCGCACACCATCGGCTTGCTGGTCGATGAGCTGCATGCCGTGCCGCAGTTCAGCCCGGCGCAAATCACCCACACGCCGCTGGCCATGCAGGGCGACTCCATGCTGGTATCGCAGGTGATCAAGGCCAATGGCGGCAAGCTGCTGATCCAGGCCATCGAGGTCGAACGGCTGTTCGCCTACGTGATCGACGGCACCATTCCGCTGCCGCCGCCGGCACAGGAACTGGATGCGGCCCCCCAAGCCATGCCGGGGGAAAGGCAATTGATGGCGGCCTAAGCTGCGACAAGTCGGAAGTCTGGGGAGGGGGAGCGAAGCGCCGTCCGTGTAAGATAACGGGCGGTGCTTTTTTTTGAACTCATTTCATCGATAGGCGTGAGATGCGTTCTACTTCTGACAGGACAACCATGAGTCTACGCATCATCGCCACCGGCGGCACTTTCGACAAGCATTACGACGAGATCGCGGGGCAGCTCGATTTCGGCGCCAGCCACCTGCCGCAAGTCATCGCCCGCGCGCGCATCACCGCCGATGTGGCCCTGGAAGAATTGCCGCTGCTGGACTCGCTGGAAATGCAGGACGCCGACCGCCAGCGCATCCTCGCCAGTTGCCGCGATTCGTCCCAGCGCGCCATCGTCATCGTGCACGGCACCGACACCATGCAACTGACCGCCCAGGTACTGGGCCAGGCGCAACTGGACAAGGCCATCGTGCTGACCGGCGCCATGATCCCCTACGAAATCGCCAACTCCGACGCGCTCTTCAACTTCGGCTTCGCCTGCGGCGTGGCGCAGTTGCTGCCGCCCGGCGTCTATGTCGCCATGAACGGCCAGGTCTTCGCCTGGGACAAGGTGGCGAAGAACCGCAGCGCCGGGGTGTTCGAACACATCCAATAAACCACGCGCACTTCAGGCGCCGCCATGCAGGCGCGCCCACGCGCGGCAGAATTCCAGCAAGGCGGCCAGGCTGGGCGATGGCGCCCGATGGCTGCTGACCACCATGTAGAAATGCCGGCGCAAGGTCGGCAGCGGCGTCGCCAGTTCCACCAGCTTTCCCGATTCGATCAGGTCTTCCACCACCGCGCGCGACAGGCAACTGATGCCCAGGCCTTCGGCCGTGGCGCGCTTGATCGCTTCCGAATTGCCGAACTCGAATGAGGAAGGCAGGTAGTGCAGGTAGGGAATCAGCGCATGCTCGACCGCCTCGCGCGTGCCGGAACCCGCTTCGCGCAACAGCCAGTCGGCTTCGCGCAGCATCTTGAAGCTGATCTTGCGGCCGCCGGCGACGATGGGATGATGCGGCGCCGCCACCACGATCAGCTCGTCGGTCATCCAGGGCTCCACGCTGACATCGCTGGCGTGGCACGGCCCTTCGATCAGCCCCGCGTCGACATCGAAATTGACCACCGCATCGACGATGTCGGCCGTGTTGGCCACCAGTGCACGCACGCGCGCGCCGGCATGGCGTTTGCGGTAGGCCGCGATCATGGCCGGCAGCATGTAGCTGCCGATGGTGGTGGAAGCGCCGATGTGCAATTCGCTGCCGGCAGCCGGGTCGGCGAACTGGCGCTCGATGGTGTGCGCCGCGTCCAGCATATGGCGCGCCTGCGGCAGCAACAACCGGCCGCTGTCGTTCAACACCAGGCGCTTGCCGACGCGGTCGAACAATTGCACGCCAAGCAGGCTCTCCAGCTCATTGAGCGAAGCGCTGGCAGCCGACTGCGACAGCGCGACCAGCCCGGCCGCCGCCGTGGTGGAGCCGGATTGCGCCACCGCCAGGAAGATTTGCAACTGCCTCAGAGTAATTTTCATGATCGCACCGATGGCGGTTGACCCCATATCAACCTAATAAACAGGTTGATATTAACAAAATAACGCGTTTTTCTTTTATATCCCCGGCGCGTAAAGTCCACCCCATCATAAATACACCCGAACAAATAACAACATGCGTGCCGCAAGCCATCTCCAAACCCTGCCGCCGGCCCTGCCCGGCCTCGCCCTGTCGGCCGCCGTGGCCTGGGCCGCCATGCGCCTGGGCGATGTCGCCTGGCTGCAAGAACATGGCTTTTCGGCGCTCACGGCAGCCATCGTACTGGGCATTGTGCTGGGCAACACCCTTTACCCGCGCATCGCCGCGCCGTGCGGCGATGGCGTGCGCTTTTCCAAGCAAACCCTGCTGCGCGCCGGCATCATCCTGTACGGTTTTCGCCTGACGCTGCAGGACATCTCCCATGTCGGCCTGGCCGGCGTGGTCATCGACGCCGCCATGCTGCTCTCCACCTTCGGCCTGGCCTGGCTGGCCGGCGTGAAACTGCTGAAACTGGAGCGCGACGCCGCCTTGCTGATCGGCGCCGGCAGTTCAATCTGCGGCGCGGCCGCGGTGATGGCGACCGAACCGGTGCTGCGCGCGCGCAGCGAACAGGTGACGGTGGCGATATCGACCGTGGTCATCTTCGGTTCGCTGGCGATCTTCCTCTATCCGCTGCTCTACACCCTGCAGGCAGAACCGGCATGGGGCGCGCGCCTGCCCGACTTCGGCATCTACATCGGCTCCACCGTGCATGAAGTGGCGCAAGTGCTGGCCGCCGCGCGCTCGATCGACCAGCACACCGCCGACACCGCGGTGATCACCAAGATGGTCCGGGTGATGATGCTGGCGCCGTTCCTGCTGATGCTATCGATGAAGGCCGGCCCGTCTTGTTCCGGCCAACGCGGCAAGCTGTCCATTCCCTGGTTCGCGTTCGCCTTCATTGGCGTGGTGCTGCTCAACTCGCTGCTGCCGCTGCCCGCCGCCGTGGCCCAACTGGTGCTGCAGGTCGACACGCTGCTGCTGGCCATGGCAATGGCCGCGCTGGGCCTGACCACCCACCTCTCTGCAATCCGCAATGCTGGGGTGAAGCCGATGATCCTGGGCGCCATCCTGTTCGCCTGGCTGGTCATCGGCGGCGCGCTGGTCAATGGCGCGCTGGGCCGCCTGCTGGCTTGAATCCCCAACCGAATGAAAAAGCGCGGGCCGTTTCCGACCCGCGCTTTTTTACGATCGCCGTTGCCGGCCTGGCGCCTCGCCTCAGTGCAAGCTGCCGTCCACCGTCAATTCGCGGATGATGCGGATGGTGTCGATATCGGCCTCCTCGTAGGCCGAACGGCGGAATTGGTTATAGAAGGCTTCGGGACTGTTTTCATCCTCGGGATGGCCGTCGTCGTATTCAAAACGCACGAACAGCGAGCCGGGCTGGGGCTCTTCGATGGTCATGCTCATGCGCGAAGGCGGGATTTCCCCCTGGGCCGGCACTTCGTAGAGCACCTGGATCTGCGGCAGGTAGGTCACGCGGTCATGGATCACCAGCTCGCCATAGCGCAGCTCGCGGCGCACGTTGTCCATGCTCTTGTCGCTCAGGCGGCAGTCGTCCAGGTGCGGCATGAACAACTTGGGCGCCTCCGCGCGCATGACCAGGCCGCGCCACAATTGCTCGCGCGTCAGGGGCTCGATCAGCGGGTTGAGCGGATCGTTGATCTGGATGAGGTGGTTGAATTTCATGGCTATGCTTCTAGAACGCTGATAGTTTTTCCGTTTGCCGGTTTGCGGCATTGTCCCACATCGGGCACGAACATCGGGACTGATACAATGGCCCGTTTCCCCGCCCACCACGATCCGTATGTCCGCCCCCTCCTTCGGCCTGAACAAGCCTCAAAGCGAAGCCGTCCACTACATGGCAGGCCCCTGCCTGGTGCTGGCCGGCGCCGGGTCGGGCAAGACGCGCGTGATCACGCAGAAGATCGCCCACCTGATCGAGAACTGCGGCTACGAATCCAAAAACATCGCGGCGCTGACCTTCACCAACAAGGCCGCGCTGGAAATGCAGGAGCGCATCGCCAAGCTGCTCAAGGACCCGAAGCAGGCCAAGCACCTGACCGTCTCGACCTTCCACTCGCTGGGCGTGAAGATCCTGCGCCAGGAGTCCCAGCATCTGGGGTTGAAGGATCGCTTTTCAATCATGGACAGCGACGATTGCTTTGCCCTGGTGCAAGAACTGGCGGTGACCACCGACAAGGCCATCATCCGCGGCATCCAGAACAGCATCTCGCTGTGGAAGAACGGCCTGGTCGATCCCGAAATCGCGCTGAAAAACGCGCGCACCGAAGACGAGGCGCAGGCGGCGCGCATCTTCCGCAGCTATGTCGCCACCCTCAAGGCCTACCAGGCAGTCGACTTCGACGACCTGATCCGCCTGCCGGTGGAACTGTTCCGGGCCAACGAGCAAGTGCGCGACCGCTGGCAGCGCAAGCTGCGCTACCTGCTCATCGACGAATACCAGGACACCAACACCTGCCAGTACGAACTGGTCAAGCTGCTGGTCACCGGGGTGGGCAAGAAACCGATGTTTACCGCCGTGGGCGACGACGACCAGGCCATCTATGCCTGGCGCGGCGCCACCATCGAGAACCTGAAACTGCTGGGGGTGGACTTCCCCAACCTGCACCTGATCAAGCTGGAACAGAATTACCGCTCCAGCACGCGCATCCTGCAGGCGGCCAACGCGGTCATCTCCAACAACCCCAAGCTGTTCGACAAGACCCTGTGGTCGGAACACGGCCTGGGCGACCCGATCAGCGTCATGGCCATGGACGACGAGGAAGCCGAGGCCGATCAGGTGGCGATCTCGCTGTCGGCGCACCGCTTCGAGCGCCACGCCAAGTTTTCTGATTACGCCATCCTGTATCGCGGCAACCACCAGGCGCGCATCTTCGAAAAGGCGCTGCGGCGCGAGCGCATTCCCTACGTGATGTCGGGCGGCCAGAGCTACTTCGACCGCGCCGAGATCAAGGACATCATTGCCTACCTGCGCCTGATCGCCAACCAGGACGACGACCCGGCCTTCATCCGCGCCGTTACCACGCCGCGCCGCGGGGTCGGCCAGGCCACGCTGGAAGTGCTGGGCACGCTGGCCGGCCAGTGGCAGTGCTCGCTGTTCGAAGCGGTCTACAAGGGCGGCCTGGAAGACAAGCTGACCGACCGCCAGTTGCTGCCGCTGCGCAAGTTCTGCGATTTCATCAATGCCATGGAGCCGCGCGCCACCCGGCCCGGCCCCTCCGGCAGCGGCGAGAATGCCGCCAAGGTGCTGGATGACATGATGGAGGCCATCAACTACGAGTTCTACCTCTACGACTCGTTCGAAGAGCGCGCCGCCCAGGCCCGCTGGCAGAACGTGCTGGACTTCACCAACTGGCTCAAGGAACGCGCCTGCGGCGGACGCGACCGCGACGGCGAGGAAAAGAACCTGCTCGAAATCACGCAGATGGTGGCGCTGATGAGCATGCTCGAAGGCAAGGACGAAGAACAGGACGCGGTGCGCATGTCCACCCTGCACGCCTCCAAGGGCCTGGAGTTTCCGCATGTGTTCCTGGTCGGCGTGGAAGAAGGCATCCTGCCGCACAAGGGAGACCCCGACACCCCGCCCGAGGAAGCCGCCGCGCGGGTGGAAGAAGAACGCCGCCTGATGTACGTGGGCATCACGCGCGCCCAGCGCTCGCTGCACCTGTCGTGGTGCAAGCGCCGCAAGCGCGCCAAGGAAGTCATCGAATGCCAGATCTCGCGCTTCGTCAAGGAAATGCGCCTGGACGAAGGCGAAGCGGTGCCGCAGGAATCGGAAAAGATCACGCCGCAGGCGCGCCTGGCCAACCTCAAGGCATTGCTGGCCAAACCGCGCCCCACGCCGGACCCGATCTGAGCGGGCCTTGCACAAGGGTTTCCCGACGTACAACATTTACGCGCGCAGAACCGGAAAAACGTGGTTTTCAGGGCAAGGATCGATGCTTTTTGCCTGTCATTGCCCATCGCCGGCGTTGTCGCGGTTTACAATCTCGCCTGCAAAAAAATCCGGACGTTTCCTTTTGGCAAGAAAATAACGCCCGGCACATACCGACATTCGAATAAGGTTTTGAAGATGAACAACATGTTTTTCCGCCGTGCGCGCGCACTGGCGCTGACCGCCGGCTTCATCGGCATGCTGGGACTGGCCGCTTGCGGCAAGCAAGAAGACCAGGCCGCCGCGCCGCAAGCCTCGGCCCAGCCGCGCGTCTACCTGGTCGGCGTGGAATCGGCCTATGCGCCGTTCTCGGCGGAAAACGAACAGAAGACCGTGGTCGGCTTCGACATCGACGTGATGAAGGTGCTGGCCAAGAAGATCGGCATCGAAGTGAAGTTCGTGCCGACCCCGTTCGAAAGCATCTTCAATTCCCTGGCCCAGGGCGACCTCGACCTGCTGATCTCGGCCATCACCATCACCGACGAACGCAAGAAGTCGGTCAATTTTTCCGACCCGTACTTCGTGGCGACCCAAGCCATCGCCGTCCCGGCCAATGACACCAAGGTCACCAGGATGGACGACCTGAAGACGCTGGTCGTGGGCACCCAGAGCGGCACCTCCGGCGACGAGCTGGTGCAGCAGGTGCTGGGCAAGAACAACGCCAGGATCAAGCGCTTCGAATCGACCCCGCTGGCGCTGAAGGAACTGGAAAGCGGCGGCGTCGATGCGGTCGTGGCCGACGAACCGGTGGTGAAGAACTACATCGCCAACAACCCCAACAGCAAGCTGCGCACCGTCAACGATCCCACCTTCCCGAAGGAAGACTATGGCATCGCCGTGCGCCGCGACGATCCGGAACTGCTGGCCAAGGTCAACAAGGCCCTGGCCGAGATGAAGGCCGACGGCAGCTTCGCCGCCATCAGCACCCAGTATTTCGGCAAGTAAGCGCTGGCTTGCCACGCAGCCCTCCCGGCAAAGGGGCCGATCACCAGGCCCTCTGCCGGGAAACTGTTCTGCGCGAAAAAAATCTATCCCTGCCTCGTCACCCAACCAAAATCCGGCACAAACAATCCCCGTGCCAGGTGTGCATGATCCGCATCAATCGGCACCATGTGAGAATCCCGGTCACTGCTCTCTCATCCTGCCGAAGGTTGCCATGCCACGCCCGTCCCGCTGCGCCCATCTCCTGTTGTCCTTTGCCTGTTCGCTGCTGTTATTGAGCGCCTGCGGCAAAGAAAGCGGCATTGCCGGCGCGCCTGCCGACAGGATTTACCGTGTGGGAACCGATGCCTCTTACGCCCCCATGGAAATGCTGTCCGAAAACAAGCAGCTTACCGGCTTCGACATCGATCTGATGCGGGCAATCGCCGACAAGGGCGGCTTGCGCGTGGAATTCGTCAACACGCCGTTCGAAAGCATCTTCAACTTCCTGGTGCAGGGCGACCGCGATATCTTGATCTCAGCGATCACCATCACCGACCAACGGCGTCAATCGATCGACTTTTCCGATCCTTATTTTGAAGCGCGCCAATTGATCGCCTTGCCTAAAGACAATATGACGGTAACGCAAGCAAGCGACCTCAAACCGCTTAAGATCGGCGTGCAAAGCGCCACCACCGGGGACTTCGCCGCGCAAAAGCTGCTTGGCTCCAACAGCACCGCCATCAAACGCTTCGAATCGATGCCGCTGGCACTGAGCGAACTGGCAGCCGGCGGGGTCGATGCCGTCATCGGCGACGAAGCGGTGATAATGCACTTCATCAAGACAAACGGGAAAAATGGCGTCCGACCGGGCTTTCGCACGATCGCCGACGATGGTTTCGACAAGGAGTTTTACGGTATCGCCGTGCGCAAGGGCGAAGCCGCCCTGCTGCTGAAGATCAACCAGGGTTTGGCCGCCGCCAAGGCGGACGGCACCTATGAACGGCTCAAAAAAACGTATTTCGGCTCCTGAATCGCTGACTCCCCTGCCATACGATAAAACTGCAAATTTTTGCCAGTACCTCCAGCGCCATATAAACTGTCGCCCACATAGGAAAATTGCAGGACGCTTCCAGGTCCCCGACCCGAAAGTGTCCCGCCCTCACGGAGGGCCCGCCTCCTTTCCGCCTTCCACTCCTTGAGTTCACCATGGATTTTCGCTGGAGCATCATCCAGGGCTATGCCCCCCTCTTTGCCAAAGGCCTGATCACGACCGTACAGGTATCGTTGGTTGGCATGCTGGTTGGCTGTATTCTCGGTTTGCTGATCGGCATGCTCCGATTGTCGTCGGTTTCGCATGGCGGCTGGAAATGGCCGCTGCGTATCGGCCGCTGGCTGGCGTCGCTGTATGTAGCCTTCTTCCGCGGCACCCCGCTGTTCGTGCAGATCATGCTGATCCACTTCGCGGTGATGCCGGTGCTGGTGCACCAGGAACACGGACTGATCATTTCCGGCGACCTGGCGCGCGTGATCAAGCAGGACTACGGCGCCTTCCTGTCCGGCACGGTGGCGCTCTCGCTCAATGCCGGCGCCTATATCTCCGAAATCTTCCGCGCCGGCATCCAGTCCATCGAACGCGGCCAGTCCTACGCCGCCGCCAGCCTGGGCATGAACTACGGCCTGACCATGCGCTACGTGGTGCTGCCGCAGGCGTTTCGCCGCATGCTGCCGCCGCTGGGCAACGAAGCCATCACCCTGCTCAAGGATTCCTCGCTGGTCTCGGCCATCGGCCTGGCCGAACTGGCCTATGCCGCGCGTACCGTGGCCGGCACCTATGCGCGCTATTGGGAACCCTACATCACCATTTCCGTGATCTACTTCGCCATGACCATTTGCCTGGCGCTGGTCGTGGCCCGCCTGGAACACAAGTACAGCGCGCCGCACCGCCGCTGAACCGCCAACCGGCGCGACCAGCGCGCCTGGAACAAGCATGCACAATTTACCTTTCCTTTCCCCCGGCCGCGCACGCGTGGCCGTGATCGGCGCCGGCCCGGCCGGCCTGATGGCGGCTGAAGTGCTGGCGCAGCAAGGCGCAAACATAGATGTCGACGTCTACGACGCCATGCCTTCGGCCGGCCGCAAGTTCCTGCTGGCCGGCGTCGGCGGCATGAACATCACGCATTCCGAGCCGCAGCCGGACTTCCTGCCGCGCTACGGCGACCGCCGCGAACAATTGGCGCCCTTCATCCGCCGCTTCGACTCGGAGCGCCTGCGCGCCTGGATTCATGCGCTGGGGATCGATACCTTCGTCGGCAGCTCCGGGCGCGTGTTCCCGCTTGAGATGAAAGCGGCGCCGCTGCTGCGCGCATGGCTGCATCGCCTGCGCGAGTCGGGCGTACGCTTCCACATGCGGCATCGCTGGCTGGGCTGGAACGAAGACGGTTCGCTGCGCCTGTCGACACCCGCCGGCGAAATCAGTGCGCAGGCCGACGCCGTGGTGCTGGCCCTGGGCGGCGGCAGCTGGCCGCGCCTGGGTTCGGACGGCGCCTGGGCGCCGCTGCTGCAACAAAAGCAAGTCGAAGTAGCGCCGCTGCAGCCGGCCAATTGCGGTTTCGACCTGGCCTGGAGCGAACACTTCCGCACACGCTTCGCCGGCGCGCCGGTCAAGCCGGTGGTGGCCAGCGTGGCACGGCCGAATGGCGGCATGCTCAACCGCCGCGGCGAGTTCATCGTCACCGCCCACGGCATCGAAGGCAGCCTGGTCTACGCCTTGTCGGCCAGCCTGCGCGACGCCCTCGCCGCCAACGGGCAGGCGCACCTGTACCTCGACCTGTTGCCCGACTGGACGCTGGAAAAGGTGCAGGCCGAACTGGCCCATCCGCGCGGCGCGCGCTCCATGTCCAGCCACCTGCAAAGCCGTTTGCATCTCAAGGGCGTCAAGGCCGGCCTGCTGCGCGAATGCGCCAGCAAGGAAGACTTCGCCGACGCCGCCAGACTGGCGCGCGCCATCAAGGCGCTGCCGCTGGCGCCGACGCGTCCGCGCCCGATCGCCGAAGCCATCAGCAGCGCAGGCGGCGTCAGCTTCGAGGCGCTGGACGACGCGCTGATGCTGCGCGCCTTGCCCGGCGTCTTCTGCGCCGGCGAGATGCTGGACTGGGAAGCGCCCACTGGCGGCTACCTGCTGACCGCCTGCTTCGCCACCGGCCACGCCGCCGGCGCCGGTGTATTACACTGGCTGTCCACCCAAGCGCAGCAAGAGGAGCCACAGACGTGAGCAGCGAAGAACGCATCATCGATATTGAAATGAAGCTGGCGCACCAGGAACACCTGGTCGACGAGCTCAACCAGGCCGTTTACCGCCAGCAGCAGAAGATCGATGAACTGGAAATGCTGCTGGGCGCGCTGGCCAAGCGCTTCAAGGAACTGGCCGATACCAGCCAGGACCGCGCCGCGGCCAACGAGAAGCCGCCCCACTACTGATCCACGGGCGGCATCCTGCCGCCCCATCCTTCCCTTCGCCATGCCATCCGATCGCCGCATCGCCCACATCGACATGGATGCCTTCTATGCCTCGGTGGAGCTGCTGCGTTATCCCGAGCTGCGCGGCCAGCCGGTGGTGATCGGCGGCGGCGCGGCCACCAGGCCGGTCGAACTGCCCGACGGCAGCCGCCAATATTTCCGCATGCGCGACTACGCCGGACGCGGCGTGGTCACCACCTCCACCTACGAGGCGCGGGCGCTGGGCGTGTTCTCGGCGATGGGCATCATGAAGGCGGCGCAACTGGCGCCGGACGCCATCCTGCTGCCGACCGATTTCGAGGCCTACCGCAAGTATTCGCGCCTGTTCAAGGAGGCGGTGGCCGGCATCGCGCCGCAGATCGAGGACCGCGGCATCGACGAGATCTACGTCGACCTGTCGGCCTGGCATGACGAGGTGGAGCAAGTCGCGCGCCGCATCAAGCAGGCGGTGCATGCCGCCACTTCGCTGACCTGCTCCATCGGCGTGGCCCCGAACAAGATGCTGGCCAAGATCTCGTCCGAACTGGACAAACCCGACGGGCTCACCATCCTCACCCGCGACGACATCGAACGCCGCATCTGGCCGCTGGCTGCACGCAAGATCAACGGCATCGGCCCCAAGGCCGCCGCCAAGCTGGCCGCGCTCGGCATCGAGACCGTGGCCGACCTGGCGCAGGCGCCGCCGGAACTGCTGCGCGCACACTTCGGCCGCAGCTATTCGGAATGGCTGGGACGCGTCGCACAGGGCATCGACGAGCGGCCGGTGCAGACCTATTCGGAACCCAAGTCGATCAGCCGCGAGACCACCTTCGAGCGCGACCTGCATGCGCGCGCCGACCGCATCCGGCTCTCGGAAATCTTCACCGCGCTGTGCCTGCGCCTGGCCGACGACCTGAAGCGCAAGGGCTATGTCGGGCGCACCATCGGCATCAAGCTCAAGTACGCGGATTTCCAGGGCATCACGCGCGATGTCACGCTGCCGGAACCGACCGGCGATGCCGCCACCATCCGCCAGGCGGCCGGCGAATGCCTGCGCCGCGTGCCGCTGGAAAAGAAACTGCGGCTCCTGGGCGTGCGCGTGGGCACCTTGTCGCGCCGGGACGAGCAGCCCGCGCAGCAGCGTCCGGCGCAAGGCGAACTGCCCTTCTCCTGAGACGGCCCGGCGCCACGGTTTAATCATCCAACGTGGACAATCCGACATCGCCCGGCAGGAGTCAGGCGTGTAGAATGGTTGCTTTTGCCCGGAACGTTATGTGGTTTAAGAACCTCCAGATTTATCGCCTGCCCGCACCATGGGCGATCACCGCCGACGAGCTCGAATCCCATCTCGCCCCACAGGCATTCACCGCTTGCTCCAGCATCGAAATGCAGAGCCAGGGCTGGGTCTCGCCGCGCAACAACGAGAAGCTGGTGCATGTCGTGAACCGCCAGTTGCTGTTGCAGCTCTCCACCGAAAAGAAACTGCTGCCCTCGACCGTGATCAACCAGGTCACCAAGGCGCGCGCGGCCGAGCTGGAAGAGCAGCAAGGTTTTCCGCCGGGCCGCAAGCAGACCAAGGAATTGAAGGAGCAGGTCACCGACGAGCTGCTGCCGCGCGCTTTTTCCATCGTGCGCAGCACCTGGGTCTGGATCGACCCGGTCAACGGCTGGCTGCTGGTCGATGCCGGCAGCCCCGGCAAGGCCGAGGAAGTGTTGAAGCTGCTGTTCAAGGCGATCCCCAAGTTCCCGCTGGAAACCCTGCGCACCGCCATGTCGCCGGCGGCCGCCATGACCGACTGGCTGGCCAGCGACGAGGCGCCCAACGGCTTCACCGTGGACCAGGATACCGAGCTGCGTTCCACCGCGGAAAGCAAGGCCACCGTGCGCTATGTGCGCCACACGCTGGATCCAGAAGACGTGCGCCGCCACATCGAATCCGGCAAGCAATGCACGCGCCTGGCGCTGACCTGGGCCGACAAGGTGTCGTTCGTGCTGACCGAGAACTTGTCGGTCAAGCGCATCGCGCCGCTGGACGTGCTGAAGGAAGATGCCGACTTCACCGGCAAGAACGAGGATGAGCGCTTCGACGGCGATTTCATGCTGATGACCGGCGAGCTGTCCAAGCTGCTGGCGTCGCTGGTGGAAGCGCTGGGCGGCCAGTTGAAGGAAAACGACGGGACGCTGGCGCAGGCGGCGTAAGCGGCCGTTGCAAAAGTAACCATCCAAAGAAAAAGGGAGCAATGATTGCTCCCTTTTTCTTTGCCCGCGCGGCGCGGCACATGCTCAGGCGCCCGCTTCAGGCTGCCCGCTTGGCCACCTTGCGCCGGACCGGAACGGCCTCGTCCTTGGGTTCGGCCAGCACGCTCTCCAGCGGCAGCATCGCATGCCGCAAGGTCGCCGCCAGCCGCGCGTTGGACACGCCGTCGCGCGCGCCCAGCGCCATGCCGTTCAGAAAACTGGTGTAGAAGTCGCCCAATGCCGTGACGTCGGCATCGGCGCGGATCTCGCCGTCGCGCTGCGCCTGCTGCAGGCGCGCGCGGATTTCGTTGCGGCGCTTGTGGCGGCGTTGCGAAAGCGCGTCACTGTGTTCCGCGTTCTCGGGAGCGCAGTTGATGGCCGAGATCACCACCATGCACCCCCTGCCCGCCGGCAAGCCCGCGCCCGCTACGCCGCCCTTGCCGGAATACATCTGCACGCTGGCACGCAGCATCGCATATAAATCTTCACGAATGCCGTTGCCGGCCTGCAACTCGCGCAAAGGCCCGGCGCTGACGGTGCGCGAATAAAACTCCACCGCCTCGCGGAACAAGGCGTTCTTGTCGCCGAAAGCCGCGTACAGGCTGGGCGCCTTGACGCCGATCGCCTCGGTCAGGTCGGCCATGGTGGTGCCTTCGTACCCCTTGCTCCAAAAGACCTGCATGGCCTGCTGCAGCGCCTGCTCGCGGTCAAAACTGCGGGGGCGGCCGCGTGTTCGTATCATCGGTGTTCCTTTATTGCCTGGTTGCCTTGTTTCTGTCGCGAGCGTTCCCGCAGTGCGCAGTGTAGTTTATTTTAATTTGAATTACAAAAATATCGGGAATTGCTCTTGAAGAAACCTCCGCAGGTTCTTATTATCTAATCCTCGTTACAGAAATGTGGCGAAAATGGCGGAACAGGGGCGCAACTCTTGTCCTGCCGCCAACAAGACGGGCGCCGGACCAAAGTCAACAGGCGCCCTTGCAATCCACTAACAATCATTTCATCACCATCCACGCAACAGACTGAGGAATAACGGCACCCACTGAAAGGATATGCCATGAGCCGCAAGACCCGAATAGAAAACTACCGCAACATCGGTATCAGCGCCCACATCGACGCAGGCAAGACCACGACCACCGAGCGCATCCTTTTTTATACCGGCGTCAACCACAAGATCGGCGAAGTGCATAACGGTGCGGCCACCATGGACTGGATGGAGCAGGAACAGGAACGCGGCATCACCATTACCTCGGCCGCCACCACCGCCTTCTGGAAAGGCATGGCCGGCAATTATCCCGAGCACCGCATCAACATCATCGACACGCCGGGCCACGTCGATTTCACCATCGAGGTCGAACGCTCGATGCGCGTGCTGGACGGCGCCGTGATGGTGTACGACTCGGTGGGCGGCGTGCAGCCGCAATCCGAGACCGTCTGGCGCCAGGCCAACAAGTACAAGGTGCCGCGCATCGCCTTCGTCAACAAGATGGACCGCGTCGGCGCGGACTTTTTCCGCGTGCAGCGCCAGATCGAGGAACGCCTCAAGGGCCGTGCCGTCCCCATCCAGATCCCGGTCGGCGCCGAAGACCATTTCTCCGGCGTGGTCGACCTGGTCAAGATGAAGGCCATCATCTGGGACGAGGCCAGCCAGGGCGTGCTGTTCAAGTACGAAGACATTCCTGCCGAACTGGAAGCCAGCGCGCGCCAGTGGCGCGACAACATGGTCGAGCAGGCCGCCGAGGCCAGCGAAGAGTTGCTGGAGAAATACCTCTCCGGCACGCCGCTGACCGAGGACGACATCAAGCACGGCCTGCGCCTGCGTACCGTGGCCAACGAGATCGTGCCGATGCTGGCGGGCAGCGCCTTCAAGAACAAGGGCGTGCAGGCCATGCTGGATGCGGTGATCGACTACCTGCCCTCGCCCATCGATGTGCCGGCGATCGCCGGCCATGCCGAAGACGACTCGGAAATCGAGCGCCATCCGTCCGACGATGAACCGTTCTCGGCGCTGGCCTTCAAGATCATGACCGACCCGTTCGTGGGCCAGTTGACCTTTTTCCGCGTCTACTCGGGCATCGTCAATTCGGGCGACACCGTGTACAACCCGCTCAAGGGCAAGAAGGAACGCCTGGGCCGCATCCTGCAGATGCATGCCAACGAGCGCAAGGAGATCAAGGAAGTGTTCGCCGGCGACATCGCCGCCGCGGTCGGCCTGAAGGACGTGACCACCGGCGACACGCTGTCGGACCCGGAACATCCGATCATCCTGGAGCGCATGGTGTTCCCGGAGCCGGTAATCTCGCAGGCGGTGGAACCGAAGACCAAGGCCGACCAGGAAAAGATGGGCATCGCCCTGAACCGCCTGGCGCAGGAGGATCCCTCGTTCCGCGTGCATACCGACGAGGAGTCGGGCCAGACCATCATGTCCGGCATGGGCGAGCTGCACCTGGAGATCCTGGTCGACCGCATGCGGCGCGAGTTCGGCGTGGAAGCCAGCGTCGGCAAGCCGCAGGTGGCTTACCGCGAAGCGATCCGCAAGGCGGTGGAAGATGTCGAAGGCAAGTTCGTCAAGCAGTCCGGCGGGCGCGGCCAGTACGGCCATGTGGTGCTGAAGCTGGAACCGCAGCCGCCCGGCAAGGGCTATGAGTTCGTCGATGCGATCAAGGGCGGCGTGGTGCCGCGCGAATTCATCCCGGCGGTCGACAAGGGCATCCAGGAGTCGCTCAAGGCTGGCGTGCTGGCGGGCTACCCGGTGGTGGACGTGAAGGCCACGCTGACCTTCGGTTCCTACCACGACGTCGATTCCAACGAGAACGCCTTCCGCATGGCCGGCTCGATCGCCTTCAAGGAAGCGATGAAGCGCGCCGGCCCGATCCTGCTGGAGCCGATGATGCAGGTCGAGGTGGAAACGCCCGAGGAATTCATGGGCAACGTGATGGGCGACCTGTCGTCGCGGCGCGGCATGGTGCAGGGCATGGAAGACATGGTGGGCGGTGGCAAGCTGGTGCGCGCCGAGGTGCCGCTGTCGGAAATGTTCGGCTACTCGACCACGCTGCGCTCGCTGACCCAGGGCCGCGCGACCTACTCGATGGAGTTCAAGCACTACGCGGAGGCGCCGCGCCAGGTGGTGGAGCAGTTAAGCGGCAGCAAGACCAAGGGCTGATCTTCTCCGGCACCTCACAACCGATGCATCTTGCGATGCATCGGTTTTTTTTCGCGCCTTCAGGTGAACTTCAGGTAAACATGTCCGGCTGCGTCGCCACCAGATGCTCGTAGATGGGCTGGAAATGCAACCAGCCGATGTAGTCGCTGCCGACGTGTTCGCGGCTGTAGCGCGCCTTCTCCGGCGGCACCAGCCGGGGCGCCTGGCCGCTGGCGGAAATCAGCAGTTGCTGCTTGCAGCAGCGCTCCAGCGCGATGAACCAGAACGCCGCCGATTCGATGCTGTGGCGGCTGGCGGTCAGCAAGCCGTGGTTCTGGTGGATCGCCGCCTTCACGCCGGCAAAAGCGTTGGCCACGCGATGCCCGGCCTTGACCTCGACCGCCACCTGGCCGGCCTCGTCGCCGATCACCACGTGGTCTTCATAGAAGGCCGCGGCATCCTGGCTGATCGGCAGCAGCGGCTGGCCCAGCGCTGAAAAAGCGGTGCCGTATTCGGTATGGGCATGACACATCGCCACAATCTCGGGATGCGCCTCGTGCACGGCGGCATGCAGCACGAAGCCGGCGCGGTTGACCGCATAATCGCCCTCCACCACGCGGCCGTCATGGTCGACCAGAATCAGGTTGGACAGGCGCACCTGGGCAAAATGCACGGCCATCGGATTGGTCCAGTACATGTGCGGATGCTCCGGGTCGCGGATGGTCAGGTGGCCGGCGAAGCCGTAATCGAAGCCCTGCTGCGCGAAGGCGCGACAGGCGGCGACCAGGCGCTTTTTCAGGTGCAGGCGCTGCTCTTCATGGCTCTTGAAATCGGGGATGTCGGGGAATTTCAGTCCCAGCTGCTCGGGCTGGTAGACGGAGGTGCGTTTGACGCTGTCGAGCATAGAGTCTCCTCAGATGTTCTGGTTGTGAAGGCCCATGGTGGCAGCTGCCGCCGGCGTTGACAAAAGACGTGTTTTCACCGATTGTTGAATCAAACTCAACCATATCTTCATCGCCGATGCGCAAGCTCCCGTCCTTCTTTTCGCTGCGCGCCTTCGAGGCTGCCGCCCGCCTGGGCAGTTTCACCCAAGCCGCCGAAGAGCTGCACCTGACCACTTCGGCCATCAGCCACCAGGTGCGGGTGCTGGAACAATGGTGCGGCAAGGCCCTCTTTATCCGCCAGACGCGACGCGTGAGCCTGACCATGGAAGGCCAGTTGTTGAAGAACAAGCTGTCGCCGGCCTTCGACGCCATCGAAGATGCCTGCGCGGCCTTCCGCCCGGGCGATGACCACAGCGTACTGGCGGTGCATTGCGCCCCCAGCTTCGCCAGCAAATGGCTCAGCCCCCGATTGGCGCAGTTCATGCAGGCGCATCCCGGCATCACCCTGCAGATGTCGTCCAGCGCCGAACCGGCCGACCTGGGCCGCGACGGCGGCGCCGACATCGACATCGCCTATGGCCCGCCCCCGCACCGCGAAGGCGTGGCGGTAGAAGCGCTGGGCAGCGAAGCCACGCTGCCCTTGTGTTCGCCGCGCCTGCTGGCGCGCCACCCTGTGCAGCAGGCCTCAGACCTGCTGCAACTGACGCTGATCGAGTCCAAACTCAATCCGGTGCGCTGGAAGGATTGGTTCGACCTGCACGGCATCCGCCTGCCGCCGCGCGCCCATCCCTCCTTCGACCGCGGTTCGCTGGCAGTGGCCGCCGCGGTGGACGGACTGGGCGTAGCGCTGGAGACGGCACGCTTCGCCGAGGCCGAACTGGCGCGCGGGGAGCTGGTGGTGGCGGGGGATGGCAAGTTCAAGACGATTCGACGGGAGATGCACTTCCTGTGCTATCGGCGGGGAGACGCGGGCGCCAGGGGGATCAAGGCGTTCCGGGAGTGGATTGCGCTGGTGGCGGATGGGACGGACGATTTGCCGGCGCCGCTTCCGGGATAACGATTCGCAGCGAGAACCTGGATGGCAAAAAGAAAAAGGGCCTGCTCAATGAGCAGACCCTTTTATTTGGCGGAGCGGACGGGGCTCGAACCCGCGACCCCCGGCGTGACAGGCCGGTATTCTAACCAACTGAACTACCACTCCTAAAACCGTCTTCAGCTGTTGGTTCTCGCTGAAAGACCGCTATTCTATAAGAGGTGTTTCAGAAAATCCAGCGTTTTGTCGCGCTTTCGCCAAAATTATTTACGCCTTGAATTTGCCTTCAAACGCCAGCTTGGCGAGCGGTTCGCGCGGGCTGGGCAATTCGCGGGCTTGCAGGCCTTCGGGCAGGATGGATTTGTCGCCCAGCTTGCCGATGGCGATGGCGGCTTCCACTGCGTAGTCGGGCGGCACGTTCAGTTCCACGCGGGCCTTTTCCTTGTCGAAACCGGCCATGCCGTGCGCGTGCCAGCCGGAGATGCTGGCTTGCAGCGCCATGTAGCCCCAGGCCGCGCCGGCGTCGAACGAATGGGTCGGCGCCGGCACCGCCTCGGTGGCGCCCGGCGGGACCATCACGGTGCGCGACAAGACCACGATCAGCACCGATGCCCTCTCGGCCCAGCTGCGGTTGAATTCGTTGAGCAGGCCCAGCAGGCTGTCCCATGCGGGCGTGCCGCGACGCGCATAAACGAAGCGCCAGGGTTGCGCATTGTAGGCCGAAGGCGCCCAGCGTGCGGCCTCCAGGAAGGTCAGCACGGTTTCTTCCGAGATCTCGGCGCCGGTGTAGGCGCGCGGCGACCAGCGGTTGATGAAATGCGGATCGATGGGGTAATCGGCCAGACGTGGATTGGAAGACATGCGCACTCCTGTGGATGAGTCGTGAAAAAAAATGCATCTTAGCAGCGGCGCGCCATTCCTGCAGGCGAGCTCTTTGGCGGCGCAATGAAAGCCGGAGCGGGTGAAGCGCATCAACATCCGCTGGTACGCACATGGACGTAAAAAAGCCCGCGTACCTTGCGGTTCGCGGGCTAAATCCAATTCTCAGGGGTGATGAATTGGAGGGGGAGGAACTTCAGAATATCCATCTCCCTCCGACGCCACTATCGTTTTTACACGCTGTAACATCCGCTGCGAAGTTTTATCAGTTCATCAAGCGTTTACATGCCGATGGCAACGTCTTGTTACGTCCATCAGCGCTTTGTCAGGGCGCGGGCGCGACATCATTTGCCGATACAGAAGCGCGAGAAAATCACCCCCAGCAAATCATCCGGCGTGAACTTGCCGGTAATGCTCGACAGGCGCTCCTGCGCCAGGCGCAACTCTTCCGCGAACAGGTCCAGCGCATGCTCGCCTGCCTCGTTGTCGAGCGCGGCGTGGGCGGCGGCGTGCGCCAAATGCTCGTCGGCCGCCTTCAGCGCCAGCAGATGGCGTTCGCGCGCGAGATAGCGCGATTCCACCGTCTGCTGCCAGCCGGCGATGCGCAGCAGTTCCGCGCGCAGCATGTCCACGCCCTGTCCTTCCGCTGCGGAAATGTAGACGTGCGTCGCGTCCGGCATCTGGTCCACCGCGGCCTTGTGGCCGGAACGATCGATCTTGTTCCAGATGCGGATGATGGGCACGCCTTCGGGGAAGCGCGAGGCGATCTTCTCGTCTTCCCGCGTGGGGCCGAGGTCGGCGTCGAGCATGTGCAGGATGACGTCGGCCTTGGCCACTTCGGCCCAGGTGCGCTCGATGCCGATGCGTTCGACTTCATCGGGGCCGCCGCCATCTTCGCCGGCCTCGCGGATGCCGGCGGTGTCGATGATGTTGAGCGGCATGCCTTCGATCAGGATGGTCTGCGTGACCTTGTCGCGGGTGGTGCCGGCGATCGGCGTGACGATGGCCACATCCGAGCCGGCCAGCACGTTGAGCAGCGATGACTTGCCCACATTGGGCTTGCCGGCCAGCACGGCATTCAAGCCGTCGCGCAGCAGCGCGCCCTGGGCAGCGTGCTTGAACACGTCTTCCAGGGTCGCGCGGATTCTTGCCAGTTGGCCGCGCGCGTCGGATTGCTTGAGGAAGTCGATTTCCTCTTCCGGGAAGTCGAGCGTGGCTTCCACCAGCATGCGCAAGCTGGTGACCTGCTCCACCAGTTCATGGATGACGTTGGAGAAGGCGCCGCTCAGGGATTCCGAGGCCGACTTGGCGGCCGCTTCGGTGGTGGCCTCGATCAGGTCGGCGACGGCCTCGGCCTGGGCCAGGTCGATCTTGTCGTTGAGGAAGGCGCGCTGGGTGAATTCGCCCGGCTCGGCCAGGCGCAAACCGATTTCGGCGCCAGCCTCCAGGCAACGCGCCAGCAGCATCTGCATCACCACCGGGCCGCCGTGGCCCTGCAGTTCCAGCACGTCTTCGCCGGTATAGGAATGCGGCGCCGGGAAGTGGATCGCCAGGCCCTGGTCGATCAGGCTGCCGTCTGCGCGGCGGAACGGCAAATAGGTGGCATGGCGCGGCGCCAGGCGCTCGCGGCCGCACAGCGCGGCGATCACCGGCGCCAGGTTCTTGCCGGAAATGCGGACCACGCCGATGCCGCCGCGTCCGGGGGCGGTGGCGATGGCGGCGATGGGGGAGGAATCGAAAGTCATCGTGTGAGTCATTTATTGTCGTAGTGGCTTGTTGCGGTGCCGCCTTTCCCTGGCGCTGACATGCCTCGGCACAACCGCCATGTTAAGGCCTGTGAAGAATCTGCGAGCGAAAAAAAACCCGTGTATTTCCACGGGTTTTTCAGGATCAGTCCCGGCGCACCGGGACTGGCGCGGCAATCCGCTTACTTGGTCTTGCCTTTTTCGATGTTCTTGGTGATCACCCATTGCTGCGCGATCGACAGGATGTTGTTCGTCACCCAGTACAGCACCAGGCCGGACGGGAAGAAGAAGAACATGAACGAGAACACCAGCGGCATGAACATCATGACCTTGGCCTGGACCGGATCCGGCGGCGTCGGATTCAGCTTGGTCTGCAGGAACATCGAAGCCGCCATGATGATCGGCAACAGGCCGACCGGCATGTTGAAGTAGGGGATGGTGCCGAACAGCGTGTCCGGGGCGGTCAGGTCATGGATCCAGCCCAGCCACGGCGCGCCGCGCATTTCGACCGATGCCAGCAGCACCCAGTACAGCGAGATGAACACCGGGATCTGGATCACGATGGGCAGGCAGCCGCCCAGCGGATTGATCTTTTCGGTCTTGTACATCGCCATCATTTCGCGGTTCATGGCCTGCGGATCGCCCTTGTGGCGTTCGCGGATGGCCTGCATGCGCGGCGAGACCGCCTTCATCTTGGCCATGCTGCGGTACGAAGCGGCCGACAGCGGGAAGAAGATCAGCTTGATCAGCACCGTCAGCAGGATGATGGTCCAGCCCCAGTTGCCGACCAGCGCGTGGATGTGCGTCATCAGCCAGAAAATGGGTTTGGCGATCAGGGTCAGCCAGCCATAGTCCTTGACCAGTTCCAGGCCGGGAGCGGTGGATTCCAGCACCTTGGACTCTTGCGGGCCGGAGTACAGGTGCGCATCCATGGTCACCGAAGCGCCCGGGGCCACGGTGCCCAGCGGCAGGATGGTGCCGACCGCGTACAGGTTGGTGGCGACCTTCTTGGTGAAGATGTCGCGCTGCGCCTGCTGCGGCGGGATGAAGGCCGAGACGAAGTAGTGCTGCACCAGCGCGATCCAGCCGTTGTCGGCCTTGGTGGCGTGCTCGGCCTTGCCTTCCTCGATCTTCTCGAAGGTCATCTTCTGGAACTTGCTGGCGTCGGTGTAGACCGCCGGACCGGTGAAGGTGCTGTAGAAGTGCGACTCGCCGCCCGGCTTGTTGCCGTCGCGCAGCAGTTGCAGGTACAGCGAAGGAGTGATCGCCGCGCCGCTGTCATTGGTGACGGTGTGCTTGAGGTCGATCAGGTAGCTGTCGCGCTTGAAGGTGTAGGTCTTGGTCAGCTTGACGCCGCCTTGTTCGGACTCCAGCACCAGTTGCACTTCGTTGCCGTTGTCCAGGGTGCGCGCACCCGGCTTGGCGACAAACAGCGACTTGTGGTTGGGGAAGGCGCCGCCGATCAGGCCGGTTTCCGCCAGGTAGGTATGGGTTGCGCCCGAGTCGAACAGCACCAGGTTCTTGCTCGGATCGACCACGTCGCGCTGCTTGAGCAGCTCCAGGCGCTTGAGCTCGCCGCCCAGGGTATCGATGTCGGCCTTGACCACGTCGGTGGTGATGGTGATGGTTTCGCCCTTGCCGACCGGCGCGGCGGACGCGTCGGCGGGCACCGCGGCGGGCGCCGATGTGCCGGCCTGCGGCACCGGCGAGCCGGACGGGCTGGCGACCGGGGCGGCAGGATTGGCGGCCTGCTCCTGAGTCTGGTTCGCCGATGGGAAGAACATCGACTGATGTCCGTTATGGCGCATCCAGCCATCCCAGAGCAGCAGCAAAGAGAAGGAGAATACAACCCACAGGACGGTACGTTTGATATCCATATGCGTATTGGTTAGTTCAGGAGTGACTGCAACCGTCAGCGGCCACAGCAGGGGAAACTCGCGCCGCGCTGCTCTGCGGCGAAGAACGTGGGGAAATCAGGGGAGCCTCGGTTGCCGCCTTGGCGTCGCCCGTGCCATCGGCGGCGCCGGGCGAACCGGGAACAGGATCGAGCCCGCCGGGATGCCAGGGATGGCATTTGCACAAGCGCCTGCCCGCCAGCCAGCTGCCCTTGAGCGCGCCGTGCAGGCGCACCGCCTCGGCGGCATAGTCGGAACAGCTGGGATAAAAACGGCAATTCTGCCCGAGAAAAGGGCTCACTCCCAGCTTGTAGGCGCGTAACAGCAGGAGCAAAGGCGTTTTCATCACTTCCGGCTTCCTATTTCCTGGCAAACGCTGGCGCGTTCGGCAAAAAGTCGAACAACTGCGTCAGCTCGGCCCGCAAGGCGGCCTTGAGCGCCGAATTGGTGGCCGCATCGCGCCTGGCGTTCACGGGCCGGGACAAACGCACGATGCAGTCGACGGCCGGCAAGGAAGCCTGGCGAAACAGTTCCCGCGTGGCGCGCTTGATCGTATTGCGCGTCACCGCGCGCGGCGCAAAACGCTTGGCCGCCACCACACCCAGACGAGCATGCGGCAAGTTGTTGCGGCGCGCGTACAACACGAAATGCTCCGTACGATGGACGGGGCGCAAACGAAAAACGGATGAAAACTCATCCGTTTTAACGATTCGCCGATCGCGTGGGAAAAGCGTAGAGAGCGTAGGAAGTACGTCCGTCACGCGATGCAGCAGCGCACTGTCGCAGCTTGTTGGCTTATTAAACAGCAGCCAGACGCTTGCGGCCCTTGGCGCGGCGAGCGTTGATGACGGCGCGGCCGCCACGGGTTGCCATACGAGCGCGGAAACCGTGGGTACGCTTGCGACGCACGACGGAAGGTTGGTAAGTACGTTTCATGTTGGACTCGCTTAGTTGGGATGCTTATTCAGCAAACAGCAAAAATAAATCGGAATTCTGGAACCGCTTTCAATGTGCCTGTTCCGTATCACCGATGCCCTGCTGTCCGTTGCCCCGGCAGCCCCGCATCGCTGACACCATTTGTCGGCCCCTCTTCGTCCGCGTGTCTTCTTGTCTTTATACGTTGGTATTCAGACCAGTTGAAAGCTGAAAGAGCACTGCGACGGCACCGTGCGCAATTCTTCAGATGGTGAACCCTGAATTAGACTGCATTTTCCATTTACCTGTCAATGACTTATCTGCTTTTGGGCGCATCCTGCTCCTCCGATATGCCACACCGCCCATATGCAAACATGGAAACATTTCCTGCATGACATCATTTTCATGCCCGCCGCCTTCGACGCACACAAATGATGCATCCGGGAAATGCCATCGCGCCAGATGCGCTCCCGCACGCACGCCGATCGCTCAATATATGTTCTAAAAGATTTCGAGCGCACGGTCTTGCCCCCCTCCATCCCCGGATCGCGAAATGGCCTTCTTACCGCGCAGCCGCATGCATACGTTGCATATCGACATGCGAAAAAAAACGATTCCGCCAAGCCCTGCAGCCGCCGACGCTGCGGGCATGGCAAATGAGGCTCAACAGCAACACTTGGCGAATGCATCCCGCCGTCGTTACAAAAAAGCCGCGCTGTCGCTCGCCCAAAAGAACAACTGCCATGTCGCAGCGATGATATTGCCGGGCCGCGCACTTGAACGCAGGGCGCGGCATGCCATACCGCTGCGCACACAAGAAGTTTTCCCCATCTGGCACGATTCCAGCTATAACGAAAGCGAGGGATGCGCGCGCATGCGCGGCGCGAAAAACCAGCCCGGCGCGCACGACCAGAGGCGCTGCCGCGGCAGGCCGGCAGCGTCGTTGCCGCGCCGTTTTCCCATATTGGCGACCAGGTCTTTCCTGGGCGGCGTGACGCGCAAAAATAGCGCATCGCAGCGTCAACCGCCGTGCCTTGCCGCACATTGAAAGAGCATGGGAAGACGGGGATCCATCGCGCGAGCGCGTCGGCATGACGGCAGCCCATTTCTGCAAGAAGGGATGCAAAACGCCAGGTGTTTTCCTCTACGCGAAAATAAATCCGGCCTATGCTGAAACAAAGCACATGCGATTCGATCAGTAGCAGAAAGAGAAAAAGGAATAGAATAAAAACCGAGGTCTTTCGCATCGCGCTGTCGATGCTACGGCTTTCAAAGAGCACTTCGGCAATGGCGCCTTTCCAAGCCCGCCGACGCGCTCTTCGATAACCGCAGATGGCAAGTCCAGACATATGAATCTGTTTCGTATCTTTTGAAGCGACGGAGGTGGTATGGATATCTACAGCAGCTTTGCAAGCCGGTTCGACAAGACCAGAGAAGAAGAATGTTCGCTTGAAGAGTATCTGAATCTTTGCAAGAACGATCCGGCGGTGTATGCATCTGCTGCCGAACGGATGCTGATGGCCATCGGCGACCCCGAAAAGGTCGACACCCGGGAAGACCCGATGCTCTCGCGCATCTTTGCCAACAAGGTGATCAAGGTCTATCCCGCCTTCAGGGAGTTCTACGGCGCCGAAGAAGTCATTGAACAGGTGGTCGCCTATTTCCGCCATGCCGCGCAAGGCCTGGAGGAAAAAAAGCAGATCCTCTACCTGCTGGGGCCGGTCGGCGGCGGCAAGTCGTCCATCGCCGAACGCCTCAAGCAGCTCATGGAACAGGTGCCCTTCTATTCCATCAAGGGCTCGCCGGTCAACGAATCGCCGCTCGGCCTGTTCGACTACGACGAGGACGGCCCCATCCTGGAAGAGCAGTACGGCATCCCGCGCCGCTATCTGAAGCCGATCCTGAGCCCGTGGGCGGTCAAGCGCCTGCATGAGTACAACGGCGACATCCGCCAGTTCCGCGTGGTCAAGCGCTACCCGTCCATCCTGCGCCAGATCGCCATCTCCAAGACCGAGCCGGGCGACGAGAACAACCAGGACATCTCCACGCTGGTAGGCAAGGTCGACATCCGCAAGCTGGAACAGTATTCGCAGGACGACGCCGACGCCTACAGCTACTCGGGCGGCCTGTGCCTGTCCAACCAGGGCCTGCTGGAATTCGTCGAAATGTTCAAGGCGCCAATCAAGGTGCTGCACCCGCTCCTGACCGCAACCCAGGAAGGCAACTTCAAGGGCACCGAAGGCTTCGGCGCGATCCCCTTCGACGGCGTGATCCTGGCCCACTCCAACGAATCGGAATGGAAGGCCTTCCGCAACAACAAGAACAACGAGGCGCTGCTGGACCGCATCTTCATCGTCAAGGTGCCGTATTGCCTGCGCGTGTCCGAGGAGATCAAGATCTACGAGAAACTGATCCGCACCTCTTCGCTGGCCAAGGCCACCTGCGCGCCCGGCACGCTGAAGATGATGGCCCAGTTCTCCATCCTGACGCGCCTGAAGGAACCGGAAAACTCCAGCCTGTTCTCCAAGATGCAGGTGTATGACGGCGAGAACCTGAAGGACACCGACCCCAAGGCCAAGTCGTACCAGGAATACCGCGACTACGCCGGCGTCGACGAAGGCATGACCGGCATCTCGACGCGCTTCGCGTTCAAGATCCTCTCGCGCGTGTTCAACTTCGACAGCACTGAGGTCGCGGCCAATCCGGTGCACCTGATGTATGTGTTGGAACAGCAGATCGAGCGCGAGCAGTTCCCGCAGGAGGTCGAACAGAAATACCTGTCCTTCGTGAAGGACACGCTGGCCTCGCGCTACGCCGAATTCATCGGAAAGGAAATCCAGACCGCCTACCTGGAATCGTATTCGGAGTACGGCCAGAACGTGTTTGACCGCTATGTGACCTACGCCGACTTCTGGATCCAGGACCAGGAATACCGCGACCACGACACCGGCGAAAGCTTCGACCGCGCCGCGCTCAACGCCGAACTGGAAAAGATCGAGAAGCCGGCCGGCATCAGCAATCCGAAGGACTTCCGTAACGAGATCGTCAACTTCGTGCTGCGCGCGCGGGTCAACAACGGCGGCAAGAACCCGCTGTGGACCAGCTACGAAAAGCTGCGCGTGGTGATCGAGAAAAAGATGTTCTCCAACACCGAGGACCTGCTGCCGGTCATCTCCTTCAATGCCAAGGGCTCCACTGAAGAAATGCAAAAGCACGAAGACTTCGTCAACCGCATGGTCAGCAAGGGTTACACGCCCAAGCAAGTGCGCCTGCTGTGCGAATGGTATTTGCGCGTGCGCAAGTCGTCGTAAGCCGCGTTTGGCGCGCACCGGTTCTTCAGCGACCGGTGTGCGCCGGCAACACATCGGGCTGTCTGCAAAGACTGCCGCGACAGCCCGCCCGCTGAGGACCAGCAGGAGAACGGACAGTGCTGCATCAGATTATCGACCGTAGGCTAGCTGGCAAAAACAAGGGGATTGCCAACCGGGAGCGCTTCCTGCGGCGCTTCCGCGGGCATATTCAACGCTCGGTGGCGGATGCAATCCGCGACCGCAGCATCACCGATCTGGAACAATCCAAGAGCATCAGCATCCCGCGCAAGGATGTCTCGGAACCCTTTTTCCATCACGGCAAGGGCGGCCGGCGCGAAGCCGTGCATCCGGGCAACCAGGATTACCTGCAGGGCGACCGCATCCCGCGCCAGAACGGCGGAGGCGGCGAAGGCGGCAGCGCGGCCAGCAACGAAGGGGAAAGCGAGGATGACTTCGCCTTCGAGCTTACGCGCGAAGAATTCATGCAGTACTTCTTCGAAGACCTGGAGCTGCCGCGGCTGGTGGAAACCAACCTGATGACGCTGCCCAACTGGAAGAACATGCGCGCCGGCTATTCGGTGGACGGCTCCCCCACCAACATCGACATCGTGCGCTCGCTGCGCAGTTCGCTGGGGCGGCGCATCGCGCTGGGGGCGCCGCTGCAGAACAAGCTGGAGGAACTTGAAGCGCAGCTGGCCGAACTCAACCGCGACCCGAACGAACACCTGCCCGAAATCAAGTTGCTGGAAGAAGAAATCCATCATGTGCGCTCGCGCATCTGGCGCATCCCCTTCATCGATCCGTTCGACCTGCGCTACGTCAACCGGGTGCGCCAGCCGCAGCCGTCCAGCCGCGCCGTGATGTTCTGCGTGATGGACGTGTCGGGCTCGATGGACGAGCAGCGCAAGGATCTGTCCAAGCGCTTCTTCATCCTGCTGTACCTGTTCCTGACGCGCAATTACGAGCACATCGAGGTGGTGTTCATCCGCCACCACACGCGCGCCGACGAAGTCGACGAGGAAACCTTCTTCCATTCGCAGGAAAGCGGCGGCACCGTGGTCTCCAGCGCGCTGGAGCTGATGCACGAGATCATCGCTAAACGCTATCCCCCCAGCGAATGGAACATCTACGGCGCCCAGGCCTCCGACGGCGACAACTGGAACGACGACTCCCCCAAGTGCCGCGAGCTCCTGGAAAACGCGATCCTGCCGCTGATGCGCTACTTCGCCTATATCCAGGTGGCCGAGCCGGAGCAGAACCTGTGGACCGAGTACCTGCAACTGATCGATTCGCACCCGCACTTCGCCATGAAGAAGGTGCAATCGGCGGCCGAGATCTATCCGGTGTTCCGCGAACTCTTTGAAAAACAGGTGCACGCATGAACAGCCGCTTCAAGTACGATCCGCTGCCCTGCCCGTCGGACTGGAGCTTCGACCTGATCGAACGCTACAACGACGAGATCGCCCGCGTGGCGGCGGGATACAAGCTGGATATCTATCCGATCCAGCTGGAGATCATCTCGGCCGAGCAGATGATGGATGCCTACGCCTCGCACGGCATGCCGGTGAACTACCGGCACTGGTCCTACGGCAAGCATTTCATGCTGACCGAGCGCGACTACAAGCGCGGCCAGATGGGCCTGGCCTACGAGATCGTGATCAACTCCGATCCCTGCATCGCCTACCTGATGGAAGAAAACACGATGACCATGCAGGCGCTGGTCATCGCGCATGCGGCCTATGGCCACAATTCCTTTTTCAAGGGTAACTACCTGTTCCAGCTGTGGACCGACGCCAGCGCCATCATCGACTACCTGGTATACGCCCGCAACTACATCGCCGAATGCGAGGAAAGGCATGGCTTCGAACGGGTCGAGGAACTGCTGGACTCCTGCCACGCCCTGATGAACTATGGCGTGGACCGCTACAAGCGTCCACAACGGCTGTCGCTGTCCCAGGAACGGGCGCGCCAGCGCGAGCGCGAGGCTTACCTGCAGTCGCAGGTCAATGAATTGTGGCGCACATTGCCGGCGAAGAAGGAAGCGGCTGCCGCGCTGGTCGAAGAACGCTTCCCGCCGGAGCCGCAGGAGAACCTGCTGTATTTCGCCGAAAAGAACGCGCCGCTGCTCGAACCATGGGAACGGGAAGTGGTGCGCATCGTGCGCAAGATCGGCCAGTATTTCTATCCGCAGCGCCAGACCCAGGTAATGAACGAAGGCTGGGCCACCTTCTGGCACTACACGCTGTTGAATACGCTGTACGACCAGGGACGGCTGACCGACGGCTTCATGATGGAGTTCCTGCATTCGCACAGCAACGTGGTGTTCCAGCCGCCCATCACCAAGCCCTATTACAACGGCATCAATCCGTATGCGCTGGGCTTTTCGATGATGAGCGACATCCGCCGCATCTGCGAAGATCCAAGCAATGAAGACCGCGAATGGTTTCCCGACATCGCCGGAAGCGACTGGCTGGAAACCCTGCATCACGTGATGCGCAATTTCAAGGATGAGAGCTTCGTGGCGCAATACCTGTCGCCAAAGCTGATGCGCGACATGCGCATGTTCGCGGTGCTCGACGACGAGTCCCGCAGCGAAATGGAAGTGTCGGCCATCCACAACGAGCGCGGTTACCAGTATGTGCGCCAGGCGCTCTCGCGCCAGTACGACATCAACCACCGCGAACCCAACATCCAGGTATGGTCGGTCAACACGCGCGGCAACCGCAGCCTGACGCTGCGCCATTTCCGCAGCGACGGCCGCTCGCTGGGCGACAGCACCAACGAGGTGTTGCGCCACATGGCGCGGCTATGGCAATTCGACGTCTACCTGGAGAGCGTGGACGACAACGGCTACATCGTCCAGCGCTATGAATGCGTGGCGGAAAACCGGTATTCGCTGCGGACGTGAAGGCCCGCTTACAACGCCCGTCACCGATCATGCCCGCCGCTCCCGCCACACCCCGCCGGCCGATTTCGGCGCAAACCATCCCGCTGTTTCCGCTGGCCAGCACGCTGTTTCCCGATGGCCGCCTGCCCTTGCAGATCTTCGAAGTACGCTACCTCGACATGATCGGAAAATGCATCGCCGAAGGCAGCGGCTTCGGCGTGGTGGCATTGACCGAAGGTTCGGAAGTGCGCCGGCCGGGCCAGACCGAACGCTTCGTCGGCGTCGGCACGGTCGCCAGCATCAACGAATGGTCCACTCCTTCGGTGGGCCTGATGCGCATCGCCTGCAGCGGCGCCGCGCGCTTTCGCATCCTGCAGGCGGAGCAGCAAAAGCACGGGCTATGGACGGCCGAAGTGGAGATGATGGAAGCCGACCATGCGGTGGCGATTCCCGAAGAACTGACCAATACCTCGCAGGCGCTGGAGCATCTGCTGCAATCGGTGATGCGCCAGGGATTGCCGGAGAGCGAGGTGCCGATCGCCATGCCGTTCAAACTGAACGATTGCGGCTGGGTCGCCAACCGCTGGGCCGAGATGATGCCGGTGCCGGTCGAGGTCAAGCAAACACTGCTGGCCCTGGACAATCCGCTGGTGCGGCTGGAGCTGGTGCAGGATGCTCTGGATGAACTGGGCTGGCTGAGATAAGCGGCCATCGGCCTCGGAAAGGCGCTCAGGGCGCCGCGCCGCTGATGCCCGCTTCCGCCAGCAAGGCCGCCATGCCGGACCAGAAGATCTGGATGCCGATGCACAGCAAGATGAACGCCGACAGGCGCAATACCACCATCGTCCCCAGGCGCCCCATCAGCTGCACCAGCTTTTGCGCATAGTTGTAGCACAGGAAAACCGCCAGCGCGGTCAGCGCCGCGCCGAAGGCCGCGCTCCCTACCGAAATCACCCAATCCAGCAAGCGCGTGGGCGTGTTCGCGCCCAGCGTGATCGATGCCGCGATGGTGCCTGGCCCGACGGTCAATGGAAAACTCATCGGGTAGAAACTGCGGGCCTTGATTTCCTCGTCCGGCAGGTCTTCGTCGTAGCTCTTGGCCACCTGGTTGGGGATGGCCGAGTCCTGGCTGTTATTGGAGAGCAGTTTCCAGCCCGATGCCGCCACCAGCAAGCCGCCGCCGACACGCACGATGGGCAGCGAAATGCCGAAGAACGTCAACACGTGCGAACCGATGAAGATCGCCCCCACCAGCATGAACCAGCAATTGATCGCCACCTGGCGCGCGATCTTCTTTTCCGTCTTGCGGCTGACATTGCCCAGCAGGTTGGCGAACACCGGGGCGATGCCAAGCGGGTTGAGGATCGGCAGCAGCGTGATCGGGATCAGGATGGCCGCTTTGAGGAACAGGATCAGCATGCTGGGCGCAGGAAGGGTGGCAAATCGTTATAGGGATGGCGCGGATTCCCCGCCGCCCACAAGCGTAGCGGAAAGCCGCCCGGCTGCCAACCGCGGCAACCGGCCATGCGGCCTGGACGGCGCTCAGGCCGTCTTCAGGCGAACGCCGCGCACCCGCATGAGCAACAGGCATGCGATCGACAGGTTGACCAGGTTCCAGCCTATGCCATTGGCAAACGCCGCGTGGTAGGAGCCGGTGAGGTCGAAGATCTTGCCCGACATCCAGCCGCCCAGCGCCATGCCGAACATGGTGCACATGATGACCGTCCCCACGCGCTGGCCAGCCTCGGCCGCCGGGAAATACTCGCGCACGATGATGGCGTAGGACGGCACGATGCCGCCCTGGAACAGGCCGAACAGCGCCGAGATCACATACAGCGAAGCCAGCCCGTCGAACGGCAGGAACAGCAGCAGCGACAGGCACTGCAAGACCGACCCCAGCAGCAGCGTGCGCAGGCCGCCGATACGGTCGCAAATAGCGCCCGATACCAGCCGGCTGACCACGCCGCAGGCCAGCATCAGCGACAGCATCTGGGCGCCGCGCGCGGGGCCGTAGCCGAGGTCGCCGCAATACGCCACGATATGCACCTGCGGCATGGCCATCGCCACGCAACAGGCCACGCCGGCCACGCACAGCAGCAATTGCGCCTGGCCGGTGGCAAGGCCGAAGGGGCGGTTGCCGGCGCCGGCGCGCGCGGCATGGGCGTCCGCCGCCAGCGCCGGCGGACGCGCGCGCATCAGCAAGGCCAGTGAGCACATGACGACGGCGCAGATGATGCCCAGTCCGATATAGGTTTGCCGCCAGCCGACCGCGCCGACGAAGTGCTGGACGATCGGCGGCCAGATCGCGCCGCCCAGGTAATTGCCGCTGGCGCATACCGCCACCGCGATGCCGCGCCGCTTGAGGAACCATAAGGAGGTATCGGCCACCAGCGGCGAAAAGGTCGCCGACGTGCCGAGCAGGCCGATCAGGATACAGTGCGCCGCCATGAAGACCCAGATGTTGGGCGCCAGCGCCGCCGCGACAAACCCGCCGCCAAGACAGGCGCCGCCCAGCATCAGCGGCACGGTGATGCCGGCCTTGTCGGCCAGGCGCCCCATCAGCACGCCGCCGACGCCCACCCCCAGCATCGTCAGCGTGTAGGGCAATGAAGCCATGCCGCGCGCCACGCCGAAATCGGCCTGCACTTCCGGCAGCACCACCGCCACCACATACATGCCGCTGGCGCCGACGATCATCAGGATCAGCGTGATGAACAGCCGTATGGCGGCGTAGGGCGAGTCGATCTGGTGCCGGCTTGCGGCCTGACTGGATGGGCTGGAATCCACTGTTTGTCTCCGTGTTCTTATAACCACGCGCTTGTGGTTTTTATCGCTTCGGCATCATGCCGCCCGGGTGGCGGCGTGCGCTGCACAGACTAACACGGTCGCATTTTGGCTGCAGGCGAGCCTGATAAGGCGCAAAAACAAAGGCCGCCCAGCGGACTAATGCCGTTCGGTTAAGGCTCATTCTGAATCACTCATCACAGAACCCGTTCGGGCTGAGTAGGCCCGCCAGGGCCGTATCGAAGCCAGCGCATCACCGTTGGCGCCCTTGCCTGCCCTTCGATACGCTGCTGCGCAGCTACTCAGGGCGAACGGCGTCTGGTCTCCTCAAACCTCCACAAACACAAATGCCGTTCAGCGCTTAACTGAACGGCATTACGCCCTGCGGGCGGCCTTGGCCAGAACCTGACGGCCAAACGCTACAGCCAATACGAACGCACGTGGTAAGGATGCACCTGGCGATAACCGCTGCGCTCTTTCTTCTGCGCGATCTTCTGCAGCATCAGCAAGCCCGCTTCATGGCCGTCGACCACGATGCGCTTGCCGCCGCCGCGCTGCATCTGGGTACCGCCCCAGGTCTGGGTCAGGATCCAGTCGCCCAGCAAGTCCTGGCCGAGGTCTACTATGAAGGTGCTGCGCGAGGCCCCGGAAAAGTGCAGGCGCGTGGCTCCGGTCACGGGCAGCGGATGGGTGGCGTTGTCGGCGGAATCGATCATGGCGCAGGATGATAGCAGGACGGTATACGAATTCAAGATAGAACGTTAGAGATTGGGCGCCAGCCAGCGCTCGATCTCTTCCTTGGGCACGCCGCGCCGTTGGGCCATGTCTTCCACCTGGTCTTCGCCGATCTTGCCGACCACGAAGTACTTGGACTGCGGATGCGCGAAGTAGAAACCCGACACCGCCGCGCCCGGGAACATGGCGTACGACTCGGTGAGCTGCATGCCGATTTCCTCGCATTGCATGACGCGGAAGGCATCGGCCTTGACCGTATGCTCCGGGCAGGCCGGATAACCCGGCGCCGGGCGGATGCCGAGGTATTGCTCCTTGATCAGCTCGGCGTTGCTCAGCGACTCGTCCGGCGCATAGCCCCACAAATCCTTGCGCACGCGCTCGTGCAGGTATTCGGCAAAGGCTTCGGCCAGGCGGTCGGCCAGGGCCTTGAGCATGATCGAGGAATAGTCGTCATGCGCGTCTTCGAAACGCTTCTCGTACTTCTCGATGCCCAGGCCGGCCGTCACCGCGAACATGCCGATGTAATCGGCAATGCCCGAGTCCTTGGGCGCGATGAAGTCCGACAGGCACTGGTTGGGACGCGCCACGCCGTCCACCACCGGCTTCTCGGTCTGCTGGCGCGTGCCGTAGTAGGTGAAGGCGACCTGGCTGCGCGAGTCGTCGGTGTAGATCTCGATGTCGTCGTCGTTGACGGTATTGGCCGGCAGCAGCGCCACCACGCCATTGGCGGTCAGCCAGCGACCGTCGACGATCTTCCTGAGCATGGCCTGGGCTTCCTCGAACACCTTGGAAGCCGCTTCGCCCACCACTTCGTCCTTGAGGATGGCCGGGTAAGGACCGGCCAGGTCCCAGGTCTGGAAGAACGGGCCCCAGTCGATGTAGTTGGCCAGCATCCCGAGGTCGACGTTCTTGAACACCCGGCGACCGATGAACTTGGGCTTGACCGGCGCGAAATCCAGCCTGGTCTTGTTGGCGCGCGCGGCCGCCAGCGCCAGCATCGGCACCGCCTTCTTGTTGGCGTGCTGCTCGCGGATGCGCTCGTAGTCGGCATTGATATCGGCGATGTACTGGTCCTTCTGCTCGGGCGTGAGCAGCGACTGCGCCACCGATACCGCACGCGAGGCGTCCGGCACGTAGACCACCGGGCCTTCGTAATTGGGCGCGATCTTGACCGCGGTATGCGCGCGCGAAGTGGTGGCGCCGCCGATCAGCAACGGCATCTTCACGCCGCTGAAATACGGGTCGCGCTGCATTTCCTTGGCGACATAGGCCATCTCTTCCAGCGACGGCGTGATCAGGCCGGACAGGCCGATGATGTCGGCGTTCTCTTCCTTGGCCTTGGCCAGGATCTGCGAGCACGGCACCATCACGCCCATGTTCACCACCTCGAAATTGTTGCACTGGAGGACCACGGTGACGATGTTCTTGCCGATGTCGTGCACGTCGCCCTTGACGGTGGCGATCACGATCTTGCCCTTGGGCTTGGCCACCACGCCGGTCTCGATCTCCTGCAGGCGCTTCTCTTCCTCGATGAAGGGAATCAGGTGGGCCACCGCCTGCTTCATCACGCGCGCCGATTTCACCACCTGCGGCAGGAACATCTTGCCCTGGCCGAACAGGTCGCCGACCACGTTCATGCCGTCCATCAACGGGCCTTCAATCACGTGGATGGGACGTCCGCCGGACTTGAGCAGGTTCTGGCGCGCTTCCTCGGTGTCTTCCACGATCCATTGCGTGATGCCGTGCACCAGCGCGTGCGACAGGCGCTGCTCGACGCTGCCGTTGCGCCACTCCAGCGTGGCCTCTTCCTTCTTGTCGCCGGCCTTGAGAGTGGCGGCGATCTCGATCATGCGTTCGGTGGCGTCCGGACGGCGGTTGAGCACCACATCCTCGACCGCCTCGCGCAATGCGGCCGGCAAGTCGTCGTAGACGCCGATCATGCCGGCATTGACGATGCCCATGGTCATGCCGGCCTTGATGGCGTGGTACAGGAACACGGTGTGGATCGCCTCGCGTGCCGGGTCGTTGCCGCGGAAGCTGAAGGACACGTTGGACACGCCGCCGCTGATCTTGGCGTAGGGCAGGTTGTCGTGGATCCATCGGGTGGCTTCGATGAAGTCCACCGCGTAGTTGTTGTGCTCTTCGATGCCGGTGGCCACCGCGAAGATGTTGGGGTCGAAGATGATGTCTTCCGGCGGGAAGCCGACCTTGTCCACCAGCAGGCGATAGGCGCGCTCGCAGATCTCGATCTTGCGCGCGTAGGTGTCGGCCTGGCCGACCTCGTCGAAGGCCATCACGATCACGGCCGCGCCGTAGCGGCGGCACAGCTTGGCCTCGTGCAGGAACTTGGCCTCGCCTTCCTTCATCGAGATGGAGTTGACGATGGACTTGCCCTGCACGCACTTCAGGCCGGCCTCGATCACTTCCCACTTGGAGGAGTCGATCATGATGGGCACGCGCGCGATATCCGGCTCGGAGGCGATCAGGTTCAGGAAGCGCGTCATGGCGGCGACCGAATCGAGCATCGCCTCGTCCATGTTGATGTCGATGATCTGCGCGCCGTTCTCGACCTGCTGGCGCGCCACGGCCAGCGCCTCGTCGTACTGTTCATTCAGGATCAGGCGGGCGAAGGCCTTGGAACCGGTGACGTTGGTGCGCTCGCCGACGTTGACGAACAGCGACTGGTCGTTGATGGTGAACGGCTCCAGTCCCGACAGGCGCATTTCGTGCGTGGTATCGGGGATCTTGCGCGGGGCGATCGAGGCCACCGTCTCGGCGATCGCCTTGATGTGCGGCGGCGTGGTGCCGCAGCAGCCGCCGGCGACGTTGACGAAACCGCTTTCGGCGAACTCCTTCAACAGCGCCGAGGTGACGTCCGGCGTCTCGTCGAAGCCGGTGTCGCTCATCGGGTTGGGCAGGCCGGCGTTGGGGTAAATGCAGACGTAGGTGTCGGCGATGCGCGACAATTCTTCCGCATACGGGCGCATCAGCGCCGCGCCCAGCGCGCAGTTCAGGCCCACCGTCAGCGGGCGCGCATGGCGGATCGAGTTCCAGAACGCGGTCACGGTCTGGCCCGAGAGGATACGACCGGAGGCGTCCGTCACGGTGCCGGAGATCATGATCGGCAGACGCTTGCCGGATTCTTCGAAGAAGGTGTCGATGGCGAACAGCGCGGCCTTGCAGTTGAGCGTGTCGAAAATGGTTTCGACCAGCAGCACGTCGGCGCCGCCCTCGACCAGCGCGCGGGTCTGCTCCAGGTACGAGGCCACCAGCTGGTCGAAGCTGACGTTGCGCGCGGCCGGGTCGTTGACGTCCGGCGAGATCGAGGCGGTCTTGGGCGTGGGGCCGAGCGCGCCGGCCACGAAACGCGGCTTGTCGGGCGTCGAATACTTGTCGCAGGCGGCGCGCGCAAGCTGGGCCGACTTCAGGTTCATCTCGTAGACGAGATGGGCCATGTGGTAATCGTCCTGGGCCACGCCGGTGGCGCCAAAGGTATTGGTCTCGATCAGGTCGGCGCCGGCGGCCAGGTATTGCTCGTGGATTTCCTGGATGATGTGCGGCTGGGTCAGCGACAGCAGTTCGTTGTTGCCCTTGACGAAGAGTTCCTTGCCGGGAACGCTGAAATCGGCGAAGCGCTGGCCGCGGTAGTCTTCCTCGGTCAGCTTGTATTGCTGGATCATGGTGCCCATGGCGCCATCGAGGATCAGGATGCGCTTGGACATCAGGTCGCGCAACAGCAATTCGGTCTGGCAGAGTTCGTTCGGCTTCATCTGGCTGGTTCTCGTCTTAGAGCGGAAATGCGCCGTGCCCCGGGGTCAGGGGCAAAAAAAACGGCCGTCGCGGGGCCGGTTTTCAGGGCGAAAAATATTGTTAAATTATACGCCAAAGGGGCTATCCTTCCCCGGCGGCGGGCGCTTGCGCCCGGCAAGACCGCAACATTCCAGAACGACAACAGCCCGACAACACTCCATGCCCGCCTCCCAGAACCCGCACGCCCGCATCGTCATCCTCACCGCCTTGGAAAGCGAACTCAATGCCGCCGATGCGCCGCCGGGCGTGGAAGTGGTCTATTGCGGCGTGGGCAAGGTCAATGCCGCCCTGCACACGACCCGGCGCTTACTGGCCGGCAAACCCGAACTGGTGATCAACTTCGGCACCGCCGGCAAGATCGATCCGTTGCATGACGGCCTGCTGGAAGTGGCTGCCGTGGTCCAGCGCGACATGCTGGCCATGCCGCTGGCGCCGCGCGGGGTGACGCCATTGGCCAGTGAAACCGAGCAGCCGGCGCGGCTGGAATCGGGCTATCCGGGAGTCGTGTGCGGCACCGGCGACAGCTTCGTCACCGCCGCCGACGACTGGCTGCTGCGGGAAAAGATCGACCTGGTGGACATGGAACTGTTCGCCATCGCCCGCGTATGCCGCCACTTCGGCGTGCCCTGGCGCGCCTTCAAGTTCATCACCGACGGCGCCGACGACGATTCGGCCAGCGACTGGCAAGACAAGGTGCACCTGGGCGCCGAGCTGTTCTGGCGCCATCTGCCGCTGGTGGTCGGCCGATAAAAGCCGCTCAGGCCGACAATCTGGCCGTTCCTTCCTCCAGGCGGCCTGCATTGGCCGCGCGCCGGCGCGGCTCGGTCAGCTTGAGGGTCAGGCACTTGGCGGCGCCGCCGGCCTTCATGAATTCGGACAACGGCGTTTCATGCACCTCAAACCCCTTGTCCTCCAGCTGTGCGCGCAATGGCGGCGAGGCCCGGTTCAGGAATACGTGGCGGCCGGCATTGACGGTGTTGCAGGCGAAATCCAGCGCGTCCTGCTCACCGACGACGATGCGCCGTTGCTGCGGCACCCGGCAGGCGATCGCCTTTTGCGAAGCGGCATCGAACGCGGCCGGGTAGTACATCACATAGCCGCCCTCGAGCGGGCAGAAGCAGGTATCCAGGTGATAGAAACGCGGGTCGGCCAGTTGCAGCGACTGCACTTCGAGGTCCAGCCAGCCGGCGATCAGCGGCGCCGCCAGCACGTCGGTGCGATGGCCGTAACCCATCCACAGCAGTTCGGACTGCCGATCCAGCAAAGCGTCGCCGGCCCCTTCGAAGGCAACCGCGTCGGGCATGCGCAGCACGCGCAAGCCCTGTTCCCCGAACCATCCGGCGAAATGCGCTTCCTCCCCCTGGCGCTCGGCATGGCGAAAACGCGACAACACCACCTTGTCCTCCAGCACCAGGCCGCCGTTGGCGGTAAACACCATGTCCGGCAGGCCGGCGACGGACGGCATCTCGCGCACCTCGGCCACCTGCCCCAGGCCGTCGCGCAGCGCCTGCCACTGCCGCGCGGCCAGCGCCCGGTCGCCATGGGCGACATTGCCTTCCATCCAGGGGTTGATCACATAGGACACTTCGAAGTGTCCTGGCGGGCACATCAGGAAGAGCTCGTGGCGTTGCTGCTTCATATTGATTCTCCTTGGGGTGGGGCCGGGATTTCATGGAAAACCTCGCCGATGATGCGCAAGGCGGTATCGATCTGCTCATCGTCGATGACCAGCGGCGGCGCGAAGCGCACCACGGTCTCGTGGGTTTCCTTGGACAGGATGCCGTGCGCCATCAGGCGTTCGCAAAACGCCCGCGCGCCGATCACTTTGGGATCGAGGTCCATGCCGATCAGCAAACCCTTGCCGCGCACCGCGCGGATGGCCGGGTGGCCGATGGCGCGCAAGCCTGCACGCAAACGCTCCCCGAGCCGCCCGGCATTGGCCGCCAGGGCGCCATCCTGCAGCAGCTCCAGCGCCTTGAAACCGACTGCCGCCGCCAGCGCATTGCCGCCGAAGGTGCTGCCATGGTCGCCCGGAACAAACACATCCATCACCTCGCTCGAAGCGAGGAACGCCGATACCGCCAACAAGCCGCCGCCGAGCGCCTTGCCCAGCACCAGGCCATCCGGCCGGATGCCTTCGTGGTCGCAGGCCAGCAGCTTGCCGGTGCGTCCCAGCCCGGTCTGCACCTCATCGCAGATCATCAGGACGCGATGGCGCGTGCAAATCTCGCGGCATTGCCGCAAGTAACCTTCGGGCGGCACGATGATGCCGCCTTCGCCCTGGATGGGCTCGACCAGGAAGGCCGCGGTATCGGGCGTGATGGCCGCTTCCAGCGCGGCGGCATCGCCGAACGGGATGCTGTCGAAACCGCCGTCGAAGGGGCCGAAGCCGTCACGGTACTGCACCTCCGACGAGAAACCGACAATGGTGGTGGTGCGGCCGGCGAAGTTGCCGCGGCACACCACGATGCGCGCCCGGCCATCGGCCACGCCCTTGCGCCTGTAGGCCCATTTGCGGGCCGCCTTGATGGCCGTCTCGACCGCCTCGGCGCCGCTGTTCATGGGCAGCGCGCGTTCCATTGCGGTCATCTCGCACAGGCGCTGCAGGAACAGCCCCAGCCGGTCGCTGTAGAAGGCGCGGGAGGTCACCGCCAGACGCTGCGCCTGCTGCGTCAGCGCCTCTACCAGCGCGGCGTTGGCATGGCCGAAGCTGACGGCCGAATAGGCCGACATCATGTCCATGTAGCGGCGGCCCTGGTCGTCCCACAGCCATACGCCGTGGCCGCGGCTGAGCACGACCGGCAGCGGCGCGTAGTTGTGCGCGCAATAGCGTTGCTCCAATGCGATGTGCGGATTATCGATGCGGGCGTTCATGTTGCCTCCCATGCACATTGGCGCAGCCTTTGCGGCAAGATCCGCTCAGCGCCGCCAATTGACTCCATGGATACATGATAGTTTCAGGATTGCGAAATTACCGTTCTTTTTTATTCTCTTAAACATTAAAATATGAACGATTCATTCTAAAAATCCATCAACATGGAAAAATTCGATCGTTTCGACCGCATCATCCTGGAAACCCTGCAGCAAAACGGTCGCGCCAGCAATGTCGAACTGTCGGACAAGGCGAACCTGTCGCCCCCGCAGTGCTACCGGCGGGTGCAGCGGCTGGAGCAGGACGGCGTGATCCGCGGCTATGCCGCCCGCCTCGATCCGGCCGCGCTGGGGCTGGGAGTGATCGCCTTCGTCAGCCTCTCGCTGGCGCGCGAACAGTTCAAGCAGGTGCGCAGCGTGGAGAAAGCGATCCGGCAATTCCCGGAAATCCTGGAGTGCTACACCATTTCGGGCGACTTCGATTACCTGCTCAAGGTGGCGGCGGCCGACCTCAAGAGCCTGTCATCCTTCCTGACCGACCGCCTGATGCAGGTGCCGGGGGTGGCCGGCGTGCGCTCGATGGTCTGCATGGAAGAGATCAAGCCCGCCAGCCCGCTGCCGCTTCCCGACTGAAGCAACCCTCGCCTGCCTGAAGCCCTCCATCCGGATTTGTGCGTTTTCAGCACAGATCTTGTCGCATGCCGCTACTATCGGGCACGCCTGCGCCTGACTATGCTTCGTCCTGTCGTCAATCAACCAGGAGCAGAACATGTCGCACCCCACCATCCGCAGCATCGCCGGCGCGCTTGCCCCGGTTTCGCTTGAGGCCGCCAGCACCGCCCTGCTGGTCATCGATTTCCAGAACGAATATTTCACCGGCATGATGCCGATCCCCGACGGCAAGGCGGCGCTGGCCAACGCCAGGCGGCTGGTCGCCATGGCCGACCGCCACCGCATGCCGGTGTTCCACGTGCAGCATGTGACGCCGGCCGGCACGCCGATCTTCGCCGAAGGCGGCGCCACCGTCGCCCTCCATCCCGAGATCCAGCCGGCAGCGCATCACCATCTGGTCAAGAAAGCCAATGTCAGCGTCTTCCAGGGCACCGACATCGAGGCGCAGCTCAAGGCCGCCGGCATCAAGACCTTGCTGATCACCGGCCTGATGACCCATGCCTGCGTGGCAGGCGCGGCCCGCGACGCGGCGCCGGCCGGGTTCGACGTGATCGTGGCCGCCGATGCCTGCGCCACGCGCGACATCGAGGCGCCCGACGGCGGCGTCATCGCACACGACGCACTGCACCGCGCATCCCTGGTCAGCATCGCCGACACCTTCGGCAGCGTGCTCGACACCAATGCCATCCTGGAAATGAACGTAGCCTGAGCCGATCCGGCCCGTCTTTCTTCACGCTTGACTCACCCGACCTTAAAGGAGTACTCCGACATGAAACGTATCGCCACCGCCGCACTGCTGATCGCCGGTATCGCCGCCACCTCCGCCGCCCTGGCAAACGCCCCCAAAAAGGCGGAAGTCAAGGCCCAACCGCTGGTCTCGTTCCCCGCCTCCGACCTGCAATGGCGCGAACTGCCGGGCACCGGCGGCATCAAGGTCGCCGATGTTCGCGGCAGCATCACCGGCAAGGGTCCTTACGACGCCTTCGTGATCTTCCCGGCCGGCAAGGACAATCCTTACCACATGCACACACAAAACCTGCCGACGGTGGTCCTGAAGGGCACCTTCTACGCCGTCATCGACGGCAAGCGCATCCAGTACCCGGCCGGTTCCTTCTATAACCTGCCGGCGCGCATGCCGCATTACAGCGGTTGCGAAAAGGGCGACGACTGCGTGCTGTTCCAATATCAGGCGGACCACTTCGACCTGATTCCGGTCGAGAAGAAGTAAGCGCATTCCCCCAAACAAAAACCCGCTGCATGCATTTGCAGCGGGTTTTTATTTGTGCCGGGCAAGCAGCATTCAGAATGCCCAGCGGTTCTGCGCATAGTAGTTACCGACGAAGTCGACGAAGGCGCGCACCTTGGGCGACATGTGGCGGTTTTGCGGATAGAGCGCATACAGGTCGCGCGAATGCAGGCGGTAATCGGGCAAAAGCTGCACCAGGTCGCCGCGCCGCAGGTCTTCGCAAACGACGAAGGTGGCCGAAGCGGTAATGCCCATGCCGGCGCGCACCGCATCGCACACCACCATGCCGCTGTTGGATTGCAGATTGCCGCTCACGGCCACATTGGACAGCGCGCCGTCCGGCCCGGTAAAGCTCAGTTCGGTAGTCTGCAACGCCAGCGAATACGCCATGTAGTTGTGGGCCGCCAGATCGGCGGGCGTGCGCGGCAGGCCGTGCCGCTTCACATAGGCCGGCGAGGCGACCAGCACCATGTCGCTGGCGCACAGGCGCCTGGCGACCAGCGTCGAGTCCGGCAGGGTGCGCGTGATGCGCAAGCCGACGTCGAATTCCTCGGCGATCAGGTCGACGAAACGGTCATTGCACACGAAGTCGACCTTGAGTTCGGGATAGCTGCGCATGAAGTCCGGCAGCCACTTGCCGGCTTCCATGATGCCGAACACCATCGGCGCATTGATACGCAGCAGGCCGGAAGGGTGGCTCTGGTGATGGTGCACCATCTGCGCCGCATCCTCGATCTGGTCCAGGATCTGCACACAGCGCTGATAGTAGGACTGCCCCACTTCCGTCAACGCGAAGCGGCGCGTGGTGCGGTTGAGCAGTTGCGCGCCCAGTGCCTGCTCCAGCTGGCGCACCTGGCGCGACACCACGCTGTGCGACATGTCCAGCGCCACCGCCGCCGCCGAGAATCCGCCGGCGTCGACGACGTGGCGGAACGTACGCATGGCTGTCAATTGATCCATGATTTCCCCCCTTTTTGGAAAAACACTCCTGCCCAGCATCCCGCTCTTGCGTCGGGTATTGCCCCAACCTGAAGCCCTGACCACTCAAACGAAACGCCCGTCCTCCAGCGCGAAGCCCTTGAGGAACTCCGATGCCGGCAAACGCTTGCCGCCCGGCTTTTGCAGTTCGGTCAGCAGCAGCGCGCCATCGCCGCAAGCCACCACGATGCCGGCCTGGGCATCGGCCGACAGCACCTGGCCCGGCACGCCCTGCAGCGCAATGCTGACCGGCCGCGCCTGCCAGATCTTGATGACGGTTTCGCCGAAACGCCCGCTGGCGCCGGGGAAGGGATTGAAGGCGCGGATCTTGCGCGCCAGCTCGGCAGCCGGTCGCGAGAAGTCGAGCGCGGCCTCTTCCTTGGCGATCTTGGGGGCGTAATTGGCGCCCTGCTCCGGCTGCGGCGTGGCCGGCAACCGGTCTTGTTCCAGCCTGGCCAATGCGTCGACAATCATCTTGCCGCCCAACACGGCCAACTTGTCGTGCAGGCTGCCGGTCGTATCGTCGTCGGCGATCGGCAAGCTTTCGATCAGCAACATGGGCCCGGTATCGAGCCCTTCTTCCATCTGCATGATGGTGATGCCGGTCTCGGCGTCGCCCGCTTCGATGGCGCGGTGGATCGGCGCGGCGCCGCGCCAGCGCGGCAACAGCGATCCGTGGATATTGATGCAGCCCAGGCGCGGAATGTCGAGCACGCTCTTCGGCAGGATCAGGCCGTAAGCCGCCACCACCATGACGTCGTGCGGCGTCATGCGCAGCAGTGCATGCGCCTCTTGGGCGACCTCGGGATACTTGCCGTCCAGCCGCAGCGAGACCGGCTGCGCTACCGGCGTGCCGTGCTTCTGCGCGCATTGCTTGACCGGCGAGGCCTGCAATTGCATGCCACGCCCGGCCGGACGGTCGGGCTGGGTCAGCACCAGGGCGATGTCGTGGCCGGCAGCGTACAGCGCTTCGAGCGCGACGGCGGCGAATTCCGGCGTGCCGGCAAAGATGATCTTCATGGTGGCTCCAAATGCCGCCGACACTGCGCGGCGGCAAAAAATACAGATTGCGTTATTACAGATTGCGTTTCTTGTGGGGGGCGCGTGCGAACGCCATATCGTACAACCAGTTGGGCAACATCCTGAGCAACTTGGCGACCACGCCCATCTGCCACGGGATGACCCGGTAACTGGCGCCGTCGGCAATCGACTGCAATGCGCGCACCGCGAATGTCTCCACCGGCATCAGGAACGGCATGCGGTAGTGGTTGACCTGGGTCATCGGCGTATCGATATAGCCCGGGGCGATAGTGACCACCCTGATGCCGCTGCTGCGCAACTCCACCCGCAGCGACTCGCAGTAGCTGATCACCGCGGCCTTGGAGGCGCTATAGGCCCCGGCGCCCGGCAGGCCGCGGATGCCGGCCACGCTGCCGATGCCGACCAGCCGGCAGCGGCGGCGCTCGGCCTCGGGCAGCGCCTTCATGCGCGCGACGAAAGGCGTGAAAGTGGCAAACGTGGCAGTGACGTTGACCGCCAGGATGCGCTCGAAGGCGGCCAGGTCTTCGCGGTACTCGGTCAGCGTGCCTTGCGAGATGCCGGCATTGGCGATCACCACATCGGCGCCGCCGAACTCGGCCATGAAGGCATCGGCCGCCGCCTGCAGCGCCGCATGGTCGGTGACGTCAAGCGCATAGACGCGGTGGCGTTGCGGATCTGGCAGGCTGGCGCGCAAGGCGTCCAGCTCGGCTGCGCGCCGCGCCACCAGGCCCAGCGTCGCGCCCTGCTGCGCATAGGCCCGCGCCAGCGCCATGCCGATGCCGCTGGAGGCGCCGGTCAGGAAAACGCGCCGGGGTTTCGTCGTTCCGGGAGAATCCGCCATATCGGCTCCTGTCTGTTCTGATGCATGCGCCTGGGTGAAGATGGACAACCTGGAATCAAAACGGCTCGCGGCTTTGCAAACGCGCGCCGCTCTGGCGGATCGAGGCGCTTACTTCTTCTTTGCTGCGCCGGCCGCCTTCTCGGCCGCGGCCTTGGCGACCAGGTGATCCATCACCTGCAATGTTGCGGCTTGCAGCATCGGTCCGGACTGGTTGGCCTGCGCCGCACTGACCAGCGCCAGGGAGGTGACATAACGGCCGTCGATGGCGATCATCGGCACGCCGTCGACCTTGTAGGCTTCCTGCAGCTGAACCGCGCGGCGCGCCTTGGTCTGCACGCCGAAGGAGTTGTACAGGTCGAGGAATTTCTGCTTGTCCAGGCCGGCCTGCTCGATATAGGCCAGGATGGTCTTGTCGGTGTTGATGCGCTGCTTCTGAACGTGGATCGCATGGAAAATCTTGGGCACCAGCTCGTCGGACTTGCCCATCGCTTCCAGCGCGTAGTACAGCTTCTGCTGCGGCGTGAACCTGTCGCGGAAAGCCACCGGCACCTTCTTGAAGCTGATCTTGTCGCCCTGTTTCCTGACCCAGTCCATCAGCGACGGATCCCAGGAGGCGCAATGCGCACAGTCGAAAAAGAAGAACTCGACAACCTCCACCTTGCCGCCCGAGTCGGTGGGCTGGGCCTGGTCCAGCACGCGATAATCGGCGCCCGCTTGCGGATTGGCCGGCGCAGCGCCGGCATTCACGCTGGCCGACAGGGCCAGCACGCCAAAGCTGACTGCCGCCAGCAGCTGTTGATAAAAGCGCATGACATTACCCTTCTCTGATAAATATCCGACAGCGCCGCCAACCCTGGTCCCAGCCCCTGCCCAACACTACCGCGACGATTATCCCCTGCCGCCGGCGCACATCGGATTCTGATCGGATGAATTACACGGAAACGCGTACGATCGCTGCATCGACATCGACATCGCCATCGTTATCGGCGTTGCGCCTGGGCGCCGGCACCGGGCAGCGCCAAAATGAAAACGGCCCGCGACCTTGCGGACGCGTGCCGTTCTGGCGAATCAAGGCGCTTACTTCTTCTTTGCTGCGCCTGCCGCCTTTTCGGCCGCGGCCTTGGCAACCAGATGGTCCATCACCTGCAGCGCTGCGGCCTGCTGCATCGACTCCGGCTGGTTGGCCAGCGCCACGCCGACCAGCGCCGGCGAAGTGACGTAACGGCCCTCGATGGCGATCATCGGCACGCCATCGACCTTGTAGGCTTCCTGCAGCTGGGCCGCGCGGCGCGCCTTGGTCTGCACGCCGAAGGAGTTGTACAGGTCGAGGAATTTCTGCTTGTCCAGGCCCACCTTCTCGATATAGGCCAGGATGGTCTTGTCGGTATTGATGCGCTGCCCTTCAACATGGATCGCATGGAAAATCTTCGGCGTCAGTTCTTCCGCCTTACCCATCGCTTCCAGCGCGTAGTACAGCTTTTGCTGCGGCACGAAGCTGTCGCGGAAAGCCACCGGCACCTTCTTGAAGTTGATCTTGTCGCCCTGCTTCTTGACCCAGGCCGTCAGCGACGGATCCCAGGCCGCGCAATGCGGGCAGTCGAACCAGAAGAACTCGGTGACTTCCACCTTGTTGCCCGAGTCGGTGGGCTGGGCCTGGTCCAGCACGCGATAATCGGCGCCCGCTTGCGGATTGGCCGGCGAAGCGCCGGCATTCACGCTGGCCGACAGGGCCAGCACGCCAAAGCTGACTGCCGCCAGCAGCTGTTGATAAAAACGCATGAAATTACCCTTCTCTGATGGATATTCGGAAAGGGCCGATGACACGGCCCCCGAATCCGGCTCCCCCGCCAGCTATCCCCTGTTGCCGGGACGAATCGGATTCTTGTCTGAGAACCTGTACTAAATTACCTGGGAATGCGGACGATCGCCGCATCGACCCCGTTATCGGACAATTTGCTGCGCGTCCGGTTCATCGTTTCGGCCTGTTCGAAGGGGCCGATGCGCACGCGGTACAGTACGCCGCTGTCGGCGGTACGCTCGGTGACCTTGGCTTCGAAACCGAGCAGGGCCAGCTTGGCGCGGGCGCTTTCCGCATCAGCCTGGTCGCGGAAGGCGCCGGTCTGCAGGAAGTAAGTCCACTTGTCGTCGGCGGCATCGCCCTTGGCTGGCGCCTGGGAGGCAGGCTTGGCGTCGGCGGTCTTCGTTTCAGCCGGCTTGGCTGGCGCGACCGGCGCCGGGACAACTGGCTGCGCCGCGGCCGTGTTGGGCGGAACCGGCGTCTGCGATTGCGGCGGGTTGCTGTCGCGGTTGCCGTACAACGGACGATTGGGGTCGGCCGCCTGGGCCGGGGTCGGATCGGCGCGCTCGGGACGGACCACCTTGTTGACGAAGGGAATCGGCGACTTGGTGATCATCAGCGCCACGCCGACGGCGATGCCCAGCCCGACGATCAACCCCAGGATCAGGCCCAACAGCGTGCCGCCGGCCTGTTTGTGATGTTTCGCGTTCAACTGTTTCACGTTTCTCTTGTCTTGATTAGCTTAGGGCCTGTTAACATTAATTTACGAGTGCGAGTGTCCAGCAAGCGTTGTCTGCCTAGGCGTGGCGACGCGTCGTAGTGGTGCTACGGCAAGGAGCCACAACAACGGCAGGCGACGCTTGCTGGCTGCTCCCGGAGGGTTGCATCTCGCAAATTAATTGTTAACAGGCCCTAGCGGCTTGGTTAGCAATTTACATTCTGGCCGGCGCCGATACGCCCAAGAGCGCCAGGCCATTGCGCAGCACCTGGCGGGTGGCGGCCATCAGCGCCAGGCGTGCGAGCCTGGTTGGGACATCGTCGACCAGGACGCGTTCCGCATTGTAGTAGCTATGCAGTTCGCCTGCCAGATCGCGCAAATAGAAAGCCACCTGGTGCGGCCCGAGCTCGGCCAGCGCATGCGCCAGCATTTCCGGATACTCGGCCAGCTTGGCCAGCAGCGCAGCTTCCCGCGGCGCGGTCAGCGGCGACAAGTCGGCCACGGCCTTGAGTTCCTCCTCGTCGCCGCCCCACTTGCCCAGCACCGTGCAGATGCGCGCGTGGGCGTACTGCACGTAATAGACCGGGTTTTCGTCGGACTGCGCCAGCGCCAGGTCGACGTCGAACACGAACTCGGTGTCGGCCTTGCGCGAGATCAGGAAGAAGCGCACCGCATCGCGGCCGCGGGTCAGGTCGCGGGCTTCGCCTTCGATGGCCTCCCCGGCCGACCATTCGATCAGGTCGCGCAGCGTGACGTAGGAACCGGCGCGCTTGGAGATCTTGACCTCTTCGCCGTTGCGCATGACGGTGACCATCTTGTGCAGCACGTAGTCGGGGTAGCCCTGCGGGATGCCCACGCCGGCGGCCTGCAGGCCGGCGCGCACGCGCGCGATGGTGCCGTGGTGGTCGCTGCCCTGGACGTTGATGACCTTGCCGTAGCCGCGCTGCCATTTGTTGATGTGATAGGCGACGTCGGGCACGAAGTAGGTGTAGGTGCCGTCGGTCTTCTTCATGACGCGATCCTTGTCGTCGCCATAGTCGGTGGTGCGCAGCCACAGCGCGCCGTCCTGCTCGTAGGTCTTGCCGGCCTTGACCAGCGCCTCGACCGCGGCGGCCACCTTGCCGTCGGCGTACAGCGAGGACTCGAGATAGTAATTGTCGAACTTCACGCCGAAGGCCTGCAGGTCGAGATCCTGCTCATGGCGCAGGTAGGCCACGGCGAAACGGCGGATCGATTCGATGTCCTCGACATCGCCGCTGGCGGTGACCGGTTCGCCATCGCTGGCAGAGACGGTCTTCTGGTCGAGGAAGTCGCGCGCGATGTCGGCGATGTAGTCGCCGTTGTAGGCCGACTCCGGCCAGCCGGCGTCGCCCGGCTTGACGCCGCGCGCGCGCGCCTGCACGGAAGTGGCCAGCGTGGCGATCTGCACGCCGGCGTCGTTGTAGTAGAACTCGCGCAGCACGTCGTAGCCCTGCGCTTCCAGCAACGACGACAGCGCATCGCCGAGCGCGCCCTGGCGGCCGTGGCCTACGTGCAGCGGACCAGTGGGGTTGGCGGAGACGAACTCGACCAGCACCTTCCTGCCTTCGCCGGCCCGGCTCTTGCCGAAGTCGGCGCCCTGTTCGAAGATCGCCTTTACCACCGCCTGCCTGGCGGCAGCCGCCACGCGCAGGTTGATGAAGCCGGGACCGGCGATTTCCGCCGACTCCACCAGGCCGTCGCGCGCCGGATCGGCCAGCACGGCGTCCACGATGGCTTGCGCCAGTTCGCGCGGGTTCTTCTTCAGCGGCTTGGCCAGTTGCATGGCGATGTTGCAGGCGATGTCGCCATGCGACGGATCGCGCGGGCGCTCCAGCGTGATGCTGGGTTGCAGGTCGGTGCCGGCGACGAGCGGCTTCAACGCGGATGAAAACAGGTCGGCAATGCTTTGTTTCTGTTGTGCGAGCATGGGAATGGCAGGTAAAGCGGAAGCGGCCGCGACGCATCGGAACACCCGCGCCGGGAGGAATCGCTTGAAATTAGTTGAGCAGCCGAGATTATACCGGCTTGCCGACCCGCTTTGCGCCCGGGGGCGCCGCCATTCCAGCTTTTTGCGGCCGCCCTCAGCCCAGCGCCGGGTCCGCCTGGGCGTGACCGGCCAGCGCGCGGCGATAAAGATGCACGATTCGCAACAACCGGCCGGCGAAGATGCCGGAGAAGGCGCCATACAGCGCGGCCTGCGGCAGGGTGAACCAGGCCATGGACGCCAGTTGCGGATGCAAGGCCAGCATGACCGCGGCGCTGTATTTGACGGTGAAAATTCCCAGCGTCAGCAACAATGGCTGCCAACTGCCGCGCTGGGCGATCCGGCGGCGCGCGGCATCGACGCCGATGGCGGCGGCAGCGCGACTATGGAAACTGAGAAACCCAGCGGCCAGCATGGCGACGGCACCCGGCAGGGCGTTGGCCGGATGGGCGCTGAAACTGAGCAGCAAGCCCGACAACGACAAGCCGAGCATCACCACCGGCATCGCCAGCGCCTTGACCAGCGGGGTTTCCTGGTCGCGGCTTGCTTGCCAGCCGCGATACAGCAGGAAGGCCAGCAAGGGCCAGACCCATAAAGGAGTGTGCGTGACGATGCCGGCGATCATGGAATGCTCCTGTGCAATGGATGAGTGACGGGAGCAAGCTTAGCGGCCGCTGCAACGCCGGCACAGCGCCTTGCGACGAAATGCATGGCGCCGACGGGCAAGCGCACTGGCAGCGGTGTGAAGTGCGGCGTAAGTGTGGCCTGATGTGCGGCCTGATGTGCGGCGGCAGCCTGGAACAGGTGCTCAGATACAGGTGCTCAGATGTCGACCGGATCGACCTCCAGCGACCAGCGCACCCGCGTCTTCACCAGCCTGAGTTCGGCCAGCCATTCCCTCAGGAAAGCCTGCAAGGCGGGACGCGAAGGGCATTCCACCAGCAATTGCGCGCGCTCGACGTTGGCCACGCGCATCATCGTCATCGGGATGGGGGCATTGATGGTGATGGCGGGCGCGGTCAGCATGGCCGCCGCCTCTTGCAGGAAACCCACGGCCTGCGCCAGCTCGCGCGCTTCGGCGCGCAGCAGCGCCTGGTACATGAAGGGCGGGAAACAGGCTTGCTGGCGCTCTTCCAGCAGCGTGCCGGCGAAGCCGTCGTAGTCGTGGCGCATCACCGCCTGGTACAGCGGATGGTGCGGATAACGGGTCTGGATCAGTACCTCGCCCGAACTGCCGTCGGCCGACAACCCGGCGCGGCCGGCACGGCCGGCCACCTGCATCAGTTGCGCGAACAGACGTTCGCTGGCGCGGTAGTCGTGCGAGAACAGCGCGGTGTCGGGGTTCATCACGCCCACCAGGGTCAGCTTTTTGAAGTCGTGCCCCTTGGCCACCATCTGGGTGCCGATCAGGATGTCGACCTCGCCGCGGTGCACGCTGTCGAAGGCGACCTGGGCGGAACCCTTCAGGCGCGTTGAATCGGCGTCGATGCGCAGCACCCGCGCTTCCGGGAAGATCGCATGCAAGCCCTCCTCCACGCGCTGGGTGCCACGCCCCAGCGGCTGCAGGTCGATATTGCCGCAGGTCGGGCAGGACTTGGGGATGTGCAGCTCCAGGCTGCAATGGTGGCAGCGCAGGCGGCGCTCGGGCCGGTGCACCACCATGAAGGCGTCGCAGCGCATGCAATTGCTGATCCAGCCGCAGGCGTCGCACGCCAGCACCGGCGCATAGCCGCGCCGGTTGAGGAACAGCAGCGACTGCTCGCCGTTTTCCAGCCGCTTGCGGATGGCGCCGATGAGGGTGGAGGTCAGCCCGTCCTGCGGCTTGTCGCGCTCCATGTCGACCACCTTGACGGTGGGCAGCACCGCCTGCTGGGCGGCGCGCTGGCGCAGTTCCAGGCGGCGGTAGCGGCCGGCCTGGGCGTGCTGCCAGGTTTCCAGCGATGGCGTGGCCGAACCCAGCACCACCGGGATACCCAGCTGGTGCGCGCGCCATACCGCCAGGTCGCGCGCGGAATAGCGCAGGCCTTCCTGCTGCTTATAGGACGGGTCGTGCTCTTCGTCGATGACGATGAGTTTGAGGTGCGGCAATGAGGACAGGATGGCCAGGCGCGTGCCCAGCACGATGTGCGCCTGCCCCAGGTGGGCCGCCAGCCAGTTGCGGGTACGCTCGCCCTCGGCCAGCCCGCTGTGCAGCGCCACCACGTTCAGATGGGGGAAGCGCGCGCGGATATTGCCTTCCAGTTGGGGGGTGAGGTTGATTTCCGGCACCAGCACCAGGATCTGCGCGGGCGCTTCCGCCGGCGCGGCAGGCGGCTCCGCGGCAGCCGTGGCATCGGCCGCGCGTTTCAGGATGGCGGCGGCGGCCTGCAGATAGACTTCGGTCTTGCCGCTGCCGGTGACCCCGTACAGCAGCAGCGGCGCGAAACCCTCCGCCTGGGCGATGACGTCGACGGCCTGTTGTTGCGCGGCATTGAGCGGCGGCGCGGCGCCGAACTGCATGGGATCGGCGGGCGGCGCCGGCTCGGCAGCCGGTTCGCTCTCGGCGTCCTTGGCCTTTGCCTTGCGCTTCTTGGGCGGCGCGGCGATCTTGCCCAGCGCCTTGAGCGCCTTGTCCAGCGCCACCGTGGTCAGCGCGCGCAGGTTCTTGGGCAGGCCCGGCAACATCACTTCGCCCAGCGGTCGCTGGTAATAGTCGGCAGCAAAGCCGCACAGCGCCAGCCAATGCGCGGACAACGGCGGCAACTGGCTGCGTACGGCAAGCACGTCCTTGATCTTGTCTGCGCTCAGTTCGGTCCGGGCCGCATGGCCGACCACCACGCCGACCGCTTCGCGCCGCCCGAATGGCACCACGACCAGTTGGCCGATGGCGGGGATCGTCTCATCCTCCTGCCCGCGCCAACAATAATCGAAGACGGTATGCAAGGGGGTATCGAGCGCGACTTGGAGGATGCACTGTTCCACGAACTTAATGTAATTCCTGAAAAACCGGGCTAACTATAGGTTTCAACTGTACTTTTTAAGCTATCCACAAATCCTGTGGATAACTTTGGGGACAAGTCGCTCTTGACATGCTTTCCGCCAGACTGGAGGCGGCTTTCAATAAATTGCCCAAATCAAAAGCAAAAAAAATATTCAATAAAATCAAATACTTGTATTTTTACTTAATGAACGGAAAATTTATTTTCTAAAATTTTTTCAGCCGCCGTTCCAACCTCTTCCATGTGCATAAGTCCGGAAGCCACTAGTCCCTCGCAGCCATTTGTCAAGGGTCCGCCATCGACAATGCGGGGGAATTTTTCATATCCACCCAGCAAGAATGACGACGCGCATTTAAAGTAAAACGTGAAAAGCGCGCGTAAATGGCGGTTTAATAAGCGCTTTTAGGGTTATGCACAAATCCTGTGGGTAACTTTGTTGAAAAGTACCTCTTGACAACCTGCAAGCCCGCCAAGGCTGGGCCTCCCGATAGATTGCCCAAAAGCGAAGCAGAAAATAACATCAATAAAATCAATGACTTGAGAAAACGCTTCCAGCGAGGAATTTCGCATGTCGATATTATTGATTCTTAATTAGAAACAAGCCAAAAATGTGCATAAGTCAAAAAATGACTTATCAAGGATGCATGCTTGCACCGTGCCGGTTCACGCTGCCACACACTACGAACCGTGGCCGGTGGCCGGCGCACAGGCGTACAGCGACCTCAAGACCTCATGCTGCGGCTGATCTCATGGACTGCGGCAGCCAGCGTGCTCACCGCCTCGGGCGGGGTATGCTGGGAAATGCCGTGCCCCAGGTTGAAGACATGGCCGTTACCCGCCGATGGCTTGCCGAAGGATTCCAGCAGCTTGCGCACCTCGGCGCGGATGGCGTCGTCGCCGGCGAACAGCACGTTGGGGTCGAGATTGCCCTGCAGCGCCACCTTGTCGCCGACGCGACGGCGGGCCTCGCCCAGGTTGACCGTCCAGTCCAGGCCGACGGCGTCGGCGCCGATGGCGGCGATCTGCTCCAGCCACAGGCCGCCGCCCTTGGTGAACACGATCACGGGGATGCGCACGCCGTCCTGCTCCCGCTTCAACTGGCGCACCACGTCGGCCATGTAGGCCAGCGAGAATTGCTGGTAGATGCCATCGGCCAGGGCGCCGCCCCAGGTATCGAAGATCATCACCGCTTGCGCGCCGGCGTCGATCTGCGCATTCAGGTAAGCCGCCACCGCGGCGGCGTTGGTCCTGAGGATGTGGTGCATCAGGTCCGGCCGGCCGTAGAGCATGCTCTTGACCAGGCGGAAGTCGTCCGAGCCGCCGCCTTCGACCATGTAGCAGGCCAGCGTCCAGGGGCTGCCGGAAAAACCGATCAGCGGCACCCGGCCATCGAGCTCGCGGCGGATCTGCGTCACGGCGTTGAATACGTAGTCAAGTTTGGCAAGGTCGGGCGCTTGCAGCGCCTTGACCGCCGCTTCGTCGCGCAATGGGCGCTCGAACTTGGGACCCTCGCCTTCGGCGAAATACAGCCCCAGGCCCATCGCATCCGGCACGGTGAGGATGTCCGAGAACAGGATGGCGGCATCCAGCGGATAACGTGCCAGGGGCTGCAGCGTGACTTCGGTGGCGTAGTCGGGGTTGGCCGCCAGGCCCATGAAGGAGCCGGCGCGCGCGCGCGTGGCGCGGTATTCAGGAAGATAGCGACCGGCCTGGCGCATCAGCCACAGCGGCGTGTAATCTGTCGGCTGGCGCAGCAAGGCGCGCAGGAAAGTATCGTTTTTCAGCGGTGCGAATCGGGACATGGTCGACCTGGACAATAGCGAACGGCAAACCTCCATTATCTCATCCAAACCGGCAAAGCCCGGCTAATTATCGGTATCGGCCGGCGCCGATATCGACCTGGATGGCAGCGAACCCGTCATTTCCTCGCGGGATTGCGCTACGCGCCGGCAAGCCGCGACAAAGCGCATCATCCTGCGAAAGCGCAAGCATTTTTGTTATGATCGGCGGGCAACAAAAAGACAAACAGGCGGCACGCCATCACTCAAGAATCGGGCGCCGCATTGCCAAAACCGATCAGGAGACAACATGAAAAAATTTCTCGGCGCCGCCTTGCTGGCCGTCCTCGCCCTCGTTTCGCTGTCAAGCCGCCCGGCGCTTGCCGCCGACGGCGACGCCAACGCATCGCGCCTGGATCAGGTGCTCAAATCCGGCAAGCTGCGCGTCTGCATGACCGGCGACTACAAGCCGTTCACCTTCTACCGCCCCGACCAGACGTTCGAAGGCATGGATGTGGAACTGGCCACATCGCTGGCCAAGTCGCTGGGGGTGGAAGCGCAGTTCGTGAAGACCACCTGGAGCAACCTGATGAATGACTTCATCGCCCAGTGCGACATTGCCATGGGCGGGGTCTCGATTACGCTGGAACGCCAGAAGAAGGCGGCGTTCTCGGCGCCGACCATGGTCGATGGCAAGGCGCCGGTGGTGCGTTGCGCCGACAAGGACAAGTTCCTCAATTTCGACCTGATCGACCAGCCGGGCACGCGCGCCATCGTCAACCCCGGCGGCACCAACGAACGCTTCGCGCGTGCGCGCTACAAACGCGCCACGCTGGCGCTGCACCCCGACAACGTGACCATCTTCCAGCAGATCGTCGACGGCAAAGCCGACGTGATGGTGACCGATGCCAGCGAGACCATGTGGCAGTCCAAGCTGCATCCGGAACTGTGCCCGGTCAACCCCCAGCAGCCGCTGCAGTTCGCCGAGAAGGCCTATATGCTGCCGCGCGGCGATATCGCCTTCAAGGAATATGTGGATGCCTGGCTGCACCTGGCCAAGGCTACCGGCGAGTACCAGCAGGTATTCGACAAGTGGCTCAAGTGATGGCGGACCGCCAGTCCGGCCGGCTTCAGGCCCAGGACTGGCGGCTCAGTCGACCTTGAGTTTTTTCAGTTCCGGTTTGGGATCCGGAAACTTCAGCTTCAACGCCTCCAGCGTTTCCAGCACAATATTGGCAACCACCAGGTTGCGATGCGTCTTGGAATCGGCCGGCACCACGTACCAGGGCGCATGTTCCGTGGAGGTGGCGCGCAGGACATTCTGGTAGGCCTGCTGGTAGGCATCCCAGCGCTTGCGTTCCTCCAGGTCCTGGAGCTCGAATTTCCAATGCTTGTTGGGATCGTCGATGCGCGACTGCAAACGCGCCTTCTGCTCATCCCTGGAAATATGCAGGAAGAACTTGAGGATGACCGTGCCGGTCTCGCTCAGCAAGCGCTCGAAGTCGTTGATCTGGGCGTAGCGGCGCTTGCACTCCTTGTCGTCGATCCACTCATGCACGCGTGTGATCAGCACGTCTTCATAATGGCTGCGGTTGAACACGACGATCTCCCCCGCCGCCGGCACCTGCTGGTGCACGCGCCAGAGATAGTCATGCGCCAGCTCGACTGATGTCGGCGCCTTGAAGTTGGCGATGCGGATGCCTTGCGGGTTGACGCCGGCGAACACGTCGTTGACCGTGCCGTCCTTGCCGCTGGTATCGATCCCCTGCAAAATCACCAGCAGCTTGTGCCGGCGGCCGGCATAGAACATCTGTTGCTGCTCGCCGATGGCGGCGGCCAGGCGGCCGATCTCGGCCTTGTCCTGCTCCTTGTTGCCCGATGACAGCGGTTTGGACGAAGCGTGGCCGTCATTGATCTCCACCTTGCTGTCGGCGACGAATTGCTCTGCAATTTTTTTCGGCATGCTGGGGCTCTGCGGTTGTTGTGGGAAGGTCCTGATTACATCTTGTTGATTATGTCTTGCCGATTACGTCCTGCCGGCTGCGGCATGTCAGTTGCAACCGCGCCGCTACAGCACGCCGAGGTAATTTCCCTGGCGATGTTCGATCTTGATGCACTTGTCCATGATCACCTTCAATCCCGCGCCACGCGCTTTGGCAGCGGCCTCCTCGTGGAAGATGTCGAGCTGCATCCACACGCATTCGGCGCCGATGGCGATGGCGTCATCCACCACCGGCGGGATGTCGGACGATTTGCGGAAGCAGTCGACGATGGAAATAGCCAGCCCTTCTTTCGCCAGCGCCGACGCCGCATCCTGCAATGTGGCGTGGCAATGCTCGCCCAGGATGGTCTGGCCGGCGTACATGGGATTGACCGCAACGATCCGATACCCCGCGGACTGCATATAAGCCGCGACATCGTAACTGGCCCGCACGGCGCGATTGGACAAGCCGACCACGGCAATCACCGGCTTGCCGCCGGCATGGAATGAAAGTGGCGGGACGTTCCCGGTTTGCTGCATGAAGTCCTCCTGTCTCGTTCGGTCCCGGCGTTGTACGTCTATGCTCAAGAGCGCCGTTTATATTGAGGCAGACTAGCGCAATATGCGCCAGCGCGCATCCATCGGCGCGCGCACCAATGAAAAAAGGCAGCCGAGGCTGCCTTTTGACTTCTTGCTTGCGCCATCCCTTGCGGAGATGGCGATGCCGACGAATCAGCGCTTCTGACGCAACTTCTGGATCGCAGCCAATTGCGCGACTGCGGCAGCCAGTTCGGCTTGCGCAGCGGCGTAATCGATCTTCGAATCGCGGTTGGCCAATGCTTCTTCGGCCAGCTTCTTGGCTTCGGTTGCCTTGGCTTCGTCCAGGTCGGCGCCACGGATCGCGGTGTCGGCCAGCACGGTCACGGCATCCGGCTGCACTTCCAGCAGGCCGCCCGCCACGAACACGAACTCCTCTGCTGCCTGGCCCGGCACCTTGATACGGACGGCACCCGGCTTGATGCGCGTGATCAGCGGCGTGTGGCGGGGATAGATACCCAGCTCGCCCGCTTCACCCGGCAACGCGACGAATTCAGCCTCGCCGGAGAAGATTTCCTCTTCCGCCGAAACCACGTCCACGTGAATAGTATGTGCCATGTCGTTTCCTATCCGATTGACCGCGTCCGTACATCAGCAATGCACGGACGCGGCGCCAAAGATCAATAAATACAAACTGTCGCAAAACTACTGCGCCGTCCGGTCTTGAGCCCTGCGGCGCCCAGCGTACTCTCGTACGCTTGTGCTCCTCGAGCCCAGGCCCGAACCGCGCGCTACGCTTTTCAACAGCTTGTTAGTTGATCTTCTTGGCTTTTTCGATTGCTTCTTCGATCGTGCCGACCATGTAGAACGCTTGTTCCGGCAGGTGATCGAGTTCGCCGCTGGCGATCATCTTGAAGCCCTTGATCGTGTCCTTGAGCGAAACGTACTTGCCCGGCGAACCGGTGAACACTTCGGCGACGTGGAAAGGCTGCGACAGGAAACGCTGCATCTTGCGAGCACGCGCCACCAGCAGCTTGTCTTCCGGAGCCAGTTCGTCCATGCCCAGAATCGCGATGATGTCGCGCAGTTCCTTGTAGCGCTGCAGGGTACCTTGAACGGCACGGGCTGTTTCGTAGTGCTCCTGGCCGACCACTTGCGGGTCCAGCTGGCGCGAAGTCGAATCCAGCGGGTCGACCGCAGGGTAGATACCCAGCGAAGCGATGTCACGCGACAGAACGACGGTCGAGTCCAAGTGGGCGAAGGTGGTTGCCGGCGACGGGTCGGTCAAGTCATCCGCAGGGACGTACACGGCCTGGATCGAGGTGATCGAACCGGTCTTGGTCGAGGTGATGCGCTCTTGCAGGCGGCCCATTTCTTCAGCCAGCGTCGGCTGGTAGCCCACGGCGGAAGGCATACGGCCCAGCAGCGCGGACACTTCGGTACCGGCCAGGGTGTAACGGTAGATGTTGTCGACGAAGAACAGGACGTCCTTGCCTTCATCACGGAAGCCTTCGGCGATGGTCAGGCCGGTCAGCGCCACGCGCAGACGGTTGCCCGGCGGTTCGTTCATCTGGCCGTACACCATGGCCACCTTGGAGTTGGCCGGGTTTTCCAGATCCACGACCTTGGCTTCTGCCATTTCGTGATAGAAGTCGTTACCTTCACGGGTACGCTCACCAACACCGGCGAACACGGACAGACCGCTGTGCGCCTTGGCGATGTTGTTGATCAGTTCCATCATGTTCACGGTCTTGCCCACGCCGGCGCCGCCGAACAGGCCGACCTTGCCGCCCTTGGCGAACGGGCACACCAGGTCGATCACCTTGATGCCGGTTTCCAGCAACTCTTGCGACGGCGACAGTTCGTCGTATGCAGGAGCCTTGCGGTGGATTTCGGCGGTTTGCGCGTGGCTCACCGGACCGCATTCGTCGATCGGGTTGCCCAGCACGTCCATGATGCGGCCCAGGGTCGCAGTGCCGACCGGCACGGTGATTCCATGGCCGGTGTTCGTGATGGTCAGGCCGCGGCGCAGACCGTCCGACGAACCGAGCGCAATGGTACGAACCACGCCGTCGCCCAGCTGCTGCTGGACTTCCAGGGTCAGGTCAGAACCTTCCAATTTCAAGGCATCGTAAATCTTGGGCATCGCATTGCGCGGGAACTCTACGTCCACCACAGCGCCGATACACTGAACGATTTTGCCATCAGCCATTTTCGTTCCTTCAATAGATAAAATTTAAAATCTGATTCGCATCGCTGCGTTACGTCTGCCGCTATCAGCCGACCGCGGCCGCACCAGCAACGATTTCCGACAGTTCCTTGGTGATCGCTGCCTGGCGGGTCTTGTTGTAGACCAGCTTCAGCTCTCCGATCACACTGCCGGCGTTGTCGCTTGCAGCTTTCATCGCCACCATCCGCGCCGATTGCTCGGACGCCATGTTTTCAGCGACAGCCTGATAAATCAGTGCTTCAACGTAACGCACCAGCAGCTCGTCCACCACGCTTTGCACATCGGGCTCATAGATGTAATCCCAGGAGTGCGAACCCTCATCAGCCTTGAGCTTGTCGCTGGTCAGCGGCAGCAATTGCTGCAGGGTTGCTTCCTGCTTCATCGTATTGATGAACTTGGTGTACACCAGGTACACCGCGTCCAGCTTGCCTTCCTGGTATGCGTCAAGCAGCACCTTGACGGGGCCGATCAGCTTTTCCAGGTGAGGCGTATCGCCCAATTGCGTTACGTTGGCGGCCACGCGGGCGCCAATACGATTCAGAAAACCGAGACCCTTGTTGCCGATGGCAACGGTCTCGATGGCAAGGCCCTGGCCTTCCAGTTCACGAATCTTCGTCGTCAGCAGACGCAGCGAATTGGTGTTCATGCCGCCGCACAGGCCCTTGTCGGTCGTGACGACGATGAAACCAACACGCTTGGCGATATCCTGCTTGACCATGAACGGATGCGTGTATTCCGGATTGGCCTGCGACAGGTTGGCCGCAATATTGCGGATCTTGTCGCTGTATGGGCGGGCAGCGTGCATCCGGTCCTGCGCCTTGCGCATTTTGGATGCCGCCACCATTTCCATCGCCTTGGTGATCTTCTTCGTATTCTCTACGCTCTTGATCTTGCCACGTATCTCTTTACCTGTAGCCATGAGTAAGACTCCTTATAGCTTCAGTAAAATTAGTACGCGCCGGATTTTTTGAAGTCGGCGATGGCTGCTGCCAGGGCCGCTTCAGCATCCTTATCCAGTTGCTTGGTGTCTTCGATCTTCTTCAGCAGGTCGGCATGGCTGGTCTTCATGAAGTTGTGCAGACCGGCTTCGAATGCCAGGATCTTCTTCACTTCGACGTCGTCCATGTAGCCCTTGTTGACCGCGAACAGCGTGACGGCCATGATCGAGATCGATTGCGGCGTGTACTGAGCCTGCTTGAGCAGTTCGGTAACGCGCGCGCCGCGATCCAGCTGCTTGCGGGTGGCTTCGTCCAGATCGGAAGCGAACTGCGCGAACGCGGCCAGTTCACGGTACTGCGCCAGGTCGGTACGGATACCGCCGGACAGGCCCTTGATGACCTTGGTCTGCGCTGCGCCACCGACGCGCGACACCGAAATACCGGCGTTGATTGCAGGACGGATACCGGCGTTGAACAGCGAGGTTTCCAGGAAGATCTGGCCGTCGGTGATCGAGATCACGTTGGTCGGAACGAAGGCGGACACGTCGCCGGCCTGGGTTTCGATGATCGGCAGCGCGGTCAGCGAGCCGGTCTGGCCCTTGACTTCGCCGTTGGTGAACTTCTCGACGTAGTCGGCGTTCACGCGGGCTGCGCGTTCCAGCAGGCGGCTGTGCAGGTAGAACACGTCGCCCGGGTAAGCTTCACGGCCCGGCGGACGGCGCAGCAGCAGCGAAACCTGACGGTAGGCAACAGCTTGCTTGGACAGGTCGTCATAGACGATCAGGGCGTCCTGGCCGCGATCGCGGAAGTATTCGCCCATGGCGCAACCCGAGTAGGCCGACACGTATTGCATCGCTGCCGATTCGGAGGCGGTCGCTGCCACGACGATGGTGTATTCCATCGCGCCGTGCGCTTCCAGTGCGCGCACCACGTTCTTGACCGACGAAGCCTTCTGGCCGATCGCAACGTAGATGCAGGTCATGTTCTGACCCTTCTGGTTGATGATGGCGTCGATCGCGACGGCGGTCTTGCCGGTCTGGCGGTCGCCGATGATCAGCTCGCGCTGGCCGCGGCCGACGGGCACCATCGAGTCGATCGACTTCAGGCCGGTCTGCATCGGTTGCGACACGGACTGGCGCGCGATCACGCCCGGAGCGATCTTTTCGATCGGGGCGGTCAGCTTGGCGTTGATCGGCCCCTTGCCGTCGATCGGCTGGCCCAGGGCGTTGACGACGCGGCCCTTCAGTTCCGGACCGATAGGCACTTCCAGGATACGGCCGGTGCACTTGACGATGTCGCCTTCGGAAATGTGCTCGTATTCGCCCAGGATAACGGCGCCGACCGAGTCACGCTCCAGGTTCAGCGCCAGGCCGAAGGTGTTGCCCGGGAATTCCAGCATCTCACCTTGCATCACGTCGGACAGACCATGGATACGGCAGATACCGTCGGACACGGAAATCACCGTGCCCTGATTGCGAATCTCAGCGGTATCGCCAAGGCCTTGGATCCGGCTCTTGATCAGCTCGCTGATTTCAGATGCGTTGAGTTGCATACTAACTCCTAAAAATTTTTCTTTCGCTTACGCCAGGGTCCGGCTATTCACGCGGCCAGAGCAACATGCAGCTGCTGCAGTTTCGCGCGCACGGAGGTATCGAACACTTCGTCGCCCACCACGACACGCACGCCGCCGATCAGGCTGCTGTCCACTTCCACAGAAGGGTTCAGCTTGCGGCCGAACTTCTTCTCCAGGGTGGCGATCACATCCTTGACCTGCGCATCGCTCATCTCGAATGCGCTGACGATATGTGCATCGGCCGAACCTTCCTGGGCGTTTTTCAGCGCATGGAATTGTTCGGCGATCTGCGGCAACAGGGTCAGACGGCCATTGTCGGCCAGGGTCTTGACGAAGTTCTGCGCTTCAACTGAAAGCGGAGTCTTCACTGCTGCGGCAAACACTTCAGCCAGCTTGGCATGCGAAACGGAAGGATTTTGCGCGAGTGCCTTGAGCTCGGGATGCGCTGCCACCTGGGCCATCTCGGTAACGAGATCGGACCAGGCTGCCAGGCTTCCGGCCTTGGCCACACGGAACAGGGCTTCGGCGTAAGGGCGAGCGATCGTTGCGAGTTCGGCCATATTACAGCTCTGCCTTCAGTTGGTTCAGCAATTCGGCATGCGCCGCCGCATTGACCTCGCGCTTGAGGATCTGCTCGGCGCCCTTGACCGCCAGCGTCGCGACTTCGCCGCGCAGTTCTTCGCGCGCCTTGTTCACTTGCTGTTCGGCATCGGCACGGGCATTGGCGATGATGCGGGCTGCTTCGTCAGCGGCCGTCTTCTTCGCCTCTTCGATGATCAGCTGCGCGCGCTTTTCGGCTTCGCCGATACGCTTCTGGCCTTCATCGCGGGCCGACGACAATTCAGCCTGCACGCGCTTTTCAGCGGCAGCCAGATCTGCCTTGCCGCGGTCGGCGGCTGCCAGGCCGTCCGCAATCTTCTTGGCGCGCTCGTCGAGCGCCTTGATCAACGGCGGCCACACGAATTTCATCGTGAAGCCGGCGAGGATGAAGAAGACCACGAACTGAGCAATCAATGTTGCATTTAAGTTCACGGTAATTTCCTTCTCAGAATAACGAGTGCCGGAACCAATCGTCCGGCAGGGTGAGAGTGGCTATGAAGCCCGAATTACTTGGCGATGAACGGATTTGCGAATGCGAACAGCATGGCGATACCAACACCGATCAGGAACGCAGCGTCGATCAGGCCGGCCAGCAGGAACATCTTGGTTTGCAGGGTATTCATCAGTTCAGGCTGACGTGCGGATGCTTCGAGGTACTTACCGCCCATGATCGCGATACCGATACAAGCGCCGATAGCGCCCAGGCCAATGATCAAACCGCAAGCCAAAGCAACGAAAGAGACATCAGTCATGACAATTCCTTAAGAAAAGTTAGTAAATACAAAAAATCAAAAACCAAAAAACAAACCAAAAACAGATACTGCAAGCCTTGTTGTTAGTGCGCTTCGTGCGCCTGGCCCAGGTAAACCAGTGTCAACATCATGAAGATGAATGCTTGGAGCAGCACGATCAGGATGTGGAAAATTGCCCAGATAGAACCGGCGATCACGTGGCCGACAAAGCCGAAAGCGGTCGCGGTCGATCCCAGCAATGCGATCAGCAGGAACAACAGTTCGCCTGCGTACATGTTGCCGAACAGTCGCATGCCCAGGGACACGGTCTTGGCGGCGAATTCGATGATGTTCAACAGCAGGTTGAACGGCGCCAGCCAGATGCCGAACGGCGCTGCGAACAGTTCGTGGATGAAGCCGCCGGCGCCCTTGATCTTGACGCTGTAATACAGCATCAGCGCCAGCACGCCCAGGGCAATGCCCAGGGTGCCGTTCAGGTCGGCGGTCGGCACGATGCGGTGATGCATTTCACCCATGCCGAAGATGCGGAAGATGGCCGAGGCCAGGTCGACCGGCAGGAAGTCCAGCGAATTCATCAGGGCGACCCAGACGAACACGGTCAGGGCGACCGGCGCGATGAAGGTTCGGTTGCCGTGCACGATGGCCTTGGACTGGTCCTCGACCATCTCGACCACCATTTCAACAAACGCCTGGAAACGGCCCGGCACGCCCGAGGTGGCCTTGCGGGCCGCCAGGAACATGAACAGGCAGGCGATCACGCCACAGAACACGGACCAGAAAATGGTATCCACGTTCAGGATGGAGAAATCGACGATCTTGGTTTGGTGGTGCGTGGAGAAATGTCCGAGGTGGTGGACAATATATTCGGAGGCTGTTGGCGCGTGCTCAGCGGCTTCTACGGTCATGGTCGGTGTCTAAACAGTAAAATGAAATAACTCTTAAGCACCACGATGAAGCTCAGCACGAATGCGAGCCAGTTGACACCGTGGTACAACCAAACGCTCACGCCCATGAGCGCAAAGGTCGTAGCAATCTTGATAAATTCCCCGAAGAAAAACGTCATCGGGTTGGTACCACCAGGCTTACGCGCGCTAACGTAGAGTCGCAAGGCAAACAGGGCGTTGGGAACCACGCAGCAGATTCCGCCCAGCAAGGCGGACCATAGCGCCGGCAATCCGCCCAGCATGCCTGCCACCAAAGCAGCGACGACCGTGGTTACGAGCTGCAAAAGGATGATGCGCAGCATATATATCCAATATCGTGCATGCACCGCACTCATTACGAGCAAACGGCAGCTTAAAAGCCCGGCGATTATAAAGGTTCGTTTTCAGGTTAGTCAAACCTTTTACAGCCAGATCACGGCGTTATCTCAGCCATTTATCGGCGAGATGTGGAAAATAGTGGACGGATTGGATTTTGCGCATTGCAACAAACAATGCGATGAAAAATGCCCCGCGCGCCGCGAGTTGTTGCAACAGGAAAATTGACGGGGTCCGATCGCTGCGCATTACCCTCTGCCGTCCGAGGCAGTCGCGCCTACTGCAGCCTGACAATCCTGTCAGCAACAGGTTTTTTGCCGGAACAGCGCCCGATGTCATCCGGTTCGCCCCCGCCCACCAGCAAAAACACATGGAAATTCAAGGATTTACCTGTCTCCAGGGGCCGCTCGCCAGTGTTTTGCGCCCCGCTCCCGCGCCAACAGCAGAACGCAAGTTGTCCGATGACTGGGTTCGCTTTGGGAATTTTATGTTGCAGCACAGCGTAGTTTCGCGGCGAGGCGCCACTCTACCGTAAAACCACGGTACCCATGGCAACCGATTTGTCCATCAAGTCAACAAAAGCGCCGCCAGGAACGGGCAGCGGCGGCGCCTGCAACGATGGCTGCAAAGGCTGCGCGCCCGACCGCGCGCAGCCCGGCGCCATCAGAAGTCGACCTTGGCCGACAGTACAAAGGTGCGGCCGGAAGAGGTTCCTACGTAGCCGTTTTGCATCACCCAATAGTTCTTGTCGAACAGGTTTTCGATGTTGGCGCGATAGGTCACGACCTGGCCGGCAATCCTGGCGATGTAGCGCGCGCCGATATCCATGCGGGTCCAGCCGGGCACCTTCAGGGTATTGGCGTTGCTGTACCACATGGAACCGGTATTGGTGACACGGGTGTTGAGCGCCAGGCCGGCCAGCCATGGCGTATCCCAGTCCAGGCCGAGGTTGAAGTTGTGGTTCGGCACCGCGCCGACTTCCTTGCCATCGGTCGCGCCATCGCCGGTGTGCGATTGCTTGGTGTCGAAGAAGGTGCCGCTGGCATTGAAGCGCAGGCCGCGGCGCAGCTCGCCGTAGGCCGACAGCTCCAGGCCGCGGATGCGTGCGCGGCCGTCTTGCGACGTATAAGTCGTGCCGTCAATGGTGGTGGAGGTGCTGTTGGCCTGTTCAATCTGGAAGACCGCCGCGGTCGTGGTCACACGTCCCCAGTCGGCTTTCACGCCCGTCTCGTATTGCTTTGACTTATACGGGGGAAACTGTTGATTCGGGTTGCCATCAGTCGCACCGGTGAACCCGCCCGCACTGAGCGCGGCCGTGTAGTTTGCATACACCGACAAGTTCTCCAGAGGCTTGACCACCACTGCCAGCACCGGGGAAATGGCGGTTCGGTTGGATGTTTGCGCGTCATCGCTGAGGCTGTGCTGGTAGACCTGCTGGCGACGCAGGCCGGCAATCAGGCGCAATCTGTCGTCGACCAGGGACAAGGTATCGGTCAGCGCCAGGCTGGTCAGGCGGATCTGGCTCTGCGGCGCGGGCTGGCCACGCACGCCCGCGGCGGCAGGAAGCGCGACCGGGTTGTACAGGTTGGAGCTCACCCCGGTGCTTCGGGAGTCGAAGAAGTAGTCGGTCTGCTGGTCGAGCATGTTCGCGCCCAGCATCAGGGTGTGCTTGATGCCGCCCGTGCCGAAACGCGCACGCAAGCCGACATCGGCCGACGTGGAGGTGACGCGCTGATCATAGTAGCCGTTGTACAAGGTGCTGGTGTCGCCGCGCACGTTCATGATGGTGGCGCTGGGCCAGCTCTGCGCCGATTCCGCCACGTGGTAACCGACCGCGCCATAGGCGGTCAGCGTGTCATCGATGTCATATTCCAGGCGCGTGGCGACAGCCTTGTCGTCGGATTGCAGCGTCGTGCCCGGATAGAGATTGGTCTTGCCCGAGGGAGCGGCCGGCATGGTGGTCAGGCTGCTGTCGATGCTGAACTGCGGACGGAAGTTGCGCGCGTCCTCGTGCTGGGTGTACGCATCCAGGCTCCAGCGCACGCGGCCGCCGTTGTAATCCAACGCGACCGAACCCATGGTTTGCTGCTGGTTGCTGCCGGACAGGCCGGTATTGCCGTCGGCATACAGCGCGTTGACGCGGATGCCCCATTCCTGGTTCTCGCCGAAACGGCGACCCAGGTCCGCCTTCAGGCCGAACTGGGAGTTGGACAGGTAAGTCGCGCTCACGCTGGAAACGGGATCCTCGGTGGCGCGCTTGGGCACCAGGTTGACCGCGCCGCCAATCCCGCCGGAGGGGCCATGCCATACATCAACGTGCCCGGCCCCTTCAGCACTTCGATCCGCTCCACCATCGCGATCGGCATGCGGGTCAGCGGCACCAGGCCGTACAAGCCATTGAAGGCCACATCGTTGGCCGACATCGTGAAACCGCGGATCTGATAGCTGTCGCCGAAACCGCCATTGCCGTTGGTGTTGCGCACGGAAGCATCATTGGCGATCACATCGCCGATCGCACGTGCCTGTACGTCTTCGATCCCCTGGGACGTGTAGTTGGTGGTGCTGAACGGCGTATCCATCACGCTGGCCGTACCGAGCACCCCCAGGCTGCCGCCGCGGGCAACCAGGCCACCGGCATAGGGCGCGGTGGGATCGGCGCTTTCGGTGACGGTCACGGTGGGCAGTACGGCATTGCCGTTGCTGCCGGCGCCGCCCGCCGACGCGGTCTGGGCATAGGCCACCGGAGCCGCCAGCATCGGCGCCATCAGCGCCAGATGGCGCGCAGCACAGGCCACGGCCTTCATTGGGAAAACGGAATTGCATCGGCGTCTCGACGCCCGGACCTGCACCATGATCTGACCTTTCGCTTGGAGATAGAAAAATTGAAACGCCTCATATGGAAAGAAGAAGCGTTCTCATTTGTCATGACCAACGAAAAACCAAAACGGATCACATCATCGGGAATCATCCCGCAACCGGCCAAGGAAATCGGGCCTTCCGCCCCTTTTATCCCAAAGGCTGCATGACGGCAGTTGCCGACAGCCCGCCTTGATATTGCCTTGACGCCAACAGCAGCATCACTGAGCACCGACTTGAACGGCGGACAGCTCCGTCAGCGTCGGGGAATCTTGGAAAAAACGGGATTTACAATGGCATGGCCTGCCTGCGACGGCGCATGCCGTGCATCAGGTTGGAACTTGAACCGGTGAAACGAAGAGCAATTCTGTGGCGCGGCTGGCGGGGATCGAACCCACGACCCTTGGCTTCGGAGGCCAATACTCTATCCACTGAGCTACAGCCGCGTTGTGGGGCAAAACCCGAAGAGGCCTGAAGAATACCGTTTTTCATGCAGGCCGTCCATTGCCGCAGGCGTTTTTGCGTGTCAAACGGAAAGCATTGTGACTATAATCAAGGGTTCGGCGAGAGAGCGCAATGAAAGCCCTGCCTGATAATGAGTCCATATAATGCCAGGCGATACAAAGGGAACCGACGTTTTCCGCCCCAATTTCGAGGAAACATTACGGAGGGACACCAATGAGCACAGCTCATCATGATGAACACGAGTCGGCCATCAAGACTCCCAAGCAATTGATCGCAGCTGTCGTAGCAGGTTTTCTGGTTCCAATCGTCTGCATTGTGCTTCTGGTCCAGTATGTCGCCAACGGGCAGAAGACCGGCGCCGGCTCCGATGGACAAACCCCCGAGATGGTCGCCGCGCGCATCAAGCCGGTCGCCGACGATGGCTTCACCTTCCGTGACGCCAATGCCCCCAAGCAACTGCAATCCGGTGAAGAAGTCTTCAAGTCGACTTGCGCCGCCTGCCATGCCGCCGGCGTCGCAGGCGCGCCCAAGGTTGGCGATGAGGCCGCCTGGAAAGCCCGCCTCGCCGAAGGCTATGACAAGCTGGTTTCACATGCCATCAACGGCCTGCGCGCCATGCCGCCCAAGGGCGGCAATCCCGACCTGGACGATATCGAAATCCAGCGCACCGTGGTCTACATGGCCAACCAGTCCGGCGCCAAGTTCAAGGAACCCGAGGTGAAAGCCCCGGCCGCAGCTCCAGCTCCAGCTCCTGCAGCAGGCGACGGCGCCGCAGCGGCCGCCCCCGCGAAATAAGACGCCGCCAGCAAAAAGCCCCGAATGGTATTCGGGGCTTTTTATTTCCCGGCAACTCACCGGAATCGGACCGCCATCAATAACGTGGCGGAGGCGGCGGCGCATATCCGGCAGGCGCCTGTTGTTGCTGCGCCTGCTGCTGCGGTTCAGCCACGTAGATTTCCACGCGGCGGTTCTTGGCGCGATTGGCATCCGAAGTATTGGGCACGAGCGGCTCATGCGAACCGCGGCCTTCGATCATGAAGCGGCCCACACCGACGCCGCGCGTGGTCAGATAGTCGCGCGTGCGCGCTGCGCGCTGGGTCGACAACGGGTCGTTGATCGCATCGCTGCCGGTATTGTCGGTATGGCCGACGATGGTGACGGTGGTGGCCGGATTTTCGACCAGGGTCGCGGCGAAGCGATCCAGCACGGGGCGCAGCTCGGGCTTGATGTCGGCACGGCCGGTATCGAAGGAAATGTCGCTGGGGATTTCAAGTTTCAGGCGGTTGTCCTGGGTCTGGGTCACTTGCACGCCGGTGCCCTGGGTTGCCTGCTCCATGGCGCGCTTCTGCTCCTCCATCCGGTTGGACCAGATATTGCCGGCCACGGCGCCAATGGCGCCGCCGATGGCCGCGCCGCCCAACGCACGTCCGCCGCCACCGCCGCCGGTGACGGCGCCAAGGATACCGCCGATGCCCGCGCCAATGCCGGCGCCGGTGGCCGTACCGCGCTGCGTCTGGCTCATGTCCGCACAGCCGGAAATCGCCAGGACCCCGGCGATGGCGGCAATCGATAATGTCTTCATCTCATTTCCTTTCTTGCCTTCTCAGCGTTGTTGTTCAGGCCTCGCGGCCGGTCAGATTCAGAGCAGGATGAACGCATTTATGTTCCGCCGCCAGCGATATTTCGCTTCCCGGAAAGAACAAAGGCATCCGGCGCGGCGGATGCCTTTGTCTCGATTGATCATCAACACCGCAGGTTGCCGCTCATGGCGCTTCCGGCGGTTCGTCCTGCCCGGCCGCTTCACTGGCGGCATCCTGCCTGTCGGGACGGTGGCTCAGGTAATACGCCAGGCCGCCGACCGCGCTGATGATGCCGCCATATAAAAGCGGCTTGCGCAGCCAGCGCCTGGACAACAGGGAGACGCCGGTGATCAGCAACGGCATGGCCGACTGCAGGTTGACGCCGCCAAGACCGCCGGCAGCCAGCGACTTGATCGACTGCAGGGTCTTGTCGCCGCCGATGAAGGCAGTGGCGAAATGCGCAGCCCGGCTCAAGGCGCCCTTGGCCAGCGATTCGGCACTCAGGCTGTGCCGCACCGCGTCACGCGCCTCCATCACGCCCAACCGGTACAACGCCCCTTGCGCCAGCGCTTTGCGCTTGCGTTCTTCGTGCGTCATACCGTCATCCTGGTTTGCTTGCATACGGCTCCTTTTCTCCTTGTCGGCAACGGCTGCCATCGTTACAGCAAGGCATCGCGGTCCTTGCGCAATTCGGACATGGTGGCCGGCAGCGAGAGCTTGCCCTGCAGCAGCACCGAGCGCGCATACAACACCAGGCCGACCGTGAGGGCGGTGAAGATGGCGCCGAGCAACGCCAGGATCTTCCAGCCCCAGGTATCCCACGCCAGCATGACGAGCAACACCGACCAGAATGCGACCGCAAACCATAATGCAATGGCTGCCAGCACGAAGATGACCGCGAAGCGAACCAGGTTGGCGCCGATCTCGGACATTTCCAGCGATGCCAGCTCGATACGGCTGATGATAAGGCCGAGCAGGTTCTTGGCCAGGCCCAGCAGGCCTGCGGTCAGCCCGGGCGTGGCGGGCTGCGCCGGCTGGCCTTCCTTGTGCGGGGTCGCCATCGGTACCCGGCTTACTTGCTGCGGCCGATGACCAGCCCCACCAGCAAACCGATGCCGGCCGAAATAGCCACGGCGCGCCACGGGTTTTCATGCACGTAGTCATCGGTCTTGGCGGCGACTACCTTGCCCTTTTCGATGGCGGCGGCCTGCGCGCCCTGCGCAGCTTCCGCCGCTGCCTCCAGCAGGGTCAGTCCCTTGGCGCGCAAGGCATCGGCCTTTTCGCCGGTGGCGGTCGCGGCTTCAGCAAACAGGGCCTGGGCATCCTTGACGAGGGTTTTCATATCGTTCCTTACGGTCTTGAGAGCGGCGGATTGGGTCATGCGGATTCTCCTTTTTATCCCAGTTGGCGAAATGACAAAACTAAAATGCGAGGCCGGCAGCGATGCCATCAAGCGCAACGCATCGAACCGGCTTGAGTCGATTCTACAGAGACGGTTCGCTGGCGTGTAGCCGGAGCGGGGCAATATTGCGGCAGCGCAAAGAAAGTTCGATGGCACATCCAGGCATTAGTTTCCTGCACGGAAATATAGGCCATGCATGTGCAGGCAGCGCCCGGCCCACACTCAAAAACGCGTCTCGCGCGCCGTGCGCAGGAAACTGTCGAGAATCGGCGTGCAATCCAGCAACTCGGCACCGCCGGAGCGGTGGAATTCTGGATGCCATTGCAATCCCATGACGAACGGCGCCTTGCGGTAGCGGATGGCCTCGACGATCTGGTCGGGACCGGACACCGCCTCCACCGAAAGGTCGCGGCCGAGGTCGCGCACCGCCTGGTGGTGGATCGAATTGACGATGGCGTTCTCGGTCTTCACCAGCGTCGCCAGCGAAGAGCCCGGCGGGAACTGCAGCGCATGGAAATTGCTGTCGTACATGTCGTTGACGTGCGGGATCGCGCTAGGCACATCGGTGGCGATGTCCTGGTACAAGGTACCGCCGAAGGCCACGTTGATCAACTGGCAGCCGCGGCAGATGCCCAGCACCGGCTTGCCGGCCTCGATGAATTCGTGCAGCAGCTCCAGCTCGTACATGTCGCGCGCGCGGTCGCCGCTCCATTCAGGGCGCGTCGCCGCCTGGGCGTAGCTTTGCGGCGAAACGTCCGCGCCGCCTTGCAGCACCAGGCCGTCGAGATTCTTGGCATAGTCGCGCAAACGGATGTTGCTGGGATGGACCAGGCCGTTGGTATTGACCGTCGGGATCATGAACACCAGCACGTCGCGCGACATCACCCACTGCGCAATCGACTCTTCCAGGTATTGCAGCGTCTTGCTGCGCAAGCCCTTGGAACCGGACTCGGGGTGGAAAATACGGGCCGACACGCCGATCTTGAGCGTACGCTGCATGACGCGGCGCCCGGCCTTGTCGGACATCGCGCGCAAGCGCGCCGCCAGGAAATGCCAGGTCTGCCTCCACGGCGCGTCGGTGGCATGGTGCGGCGGCGGCGGCAAGGGAGCGTGCTGGGCAACTGGCGGCGGCACTGCCTGGGCAGGCTGCTCCGCCGGCTTCGGCTGGGCTGCCGCATCGGCGGCTTGTGACGTGGCTGGGGGGACTGCAGGCGCGGGCTTGGCCGGATTGGGTTCTCGTGGCTGGCTGGCTTCGGAATCTTGGATATCGGACATGGCTGCAATAACGAGTGAATATGAATAAACTGCGGCGAGTGTCATCTGTTGCGGCGTGCGCGTGGATTCATGGCGCAAGAAGAAGCCGCGGGGGGATGGCTGAGTATAAGCGCATTGCCCGGCTTTTGATACCCGCAGGAAAAACAGGGGAAGGACATGCCTTGGCATAGGCATACCGCGTTGAACCAGCGGCCGCCGGCGCTTTCGTGGCAAACTCCCTTCCCTCGATAAAACAGACAGCGGACAATGCGCGCATGTTCCGGCCAATTTCGGCGAACCGCGCGACCTGCCCGACAACAACGCCAAGCCCGCCACCGCCATGCCCAACATACTCATCCTGTATGCCCACCCCGCCGCCGAACTCTCACGCGCCAATGGCCTGATGGTCGAGGCCGCCGCCAAACTGCCCAACGTGGTGGTCAACGACTTGTATGAGCGCTATCCGGACTTCCACATCGACATTGAGCGCGAACGGCAACTGCTCACGCAAGCCGACCTGGTCGTGATGCAGCACCCCATCCACTGGTACAGCATGCCGGCATTGCAAAAGGAATGGCTGGATCTGGTGCTGGCGCGCGACTGGGCCTTCGGCCATGATGGCAACGCCCTGCGCGGCAAAGGGTTCTGGCTGGTGGCAAGCACCGGCGGCGAATCCGGGGCGTACGCTCCCGACGGACGCCACGGCCATCCTTTCAGCGACTTCCTCCCGCCCTACCGGCAAACCGCGCAACTGTGCGGCATGCGCTGGATGGAACCGCTGATCCTGCACGGCGCCCACAACATCGCGCCGCTCGATTTCCAGCGCCACGTAGAGCGCTATCTCGACCAGCTGAAACGCTATCCGGCCCTTTCCGCAACCGACGACGCCCCAATCCCATAAAGATCACGCCGCCATGGATGAACACTTACTCAAAGCCCTGGTTTACCTGCTCGCCGCCGTGGCCGCCGTACCGATCGCCAAACGCCTCGGCCTGGGCGCGGTGCTGGGCTACCTGCTGGCCGGGATCGTCATCGGCCCCTGGGGCCTGGGCCTGATCACCGAGGTCAAGCACATCCTCGAATTCTCCGAATTCGGCGTGGTGCTGCTGCTGTTCCTGATCGGGCTGGAGCTCGACCCCAAACGCCTGTGGGCGCTGCGGCGCTCCATCTTCGGCTGGGGCAGCGTGCAGGTGCTGGCGGTGACGTCCGCGCTGCTGGCCGTGGCGCTGGCCGCCGGCGTACCCTGGCGCATCGGCCTGATCGCGGCGCTGGGCATGTCGCTGTCCTCCACCGCGATTGCGCTGGCCACGCTGGGCGAACGCAAGCTCACCGCTTCGCCGGCCGGCGCGGCCGGATTTTCCATCCTGCTGTTCCAGGACATCGCCGCCATCCCGATGATGGCAGCGGTGCCGCTGCTGGGCGTGGCGGCCAGCCAGGGCAGCGGCCAGGGCTGGCTGCATGCGGGCCAGGTGGCGCTGGTGGTCGCCCTGCTGATCTTCGGCGGGCGCGTGCTGATGCGCCCCATCCTGCGCATCATCGCCAAGACCGACATGCGCGAGATCTTCACCGCCTTCGCCCTGCTGCTGGTGATCGCCACCTGCCTGTTGATGCAATCGGTCGGCATGTCGATGGCGCTGGGCACCTTCCTGGCCGGCGTGCTGCTGGCCGACTCCGAGTACCGCCACGCGCTCGAAAGCGACCTCGAACCGTTCAAGGGCCTGCTGCTGGGGCTGTTCTTCATCGCCGTAGGGATGTCGGTGGACTTCGGCGTGTTCCTTGCGCAGCCCTGGCGCATCCTCGGCCTGGTGGCGGCCTTCCTGGCGATCAAGACGGCCGTGATGTGGTGCCTCGGGCGTTGCTTCGGCATCCCCCGCGGCCAGCAATTGTTCTTCGCGTTCCTGCTGTCCCAGGGCGGCGAATTCGCCTTCATCGTATTCGGCGCGGCAGTCGGCGCCAAGGTGCTCACCCCGGAAGTCTCATCGATTCTGGTGGTCGTGGTGGCACTGTCGATGCTGGTCACGCCGCTGCTGCTGCTGATCCATGATCGCATGCTGATGCGCTGGCTGGACGCCGGCAACCGCCGCCCGGAAGACCGGATCGAACCGCAGGAGCATCCGGTCATCATCGCCGGCTTCGGCCGCTTCGGCCAGATCGTCGGGCGCCTGCTGCATGCCAACGGCATCCACGCCACGGTGCTGGATCACGACCCGGACCAGATCGATTTCCTGCGCAAGTTCGGCTTCAAGGTGTTTTACGGCGACGCCACCCGCATCGACCTGCTGCGCACCGCCGGCGCCGCCCAGGCGCGCCTGCTGGTGATCGCCATCGACGACGCCCAGGCCACGCTGGAACTGGTCGACAAAGTGAAGGAAGAATTCCCGCACCTGGCCATTGCCACCCGCGCACGCAACGTCACGCATTATTACGACCTGCTCGACCGCGGCGTCACGGTGCTGGAGCGCGAAACCTTCGAAAGCGCGCTGCAGATGGGCCGGCGCGCGCTGGAACAGCTCGGCTTCGGCGCCTACCGCGCGCGCCAGGCGGCAATGAAATTCCGCGCGCACAACATCAAGACGCTGTACGAGCTCTATCCCCACTACAAGGACCAGCAACAGATGGTGTCGATGGCGGTGCAGGCGCGCGAAGAATTGCAAGCCATGTTCGCCAGCGATCGCGAAGCGATGGAGCGCGAACACGCGCATGGCCATTGGCGAAGCGAACCGGCGGCGCAGGAAAAACCGCCGGCCGATCCGGCCTGAGCGGCAGGCGCGAGCGGAGAAAAAAGGCCGGACATGCTTGCGCATGTCCGGCCACTCCCTCACTGCTTACTGCTTTCCACGGACTACCCTCAGGACTACTTAGCGCCGCTAACAAAACGCTACGGAAAATCAGTTCAGCGCCAACGGAACAAAGATCTTCTCATCGCCTCGCTCGACCAGCAGCGCCACGCTCTTGCCGGCCTGGCTGGCCAGCTTGCGCAACTGCTCGACGCTGGACACCGGCGTGCCGTTCAAGGCCAGGATCACGTCGCCGCTCTGGATGCCGGCAATTGCCGCCGGGCCGTTGACGTCTTCCACCAGCAGGCCGTTCTGGCCGCCCAGTTGCTTGCGCTCATCCGGATCCAGCGGACGCACCGCCAAGCCCAGCCGCCCCTGGTTCTCGGCCTTGCTGGCAGGCGTGTCGTTCCTGGCGGACTTCATCTCGCCCACCGTCACGTTGATGGTGCGCACCTTGCCGCCGCGCATCACTTCCAGCGACTTCGAGGTGCCGGGCGCGGTATCGGCCACCAGCGTGGGCAGATCCACCGAATGGTCGATCGCATGGCCGCTGAAGCTGAGGATCACGTCGCCGGCCTGCAGGCCGGCCTTGTCGGCCGGGCTGCCCTTTTCCACCGAACTGATCAGCGCGCCTTGCGCACTCTTCAGGCCGAACGATTCGGACAACGCCTGGTTCAGATCCTGCACCGACACGCCCAGGCGGCCGCGCGTGACCTTGCCGTGCTGCGCCAGCTGCTGCTCGACCTTCATCGCCACGTCGATCGGGATGGCGAACGACAAACCCTGGAAACCGCCGGTCTGGCTGTAGATCTGCGAATTGATGCCGATCACCTCGCCCTTCAGGTTGAACAGCGGGCCGCCCGAATTGCCGGGGTTGACCGCCACATCGGTCTGCAGGAAAGGCACGTAATTATCATCCGGCAAGCTGCGCGACTTGGCGCTGATGATGCCGGCGGTGGCCGTGTTGTCGAAGCCGTAGGGCGAGCCGATAGCCAGCACGGGCTCGCCGACCTTCACGTTGGACGGGTCGCCGATCTGCACCGTGGGCAGGTTCCTGGCGTCGATGCGGATCACCGCGATGTCGCTCTGCTTGTCCACGCCCAATACCTTGGCCTTGAATTCGCGGCGGTCGGTCAGCTTGACCACTACTTCCTGCGCGCCCTCCACCACGTGGGCATTGGTCAGGATCACGCCGTCCGGGGAAATGATGAAACCCGAACCCAAACCGTGCATGACCTGCGGCTGGCGCGGTATCTGCAGTTGCGGGCCGAAACGCTTGAGGAACTGGGAAAACGGATCATCCGGATCGCCATCGTCGCTGTCGTCGACCACTTTCTTGACCTTGCCGGTGACGCTGATGTTGACCACGGCCGGCCCCGCGCGCTGGACGATGCCGGAGAAATCGGTGGCCGCCGCGATCACCGGTCCGGCCGGCGTGGTCGGCCCGGTATTGGAAGCGACCAGCGGCGTATTGATTGCCGCCGCATGGGCCGAAGGCAGGTCGGCGCCACGGAAATAGACGTAGCTGCCGCCGACGACGGCAGCCAGCGCCACAGCCAATGTGTTGCGAACAAAAACGATTCGACGGCTCATCATGCACTCCTTTGCTTTCCAGAGAAATATCGGTGGCCCGGCAGCTGGTGGGCTTGGGATGCCGCGGCTGCTCGACCGTTGGAGTGAAGATTAAGGCGGGAAAATTAAGACAAACTTAAGGCAGGAAGAAAGCGGCAGGCGGCAAACCGGCGCAGTCCACCGCACACCGTAGCTCTGACGAAGGTCGGGTTCCAGCGTCTCTCACCATCCCGACACTGCGCGTCGAATCAACTATGGCAACAGCACAAACGTGACGCGCGCCTGCAGTCCCTTGCCGGTATTGTTGAGTTCCACCGGCACACGATGCAAATCGGCGATCTGGCGCACGATGGCCAACCCCAGTCCGCTGCCGAACGCGGCGCGGCCGGCGTTCTGCTCTTGCGGACGACGCGCGCGATAGAAGCGGTCGAATACGCGCGGCATCTCGCTCTCGGCGATGCCCGGGCCGCTGTCCTGGATCAGCACCGCACATTTTCCTTGCTCCGGCATGGCCAACGACACATCCACCACGCCGCCGGCCGGCGTGTAACGCAAGGCGTTGTCGACCAGGTTGTTGAACAGGATGCGCAGGGCGTCAGCATTGCCGCTCACCATCAACGGGCCGCCGTCGCCATCCTCGCCGGACAATCCCAGGTCGATATCTCCGTCGCTGGCCACCGAAGACAGGTCGGCCACCACGCCGCGCAGGAGCTCACGCAGGTCGACCGGCGCGAAGCGCATCGCATCGGGCTCCTGGCGCGCCAGGGTCAACAACTGATGCACCAGGTGCGTGGCGCGCTCCAGGCCATTCTTCAAATCGGCAAAAGCGGCCTTGCGCTCGCCTTCATCGGCCGCGCGTTCGGCCAGTTGCGCCTGCAGGCGCAAGGCCGTCAGCGGGGTGCGCAGTTCATGCGCGGCATCGGCCACGAAGGCGCGCTGCGCCTCGGTCGATTGTTTCAGGCGCGCCAGCAGGTCGTTGAGCGCATGGGTCAAGGGCTGGATTTCCTGCGGCAGGCCGACGTCGGCGATCGGCATCAGGGAATTCATGTCGCGCGCCTGCACCTCGGCCGCCGCGCGCCGCACCGGCGCCAGCCCACGGCTGACCGCCAGCCACGCCAGGATGCCGATCAGCGGGAACAGCAGGAACAACGGCGCCACCGTCTTGACCGCCATCTGCGCGGCGATCTCGTCGCGCGCGCTTTGCGGCTGCGCCACCTGCACCACCGTGCTGCCGACCTGGGCGCTGTAGACGCGCCACATGCCGTTGGGCCCGTGCACGTTGACAAAACCCAGCTCGGCCTGGCGCGGCATGGCGCCGCGCGCGTGCGAGTGGTAAATGACGGTGCCGCTGCTGTCCCAGATCTGCATCATGATCTCGTCTTCCAGTTCCGGCAGTTGCTGCCCCGGCGAAATCGGCGAGAAAGCCTGCCGCGGCAGCGAGGCGGCGATCTGGCGCATCTGGTAATCGAAGATCTGGTTGGCCTCGCCGCGCGCCTGGAAATACAGCCCGACGCCGGCGGCCACGATGATGGAGAACAGCCCCAGCCCGAGCCACAGCAGCAGCTTGTTGCGCATCGAGTTCATGCCGGCACCAGATAGCCGACGCCGCGCACATTCTTGATGAAATCGCTGCCGACCTTCTTGCGCAGCGCGTGGATGTGCACTTCGACGGCATTGCTTTCGATGCTGTCGTCCCAGCCGTAGAGCTTTTCTTCCAGCTGGGCGCGCGACAGCACCACGCCGGGGCGGTCCATGAAGGCATGCAGCAGGGTGAACTCGCGGGCCGACAGGTTGACCGGCTGGCCGGCCACGGTGACTTCATGGGTGGCGGGGTTCAAGACCACCTCGCGCACCTGCACCAGGCTGTCGGCGCGGCCGGACTGGCGGCGCAGCAGCGCGCGCATGCGGGCGCCGAGTTCTTCCAAGTCGAACGGCTTGATCAGGTAATCGTCGGCGCCGGCATCCAGGCCTGCCACGCGGTCGGCCACGGCATCGCGTGCGGTGGTGATCAGTACCGGGATGCGGTTGCCGCGCTCGCGCAGGGTCTTCAAGACCGCCAGCCCATCCTTGTGCGGCAGGCCGAGGTCGAGCAGCAGCATGGCGTAGTCTTCGTTGCGCAAGGCGGCGTCGGCCGACTTGCCGTCCTGCACCCAGTCGATGGCGAAACCGTCCTGGCGCAAACCCTTGCGCACCGCTTCGCCCACCATGGGATCGTCTTCCACCAGCAATACCCGCATATCCGCTCCGCGCTCTTTTACAAGATCTTCGCCAGGATGAACACCACCGTCGACAACAAGATAGTCGAAGCGAACGGCAACGAGAAGGTGCGGCCGAACAGGCGGAAACGCAAGTCGCCCGGCAAACGGCCGATGCCCAGCTTTTCCAGCCAGGGCAGCAGCGACGAAAACACGATCACGGCGAGAAAAATCACGACAACCCAGCGTATCACGCGAGCTCCTTCACAGGCGGTGGGTGCGGTCATGGCGCAGCATGCGCTGTGGCCACTCCACGTTCTTGCCGATGGCCAGCACCTTGAACAGCTCGCCCATCTCGGCGGGTGAAATCAGTTTCTGCATGGCGTTGGCTTGCGGCAGATATTGCAGGCTAGCCTCCGGCGAGGTGCGCAGCAGCAGTTCGCCGATGCCGGCGTTGAGCAGGAAAGCGCCCTGACTGGCATAGGCCAGCACTTCCGCACCCGCTTCCACGGCGGCCACCGCCATGGCGGTGAAATCGACGTGGGCGGTGATGTCCTGCAGCCCCGGCAGGTAGAAAGGGTCGGGATGCGCATGGTGGCGGTAATGGCACATCAGCGTGCCCTGCGAGCGGTCGTCCAGATAGTATTCGGCCGCCGGGAAACCGTAGTCCGGCAAGATCGCCACGGCGCCTGCGCCGCGCGCGATCATGCCCGCCAGCGTGCGCATGAAACCGATTGCCACCGGCGCCAGTTCGGTCAGGTAGCCTTCGGGCAATGCCTCGGCATCGGGAATCTGCGCCACCGGCAACCCATCCACGGCGCGGTCGGCAAATACGAAGGCGCCCTCGGCATTGACGGCCACGCCGCGCTCCAGCCAGATGCCGTCCGCCTTGATCGCCAGGCGCACCGGCATGGCGTCCAGCACCTCGTTGCCCAACACGATGCCGGAAAAACTTTCCGGCAAGGCATCCAGCCATTCGACCAGCGCGGCGAATTCCCCCAAGGTTTCGCGCTGGCGCGCGCGCAGCTGGGCCGATATTTCCACAATGAAATATTGTTGCGGCAACTGGTTGCGGGATTTCAGTTCCGACAGGATGTCGAACGCCAATTTGCCGGTGCCGGCCCCGAATTCGAGGAAAACATTGGCAATCGATCCACTGGTTGCGATCAGTTCTGTCGCCAAATGCGCCAAAGTCGCGCCAAACAGCGGCGAAATTTCCGGGGCGGTTGTAAAATCACCGTCTTTGCCCAATTTGGCCGCGCCGCCGCTGTAATAGCCGAATTGCGGCGCATACAGCGCCAGCTCCATGTAGCGCTCGAATGATATCCAGCCGCCCGCCGCGGCGATCTCGCCAGCGATCAGTTGCCGGAGGGCTTGTGAGGCGGCCTGTGCATCGGCGCCTGGTTCAGGTAATTGCAATTGCATGGGCCGTATTGTATTTGAACTTATGACATCCCAACCCTATTCCCGCACCGCCCCACGCGTAGCCCTGGTCACCGGCGCCGCGCGCCGCATCGGCCGCCACATCGCGCTGGCGCTGGCGCATGCCGGCTGGGATGTGGCCGTGCATTACAACCGCTCGCGCGACGAAGCCGATGACGTGGTGCGCGAGATCGAGGCGCTGGGACGCCGCGCGCTGGCGGTGCGCTGCGAACTGGGCAACGAGGAGGAAGTGCGCGGCTTGTTACAACAGGTCGCGCCGCTGGGGCGCGTGTCGTGCGTGGTCAACAACGCCTCCCTGTTCGATTTCGACGATGCCGCCAGTTTCGGCAATGCGCGCCTGATGCGCCACATGTGCGCCAACGTCGGCGCCCCGGTATTGCTGGCGCAGGCGCTGTTCGAGGCCACGCCCGAGGGCGGGCAGTCGGTGGTGGTCAACCTGCTGGACCAGAAACTGTACAATCCCAACCCCGACTACCTGTCGTACACGCTGTCCAAGGCCGCGCTGCACAGCGCCACCACGCTGCTGGCGCAAGCGCTGGCGCCGCGCGTGCGGGTGGTCGGCGTGGCGCCGGGCATCACCATGGCCTCAGGCGACCAGACGGCCGAAGAGTTCGGCCGCGCCCACCAGGTCACGCCATTGGGCAAGAGCAGCACGCCCGACGACATCGCCGCCGCGGTCTGCTATGTCGCCTCGGCGCCGGCGGTTACCGGCGCCACCTTGCTGGTCGATGGCGGCCAGCATTTGCTCCCCCTTTCGCGCGACGTCATGTTCGTAGCGAAATAATCTCTTTCCTTTCTTATCATGCTCGCATTGTTCCATCCGTCCCTGCAAGATTGCCGCCGCCTGTTCCTGCGCAACTATGAAGTGCTCATCAACATCGGCGTGCACGAATTCGAGAAGAAGGGCGAGCAGCGCATCCTGATCAACGTCGACCTGTTCATCCCGCTGGCCGACTCGACGCCCAAGGCCGACTTGCTGGATGAAGTGGTGGACTACGATTTCATCCGCTCCACCATCGCCCGCCGCATGGCGCAGGGCCACATCCACCTGCAGGAAACCCTGTGCGACGACGTGGTCGCCGCCATGCTGGCGCATCCGAAAGTGCGCGCGGCGCGCGTGTCGACCGAAAAGCCGGATGTTTACCCCGACTGCGACGCGGTCGGCGTGGAAGTCTTCCGCATCAAACGCGACAACTGAACCAACCAACGGGCAGCACCATGAACGACCGACTCCATCCCTCCGCCGACACCTCCGCCGCCCTCCCTGCCGGCGACGCATCCGACCAGGCCGCCATCGGCGCCAAGAAGGCGGAGAAGATCGCCTACGAGAACAACAAGCTGCACAAGCGGCTGTGCCGCCAGGTCGGCCAGGCCATCGGCGACTTCAACATGATCGAGGACGGCGACAAGGTCATGGTCTGCCTCTCGGGCGGCAAGGACAGCTATGCGCTGCTGGACATCCTGCTGACGCTGCGCGAGCGCGCGCCGATCCATTTCGACATCGTCGCCGTCAACCTCGACCAGAAACAACCCAATTTCCCGGCCGACGTGCTGCCGGCCTACCTGGAAAAACTCGGCGTGCCTTACCACATCGAAAACCAGGATACCTACAGCATCGTCAAGCGCGTGGTACCTGAAGGTAAGACCACCTGCGCACTGTGCTCGCGCCTGCGCCGGGGCATCCTGTACCGGGTCGCCACCGAGCTGGGCGCCACCAAGGTGGCGCTGGGCCACCATCGCGATGACATCCTGGAAACCTTCTTCCTCAACATGTTCTTCGGCGCGAAGCTGAAGGGCATGCCGCCCAAGCTGCAGTCCGACGATGGCAAGCAAATCGTGATCCGCCCGCTGGCCTATGTGAAAGAAGCCGACCTGATCCGCTACGCCGATATCAAGCAGTTCCCCATCATCCCCTGCGACCTGTGCGGCAGCCAGGAGAACCTGCAACGCAAGCAGATCAAGGGCCTGATGCGCGAATGGGAAAAGAAATTCCCGGGCCGGGTCGACAACATCTTCTCGGCGCTGTCGACCGTGGTGCCCTCGCACCTGATGGATCGCGACCTGTTCGGTTTTGCCGCGCTGCAAGCCAGTGGCGAGGCCGACGCCAACGGCGACATCGCCTTCGACGAGGAACCCTGCAGCACCGGCGCCGGCCTGGCGGCCGACAATGCATTCGGTTCGCAAATCATTTCGCTGCTTCCCTCCGACTGACTGAAATCCAGGCCGCCACATCAATCCGGATGCTGGCGGTGCTGGCTGCAGCTGCGGCATACCACCGCAGATGGCGATACACCCCGTTCCACCATTACCCTGTCAAAGCCGCTCCCCTGCTGGCTTCCCCGGGATTTCCGGCGGTGTCGGAAGTAAATTTTTGTTGGCGCAAAGATATACGCCGGGATTAGATGACAAATACCCTCCTGATTCTCGCATGAAGCGCAAAAACCCCATGTTCTAATCTGACCGTCGCAGTCGATGCCGCAAGGCGCCACTGCGAGGGAAGAGCAACCATAACCATGCAGTCGTGGTTTCGCAGGGAAACGTGACATCGGCGCGGAAAAACAGGAAGGCCTGCAACACTGCTTTTACCGGTCGTCCGCGTGCAGCACCGCATTCTCGCCTCTGCACTCAAACGACTCTCCGCAATACGTGTATGAGGCTGCCTGATGGCTAACTTTTGGCGCGACAAGCGCGTTTTCGTAACCGGACATACGGGCTTCAAAGGCAGTTGGCTGACGTTGTGGCTGCACCTCATGGGGGCGAAAGTCAGCGGCTATTCCCTGCCTGCGCCGACCAATCCCAGCCTGTTCCATCTCGCGCGCCTGCAAAATTGCGTGCAAACCACGACCGGCGACGTACGCGACGCCAGGCACGTGGCCGAAACCATGGCCGCCGTCCAGCCCGACATCGTGTTCCACCTGGCGGCGCAGCCGCTGGTGCGCGACTCCTACCTGACCCCGCTCGACACCTACGCCACCAACGTGATGGGCACCGCGCATGTGCTCGAAGCCGTGCGCAACACGCCCAGCGTGCGCTCAGTGGTGGTGGTCACCAGCGACAAATGCTATGAAAACCGCGAATGGCTGTGGGGCTACCGCGAGGATGACCCGATGGGCGGGCACGATCCCTACAGCAGCAGCAAAGGCGCGGCCGAACTGGTCACCTCAGCCTACCGCCGCTCCTTTTTCGCCAAGGATCCCGACAACCAGACCGGCATCGCCAGCGTGCGCGCAGGCAACGTCATCGGCGGCGGCGACTTCGCGGCCGACCGCCTGATTCCCGACTTCATCCGCGCGCTGGAAAAAGATGAACCGGTCAATATCCGCAACCCGCATGCAGTGCGCCCCTGGCAGTTCGTGCTGGAGCCGCTGTCGGGCTACCTGCAGATCGGCCAGTTGCTCTACGAGCACGGCAACAAGTATGCCGAGGGATGGAACTTCGGCCCGGCCGATACCGATCTGCAGACCGTCAGCCAGTTGTGCGCCACCTTCAACCATTCGCTGCAGAAGAACGACGTGACGCCGGTCGAGGTGCGCCTGGAACCGCAGCCGCATGCGCCGCACGAGGCGGCTTTCCTGCGCCTGGACATCTCCAAGGCGCGCCAGCGCCTGGACTGGATCCCCAGGATGGAGCTCTATACGGCGCTGGAGCTGACGGCACAGTGGTACGCCGGCTACCTCAACAATGAGGACCTGCGCGCGCTCTCCGAGAACCAGATCGCTTTCTACCAGAGTCTGACATAATCGCCCTGTTGCGGTTTTCAGAATCGGAAGCACCCATGAACATCCTCGTCACCGGCGGCGCCGGCTATATCGGCTCGCATACCTGCGTGGAACTGCTCAAGGCAGGCCACGAAGTCATCGTCTTCGACAATTTCTGCAACAGCAGCCCGGAAGCGGTCGCCCGCGTCCAGAAAATCGCGGGCAAGTCCGTATCGCTGGTCAAAGGCGACGTCCGCAACCGCGAACAGCTGGAGAGCGTGCTGCGCGAATTCAAATGCGAAGCGGTGATCCACTTCGCCGGCCTGAAGGCCGTCGGCGAATCGGTCGAGCAACCGCTCATGTACTACGACAACAACGTCGTAGGCACCGTGCGCCTGCTGGAGGCCATGGAAGCCACGGGCGTCAAGACCATTGTCTTCAGTTCGTCGGCCACGGTCTACGCCCCTCCCCAATATCTGCCGCTGGACGAAGACCACCCGCTGGCGGCCAGCAGTCCCTACGGCCGCAGCAAGATGATGGTCGAAGACATCTTGCGCGACTGCTACCGCGCGCATCCCGACTGGAAGATCGCCCTGTTGCGCTACTTCAATCCGGTGGGCGCACATGAAAGCGGCCTGATCGGCGAAGACCCCGACGGCATCCCCAACAACCTGATGCCGTTCGTGGCGCAAGTCGCCATCGGCCGCCGCGAGCGGCTCAACATCTGGGGCGGCGACTACCCGACGCCTGACGGCACCGGCGTACGCGATTTCATTCACGTGGTCGACCTGGCAACCGGACACCTGGCTGCGCTGCAAACACTGACCGAACCGCAATGCTTCGCCATCAACCTCGGCACCGGCACCGGCCACAGCGTGCTGGACGTGGTCAAGGCCTATGAGAAGGCCTGCGGCAAAACACTGCCCTACATCATCGCCGAGCGCCGCCCGGGCGACATTGCCGAATATTACGCCAACCCCGCCGCAGCAAAGCGCAAACTGGGCTGGGAAGCCCAACGAGGCTTGGATGCCATATGCGCCGACTCATGGCGCTGGCAACAGATGAACCCCAACGGCTTTAAATCCTGAGCTCCCCAAGCATATGATTTTTGTCACCGGCGGCGCCGGCTTCATCGGCAGCAACTTCATCCTCGACTGGCTGGCGTCCGGTACGGCCGGTCCCGTGCTCAACATCGACAAGCTGACCTACGCCGGCAATCCCTACAACCTGGCCTGCATCGCCGACGATGCCCGCTATCTTTTCTCGCAAACGGATATCTGCGACGACACGGCCATCGCCGCACTGTTCGCGCAACACCGGCCCCGGGCGATCCTGCATTTCGCAGCGGAGAGCCACGTCGACCGCTCCATCGCCAGCCCGGACGAATTCATCCGCACCAACGTCAACGGCACCTTCAACCTGCTGGAAGCGGCGCGCCGCTACTGGAGCACGTTGCAGGGCGAGGAGCGCGAGGCCTTCCGCTTCCTGCACGTTTCCACCGATGAGGTCTACGGCACGCTGGGACCGCAAGACGCGCCATTCTCGGAAACCACGCCGTATGCCCCCAACAGCCCCTACTCGGCCTCCAAGGCGGCCTCCGACCATCTGGTGCGGGCTTACCGCCACACCTACGGCCTGCCTACGCTGACCACCAACTGCTCCAACAATTACGGCCCCTACCACTTCCCGGAAAAGCTGATCCCGCTGGTGATCTCCAATGCGCTGGACGGCAAGCCGCTGCCGGTCTACGGCGACGGCATGCAAGTGCGCGACTGGCTGTACGTGCGCGACCACTGCGCGGCGATCCGGGAAGTGCTGGCGCGCGGCAAGCCGGGAGAAACCTACAACGTCGGCGGCTGGAACGAAAAAGCCAACCTGGACGTGGTGCACACCCTGTGCGACATCCTCGACCAGCTCAAACCCAAGGCCGACGGCAGCTATCGCGACCAGATCACCTTCGTCAAGGATCGCCCGGGGCACGACCGCCGCTACGCCATCGATGCCCGCAAGATCGAACGCGAACTGGGCTGGAAGCCGGCCGAGACCTTCGAAAGCGGCATCCGCAAGACAGTTCAATGGTACCTGGCCAATCCGCAATGGGTGGCCAATGTGCGCTCGGGCGGCTATCTGACATGGATGGAACAGCAATACGGCGTGAGGGGATAAAAATGGAACATACAGCGAACCGCCGCAAAGGCATCATTCTCGCCGGCGGCTCCGGCACGCGCCTGTATCCGGCCACCACGGTGGTTTCCAAGCAGCTCATGCCGATCTACGACAAGCCGATGGTGTACTACCCGCTGACCAGCCTGATGCTGGCCGGCATCCGCGACATCCTGGTAATCTCCACGCCGCAGGATACGCCGCGCTTCGCCGACCTGCTCAAGGACGGCAGCCAATGGGGCCTCAATATCCAGTACGCAGTGCAACCGTCGCCCGACGGATTGGCGCAAGCCTTCATCATCGGCAGCGATTTCATCGGCAACGATCCTTCCGCGCTAATCCTGGGCGACAACATCTTTTACGGGCGCGACCTGGAACCGCCAATGCGCGCCGCCAGCGAACGCGCCGACGGCGCAACCGTCTTCGCCTACCACGTGCAGGATCCGGAACGCTACGGCGTGGTCGAGTTCGACAAGCAGCGCAGGGCCATCGGTATCGAAGAAAAGCCGGCGCAGCCGAAATCCAATTTCGCAGTCACCGGCCTGTATTTCTACGACAGCCAGGTGAGCGGCATCGCCCGCTCGCTCAAGCCCTCGGCGCGCGGTGAACTGGAAATCACCGACGTCAACAAGGCCTATCTGGAAATGGGCCAACTGCAGGTAGAACTGATGGGACGCGGCATCGCCTGGCTGGACACCGGCACCCACGAGTCGCTGCTCGATGCGGGCCAGTTCATCGCAACGATCGAAAAGCGCCAGGGCCTGAAAGTAGCCTGCCCGGAAGAGATCGCCTATCGTCGCGGCTACATCGATGCGGCGCAACTGGAGAAATTGGCGGCGCCTTTGAAAAAGAATGCCTACGGCCAGTACCTGATGCACTTGCTGACCGATATGAGCTACTGAAAACCAGCATCCGGAACCCCATCAATATGCAGGTCAAACTCACCCCCCTCTCCGGCGTGCTCCTCATCGAACCGCGCGTGTTCGGCGACAGCCGCGGTTTTTTCTACGAAAGCTTCAATGCCCAGCGCTTCCGCGAGGCAACCGGCATCGACGCGCCATTCGTCCAGGATAACCATTCCAAGTCGGCCCGCAACGTGCTGCGTGGCTTGCACTACCAGATCCGCCATGCGCAAGGAAAACTGGTGCGCGTCACCCGCGGCGCCGTGCTGGACGTAACGCTCGACATCCGCCGCAGCTCGCCGACCTTCGGCCAATGGTTCAGCACAGTGTTAAGCGAAGAAAACAAGTTGCAACTCTGGATTCCGCCCGGATTCGCGCATGGCTTCTCGGTGCTGGAAGACGATACCGAATTCCTCTACAAGACCACCGATTACTGGATGCCCGAACATGAGCGCTGCATCCTCTGGAACGACCCCGCCATCGGCATCGACTGGCAACTGCGGGATGCGCCCATCATGTCCGACAAAGACAAGCTGGGCGTCTTGCTGAACGCGGCCGAAGTCTTTGAATGAAAGCCCATCCATGAAATCCATGCGCATCCTGCTGACAGGTTCCAGCGGCCAGGTGGGCGGCGAATTCCTGCGCCGCCTGCGCGCCATGCCAAACCGCATCGAGGTGATCGCGCCGCATCGCGCGCAGCTGGACATGGCCGATCCGCAAGCCATACGCCAGGCCGTCCAGGCCGCCAAACCCGACCTGATCATCAACCCGGCCGCCTACACCGCCGTGGTCAAGGCCGAATCGGACAGCGCGCTGACGCGCGCCATCAATGCCGAAGCACCGGGCGTGCTGGCCGAAGAAGCGAAGAAGATCGGCGCCGCGGTGCTGCATTTTTCCACCGACTACGTCTTCGACGGCAGCCATGCCGGCGCTTACACCGAAGACATGCCGACCTGCCCCATCAACGTCTACGGCGCCACCAAGCGCGACGGCGAACTGGCCATCGCCGCGACCGGGGCGGCACATTGGATCCTGCGCACCAGTTGGGTGTACAACCTGCATGGCGGCAATTTCATGAAGACGGCGATCCGGCTGGCGCAGCAAAAAGAGGCTTACACCATCGTCGGCGACCAGTTCGGCGCGCCGACCTGGGCCTCGACCATCGCCGCGGTGTGCTGCCGCATGCTGGCCGGCGAACACGGTGGCCGCGAACGGGTGCACGCCACCAGCGGCACTTACCATCTGACCGCGGCCGGCGCCACCTCCTGGCACGGCTATGCCTCGCTGGTGGCCCGGGAACTGATGGCGCGCGGCATCCCGGTCAAGCTCAAGGGCCTGGAACAGATCACGCCGGTGCCGACCTCCACCTATCCCACGCCGCCGCAGCGCCCGCTCAACTCGCGCCTGGACTGTGGCAAGCTGGAACGTACCTTCGGCATCACGCTGCCGACCTGGGATGAAGATGCGCTGGCCTGCCTGCAGCAGATCATCGCGCACTACGGGCTGGACCAGGGCAAGCTGCTGCCCGACTGAACTGCGAACCGCACGCGCCAAAAACGACAGCGCCGCCGCACTCGTTGAAAGTGCGGCGGCGCTGTCGTTTCCGGAAAACATCGTCAGTGGCTGGGCACGTATTGCTTCTGGTCACCCTTGGTGATCAGGTTGAGCTGGCCGAAGAAGCGCTGGTAAGCCGGCTCGCCATAACGCGCGCGCAATTCCCGCAACAACAGGTAACTGCCCAGGCGCTCGGCGCAGAACGCCCAGGCGCGGGCCTGGTAGCCCTCGCGGCGGGTGTCGTAGCGCTGCACGCAATACCAGGTCACCGCCTCGATCTGGCCGATGGCCTGCAGCCAGAACTGGGCCGGGAACACGCCCAGTTCGACACCGCCCATGAAGAACACCTTTTCATTGAAGAATGCCTCGGCTTCGGCCTTGCCGAACACCCCCAGCTCGGTTGCCGCCGCCGCGTAGCGCAACAGGTCCTCGGCATGGTGCGCATGCGCATAGTGGGTCAGGTAGCCGGCGCCCTGGCCGCCATAGCTGAAGCCGCAGGTGCGGCCGACCACGAAGTCCTGGGAACCCGGCTCCAGCATCTGCTCCAGGCTCTGGCTGGCAAATTCCCGGTCGGACACCACGTCCATCATCCAGTTGTCGTCGGCCGGCACGCCGCTGATGCGCTCGCGCGAGACAAACTTGCGATACATGCACACGCCCACGCGCTGCGCCTTGGGATATTCGCGCAAGATCAGGTTGCGCAGCGCGAAATTGCCCAGCATGCCGCCCACGATGGGGTGATAAGGTACCCATTCCGGCGCCAGGTCGCGCAGGTTGAGCGCGCCGTCATGCTGCGATTCGCCCAGGTAGATCGGCAAGACATGATCGGGAAACTTCACCGGCAGCGGCACGTGGGTCATGCAACCGAACACCAGTTCGCCGCGCGCGGCCTGTGCGGCGGCATCGGTAGCTGCGACAGGCGAAATGCCGCCCAGCCTGAGCCCGGATGACGAAATCGCCGCAGCAGCGGAAGAAATACTGAGCGGGCGCTGCTCGGCCGCCACCGCCGACGGCGGGCGAACCGGCGCCGCGTCCATTTCACGCAGCAGGCGCGCTGCCAGCGCATCGAAACGGGAACGCACGAGAGGATCGTTGTATTGCGCATAAGCGGCGCGCAGCGCCTCGAGCGCCGCCAGGTCCTGCGACGCCAGTTGCTGCGCCCCGGGCATCCGCGCAGGCGGGCAGTGCCATATTGTCAATTGCTGATCCAACGCCAGCACCAGCGAGGCCAGCCGCTCCCCCAGCAAGCGCTTGGCGCTGGTCGTCCGGCTCGCCGGCGCTACCGAATTGAGCTGGTCGGCGAGCGGCCCGGGCTCCTGGTCCGCAAGTTGATGCAGCCGTTCGGCCAAATCGAACCAAGTCCGCCAAAACACCGGCTTGGCCAACACGAAGCCATTGAGCACATTACTTTGCCAGGGCGGCACGAAATGCTCGGGATCGAGCGCCAACCCCACGTTCTCCAGGAAGGCGCGCGTCGTGCCGGCCAACCCCGGCAACTGGCGCTCACCCTGCAGGAGCAGGTTCAAATTCCCGGCCGCATCGACCGTGTGCGGAGAAAAGGTATAAGCGTCGCACCCCGGCGCGGCCTGCGCCAATTCAATCAAGTGCGCGGCGTTCAAACCGGTCTGCGCGATGAAGTCGCGCGGCACGAAGGCGTACCAATGCTCCTCATCCACCGCTTGCGCATGGAAAAAGCCGCGAATCGCAGCGAAGTCGCCCCAGGTATCGGAGGCGGGATTGGCCAGCGGCGTGAAACCGGCATCGCCGGCGTCGCCGCCATCGGGGCAAATCTGGAAAAGATGGATGTTCATGAATGCCTTATTGTGTCGCCGCGCGCCTCACCAGACCTGCAACTGCGGCACGGCGATGGCAAAATGGCCGCCCCAGCCGCGGATCTCGGCCAGTTGCCGGGCCACCTCGTCCTTGATGTTCCATGGCAGGATCAGCACCACGTCGGGTTTGTCCTGCAGCAGGCGCGCCGGCGAAACGATGGGGATATGGCTGCCCGGCATGTACTTGCCCTGCTTGGAAGGCGCGGCATCGGCCACCAGCGGCAACAGGTCGGGATGGACACCGGAATAATTGAGCAGCGTGTTGCCCTTGGCCGCGGCGCCGTAGGCCAACACCTTCTTGCCGGCGCGCTTTTGCGCCAGCAGGAATTCCAGCAAGCCGGCCTTGATTTCTTCGGCCTTGCGCTGGAAGCCGTCGTAGGCCTCGATGCTTTCCAGGCCGAAAGCGCGTTCGCGCGCCAGCATGGCGGTCACCGCCGGCGTCGTGGCCAGCGCCGCATCCAGATGGCAGGCATAGATGCGCAGGCTGCCGCCGTGCGTGGGCAGCTCCTCGACGTCGTATACGCGCAGCCCTTGCGCGCGCATCACGCGCTCCACCGCCACCAGCGACAGGTAAGAGAAATGCTCGTGGTAGATGGTGTCGAACTGCGATTGCCCGATCAGGTTCAGCAGATGCGGACACTCCACCGTCACGGTGCCCTGCGGGGCCAGCAGCGCCGCCATGCCGCCGACAAAATCATTGATGTCGGGCACATGAGCCAACACGTTGTTGGCGGCGATCAGGTCGGCTGCGCCATGGCTCCGGCGCAAACGCTGCCCCAGTGCAACGCCGAAGAATTCCTCGACAATGGGAATGCCCTTCTCGCGCGCGGCGTCGGCGGTACTCCTGGTCGGCTCCACGCCCAGGCAGGGAATCCCTTTTTGCTGCACGTACTGCAACAGGTAACCATCGTTAGCGGCCAGCTCCACCACCAGCGACTTCGCACCGAGGTTCAACCGCGCGGCGATCATGTCGACGTAGTCGGAAGCATGCTTGAGCCAGGTGCTGGAGGTTGACGAGAAATACGCGTAGTCGGTAGCGAACAACTGGTCGTAATGCGTGTAATCCTCGGTCTGCACCAGCCAGCACTGGCGGCACACCATCACCTTCAGCGGGTAATGGGTCTCGGGCCGCTGCAAGTCCTCCGCCTTCAGGTAGGCGTTGGACGGCGGCGAGAAGCCCAGATCGATGAAGGTGTCATGCAATTCAGTCTGGCAATGGCGGCATTTCATAGAGAGATTCCATCGAAATCGGAAGCCAGCAACGGATGCTGGAGGTCGCGCGGCGACAAATTCTTCGGCGGCAGCGGCCAGGCGATCGCGGCGCGCGGATCATCGTGGCGCACGCCGCCTTCGGCAGCCTGCGCATAGGCCGCAGTATGCAGGTAAAGCAGGGAAGCGTCAGCCGAGAGCGCCTGGAAACCATGCGCGCAGCCCTCGGGAATCAGGATGGCGCGGTCGTCGCCGGCGGCCAGTTCAACCGCGCGCCATTGCAGGAAAGTCGGCGAACCGCGCCGCAGATCCAGCACCACGTCGAACACGCGGCCGGCGATGCAGCGGATGAGTTTTTTTTCGGCATGCGGCGCATATTGGAAATGCATGCCGCGCACGCTGCCAGGCTCGGCCGTAACCGAATTGTTGATTTGCACGATGCGGCTGCCCCCCAGCACGGACGCCAGCTCATCCTCGCAGAACCAGCGCGCGAAACCGCCGCGCGCATCGCCGCGGCGCACGCTAGATACGACCACGGCGCCGACGATGCCGGTTTCCTCGATCCGCAGGTTCACGACGTCAATCCCAGGTCTTCCAGCGCGCCTGGTCCTGGTCCCACATCTGGTTCAACTGGATCTTGTCGCGCAGCGTATCCATGCATTTCCAGAAACCGTGGTGCGGCCAGTTCAGCAGCTTGCCGTCAGCGGCGATCTGCTCCAGCGGCGCGCGCTCGAAGATGGTGCTCTCGCCGTCCTTCAAATAATCGAACACGCCCTGGCGGCACACCATGAAGCCGCCGTTGATCCAGCCCAGGTCGCCCGGCGGCTTCTCGCGGAAGTCGCGAATCAGGCCGGCCTCGTCGGTCTGCACCATGCCGAAACGCGCCTCGGGCTGCACCGTGGTCATGGTCACCAGCGACTGGTGGCTGCGGTGATGCCGCACCAGCGCGCCCACGTCCACGTCGGAGACGCCATCGCCGTAAGTGAGCATGAAATCGTCGCCCTTGAGGTAATCGCGCGCAGCCAGCAGGCGCCCGCCGGTCTGGGTATGCAGGCCGGTTTCCACCAGCGTGACCTTCCACGGCTCGGACTTGTTGCGATGCACCTCGACGCGGTTGTCGGCCAGGTCGATAGTGACATCGCCCTGGTGCAGAAAGTAATTGGCGAAGAACTCCTTGATCATGTAGCCCTTGTAGCCGAGCAGGATCACGAATTCGTTGAAGCCGTGCTGCGAATAGCCCTTCATGATGTGCCACAGGATCGGTTTGCCGCCGATTTCGACCATCGGTTTCGGCCGCACATCGGTTTCTTCCCCGAGCCGCGTGCCCAGGCCACCTGCGAGAATGACGACTTTCAACAGTACCCTCCACCTGAATTTTCTTGCCAACTCTGCATAAAACCTCCGCTAAACACATTTCTATCAGTGATAAGAATCCTACCTATTTTATTGTCGTAACAAGTACCAAGCTAACCTGCTTATCATGCGTAAATCTTCTTTTTATAAGTTAGCTTAGGCGCGTCGCCCCCCTCCCAAACTGACAAAAAACATGGCGAAAGTGAATATAACCCCCAATAGGATCGTTTTTCCTGCATTTCTACCTGTTGCACTGACCGTATAGTTCAATACATCCTGCAATCGAACCGCTTCCCCTTTTGGAGTCAAACATGCATGAGTCATCGATCATTACCAATGCCGATCAAGATCAAGTAAAAGCCCGACGAGAGCTGTTTTCCATGATGGCGGCATATCCGGCGACTGAAGAGGAAACGGAAAGATCACTTGGACTATTCATCAGAGGTTCATTGCTCGCCCGCATTTTAGCGACGTTCGAAGTGTATCAACGAATTGTAAAGCTACCCGGAGCTATTGTTGATATGGGGACATGGCGCGGTCAAACTGCCGTACTTTGTGAAAATTTCCGGGCAATTCTGGAGCCGCTCAATTTTCAACGTCGAATCCATGCCTTCGATACCTTCACGGGTTACGCAGGCTTCAACGAAAAAGATCCCCGTGATGCCAAACTGTATTCAGATGGCACCTATTCGCTCTCCTCTGAGTACGCAAATCTACTAAAGACCCTGCTTCAATTACATGAACGCAACAATGCCATGGGACATGTCAATGGGAAACACCGTGTTTGGGAAGGAGATTGCCGCCAGACTTTCGATACTTTCAGAAAAGAATTCCCCGGCGAAATGATCTCATTGGCATGGTTCGATCTAAACGTGCTCGAACCAACCCGCGACTCTTTCAAAGACGTAATACGCCAGTTAGTCCCAGGAGGGATTGTTGCATTTTGGCAATTAACTCGTGGGGGACAAGTCCCGACAGAAGGCATGCATTATTTAAATGACATTCTCGGCGAGTACAAGCACACCATACATAAGGCTGAAGCTTACCCCTCGCTTTGCTATCTTACTTTTCCAGAAGGCGGCGGATTCTAATGAAAATCGCAATCATCGGAAATGGCATCCTCGGAATGATGAGTGCCCGTGCATGGCTGTATGCAAATCCGAATGCCGAAATATCGCTTATTGGCCCATCCGATCGTCCAGGCTCTGCAACGCGGGCCGCTGCCGCGATGCTCAATTCCTTCACTGAATTAGAGGGCGACTCTTTAAAAACTGACCTGGATCGCTTCAAATTCGACCTTAGTCGAGCTGCGACCGCTGTGTGGCCAGAAGTCTTCCAGGAAATTTGCCACGGCTCGGAAATAACATACGGTTTCGGAACGTACGTACTCAATAATGCTGCAACAGACGATCTGGATGATGAAAATTTCGCTGCTGTCGAGCGGTTCTGCCAAGAATATGACGAGCCCCATGAGATAGTCGCCCCTCGCGACATTCCCAATTATCATCCGGACTCAAGGCATCGAGCCCTAAAAGCGATTTACCTAAAGAGGGAGGGCTGGGTTAATCCCAAACAATTCCTCGACAAACTGACCGACACAGTACGCAGTAACCCCAATGCACGATTAATCGATGCCCAAGCTGTAACACTGGTTTCGAAGAATGGAGCCCTTTCACATATAACCCTGGATAACGGCGAAACAATAGAGGCCGATCAATTCATTCTATGTAATGGGGCAAGCCTCACGAAATTGCTGGAATCTCTTAAAGAGCAGTTACCGGTGCAAAGGCTATTCTATGGCGTCGGCATGTCCATTGAATTGCAGAGCAAAGACAACGTCCATACACATTGTGTCCGAACCACGAATAGAGGTTTGGCATGCGGCGTATATTCTGTTCCCTACGGCAAAGATCGCACTTTAGTAGGCGCAAGTAACTATATTAGTCCATGGCCGTTAAATCATGGACATGCCGGAAGCGCCTATACCCTGCTCAAATCAGCCATGGATCAAATCAATAGCCATTTCTCCCGTGCCAGCCTGGTGAATGTAAATGTTGGTTGGCGGCCAACTACATCAGATACATACCCGCTTTTCGGGCGCACTTCATTGAACAATCTCTGGATACTGGGGGGTACCAAACGAGATGGCTTCCATCTGTCGCCCATCATCTGCCGAGATTTAGTATCAGCGATGTCTGGCCAAGACATCGATCCACGTTACTCACAATTGGCGCCCGAGCGAAAATTAATTCGTAATATATCGCGTGAAGCCGCCATAGCGAAGGCCGTTCGACATCAGATCAATGCATCTTATCAACATGATTTCGTTCCAGCCCGAAATAGAATGGTGGAGCAGTTGAAACAGTCAATCCAGTTTGACCTTGAGACACTACATGACAAACTTGGCGCTACCGACTGGGGCATTCCACCGGAACTCGTCGATATGTACCGTTACGGCCACATTCCTGCCTGAAAGTAGGTATGAAGCGAGTAGCAATCGTCCAGTCGAACTACATTCCCTGGAAAGGTTATTTTGACTTAATCTCATCGGTTGACGAATTCGTCTTGTATGACGATATGCAATATACCCGACGCGATTGGCGAAATCGAAATCAAATCAAGACACCACAAGGCGTACAGTGGTTAACCGTCCCCGTCAAAGTCAAAGGAAAATATCTCCAGACAATTCGTGAAACCGAAATCGATGGAAACGAATGGGCGGCTATGCACTGGAAAAGTTTGCAGCAGAACTATTCACGCGCGCCTTTTTTCTCTTATTACGCAAACCAACTTGAACAACTCTACCTCCAGCGCCCTTTTGTTTTTCTTAGCGATCTGAACCGCACACTCCTGGAGTGGGTTAATACACAGTTAGGAATTAAAACAACGATTTCCTCTTCGTCAGATTACCAACTGCAAGGAGATCGTTCCGAAAAACTATTGAACATCTGCCTGCAAGCAGGTGCACTGAGATATCTATCCGGGCCGGCCGCTCAAGAATATCTGGACGAAAATATTTTCAGGGAAGCTGGCGTGGCAGTCGATTGGTTCAGCTATCCAAGCTATCCCACCTACCCTCAACTTTGGGGAGAATTTACGCATGGCGTAACAATCCTCGATCTGCTTTTCAATTGCGGCCCTCAATCCGTACATCATGCATTGCCAAGCCGCGGAAAGAAGGATTTCAATGGATGACTCTTTACTGTCGGGAATACACCTCGACGTGGCACATTATTACAATTCCAAATTGACCGAATATGGGGCGACCGCTCGCGGCGTTGACTGGAATAGCGAAACCAGTCAATTTCAACGGTTCGAGGAACTCTCGAAAATCCTACCCAGATCAGAAAATTTCTCTCTCAATGACTTTGGGTGCGGTTATGGAGCATTTCTAGAATATGCAAAAAATCGTTTACCGATGCAGCTTTATATGGGAAACGATATTTCGGCGGAAATGATTCACACAGCGCAGACACGTTATGGTCACCTTGAGCATACGCATTTTTCCCAATCTGCTCATCCCGCTTCACAAGCCGATTTCACCATTGCGAGCGGAATATTCAATTTAAGACAAGGCCGTGATGACACATCATGGCTTCAGTACATTCTCTCGACTTTGGATATCCTGAACGCGTATTCCAAAAAAGGCTTTTCATTCAATTGCCTGACCAGCTATTCCGATTCCGAACGCATGCGTCCCGACCTACTCTATTACGCCGATCCATGTTTTTTGTTTGATTACTGCAAACGTAACTATTCACGCCAGATTGCACTTCTTCATGATTATGGACTTTACGAATTCACAATTCTTGTCAGAAAGGATGCGTAAATGTCCGTACTTACCGTCTCCCCTAGCGACTTCGACGTTGCCACGCAACCCGGGATGCGTGATCAACTAGCGGAAATCTATAAAGAATTTCGCACCAAACAAACCCATAGCCAGCATGTTTTACACGACTCCGAAGTCACCTACCGCCTGAATTGCCCATCCTGTCTCGCCAATACTGAAAATGCAACCGTACTCTTTGAGAAAAACGGCGTGCCGCATGTTCAATGCCATACTTGTGGCTTGGTTTATACATCGATGACATTAACAGACGCTGCCGATGCCGCACAGTACGACGATACGGAATTCATGCGCGCCTATGTAAGACTCAAACGTCACCCTCTGTTTACACGACTTGAAGTTACCAAAGCCAGATTTCTCTTGCAGCAAGCGATACGCCATCACCACAATCTCAAAACCGTTCTGGATGTCGGCGCAAGTACGGGGGCAGTACTCGCAGCCGCCAATTACGAAAAAATTGAGGCTTATGGCATAGAACCCGACAGTGCCATGGCCGAGCCGCTCAACGAACAATTTCCAGGACGCGTAATTAACGGATACTTTCCTACCGATATAGCTCCACTGTGGCCCCCCTTCGATCTCATCACCCTATTGGATGTGCTTGAGCACATGATTACTCCTGTAAGTTTTGCCCGCTCCTTGAAGAACAACCTGGCACCGAATGGTTTAGTACTGATTCAGGTCCCGAATTACAACAGCTTGTTGGTACGTCTTGAAGGCAGCCGAAACTCCAATTACTGCGTTGGGCATTGGCAGCATTTCACAGACACCACGTTAACTGACGTCATGGGCAGGGCCGGATATCGTTGCCTTGAAACTGGCACATGCATCACCGAATTCGACCGTATCATGGCTTTTCGTGACGAAGAAAAATCCAGAACCATTCAAGATCTGTTGGGCACGACTGCAGAAATTAAAACACCTGAAGATTTGTATCGCTACAAACTAGGCTACAAATTGTATGGATTATTTGCACCAACCTAGAGCACTCATTGCAGGGATAGGCATGTTAGAAAAGTCCAACTTGGAAACAATTCCTTTCGGTCGCCCCTTCATTGTCGGCAAGGAGCTTTATTACATAGCTCAAGCCGTCGCACAAGGTAGCTTAGCCGGAGACCAGCGATTCACTAAGCTTTGCCATGCATGGCTGGAACATAATCTTGGTGTGCAACGTGCCTTATTGACTCATTCTTGCACAGCTGCACTGGAGATGGCTGCCATTTTGACTGAGGTAGGCCCCGGCGATGAAGTGATCATGCCTTCATATACTTTCGTCTCGACAGCCAATGCCTTTGTTACCCGCGGCGCAACTCCGGTATTCGTAGACATCCGGCAAGACACTCTCAATATCGATGAAAATCTTGTAGCTCAAGCCATTACCGATCGAACCAAAGCCATTGTTCCGGTTCACTACGCGGGGGTACCATGTGAAATGGACGCACTGGCTCTGCTGGCCAAGGAACATGGAGTATGGCTGATTGAAGACGCTGCGCAAGCATTCCAATCTACCTATAAAGGAAAAATGCTCGGCAGTCTTGGAGACCTGGGTTGCCTCAGTTTTCATGAAACAAAAAATGTTATCTCCGGAGAAGGCGGAGCCCTCCTCATCAACAATCTGGAATTAGCTGAACGCGCCGAAATCATTCGCGAAAAGGGAACCAATCGCTCTCAATTTTTCAGGCAAATGGTTGATAAATACACTTGGGTTGACATTGGCTCATCGTATCTTCCGGGCGAGCTTATTTCTGCATTCCTCTATGCCCAACTGGAACATGCCGACGCCATTACCAATGAGCGCTTGAACGCCGTAAGACGCTATCATGACATGCTGCTTCCATTGTCCGATACCGAAAAAATTGTGCTGCCCAAGACCAAATTGCATGAAACCGGCAATGGCCACATGTTTTATTTCCTGGCTAAAAATCTTGAAGATCGAACCAATCTGTTGCAGTTTCTACGTGAGCATGGCTGTAGTGCGGTATTCCATTATGTCCCACTACATAGCTCCCCGGGAGGCAAACGTTTCGGCAAACAGCAATCCGCTATGCATGTAACGGATGACATCAGTGACCGCTTAGTGCGTCTCCCTCTGTACTATGGAATTTCAGAGGCAGAGCAACGCAAAGTTTGTGACTTGCTTTTCTCTTATTACAAGCAAAAAGAATAATCGATTAGATCTGATGAACAACTCATCATCTGCTCTCTACTTTAGATTTCCGTACCTAATAACTAGACATCTAGAATGAAGAATCCTCAAATCTTCGCTCCGCTAAATCAGCCGTACTACGTTTATAGCCCACCTTTCCACCAAACTTCTGGAGGAGCGAGGGCCTTACACTACCTCTGTCACGCGCTGAATCTGATCGGGGAAGAGGCTTATGCGTTAAACCCTAATGTCAACCCTCAACTTCGCACGCCTATCCTAACGCAGGACATCATACGAATGCATCAGGAAGCCGGGCGCAGTCCTATTGCAATTTACCCAGAAGTTGTCAGCGACAACCCGCTCAACGCACGTAACGTTGTCCGCTATCTGCTTGCTGAACCAGCTATCTACACAGGACGACCAATCAATCTTCAGCCTCGGGATCTGGTCTATACATTTGGCCCCACGCTTGTCCCCAAGGGATGGGTTGCCGATATGTTGCGCATCCCTCTTGTCGACACGCGGCTATTCAACAGCATTGGCGTCGATGATACAAAACGTAAAGGAACGGCTGTTTTCATCCATAGGCATCTAAATAAAGGAGGGGAACTACACCCCATCGCTGCAGATTCGATAGAAATTTCATATCGAGTACCCGAGCGTTCCGCAGCACAACTGGCCGAAATCTTTAGATCTGTCGAATGTTTGTATATGTATGAGCACTCAACAGTGTGCTTTGAAGCCCTTTTGTGCGGGTGCCCGGTTGTCTACATCATGAATGCAACCTCTCTCCCAGAAAGCTTTCCATGGCTCATGAAAGGCAAGGGCATTTCTTGGGGCCTCAATCCTGAAGATATTGCGCAAGCAAAACAAACTGTACATGAAGCCAGTGATGTTTATCAGGAAGAAGAAGATGCATTTTGGAACGATCTTCGCAGCCTCGTCGAAAAAACACAAAAGTCGGCAGTAGGCCTGAATGGTGAACCTATACATAAAACACATTCACCGGTTGCGGTGAACTCAACCATCACAGCAACAACTTTACCTCCTGTTGGCGGGGTCTTCGCGAAACGGAAAAAACGGCTGTTAGTGTTCAGTGTGGAATCGACCTGGAGCCCCTGCCCGCAGATCCGGTTAATTCGTCCTTTTGCGAAAATGTCCGACGAATGGGAAATAGAATGGGGCATCAAAAACAGCCAGCTTGATACCGCTGCCGCCGCACGTGCCGATGTTATCTTATTACATCGTTTTACCCCCGGCTTACTGCCAATCTCGGCACTGGATGTGATATTCAAGTTAGGCAAACCAGTCATCTACGAATCCGATGATCTACTTAATGAGATTCCCACAGACCATCCCGAAGCCGCTGCCGGCGCCAGCTGGAAAGAAGGTATCGAATACTCTGTGAAACGGGCGCAAGCCGTAGTGGTATCCACCCATTTCTTGGCCGAAAAGTATCGTCAGCTCAACGCTAATGTTCACGTCCTCCAGAATTATCTGGATTACGACATTTTTCATCGAGACGTGCCGCGCAAGCAAAAAGGAGAGGCCATCACTATTGGCCTGCTCGGCTCATCTATTCAGCCATCGAATTTTGCACTCGTACATCAGGCCTTGCGCACAATATGTGAACGTTATAGGGATAAAGTACGCATCGACTTCGTTGGTTGGCATTGTCCCCAAGGCTGGGAACAGCATCCCAATGCTCGCTTCACATCCTTCATTCATGAATACGAGAAATATGCAGTACAACTTAAGCATATGGAATGGGATATTGCCCTGATTCCTTTGGCTCAGGACGAATACAATCAATGCAAAAGCTTTGTCAAATGGCTGGATTACTCTGCCGCTGGCATCGCATCTATTTTTAGTGACGTATCAGTCTATAACGCCGTTGTTACGAATGAGAGCACCGGTTTGCTCATGCCAAACTCCAGTCAAGCCTGGCTGGATGCTATCGTTTCACTGATTGAATCTCCTGAATTGCGGAGTAAATTGGCAATACAGGCTCAGCAAGAGGTCAAAAACCGTTTCGGCTTAAAACAACATGTACATTTGTACAACGAGGTCTACTCAAGCTTCATCCATGGCGCGCCTAAACCAACCGTCCAACGCTCTGCGTCAGAAATAAACATGTCCACTCCCCAAGCTATCCCACGACGAATCGCTGGCATTAATGCTGGAGTAACTGCCAGCGCCCGTAACATTCTAAAAAAGACAAATTAACAGTTCTAGGATGAACTAGAGCCAATACAAAATTTCTTGGGAGAGGACTCAATAACCTAAACTCTTAATCTCCGCCTGCGCCTGCGCTCGATAGATAATGCGCTCGAACTCATCGGCCCAGTCGCTGGCCAGGCGACCGAGCAGCAGGCTCTTGCCGGCGCGGGAGACACTGCGGCGCACCTCGTCGCTGGTCAGCAACATGCGCAGGTTGGAAGACAGCATTTCGATGTTGCCCACCGGGTGCATCAACGCATTGACGCCATTGCGCAGGCCAATATGCCGGTAGGTTTCCAAATCGGACAGGCAGACCGGCACCTCGAGCTCGAAAGCCTCCCAGATCGTCAGCGGCTGCGACTCGGAATTGCTGGCCAGCACGTAAGCATCGGCCGAGGCCAGGTAGCGCAGGGTCTCTTCGTTGGGAAGCTCGCCCATGAACCGGTAGAGATTGGGGAACGCTTCGGCCAGGCGCCTGGCGCCATCGCTCATCTGCAAGTACTTGCCGATGAAAAGCACTTCGACGCTGTCGCGCAACGCCTCATCCATGGCGTTGACCGCCATGATGACGTCCTCCATGCGCTTGCGTTGCTCGATGGTGCCGATGCAGACGATGCGCTTCTTGTCTTTCGACTTGGGAGCGAGGTCTTCCTGCCGGTAAATGGCATCGTTCCAGAACGGCAGCACATGGGTGGCGGCCGGACTGTCGAACAGGAAACTGCCGTAGACGATGCGCTGGAATTCGGTCTGGAAAACGATATGCGAAGCCTTCTTGAAACCGGCTGCCATTTGCGGGTAGTGCACTAGCAGATCGCGCCCGATTTCTGCCTCATGGATCCACCAGACTACCGGGCAACGCGACGCCAGGTCGGCGACCGCCGCTCCCGACAAGATGCAGTTGGAGACGATCACGTCGGCGCTATCGATGTTCTTGACGATGGGAATGCCCAAGGCTTCGAACTTCTTGCGCACATCTCCCTGGCCGTCGATACGCGGCATGACGTATACCTCGTGGTGCTGCACCAGCCGTTCTGCCAGGCGCAACATTGCGATGCTCGCGCCGGTGGTATAAAACTCGTCGTTCAACAATAAGATCTTCATTGACTGCTTCCATGGATATCCCGGTCTTGCCGGGATCCGTTATCGTTATCTTGATGCTATTGCAACCCGGCCGCCGGAATGATGCCGCGCCGCAACTGAATGCGTCTCCCAGTGCGTCAGACGCATTCAGTGCAGAGTGCCATCATAATTGCCGCCCAGCCACGCAAAGGGTCGAGCACATGCGGAAATGACCTTCAACTTTGCATTTGGACAAGGCCCGGAACAAGGCCTGCATGCTAGACTTCCGGCTTTCGTTCCGCTCGCTACAAGCTCTTACATGAACATCGTCATCCTCGCCGCAGGCATGGGCAAACGCATGCAGTCGGCCCTGCCCAAAGTCTTGCATCCGCTCGCCGGGAAGCCGCTCCTGGGCCACGTCATCGACACCGCCCGCTCGCTCTCGCCCCGGCAACTGTGCGTGGTTTACGGCCACGGCGGCGATGCGGTGCCCAAGGCGTTCGCGGATGCCGGCCTGTCGTTCGCCAAACAAGAACCGCAATTGGGCACCGGCCACGCAGTGATGCAAGCCCTGCCGCACATCGAAGACGATGCGCCGACCCTGGTCCTCTACGGCGACGTGCCGCTGACCACGTCGGCTTCCCTGCAGCGCCTGCTGGACGCGGCCGGCAACGACAAGCTGGGCGTACTGACCATTACCCTGGACGACCCGACCGGTTACGGTCGCATCGTGCGCGAGAACGGCCGGATCACCAGCATCGTCGAGCAAAAGGATGCCAGCCAAGCCCAGCGCGCCATCCGCGAGATCAATACCGGCATCATCGCCGCGCCCACCGCCCGGCTGCGCAAGTGGCTGGCCGCGCTGTCCAACCAGAACGCCCAGGGCGAATATTATTTGACTGACATCATCGCCCTGGCGGTGGCCGATGGCGTCGAGGTGGTCTCGGCCCAGCCCGACGATGTGGCCGAAACGCTGGGCGTCAACAGCAAGGCGCAACTGGCAGAACTGGAACGCGTGCACCAGCGCAATATCGCCAACCGGCTGCTGGAGCAAGGGGTGACGCTGGCCGACCCGGCGCGCATCGATGTCCGCGGCGAGCTCACCTGCGGCCGCGATGTCGCCATCGACGTCAACTGCGTATTCGAAGGCCGCGTCAGCATCGCCGAAGGCGCGGCCATCGGCGCCAATTGCGTGATCAAGAACGCCAGCATCGGCGCCTGCGCCAACATCAAGCCCTTCACCCACATCGAAGGCGCGACCGTCGGCGCCGGCGCCCAGGTCGGCCCGTACGCGCGCCTGCGCCCCGGCACCGAACTGGAGCAGGATGTCCACGTGGGCAACTTCGTCGAGGTCAAGAACAGCATCGTCGGCATCGGCAGCAAGGCCAACCACCTGGCCTACGTGGGCGATGCCGATGTCGGCAGCGGCGTCAACATCGGCGCCGGCGTGATCACCTGCAATTACGACGGCGCCAACAAATTCCGCACCGTCATCGAAGACGACGCCTTCATCGGCAGCGATTCGCAACTGGTGGCGCCGGTGCGCGTCGGAAAGGGTGCCACGCTGGGCGCCGGCACCACGCTGACCAAGGATGCCCCGGCCGGCCAGCTCACGCTGTCGCGCGCCAAGCAGCTCTCGCTGCCGGGCTGGCAGCGTCCGGTGAAAATCAAGAAATAATCATCCCGGCAAACAGCGCCGAAAAACAAAAAGGACCGGCTCCGTGACTGCACAACACGCGGGCCGGTCCTTTTTATATTGATCCCACTCCTGCCTATTCCTTCTGCACATCGATCGGCACCGCCGTCTCGAATTTGCTGCGCAATACAGAGAAATAGCTGCGCACGTTGCGCACGTTCTTTTGCGAAGCGAACAAGCGATGCGCCAGCGCATGATAGGCCGGCATGTCGGCCACCAGCACCACCAGCACGAAATCCGGGCCGGGCGACACCCGATAGCACTGCTGCACCGCCGGCTCATCGGCCACCAGCGACTCAAACGATTGCTGCTCTTCATCCCCCTGGCGATCCAGCGTGATTTCAACGATGGCGGTCAAGGTCGATGCCAGCTTGTCCGTATCTAGCAAGGCCACCTGGCGCGCGATCACGCCCGCCTCGGTCAGCCGCCTGACCCGGCGCAGGCAAGTCGGCGGCGACGCGTGCACCGACGCCGCCAACTGATGGTTGGTCTGGCTGGCATCGCTTTGCAGCGCCTTCAAGATACGGCGATCCAGGTCGTCGAGTTCGAGTTTCATCCGGCACCTTGCTTGCAATGAAGTTGTTCGAGCAATTAAATATGAAACATAATTTCATATTAATTAAATATGTTTACGTTAATTCCAACATAAATCCTAATGGCAATAATAGTTCATATTTAAATTATTTTAGAAATCTTATTTCATACCCCCTCGCCTAATATGGCCTCACATTTCTTCCAGCGAGGTTCATCATGTGCGGCATCGTCGGCGCGGTTGCGCAACAAAACGTCACTCCCATCCTGCTCGAGGGCTTAAAGCGCCTCGAATACCGCGGCTACGACTCCTGCGGCGTCGCGCTGTACGTGGACGGCAAGCTGCAGCGCTCGCGCAGCACCTCACGCGTCGCCGAACTGCAAAAGCAGATCGAACAGACCGGCCTGGCCGGCTTCACCGGCATCGCCCACACGCGCTGGGCCACCCACGGCGCCCCGGCCACACACAACGCCCATCCGCACTTCTCGCGCGATCGCATCGCGCTGGTCCACAACGGCATCATCGAAAACCACGACGAACTGCGCGCCGAGCTGCAAGCCGCCGGCTACACGTTCGAGAGCCAGACCGACACCGAGGTCATCGCCCACCTGATCGACCACATGTACGACGGCGACCTGTTCGCCACCGTGCAACAGGCCGTGCGCCGCCTGACCGGCGCCTACGCCATCGCCGTGTTCTCGTCCGACGAACCGCACCGCGTGGTCGCTGCCCGCCAAGGCTCGCCGCTGATCGTCGGCCTGGGCGAAGGCCAGAACTTCGTCGCCTCCGACGCCATGGCGCTGGCCGGCACCACCGACCAGATCATCTACCTGGAAGAAGGCGACGTGGTCGACCTGCAATTGCAAAAAGTCTGGATCGTCGACGCCGCCGGCCGCTCGGCCGAACGCGAAGTGCGTACGGTGCAAGCCTTCAGCAGCGCGGTCGAACTCGGCCCCTACCAGCACTACATGCAAAAGGAAATTTTCGAGCAACCGCGCGCCATCGCCGACACGCTCGAAGGCGTGGCCGGCATCATGCCCGAACTGTTCGGCGACAAGGCCTACAAGATCTTCAAGGAAGTCGACTCGGTCCTGATCCTGGCCTGCGGCACCAGCTACTACGCCGGCCTCACCGCCAAGTACTGGCTGGAATCGATCGCCAGGATCCCGGTCAACGTCGAGATCGCCAGCGAATACCGCTACCGCGACAGCGTGCCCAACCCGAAATCGCTGGTCGTCACCATTTCGCAAAGCGGCGAAACCGCCGACACCCTGGCCGCGCTCAAGCATGCGCGCAGCCTCGGCATGCCGCACACGCTGACCATCTGCAACGTCGCCACCAGCGCCATGGTGCGAGAATGCGAACTGGCCTACATCACGCGCGCCGGCGTCGAAGTCGGCGTCGCCTCGACCAAGGCCTTCACCACCCAACTGGTGGCCCTGCTGCTGCTCACGCTGTCGCTGGCGCAAACCCGCGGCCTGCTGACGCAAGAGCAGGAAGAAGCCCACCTCAAGGCCATGCGCCACCTGCCTGCCGCGCTGCAAAGCGTACTGGCGCTCGAACCCAGCATCGTCGCCTGGGCCGAAACCTTCGCCCGCCGCGAAAACGCCCTCTTCCTCGGCCGCGGCCTGCACTACCCGATCGCGCTGGAAGGCGCCCTGAAGCTCAAGGAAATCACCTACATCCACGCCGAAGCCTACGCCGCCGGCGAACTCAAGCACGGCCCGCTGGCGCTGGTAACCGACCAGATGCCGGTAGTCACCATCGCCTCCAACGACGCGCTGGTGGAAAAACTGAAATCGAACATGCAGGAAGTGCGCGCCCGTGGCGGCCAGCTCTACGTGTTCGCCGACAGCGATTCGCACATCCACTCAAGCGAAGGCCTGCACGTGATCCGCATGCCGGAGCACTATGGGGTGTTGTCGCCGATCCTGCACGTGGTGCCGTTGCAGTTGCTGGCTTATCACACGGCGTTGGCGCGTGGCACCGATGTGGATAAGCCGCGGAATTTGGCTAAGTCGGTGACGGTGGAATAAAAATGCCCCGGGAAGTCCTCTGGGCAGAACCTCCGCTGGCAGCAGAGGAGATGAAACTGTTCAGCCTTATGCCCAGGGCGCGGGTTCCGGCACTGCACATGGCTCCGCTACCCCGATGCTGGCGAAGTCGGCCGGGCCGACCACTTCCAGGTACTCCATATCGGGCGAGTAGTCGAACAGGAAGTGGCGGATACCCGGCGCCTGATGCACGCAGTCGCCAGCGCTGACGAGCGTTTCCTTGTCTTCGTACATGAACTTCGCCCAGCCCTTCAGCATGTAGACGATGTGGAACTCCGCCTCGTGCACGTGCCATCCGGTGCCAGCCTCAGGAGCCGCATTTGCGCGCACCAGTTGGGCGATGACCTTTCCTTGGGTGGCCTCGGCGACGCCCAGGTCCCGATAGACGAAAAAATCCCGCAGGCCCCCCTCAACGAACTGAGTGTCACCAGGCTTCACGTGCGTGAATTTCGTCTGCAAACTCGTATCCATCATTTCTACCGCCTCCGTTAGTTCAGAAATCTGCTAAAGCGGATAACGGGATCAGGCCAGTCATCCGCTCGAAAAAGGACTGGCCCGGTTGCAGCGGACCATTACGGGGTATCTGGGAACGGCAGCTCGACTTGCCCGTCCGCCCTGACGTCAAATACGTTCAGGCTCATCGCCACCAAGGTGTAGTACCCCAGCAGCCCCACCAGATTCACCACCGTCTTGACGCCGAAACTGGTGACCGCCTCGTGATAGATCTCGTCGGACACCCGTCTCTTCTGGTACAGGTCCTCTACGAATCGCCAAATCAAGGCTTCGTCGCCGTTATCGAACTTGGGCGGCTTATCCTGCCGGAGGTCTTCGAGCACTTCTGGCTTGAGCCCGGCATCAACGCCTATCGGGTAGTGGATATACCACTCGGCTTGCGACTTCCACTTGGCCGCCGTGCACAGGATGGCGAGCTCGGAGAGCCGCAGAGACAATCCCGTGCCGTAGCGGCAGAACGCCCCCAGCTCCTGCGCACGGCTTGCCAGCTCGGGGCTATGAATCCACGAGAGAAATGGGCCATTCAGGTTGCCGCGCGGGCCGGAGAGAATCGCATGCAATACGTCCTTCTGCTCCGGAGATGCGCTTTCAACGGAGAAATGGGGCAGTCTGGGGCTCAAGTTGTTCATCCTTAAAGTGATGTGCGCTCAATACTGGCTCATGCCTCGGTATTGAAGATGAAATTCTCCGGCACGCCGGGCCCCCACAGATACAGGGAGTCCTCCGGCGGGAAGTCGCCGGCCGGCCATGGCTTGCCTGCGGACACATAGTCGATGTCGGCCGAAAACTCGCAGAAGGAACCCCAAGGATCCTCTACATAGTGGAAGTAATTGGAGCCGAGTACATGGCGCCCGGTGCCCCAGCCCTTCACATACCCAGCAGCAGCCATCTGGGCGGCGCCGGCACCCACCGCATTGACGTCTGGTACGTCCCAGGATGAGTGATGCCAGCCTCGCGCGCTGCTCTTGGCGAAAGCCACTAGGTGATGGTCGCAGCCATGGGGAGCATGCATGAAGGCGATGATATCGCGGGACTTGTCCGAAAGGCGCAGTCCCAGGGCGCGCTCATAGAAAGCCACCGAGCCAAGGACATCCGGCGTGAACAGCAGCACGTGCGAGAGCCGGGTGGGCTTCACTGTCACCGCCTCAGCGCGTGTGCATGCCCCGCGCTTGTCCGCCGGCGTGCTCTCGCTCGTCCTGGTCGGTTTCTCATCCAGCGTGGTCTTGGGGCCGACACGTACCTGAATCCGGTTGCCATCCGGGTCGCGGAACCAGAACGAGGGCTCGTCACCCTGCGAAATGGCCGATACCTGAGTCGCCCCCGCCTCCACCACCTGGCTATGCAACCGGAAGATATCTTCCTGGTAGGCGTTGAAGGTCAGATAATCCAGATGCTTCCGGTCGCCCGGCACGAGCCGCGCCCAGCGGTGGCCATCGGCGGCGAACACGTTCAGGCCACCTTCCGGACTCGTGTTCTCCTTGATATCCAGCCCGAAGGTGGAGAAAAACGTCCTGGCCTGGTTCAAATCTGGTACTGCCAGCGCGAAATGGTCAATCGAATGGATGGCTGTCACGACATATCTCCTAAACGCCACGGGCCTCACGATGCGTTGCCGGAGGCCCGTTTTACTTCCGGGACTACTTAGCGTGCTTCGTCCATGATGACGTTGCGCAGCGTGCCAATACCCTCGACGCGGACCTCGCACACGTCACCGGCCTTCATCAGCAGCTTCGGCGAGCGCGCCCAGCCGATACCCGACGGTGTGCCGGTGACAATCACGTCACCCGGTTCCAGGGTAATAGCCTGGCTGACGATGCTGATAACGGTTGCGATATCGAAGACCATCTCGTCGGTACTGGCCGACTGGACCTCTTCCCCGTTCAGGATGGTTTCCAGGCGCAGGCCCTTGGCGCCGGCCGGCAGCTCGTCGGCGGTGACCAGGTCTGGGCCAAAGGCGCCGGTACCGTCGAAGTTCTTGCCGACGGTCCATTGCGGGGTCTTGAACTGGTACTCGCGCACGGAACCGTCGTTGAAGAGGCTGTATCCGGCCACATGCTCCAGAGCGTCAGCGGGCGCGATGTGGCGACCGCCCTTGCCAATCACGGCGGCAATCTCACCTTCGAAATCGAGGCCTTCGCTGTCCTTCACCGCTGGGCGAATCATCGGTTGCGCATGCGCAACCAGGCTGGTATTCACGCGGAAGAACAGCGTGGGGTAATCCGGCTGGACGAAGTTGCTCTCCTTGGTGTGGTCGGCATAGTTCAGGCCGACGCAGATGATTTTCGGCGGACGGGACAGCGGCGGCAGATAGGTAACGTCCTGTTCCGCCACGACCACGCCTTCCTTGAAGGTCCCGCCGTAGTTCTTGAGGCTGACACCACGCGCCAGGAGGTCTTCCAGAGATTCCTCACCGATGATGCGAATTCCCTTGCTTTCGCGAACACCGAGGGCCTTTTTGCCTTGATACAAAACCGATACGTAACGCATTACAGAACTCCTAAGAAAAAATCAGCTGAAAGTAGCGGCGCTGCATCCCGCGCCCTCACTGGAATAGGCCTCAATCCAGCGAGAGAAAGACTGGCAAATCTGGTCATTGGCAAGGCGCGCCCCGGCCGACGCTTCGAACATGCCGAAGAAGAGGTGAAACATGCTGTCGAAGTCGAGCACCTTCACCGGGACTCCGTTTTGGGCCAGCTTGTCGGCATACGCCAGGCCTTCTGGCCGTAACGGGTCGTGGCCGGCGACCGCAATGAGCGCCGGCGGCGAACTTTCCAGGGCCGTCGCGCGCAGCGGCGACGGAGGGAATTCCGTGGACTGGGTCATGTTCTCGCCCATGTACAGGCGGGAAATGTCGCGCAAATCGTTCGGCTTGAGCATCGGATAGTCGATGCCACGGGCCTCAATTTCCGACACATCCCGGGCCATATCAATGCCAGGGACCACCAGCAGCTGGGCCACAAGGCTCCTTGGAGACTCACGGGAAACCAGAATTGCGGCGGACGTTGCCAGGTTGGCGCCGGCGCTTTCGCCAGCAACGGCCACACGGAGCGGGTCGCCACCGAGCGTTTCCACGTTCTTCAAGGCCCAGCGAGTAGCCGCCAGGGCGTCATCGTGCGCGGCCGGAAAAGGATGTTCGGGCGCCAGCCGGTAATCCGCGGACACCACGACGGCGCCGGTATCACGGCACAGCTTGCGCACGATGTCGTCCATGAGCTCAACGCTGCCCAGGACAAAGCCGCCACCATGGAAGAACACGACGGTTGGGATCCGCCCCTGGAAAGCCAAGGGCCGATACACACGGACAGGAACCTCGATAAGCTGGCCATTGACCTCGTCCGATGCCACGACATCCTCCGTCGAGAGCACCTCAGGCAAGGTCTTACCCGCCCTTGCGCGCTCGATTGCCTGGCGCAGGCGGCCCCGGGCCTGCTCTGGCGTGCCTGAAAACGGCGGAGGAATGCCGACCTCGGCCACCTTGCGGACGATTTCCGCCAGTTGAGGATCCAACTCTTTTGCTGAATTGGTCGACGTCATTGCAGCCCCAGAACGAACTTCTGCGAGCTCACAGCGCGGTCGCGCACCTGATCGAGGTCCACGGACAGCAGCTTGCCGCCCTTCTTGACCGCGCGGCCGGCCACGTACACCGAATCCACGTTACCGGGGTGGGCGGCCAGGACGATGGCTCCCACTGCATCCGAGACCGGCGCCAGATTGATGTCGTCGGTACGAATCATGACGATGTCAGCCTGCTTGCCAGGAGTCAGGGAGCCGATTTTGCTCTCCATGCCGGTCGCCTGCGCGCCCGACAGGGTTGCGAACTCCAGCACGTCGCGCATCGTCATCGTCTCCGGTGCACCCTTTGCCTTGGAGTGGCCGCCGCCCATCCAGGAACGGTAATAGGCGAATGCATGCCGCATCTGGGTAAACATGTCGCCGGCGCACTTCGTTTCGGTGTCGCCGCTCAGGCTGGGGCGAATGCCGGCCGCCAGCAGGCGGTCGAACGGGATGTCGCCGATACCTTGGGCGTTCAGCTCGCAGTGCACCCCGAGGGATGCGGTGACGCCAGCATCAGCCATCATCGAAATCTCGTCGTCGTGGGAGCAGCAGCAATGGACGAAGGTCAAATCCGCGCCGAGGACGCCCGCTTCATGCATCTGCGCGATGGCGCGCACCTTGGCGTTCCGTGCATAGGCGCCCATGTGGATGCTGGAGCGAATACCGAGCTCTCGGGCCAGGCGCAGGTCGCCGAGCCAGACATCCCGGGTGGCCATTTCAGGGCCACGGCCGGCCATGGCCAGGGTGACCAACTGGTCGTCGGACGAGAAGAACTGCTGGCGCAGGCGACGGATGTCTTCCAGGTGTCCGCGCTGGCTGTTGAACATCCAGGATGCGCCTTCGACCAGCGGCCAGCCGTGGGCGAAGATGGCGCGCATGCCAGAGTCCTGCAGGGCGATGACCGCGGCATCCGTGTGCTCAGGGCTATTCTGGATGTGCGACCAGTCCAGCATCGTGGTGATGCCGGAGTCCAAGGCCGACACCGCGCCCAGCAACGTGCCGATATACACGTCTTCCGGCCGATACGCCGCGCCCTTCGCTCCCAACATCTCCGCGAAGTAGATTTGCGGGTCGATATCAGCGTAGCGGTGGCGAACGCAGGTCTGCCAGGTGTGGCGATGGGTATCCACAAAGCCTGGGATGACAATCATCCCGGAGGCATCAACCAGTTCGGCGTCCGCCACTTCCAGGTTGGGCGCAACCTCGACGATTTTGTCGCCGTCGACCAGGATATCGGCCGAACGGTGGTCACCCACCTTCGGGTCCATGCTGACGACCCAGCCGCCCTTCAAAAGCTTCCGCTGCGTTTGCATCAGAGACTCCCGTTAAACCATTTCGAAAGCTGGCCTTCGACTTCCCTCACCAGGCCAGTGCTGCTGCCAGCCCAGGCGATATAGCCATCCGGCCGGACCAACAGGGCCTTCACGTCACCGAGCACGTCGGGAATCTTCGCCAGGCGCGCTTGAACCACATCGATGGGGTACTTCGAGACATCGAGATCGGCGAACTGGCGGCTGAAGCCCTCCAGGTCCAACAGCAGGAACTTGCGCGAGCGCAGCAGGGACAGCATGCTGGGCGTAGAGCCATCCAGCAGCGTCAGCAGGATGTCCGGACAGCGCAACCCTTCCGCCGGGTGCGCCCCTTCAGCGCGGGGATACGGAGTTTCCAGGCCGCACAGCTCCAGCACCAGCTTCTTCTGGACATCCGGCAGCGGGATGATGTGCTCCTGCATGCGGCGCTTCAGGACAACGGCGTCCTCGGAGAAGTTGAACTGCAGCGCACATTGCGCCTTCACGCTCTCCAGCAGTCGTTCCATGACCGGCATGCGCTCGGAATGGTAGGTATCCAGGGTATCGGCTTTGGCGAGACCCTTCACCACGTTGGCCAGCTTCCAGCCCAGGTTGAAGGCGTCCTGCAGGCAGAAGTTCATGCCCACGCCGCTGGCCGGGTAGTGAATGCGGGCCGATTCACCGACCAGGAACACACGTCCCTGGCGAAGCTGCTTGACGCTACGCATCTGGTCATCGAAGCGCGACGCCCAGCGATAGGAGGCAATCCCGTAGTCGGTGCCATGCACGTCGCGCAGGCACTGGAGCACCTCGGGCAGCTCGACTGGCTCCTCCTTGGGGGCATGGCGCCGGTCGCGGTGGACGATGTTGAAGCGGGTGATGCCCTCGCCGAACGTGTAGCCGCGAATCCAGCCCATCTCGTTGTCGACGTTGATACGGCCGCCCGGCCACGGTGCTTCCAGGTGTGCATCCACGACAATGCCGCGGAAGGTGCCGGAGTGACCGTCGAAGTCCATGCCCAGCTTCGTGCGGACGGCACTGCGGCCGCCGTCAGCGCCCACCACATAACGGGCACGGATCTCCCTCTCTTCACCGGCAGACGAGCGCACCAGAACCGTGACGCCCTCAGCGTCCTGACGAAGGTCGATGAGCTCGCTGTCCGAGACGACCTCGGCGCCGCACTCCTTGGCCCATTCCCAGAGAATTTCCTCGGTATGGTTCTGGGGCAGACCCAGCGTGAAGCCGAAGCGCGAATCCAGGTACTTCCAGTCGATGGGATGGAACCCCGACCAGATGTGCGACGGCCTGAACGGATACGGAGCGATTTGCTTCGTCTTGTTGATGAAGCGGTCTGCTATACCGCGTGCATCGAACAACTCGAGCACACGAGGAAGGATGGTTCCTGCGCGCGACTGGACGCCTGCGGTGCGCCTCTCCACTACCAGGGTTTTCACGCCGGCGCCTGCGAGTTCACCCGCCATTGTTAAACCCGAGGGCCCTGCCCCGACTACGACCACATCCCACTGCATTTTCACTCTCCGTATGAACGAGTTGAACGAAACAACAAACTGCTTAACCGGGGTCAGAAGACATGAGTAACACCGACCTCAAACACGACCTGCCTGCTCGTCGAAGCGATAGGCTGGAACCGCATGGCCGCGACCTGCCCCTGGCCTGCTGCCTGGAAGACGCTCAGAGCGTAGAGGCTGGTGCGCTTCGACAGGGCGTAATCGGCGTGTGCATGCACCACGTTCCACTTGTAGTTCTCCAGCTTCGTGTAGGCGTAGCCGCCGCCAAGGCGCAGGGCCGTTGTGACATATTTATAGGCGCCGACGTCGATGGTCTGGGCCTTTGCTGAAATTCCCAGCGCGGACAGCTTGGTGTAGCTGTAGTTGCCCATCAGGCGCCATCCTGCGTTGGAATACACAACACCAGTGCTCGCCGTGTTCTGGTTCTGTGCCACCTTGGTGGTGGGGTTCTTCACCAAGTCGATGCCATACAGCGTCGGCACGCCCAGGGAGCTGCGCGGCGAGTAAGGGACGTCATGCACCGTCTCCCACACCACCAAGAATTGCCACGGATTGGAGGTGTAGCTGGCGCTGAAACCCATCGTATTGCCGTTGTTGGTGGTCGATGTCGGGGTTCCATAGCCATATTGGGCGCCAAACTGGAAACCCTTCATCTCCGGCGACTTGTACTTGACCAGGCTGTTGAGCGGATTGCCGACCGTGCGGTCCAGGTTGCCCGGGTGCGTCGCAAGGTTCGAGGTGAAGCGCTCGGACGTGTACGGAACCAGGTCGGCCAGCAAGTCGTACTGGTTGCCCAGTGTTACGGTGCCGTAGTCACGCGAGCTCAGGCCCACGAAGGTCTCGAAGGGGCTGAAGCCGCCGGTATCGAGTTGTACATAGTTGGCCCATTTGAAGATGGCCGATGCGCCGCCCCCCAAGTCTTCACGGCCGGTAAATGCGATGAACGGGACAGCATGGGTATTGCCTTGCTGCATGCGGGCGCCGCCATTGGGGTAGCTTGCGTTATTTGTGTATAAAACGCCCGCACCCAACACACCTGAAATCGTCACGTTCTCTGTCTGGGCTTGTGCCGACGCAGCGACAAGCATCACTGCTCCTGCCAATAAAGTCTTCTTCAACACGTCATGTCTCCCTGTTTTTTATGTAATCAGGCGGCCGAATTCTGATGCTCGGCTTTGATTCCGCCTGTGAACCTGCGCTGCACAACAAAAACCAGTCTCATCGCCGCCAGGCAGGCAATACATCCAGCTGTAACGAACACTGTGGCCATCGCATAGGGCAGCGCATGCTCGCTACCGCCGTAGACGTAGCGTCCAACCAGGGCAATCAGCGTCGGGGAGAAGCCTTGGCCGACCAGGCCGTTGAGGAAGAGCACCACCGCCATCACCAGGCCAACTGATGTGGCCGGCACCGTACGTGCGATGACCACGGAAGTGACTGACATGAAGGTCCAGGAGCTCAGGACGACGAAGCAGTTGATGGTCCAGAACCACTGCAGGCTGGAAGACAAGACCAGCGCGGTCGGCATGATGGTCATCGCCAGACTCGATACCAGGCCGACAGACATGATTCGAGCGAGCGGATTATTGGCATTCTTCTTCTGCATCGCGATACCGGCCAGCCAGAGACCCAGGGGGCCGGCGGTCAGCATGATGATGCCCTGCGAAAGACCAAACGTACGCATCTCCAGCATGAACTTGCGACCCGCCATTGCAGGCAACCAAGCCGCCATGCCGAAGGTGACAATTGCGTTGGCGACGACGAACAGCAGGATGGGGATGAAGAACGCGCGATTCGCCCAGAGATAGTCCGGCAGTGATGAAGCTCGCGCATTCGAGGCAGCCAGCTCCGCCGGTGCCGCAGCAGACCGGCCCGGGTCGCGATTCAAGAACACGGTCATGGCCAGCGGCAAGCCCACGGCGCCAATCAAGAACAACGTGAACTGCCAAGAGGTGACGTGACCCAGAACCGGGATATACGTCCATCCGGCATTATGAACAGCGGCTAGCAGCGGCCCGCCAAGAACCAAGGACAGGCCTGTCCCCAGCATCAGGGCCATTGTGTAAATAGAGAGTGCGCGTGCCCGGCGGTCTTCATCGACACCATCACGAATGAGCGAGTACGACGAGGGCGGGATGAGCGCTTCAGCTCCGCCGACAATCACACGGGCCGCCACGAGGCCGAAGAAGCTGGCTGCCACCGCATTCGCCGACAAGGCCAAGGACCAAATAATGACGCCGGCCGCAATGACTACACGGCGGTTCCACTTATCCGCCATCCAACCAGCCGGTATGCCAACAGCGATGTTGGCGATTGCAAATGCTGCACCAATCAGGAAACTGATTTCGACGTCGCTGACGCCGTAGGTCTTTTGAATCGGCGCGACCATCAAAACCAGAATGTTTTTGTCGAGCTGCGCCAGCATGCTCAGTATCGTCAGGGTGGCGACCAGCCCCCACTGTCCGAACCTCGAACGTGGCGTTCCATTTTGAACAATCACCGTCTCTCTCCAGTTGTAGTTGAATGTCGACGGTTGTTCTTCACCGCTTGAATGGATTATAGGTTTGGCATTACATTTGTGAAATTGATTGTCTAAATCCGAAACATTTACAGCGTAAATATCTTGCCATGCGATTCAATAAACTCGATTTGAACCAGTTGGTTGTCCTGGACGCGCTGCTATCTACCCGCAGCGTAAGCAAGTCTTCGGAGCGTCTGTTCCTTAGCCAGCCCGCCACCAGCTGCGCCCTTGCGAGACTTCGCGAGTATTTTGAGGATGACCTACTCGTGTCTGTCGGGAAGACAAATGCGCTCACACCGCTGGGCTCCAGCCTCATCAAGCCCGTGCGAGACGTGCTTTTGCAGGTACAAACAATCACCCGCGCGCGGCCGTCGTTCGACCCGTCGACGTCGACTCGCAAATTCACTATCGAATCGTCCGACTACGTCATCAATGTTTTCCTGTCGGAGGTGATTAGGCGCGCGTCAGTGGTGGCGCCGATGATGGAGTTCGACCTGCGGTCAATCAATCCACAGACACCGGACAATCTGGAGAATGGAGATGCTGAGATTCTTATCATTCCGCACTATGCGATTGTCCAGGGGCATCCCAAAGAAGAGCTGTTCGAAGACAAATTCTCTTGCTTAGTCTGTGCGAATGGGGCGTTTAAAGACAAAGAAGAATTGACGACTGAGGAATACTTCGACGCGAATCACATCAGCGTGGAATGGGGTGGTGGCCGAAGAATCACGTTCGATACGCGTGTCATTGCAGCCGGCAACAAGCACAGGAAACAAACGGTGGTTGCACCGAGTTTCTCCCTCGTTCCAGAACTACTCATCGGGACAGATTTGATTGCAACTCTTCCGCACAGACTAGCTGCGAAGATTACGAGGCAGTTTCCGTTGAAACTATTGCCCTGTCCTACAGAAATCCCTCACTTCACGGAAAACGTTCAGTGGCACAAGTTTCGAGACAATGACCCGTCGGTCCTGTGGTTGCGGCAACTGTTCCAGGAAACGGCCGCCAGCATCAAGGAGCGCGACTCGGCGCCAATAAAATCCTCGAGCAAACGTTCCGTGAAAACACCGGGTGCACGAACTGGCGCCGCCAAAAAGGCCCGCTAAACCTTCCTGCATCCGTTGGAAACGAACCATTCATTTTCCGTAGCCATCAGCGCCTTTCCGATAGACGAGCAATCTTCGCATCGATACCCAGAGCGTTTTAGTTCGGAGCCTGACTGGAAATCTTTGCTACGCCTGCCTGACCTCCAACTCATTAGCAAAGTCGATGATCATCTTGGACAAAATGGCTGGTCGTTCCTGTGGAATCCAATGACCGCATTCTGGAATGACATGCGCACCACGCAAATCTGGCACCAGTTCCGGCATCGACGCGATTATTTCTCTCATGCCGGGGATGCTCAACCCTGTGTCCCTCTCACCAACCAGGTATAGCGTCGGCACAACAACGACGGCATCCGAGTAAGCTGCCTCTTGTTCCCAGTTCCTATCCAGGTTCCGGTAGTAATTTAGTCCTCCTCGGAAGCCACTTCTTCCAAACGCCTGTGCATAGACGTCGATGTCTTCCTGGCTCATCCAAGGCGGTAGTGGGTTGGGAACCGGAAGAGTTGCGAGCAGGCCCGCCTTCCGGTTCACCATTCCAAATGGATTTGGCGTTCCATCCCCCTCTTTGCGCGGCCCAGCCTCACCTGAGGCTGCGTACAGTATCTTGAGCACGGATTCGGCAACGTTTTCTTCGAATTCCTGTTCTGCGGTTCCAACACCCTGGAAGTAAAGCGCATAGAGTTCTAACTCTTCTGTGCGCGGGAAAAACGTCGTCGGCGGTACAGGTGCCCGCCGCATCATGGGCACGCCAAGGGCTACCAAGCCGCGGAAACGACGCGGAAATCTCAATGCCGCTTGCCAAGCCACGCTAGCCCCCCAGTCGTTACCAACGATCAGGGCATCCTCAACCTCCATGGAATCAAGCAGTCCGACTATATCGCCCACCAAATGCTCCATCGAGAATTCCTCGACGCTACCAGGACTATCAGTCCTCCCATATCCGCGCATATCCGGTGCGACCACCTTGTAACCGGCTTCGGCCAGGGGCCCCATCTGGTGCCGCCATGAATATGATGTCTCAGGAAATCCATGGCAAAGCAATATCACAGGCCCCTGTCCCTGCTCAGAGACATGCATGTTGATGCCGTTCACAGCAACCAATCGGCTTTGGATAGCTTTCACGATAGAATCTCCGGACATGAAATACGCGTAACATCATAAGTTACACATATTTCCCGGTCAACCCCACCAATCGTTGTTCATGGAAAGTCGTAGATGCGCACTGACACGCGTTTGTCCCGCATGTTGCACGTTCTGGTTCATATGCATTTACTCGGCGGCAGGGAAACGTCGGAAACCATTGCGCTCATGCTGAACACGAATCCGGTGGTCGTCAGAAGAACGATGGCATGCTTGAAGAGCCACGGCATTGTCCAATCGGAAGGCGGGAAAGGCGGCGGTTGGATCCTCGCCAAGCCAGCCGAGCATGTGTCACTACTGGACGTGCAAAATGCACTGAGCACAGAAAATATCTTCGCAATTGGACCATCGTCGGACCATCCCCAATGCCCGGTCGAGGCTGCGGTCAATTCGGCCGTAGGCGGAGCACTGCAACAAGCGCATGAACGATTCAGCGAAGCTATGCGCGGCACCACACTGGCTGATTTAGCCAGCACCATCGCGCAACCTCGATAGGTCTCAATGTTCGTGACGGAGCGTTTGCCAAGGTTGTCGGGGAAAAGCCCGTGGATAGCACGGATGCCCAATCCTGCAAGGCAGCCCAGGCGGCTTCAGGCAGAACTTGCCAATTATCTGAGCACGCATAAACGACTCGCCTGCAATGGACGTCCAGCCGGCGCCAGGGTGAATGGTCGATATCGGCCTTCGCCATTGGCTTATCACGAGGTCATTTTCAACGCGTCGATTACCAGAGCCAGTGCTGGCGACTGTTGACGCCGGTTCGCAAAGTACAGATTAGGTGAAGAATACTTAAAGAGGATATTAGCCAGGCTAATCAATCCTTGGCGCTGGCGGCATGAGATCGGCGGTTCTATCACGAGCAAAATCTGCTCGTGATAGCTACCCGCGATCGATGGAAGGTAACGCTGGGGAATCGGCCAAGCCCGTTTATTTCGCGCTTTCCGGCCGCGACGAGTTTTCTGCCGGCGTTCCCGAGGAGTGGACAGGCGCCGGGCTATCCGGCGCCGCCCGCTTCGATGCGCCTGGCGCGGCGGCGCCTCCGCGCATCGGTTTCTTCTGCTGCGCAGCCTTTTTCCCGTTGCCTGCCGGTGGCTCCTGCGTGCCGGGGTTCCCGGTGGCGGCGCGATTATCGCCGGTGGGACCCGGCTGGCTAAACGGTTGGGCGCTGACCGCAGCCGCGGCCAGCGATAACGCCATTGAAAGAACGATCTGTTGAGTTTTCATTCATTTTTCCATTGTAATCGTTGGGATTCGAGGCCGCCGTCCCTGAAAAAGGATGCGACGGATATGACAGCCTCCCTTCAGGAACGCTCGTCATCATGGCCGCCTCAGGCCAGCCTGTTGACGAAGCAACGGCCGCCTTGCAGACGGCCGTTGCCGTTGAGGCGGTCAGCGCATCACTTGGTGTTCTTGTGACTTTGCTGCCCGGCCTTCACGTGCTGCTCATGCGTGCCGCCCTGGGAAGAGCCGGCCGACCTGGCGCCGCCGCTGCCCGCCCCCGGCGAGTTCTTGTGGCTTTGCTGTCCTGCCTTGACGTGCTGTTCGTGGCTGCCACCACGGGTATGTTCACTAGACATTTGCATATCTCCTTGGTCGGTTGAAAAACTCGGACGCGCATCGGCGCTCCGAACATCCAGCCTAACGAAGTCGCCGCCACGCGGCTATCGGCCCAGCACGCCATTCCTGGTGAGCATTTTCCGACAATGAAGTCGGCGCGGCTTGATGAGGGCCGGGCCTGCGCGGCAGCGACCGGCGCATCACGCCATCGCCTCGCAGCTTTCCGCACAGCGGCGGCAGGCGTACTCGCACTCTTCCATGTCGATCTTGCCCGCGCAGCGGCGCTCGCATTCGCGGCAGACCTGCGCGCACACGGCGCATATCTGGCGGCGATATGGCGAGCCCGACAGTTGCCAGTTGGCCGACAGCTGGCACAGCTCGGCGCATTCGAACAGCACGCGGACATCGTCCAGGTTCATTTCCTGCGCCGCAGCCGGGCTCATGTCGAAGGCGGTTTTGCGGCAGACCTCGTGGCAATACCAACAGGCCTCCCGGCAAGAATCGGCTTCGCCTTCCGGCAACGGTTGATTGCGGGTGAGCATGATGCGTCCTCCTAACTGTTGATGATCTCGCCGCCGTTGGGGTGCAGCACTTGCCCGGTCATGTAGGAAGCGCCCTCGCTGGCGAGAAAGACGTAGGCCGGCGCCACCTCGTCCGGTTGGCCGGGGCGGCCCAGCGGCACGTTCTTGCCGAACTGTTCAACCTCTTCGGCAGTGAAACTGGATGGGATCAGCGGCGTCCAGATCGGTCCCGGCGCGACTGCGTTGACATGGATGCCGGCCTGCGCCAGCTGCTGTGACAGCGAACGCGTAAACGAGACGATCGCTCCCTTGGTCGCCGAGTAATCGATCAGGTGCTTGCTGCCGCGATAGGCGGTGACCGAGGCGGTATTGATGATGCGCGCGCCGCGCGTGAGGTAAGGCAGCGCCTCCTTGACCATGTAGAACATCGAAAAGACATTGGTGCGGAAGGTGTGCTCCAGCTGCTCGCCGGAGATATCTTCGATGGTGGCCGCCGGATACTGCTGGGCAGCGTTGTTGACCAGCACGTCGAGACGGCCATAGGCATCGATCGTAGACTGCACGGCCTGCCGGCAGAAGGCCGGGGAAGCGATGTCGCCCGGCAGCAGCAGGCAGGGCGAGCCCATCGCCTGCACCTCGTCGCAGGTACGGTGCGCATCCTCGTGCTCATCGAGATAGACGATGGCCAACCTGGCGCCCTCCTGCGCGAAGGCCAGCGCGACGGCGCGCCCGATGCCGCTGTCGCCGCCGGAAACCAGCGCGACTTTTCCGGCCAGGCGCCGCGCCGGGCGGGCAGCCGGCCCGGATGCCGGCTGCGGTTCCATCAGCTGCTCGCTGCCGGGCTGACGATCCTGGTGCTGGGGTGGAATGGATTCTGTCTCATGGGTATTCATGTCGACCTCCGTGCATGGCTGAATCGCCATGTTAGGCGACAGCATTTCAGAGGTATGTCAGAAACTGGCCTGACTTGCGCCAGCGAACTCCCGATTTTTGACAGCCGGATGAATGAAGATGAGCTGCTTTAGATGAGCTGTTTCCAGGGTTCACCGGGCGGCGCTACATTGCCCGGATTACCCGGATTGCCTCATGCGCGCTTCATTTCAAGCTTGAACGGAAGAAGGACGCCAGTTTGTCGAAGGGAATGAGATCGGTGCGGTCGTAGAGATCCACGTGCCCCGCGCCTTTGACCCAATAGAGCTCTTTGGGCTGTCCGGCCAGGCGATATGCTTCCTCGCTGAACTCCTTCGAATGCGCCTGGTCGCCGGCAATGAACAGCATCGGGCGCGGCGAGATCGTCTCGATATCGTTGAAGGGGTAGAAGTTCATGAACTTCACGTTGCTCGTCAGCGTCGGATGCGTGGTGACCTCGGGAGTCGAGGTCGCCGGCGTGAATTCGCCGCGAGGCGTGCGATAGAAGTCATAGAACTCGCGCTGGATCGGGTGGGTATCCGCATCAAGCCGATGCACCGTGCCGCTGGTATACCTGGTCGCGCCGCCGGTGAACTCGGCATATCGCTGCCGGGCCGCCTCGGCGATGATCTGCTGGCGCTGTTGCAGCGTTTGCGAGTGGTTCAGCGCATAATCGCTTTGACGAGATCGAGGCCGAACTGGACGCGTTGACCGCCATGCGCGAGAAGCCCGGCGGTACGGTGCGCATCACTTCCGGAGACGGCATTATTGAGCGCATTCTGCTTCCCAAGCTCACGCCGCTGCTGCGGGAGTACCCGGACATCAAGTTCGAGTTCGACATGAGCTATGCGTTTCGAGACATCGTCGCCGACCGCTTTGACGCCGGCGTGCGCTGGGGCAAGACGATCGACAAGGACATGATCGCCATTCCGATTGGCCCGCCGCTGAGGATGGTCGTCGCTGCATCGCCCGCTTACTTCGAACAACACCCGGTTCCCAAACATCCCGACGACCTGATGTCCCACAACTGCATCAATCAGCGCATGCCTACCTCGGGAGGGCTCTATGTCTGGGACTTCGAGAAGCGCGGCAAGAAGATCAATGTGCGGGTGGACGGCACCTTGATCTTCAATACGGCGCCGCCGCAGATTGATGCGGCATTGGCCGGCCTGGGCATACTGCTGTTGCCGGAGGACGATTTGGCCGCTCACCTGGAATCGGGACGGTTGGTCAGAGTGCTCGAAGACTGGTGCCCCAGATTTGAGGGCTATCACCTGTACTATCCGAGCCGGCGGCAGCCGTCGCCGGCATTTGCGTTGGTCGTCAATGCGCTTCGCTATGAGAGCCGCCGACATTGATGCGCGGCGATATGCATGGCGAGATGCGTGACAATGCCTGGGCAATGCGAGGACAGCAAGCCCGATTAATTAATGTGGCTTATGGGAGCAAGTAGCCATCGATCGGTATTCTGATTTGCCCATTGCTGAAACAATGAACCGTGGAAAGCAAAGCATCTCAACCCTAATATGTCCAAGAACCGTTCTTCCTTTCGCATGCCGGCGCTCATGACGGCATGCGTATTGACCGCTCCAGCCATTGCTGAAGCGTCTTCCGATCCTCTACAGCAAACTGCGACCACAATGACTGGCACCATTCAGATCCGCATTACGACCAATGACGCTGTGCTTACCGCAGAGTTGGAATCCAGCGCCGCCGCGCAGGATTTCGCGGCAATGCTCCCCCTATCTGTCGAACTGACCGATTACAACCGCACGGAAAAGATCGCCCAACTGCCCAGAGGGCTTTCAACAGCCGGCTCTCCCGAGGGATTCACTCCTAAGGCAGGAGATATCGCCTTCTATGCCCCTTGGGGAAACCTGGCGATTTTCTACAAGGGATTCGGCTATTCAAAGGGACTGGTCAAGCTGGGCAGGATTCAGGGCGATGCGGGCATGCTGGGGAAAATGGCGCCGCAGCAAGCGCGGATAGAACGCAAATAGCGCGCCGGGCGCCATGACTGGTCTCAAGACGAGCCTCAATGACGGGCCTTTCTCTTTTTATTGACCCGTCCTGGCCGGCCTCGGTGGATCGGGCGAATCAGGTGGATCCGGGATCGATGTGGACGGCCTGTCGTTTTTCGATGGCGGCTTTGAGCAGTGCTGCGCAGCGGTAGATGCCATGGGCGAACTTGCCGTAGGGGAGCGTGGCGAACAACGCCATCACGCATCCCAGGTGCAGGGCCAGCAGTGCCGCCATGGCAGCGCTGTCGCGCCAGGCCAGCAGCGCCAAGCCCGTCAGGCTGGTCAACAGGAGCAATACGATGAAGCCGCGGTCCATGGGGCGTTGCCTGATATCGCCATGCTCGGGATGGCGCCGCAGGTTCAGCCACAGCAGGCCGGCCGGCCCGATCAGCAAGCCGATGCCGCCGGCCGTTCCCAGCAGGACGGGCAAGCTCAAGATCGGATAAGGCGCCTCCATCCCCAGCGCATAGTGATAGAAGGTCGCCACCGTAGTCGCCGCCAGGCACAGCATGAAACCGTAGAAAGTGAAGTGGTGAAAGCGCCGGCGCAACAGGGTGAACGCGTCGTCGGATTCGTTGCATCCCTCGCCGTGACCTCCCCCCAGATAAGTCAGCGCGAGCACATTGCCGGTCGTTTCGAGCACGGCGCCGGCGCTCGCCGTTCCGGCCGAGACATCGCGCCAGAAACGCGTCACGCCGATGCCCAGCGCCAACACGGAGAATCCGAAAACCGCGCCGAACATCCCGGCCAACTGGTTGTGGGGAAACACCGCATAGAAGTTGGCGCCCAGCTGACCGCCGGCCAGCGTGCCATTGGCCGCCAGCGCCATCAGCAGGAACAGCGCCAGGCCGGCCACCAGCGCCAGCGCGACCGCCAATCCGTTGCGCTTGTACAGCGCCCCGGCCGCCGCCGGCCACGCATAGCTGGCATAGGTGTCGAGCCGCACCTTGGCCATGGCCTTGGGCACGTTGACCGCAAATTCATGCGGTGGCGCGTACTGGCAGGAGTGGTAGCAGGCGCCGCAGTTGTGGCACAGGTTGGCCAGGTAGTGGACATCGGCCTTGCCGAATTCCAGCCGCCGCGTCATGGCCGGGAAGACCGCGCAAAAACCTTCGCAATAGCGGCAGGCATTGCAGATCTGCATCTGCCGCGCCACTTCGGTTTCTTCGGCGTTCATCGCCGCGATGGGAATGATGCGCCGATGTGCCGGCGCCGGGGAGGAACCGGCATTGCCGGCATCGTCGCGCGCCTGCCTGGCCAGGGTTTCAAGTTTGTGCATTTTCAACTCCAGATTGCCGTGTGGCGAACTGCGCCGCCTGGGCGCCGGCGATGCGTCCAAAAGCGGTGCCGATGGACATGCCTACTCCGGCGGTATAGCCCTTGCCGAGAACATTGCCGGCCATCATTTCACCAGCCACGAACAGGTTCTCGCTGGGCTGGCCGGAGAAATGAGCTTGGGCCTGCTCATTGACCTTCAGGCCCAGGTAGGTAAATGTCACGCCAGGCCGCAGGGCGTAGCCGTAAAACGGCGCCTTGTCGATCGGCCGTGCCCAGTGGGTCTTGGGGGGATGCAGATGTTCGGTGCGGCAGTCGTCCAAGACGGTATGGTCGAAACGGCCGCCGCTGCAGGCGGCGTTATAGGCTTCGACGGTCTGGACGAAGCGCGCCTCGGGCACGCCCAGCTTGCGGGCCAGTTCCGCCAGGGTGTCGGCCTTCTCGCCGGGAAATACCGGCGGCATGAAGTGCCCGACCGCCTTGGCGTCAATCACCGAATAGGCGATCTGCCCAGGCTGCTGCGCCACAAGGCGTCCCCAGATGGCATAGCGCTTGGGCCAGAAATCCTCGCCCTCGTCATAGAACCGCTCGCCATCGCGGTTGACCACCACGCCCAGCGAGACGCAATCGATACGGGTGCAAATGCCGCCGTCATACAGCGGCGCCCGCGCATCGATGGCCACCATATGGGCTTGGGTCGGATCGCCGATTTTGTCGGCGCCGGCATCGATCATGAAACGCAGCAGGTCGCCCCGGTTGAAGCGGGTGCCGCGGATCAGGAAATTATCGGCCGGCCATTCCCCGCGCTCGTTCGGCCCCCAGGCCTCGCGCAGCCATTCGCGATTGGATTCGAAGCCGCCCGCAGCCAGCACGCAGGCGTGCGCCGCGAAACGGCGGCTGCCGCTGCGCGCGGCGACGAAGCGTGCGCCATCCAGCTCGATGGCGTCAACCGGCGTGTCGTAGAGAACCTGCACCCCCAGCGCCTCTGCGCTGCGGTAATAGGCGTTGACCAAGGCCTTGCCGCCCCCCATGAAGAATGCATTGGTGCGGGCCACATGCAAGGCGCCCGACAGCGGCGGCTGGAAGCGCACGCCGTGCTTGCGCATCCAGGGCCGGCAGATGGCCGAGGCCCGGATCGTGAGGCGGGCCAGGTGCTCATTGGTGAGGCCGCCGGTAACCTTCAGCAAGTCTTGCCAGTATTCCTCTTCCGGATAGGCATCCACCAGCACGTCCTGCGGGCCGTCGTGCATGCAGCGCAGGTTGCGGGTGTGCTGGGAGTTTCCGCCGCGCCAGGCGCGCGGCGCCGATTCGAGCATCAACACCGAGGCGCCGGCCTCGCGCGCCATAATGGCGGCGCACAGCGCGGCGTTGCCGCCGCCGATGACTAGAACGTCGATCATCGCCGTCCCCTCCTTGAGATATGTCCAGGAGACGACTATAGGCACGCCGGCCCCGCGCCGCTATCGGCGGGCCGGCAAGAGATATTCAGTTTTTGTGAAGGGTGGTGGGACGCAGGGCGGCGCCAGGCCAGCGTCCCTCTTCCACCTGCTTGCGCGCCACCTCCGCCAGCAGCACGCGGGCGGCCAGGCCGGCCGGGGACAATTCGTCATCCGATACGCTGACGATCAGGTTCGGCCGCGTGGCGTCGCCGCCGGCCAGCGGCACACTGGCCAGGCCGGCGTTCTCCGAACGGGCCAGCGCGGCGCCAGGCTGGATGGTGGCGCCAATGCCGGCGCGCACGGCATCCATCAGGATGGGCAAGCCGTCGACTTCCATCACGATGCGAGGCGCATAGGCCGCATGCTTGAACGCCGTATCCAGCAAGGAGCGCAGCCCGTGCTTGCGGGTCGGAAGAATGAGGGGCAAGTCTCCCAGCGATTTCAACCGTGCCTGGCGCGCCGCGGGCATGCCCGGCAACGTCGCCGCGCCGATGACGAACAGGCGCTCGTCGAGCAAGGGCATCACGCTCCAGCGCTGCGCCGGTTCTTCCTGGAACAGGATGGCCAGATCGATCTGGCGCGCCCCGAGCATGGCCCCCAAATGGCCGGACAGGCTTTCCACCATGCGCAGGCGCACATCCGGATAACGCGCCCGCATCGCCGCCATGAACGCCAGCCCCATCACGCCCGCCGTGCTGGAGGCCATGCCAACGCTGACATGGCCGGACAGGCGTGCCTGGCGGGCCGCCAGCGCCGCGTCGTCGATATGCCGCAACGCCAGCTGCGCCTGCTTCAGAAAGGCGATCCCGGCGTCGGTCGGCACCACGCCGGTGGAAGTCCGTTGCAGCAAGCGGGTCGCCAGTTCGTTCTCCAGCCTGGTGATCTGCTGGCTCAGGGCCGAGGTCACCATGCCCAGCTCCAGCGCGGCCTTGCCGATGCTGCCGTGTTCAACGATGCTGGCAAAATATCTTAGCTGGCGGATTTCCATACAAGACCCGGGATCAGTGCATTATTTTTCAGGAGGCGTTTCGCAACGGCGCGCTCCCTCTGTTGCGCACAAATCTTAACATCCCGTGCCATTGGCCGGCTGGCGAAGACAAGCCCCCTCCGGACTGCCCGCATGATCCCGGCGGCCGCGGCGCGGAGGGGTTTTCCTTCCCAATCCCTCCGCCGCCGGCGCGCTTACCGACTCGCTTACCGGCTCGCCTGCCCCACGCCGCCGATGGCCGTATCGCGGCCTTGGTTGCGATACAGAAGAACCGTGGCAACCAGTCCGCATACGGCGGCGAAGGTCATCCAGTAACCGGGGGAAGCCTTGTCGCCGGTTGCTTCGATAAGCCAGGTAGAGACCAGCGGGGTAAAGCCGCCGAAAATCGCCGTCGCCAGACTATAGGCGAGCGAAAAGCCGACCGTGCGCACATGGGCAGGCATCACTTCAGTGAGCGCCACCACTGCCGCGCCGTTGTAGCTGGCATAGATAAAGGACAACCACAGTTCGGTGATCAGCAAATTCCGGAAACTGATGTTGGCGACCAGCCAGCTCATCACCGGATAGGCGGTCAGGATCGCCAGCAGCGTGAAGACGATCAGGACCGGGCGCCGCCCCACCTTGTCGGATACGGCGCCCATGATCGGCAGCCAGATGAAGTTCGACAACCCGACGCAGAAGGTCGTAATCAGGCTTTCCGATGCCGACAGTTTCAGGACGTTCTTACCGAAGGTCGGCGTATAGACGGTGATCAGGTAGAAGGAAACCGTCGTCATGACCACCATCATCATCCCGGCGATGACAATCCTCCAGTTCTGGGCGATCGACGCCACAATTTGGCCGAAGGAAGGATGGTGTTTGCGCGCCAGGAACTCTTCCGTTTCCTGGAGCGAACGGCGGATGATGAAAATCACCGGCACGATCATGCAGCCGATAAAGAACGGAACGCGCCATCCCCAATCGCTGATCTGGGCCGGCGCCAGCCACTGGCTCAGCAGATAGCCGATCAGCGCGGATGCCATGATGGCAGCCTGTTGGCTGGCGGATTGCCAGCTCACGTAGAAACCTTTGCGGCCTGGCGTCGCCATTTCCGCCAGGTACACGGAAACGCCGCCCAGCTCGACGCCGGCCGAGAAGCCTTGCAACAGGCGTCCGATGAGAACCAGGATCGGCGCGGCGATGCCGATCGACGCATATCCCGGCACAAAAGCGATCAGTACGGTGCCGACCGCCATGATGCTCAAGGTGACGATGAGGCCTTGCCGGCGCCCGACGCGGTCGATGTAGGAACCCAGGATGATGGCGCCCAGGGGGCGCATCAGGAAGCCCGCGCCGAATGTGCCGAACGTCAGGATGAGCGATACGAACTCATTGTCGGACGGGAAAAAGGTCTTCGAAATGTAGCTGGCGTAAAAGCCGTACAGGAAGAAGTCGAACATTTCCAGGAAATTGCCGCTCGTCACGCGAATGACGGTCGACAGTTTCGATGGTTTGGCGTGTTGGTTATGCATTATTGTCTCTCTCGCTCGCCTGGTTCAGTTTATTGTCGGTGCCTGGGAGCCGGGTCCAGCCCCGCTTGCCTGATGATGTCCTGCGCTTCCGGGGAGGCGAGGTAGTCCAGCAGCTCACGGGCCGCTTCCGGCTGCCGCGCGCCGACGACGATGCCCGCAGAGAAGGGCGTCACCTGTTGCGCCGCCTCCGGCAGCGGGCCGACGATGTCGATGCCGGCCAGGGGCTTCAACTCGGATAGCTGCTGGAAGCCCAGCTCCGCTTCACCGCGCGCCACCACGTTGCCGACGGGTTCGGCCGGAATCATGCGGGCTTTTCCCTTGAGCTGTTCCTCCACTCCCAAACGCTTGAACAGGACCGTCGACAGGTAAACGCCGCTGGCGCTATCGGAATACGCAATCGAATGCGCGGCGAGCAAGGTCTTCTTCAAGGCATCGATGCTGGAGATGTCCGGCTTGGGGGCGCCGGCCTTGACCGCCAGGCCGATGCGGGACAAGGCCAGCAGCTCATGGTCTTTTTGCGACACCTTGCCGGCCTTGACCAAACCATCCAGCGAATCGCCAACCATGATGACCACGTCGAATTGTTCGCCCCGGGCCAGGCGATTGGGAATCGCTTGCCGGGTCTCGCCCATGGAAGGCCCCCAATCGGAAATCAGCTTATGGCCGGTCTTCTTCTCGAAGCCCGGGCCCAGCGCCTTGTACGCCGCGGCAAAGCCGCCCGAGCTGACCACGTGGATATCCGCCGCCTGGGCCCAACTTGCGACCGAGACGAGCGCCAACGCGAAGACCACACGTTTGAATTGAACGGCCAGAGAATTCCTTTTCATCACGGTCTCCTTCAGTAGAGTTATTGAAACTTGCAATATTGGGCAAATCTGTTTAAAAAGTTAAATGCATTTAATTTAACGATTAATAAACAATGCGCATCAATATCGAGACCAGTGAAATTCAGGCGTTTGTCGCCGTGGCCCGGCAATCGAGCTTCAAGGCCGCGGCAGAAGGGCTTTTCATCTCCCAGCCCGCCCTCAGCAGGCGCATCGAGAACCTTGAACATGCGCTCCAGGAACGTCTGTTCAACAGGACGACGCGGCGCGTTTCCCTCACGCGCGCCGGCGAGATCTTCCTCACCCATGCCCTGGCGGTGCTGGAGGAACTCGACATTGCCATGAAGAACGTCGAGCAAGGAACGGTTCACAGGAGGGAGCACGTCACGGTCGCCTGCATTCCTTCGGTGGCCACCCGCGTCCTTCCGCGCGTATTGCGGAAATTCTCGCTGCAGCATCCCAACGTCAGGGTGAAAGTCATCGACGAAAGCGCCATCGACGTTCTCGAAAGCGTTCGCAAGGGGGAGTCCGACTTCGGCATCAACTTCATCGGCGCGCAGGAAGCGGACATCGAGTTTGAAGAAATCGCCAATGAACACTATCTGGCGGTGATGCCGGCGGATCATCCGCTTGCGCACCTGGGGTCGGTTTCGTGCGAAGCGCTCTGCGGCGAAAGGCTGGTCTCGGTCTCGTCAAGCAGCGGCAACCGCGGCGTCATCGATCGCGCCTTCGCCAGGATCCAGGAGCGGCCCGTCATCCAGTACGAAATCAACCATGTCTCCGGCGCCATCAGCCTCGTGGCGGCCGGCGTCGGCATCGCCTTGCTGCCGGAGCTTGCCATCACAGGCGCGCCCTATACCGGCATCGTTTCAAAGCGCCTTACCAGGCCCGTCATCACGCGCCCGTTGGGCCTGATCACCCGCAAGGGCGATGTGCTTCGGCCCGCCGCGGAACTCATGACCAAAGAAATGCGTGCCGCCATTTTAGCCAGCACCTCCAGGACAACCCGCAGCAGCAACAAAATCCAGGTCATACAGAAAGACGATGGCTGAATACCTGCTTGGCCCTTTGCCCCATGCCCCCTCAATTCAAGGTGTTGCGAGGCCGATTGAATCGGTTCGGTACGCCAGTCGCAAGTTTGGACAGCGGTTGTGTCGTTGCCGGATTGAGCAGGGCATGCGCCGGTATCGATCACCCACCCCACCTGCGCCGACACTTCGTACTGAGCGTTGATATTGCTGAGGAATTCGCTCCCGAGGCAGAAGAATAGCGCGCCGGTCGCAATGACAGGTCTTGCTCTTTTTATTTCTCGTCATTCTGTCGCATTGAATGCGTCATGGTAGGCAACCTCGCCGGTGGGCATGCCGCCATTCAACGCAAGCGCCTGGAAATATTCGGGGGGAACGCCCGGATAAAAAAGCCCCTCATGAACGCGGAACCCGAATCGTCCATAGTAATTGGGATCGCCAAGGACGACACACCCTTGCGCATTGCGTGCCTTGAGTTCGGACAGCGCCTCCCTCATCAGTGCGGAGCCGATGCCTTTTCCCTGGTGCCCAGGCAGGATGGAAATGGGGCCGAGACCGTACCAGCCGGCCACCCCGGCCACTCCCGCTACTCCAGCCGCAATGCTGACGGGCGAAATGGCGACATGGCCGACTATATTCCCATCGAGCTCGGCCACAAGGGAAATGGATAGCTGATTGCTTCTCCGCAAGGCATCGACAATCCAGTGCTCCGTGTGACTGGAATACGCCGCATGCCTGAATGCCGCTTCAGTGACATCCCGGATTGCGCCGATGTCGGAATGCTCTTCCGGGCGGATCTTGATTTCGTCTCTCATTGATTCTTCTCCTGGTTCAGGTGTTCCGGCCCGGATTTTCGCATTCCGCATTCCGCAGGAAAAGGACATTGGCCGCATTCAGGCGGCCGCCATGCCATTTCCGCCTGTGACTTTTGCTCACATTACCGGGATTTCATATCGTTTGCCCGCCGCATACCCGTCTCTTAAGATGCGGCGTAGACGTGATGGTTTCAGGCTGCGCGCGTCATTCATCAACCCAATACCTACCCAGAAAAAACATGGAGAACAATACCAAAGTCGCCATCGTTACCGGCAGCGCCAGCGGTATCGGCGAAGCATCCGCCCTCATGCTGGCCCAGCGCGGCTACCGCGTCGCCATTGCCGACCTGCGCGCAGATGCCGCCTTGGCAACTGCGCAACATTTCCAGGCGCAAGGCTTGCAAGCGATGGCCATGGCAATCGACGTGTCGGATGAAAACAGCGTGGCCAGGATGGCCGAGGCGGTCATCGGCAAGTGGGGGCGGATCGATGCGCTGGTCAACAGCGCCGGGCTGGAAAGCGCCAAACCTTTCCTCGACATCGCGCCTGCCGAATTCCGCAAGGTGATGGAAGTCAATACCACCGGAACCTGGTTGTGCTGCCAGGCGGTATTGCCGCACATGGTCAGGCAGGCTGGCGGCGCCATCGTCAACATCAGCTCGATTGCCGGCATCCGCGGCGGCGGCATGCTGGGCACGGCGGCCTATGCCACCTCAAAGGGCGCCGTCATCGCCATGACCAAATCGATCGCCCGCGAGTTCGCCAAGACCGGCGTACGCGCCAACGTGGTCGCGCCCGCTTTCACCCTGACCGATTTCGTGGCCCGCCAGCTGGAAACCAAGCCGGCTGGTTTCGTCGATACCATCATGGCGTCCACGCCCCTGGCGCGCGGCGCGCAGCCGCATGAAATCGCTGCGGTCGTGGCCTTCCTGGCGTCGGATGAATCGTCGTTCGTGACCGGCTCGGTCTACAACGCCGATGGCGGTTCGGCGATGTAAGCAAGCACGGTTCAGGCAGCGCCTTCGGCGGCGTCCAGTTCCTGCTTCAGCCACGCCACCAGCGCATCGGCCTGGTGGCGTCCGGCCATATGCGGCGCCACCCACAGCACCAGGTGATGCGGTCCCGGCACAAAACCGAACGGCGCCACCAGGGCGCCCGAACGCAGTTCGTCGCGCACCAGCATGCGCGGGACATTGGCCACGCCCAATCCGCATTTCGCCGCCTGGATCAGCAGGTAGAAATGCTCGAAGGCCTCCGCGATGACGGGCTGCACTCCGGCCTGGCCGGAAGCGTCGCACCACTCTTGCCAGGCCTGCGGGCGCGTCTTGGTGGCCAGCAGGCGCACCCGGGCCAAATCGGCCGGGATGCGCAGGCTGGATGAGCGCATGTATTCCGGCGTGCACACCGGCCCGATCCACTCCGGCACCAACTCGATGGGCACAATGTCGCGCGGCGGCTCGATGGTATTGATGCGGATCGCCACGCTCACGTTGTCGCGCGCGAAATCGACATGGCCATGGTTCATGTTGAAGCTGACCTTGATGTCCGGATAGCGATCGTGGAACTGCGCCAGCCGCGGCAGCAGCCAATACATCATGATGGACTCGGAACAGGAGAGGATCAACGGCCCCGGCTTGACCTGCTCCACGCTGGCCTGGATCAGGTTGAAGGCGCGCGACAGCCCTTCCGCGAGCCGCGCGCCCTCCGGGGTAGGTTCGGTCGAATGGGCGTTGCGCATGAGCAGCATGACGCCCAGCGTGTCTTCCAGCGAGCGGATATGCCGGCTCACCGCGCCATGCGTGACCGACAGCTCTTCGGCCGCCGCGCCGAAGCTGCGCAAGCGCGCGGTCGCTTCAAACGCGCGCAGCGCATTCAGGGACGGGCGGGGTATCCGCGTTGGCGCAACATATGCCATCTGGCATGTCTCCTCTGTTCTGCATGCCCGGGGGTGTCGTGCAGAGACGGTGGCACGGGCAATCCTGGTGTGGCCTGTCTTCGCTATTGTGAGTTTTTTGCAGGGCGTCCAGAAATCATATCGTTTGATGCTTTTGACGGTCAATCTTATATTCGACACTGGCCGCCCGGTGTGCGCCATCCCAACTCAAACGACAAGAGACGACCTTGCTGCGCCATACGACAACACCATACGGCGCTGCCAATAACCCGTAGCCGACATGCCAAACCAACCTTCTCCACGCAAAGAATTCACCGCCCGCTATTTCGTCGAAAGCACCGTCCCCATTCCGAAGGCGGCGGAAATCATCGCCGGCGAACAATCCAGCGGGACCTTTCTTTCCCTGCCCGGCGAAACCGAAGAGCTCAAGCAACGTTCGCGCGCCCGCGTCATCCATGTCGCCATGCTGCCGCCGGCCATGGAGCCGTCGCTGCGCAGCGCCCACGCCGAACGCAACGGCCATCAAGGCGTGTTCCATCGCGGCGAAGTAGAAATCGCCTTCCCGTGCGCCAATGTCGGCGCCAACCTGCCTTCGCTGCTGGCCACCGTCGCCGGCAACCTGTTCGAGCTGGGCGAGATCACCGGCCTGCGCATCCTCGACATCGACATGCCGGACGATTACGCCGCGCGCTTTCCCGGCCCCAGGTTCGGCATCGAAGGCACACGCGCATTCGCCGGGGTGCATGGCCGCCCCATCGTCGGCACCATCATCAAGCCGAGCATCGGCCTGTCGCCTGAACAAACGGCGGAAATGGTCGATGCGCTGTGCGCGGCCGGCATCGACTTCATCAAGGACGACGAACTGCTGGCCGATCCCGACTACGCCAGCTTCGACGCCCGCCTGCAAGCCGTCATGCCGGTGCTCAAGCGCCATGCCGACCGCCTGGGACGCATGCCCATGTATGCCATCAATATTTCAGGCAGCATCGAAGAGCTGCGCCAGCGCCATGACGCCGTGCTGGCTGCCGGCGGCACCTGCGTGATGGTCAGCGCCAACTGGGTCGGCTTTGCCGGGGTAGAGCATCTGCGCCGCCACACGCAGTTGCCGATCCACGGCCACCGCAATGGCTGGGGCGCGTTCACGCGCTTTCCCCATCTCGGTTTCTCGTTCACCGCCTACCAGAAGCTGTGGCGCCTGGCAGGGGTGGACCATCTGCACGTCAACGGCCTGCGCGGAAAATTCTGGGAACCGGACGATTCCGTGATCGCTTCGGCCAGGCAGTGCCTGGCCGGTTTCGCCGGCACCCGGCCGCTGATGCCGGTGTTCTCTTCCGGGCAATGGGCCGGACAAGCGCCCGACCTGTACCGCCTGCTGCAATCCACCGACCTGATGCACCTGGCCGGCGGCGGCATCATCGGGCATCCGCAAGGCATCGCAGCGGGCGTGGCCAGCATGAAGGAAGGATGGGAGGCGGCAGTGTCGGGCGTCTCGCTGGAACAATATGCCCAGACCCGTCCGGCGCTGAAGGCGGCACTGGCTTATTTCAACAAGGACTGAGCATGCGCGGCAACGGACAATCCCCGACCTTGCGCCTGGCATTCTATGGCGACGATTTCACCGGCTCGACCGATGCGCTCGAAGTGCTTGCCTTCTCCGGACTGCGTTGCGCGCTCTTTCTGAAAGCGCCCACGCCGGCCATGCTGGAGCGGCTGGGCGGCTTCGACGCCATCGGCGTGGCCGGCGACAGCCGCGGCATGTCGCCGGCGGAAATGGATGTCGCCCTGCCGCCGGTGTTCCAGGCGCTGCATGCCCTGGATGCGCCCATCGTGCATTACAAGGTGTGCTCGACCTTCGACAGTTCGCCGGCCATCGGCAGCATCGGCCGGGTCATGGAGATCGCGCGCGCCCAGATCGGCGCCGATGCGATTCCCATCGTTGCCGGCACGCCGGCGCTGCAGCGCTATTGCCTGTTCGGGAACCTGTTTGCGCGTTCTGGCACCGACGGCCGGGTCTACCGTATCGACCGTCATCCCATCATGCGCCGCCACCCCGTCACGCCGATGGATGAAGGCGACCTGGCCGCGCACCTGGGCCGGCAAACCGCACTGCCGATCGGCAATTTCCACCTGCCCTTGTTCGAACTTGCGCCGCAGGCGCGCGAACAGGAACTGGATGCGCAGTTTGCCGACGCCGCCGCCGTGCTGCTCGATACCGCCAGCAGCGATCACCTGACCGAGCTCGGACGGCTGCTGGAGCGTGAAGCGCAATTGCGCCGGGCATCGCGCAAAACGCTCTTCGCCGTCGGCTCTTCAGGCCTGGAATATGCGCTGACCCAATGGTGGCAATCGCAAGGCCGCTTGCCGCAAGCCAGCCGCAGTTACCGGCATGTGGATGGCGCCGCCTGCATCCTGGCCGTCTCAGGCAGCGCCTCGCCGCTCAGCGCGCAGCAGGTCGATGCCGCCATCGATGCCGGCTTTGAAGAGATCGCCGTCGACGCGACCGCACTGGTCGGCGACGACACCTGGCAAGACGCGCAGGCGACGATGGCGCGACGGGCCGTCGCCGCGTTGCACGCCGGGCGCAGCGTCATCATCCATACCGCGCGCGGCCCCGGGGATGCGCGCATCGATGCCATGATCGCCAGCCTGGCGCAGCGCGGCATGGACCGCGAACAGGCGCGCCATCAGGGCGGACGCCTGCTGGGCCAGCGCCTGGGCCTGCTCACGCAAGCCATCCTCAAGGCGGCGCCGCTGCAGCGCCTGATCCTCTCCGGCGGCGATACGTCCAGCCAGATCACGCAGGTGCTGGGGCCGGACGCGCTGGAAATCTCGGCCAAGCTGGCGCCGGGCGCCCCATTGTGCCAAGTCATCTCCGACAAGGAAGAACTGCGCGGATTGGAAATTTCCCTGAAAGGCGGCCAGATGGGCAATGCCGATTTCTTCGTCACGGCATTGCGCGGCAACCTTTGAAGCGTCGTCGTCGCCGCCTCTTCCCTATCCATTTTCCCGCCTCCGCTGATACCCGTCCGGCCCAGTCCGGCGGGTATCGCTTTGTCGTGCCGATTCCCCAGCCGATTCCCCGCTGATTCCCCGCTGATTCCCGCGCTGTTTTCTCCGCCGGTCCGTCGCACATAAAAAAAGGCGGCAACCGGAGTTGCCGCCAAATCCACATACCAAGCTGCGGAATGTGTTTCCGATATCAGAGGAACCCGATCGAGATCCACGGGATGGCCGCGACCACGATGATGCCGATCAGCAGCGCGACCATGTAGCCGATGATCGGTTTGATGCCGGCATCGGGATGGGTCTTGCTGACCGCGCAGGCGCCGTAGTAGCCGACGCCGAACGGCGGCGAGAACAGGCCCAGGCCCATCGACAGGATCACCACCATCGCATATTGCACCTCATGGATGCCCACCTCGCGGGCGATCGGGAACATCAGCGGCCCGAACAGCACGATGGCGGGAATCCCCTCCAGCACGCTGCCCAGCACCACGAACAGCACGATCGACATGGCCATGAAACCGATCGCCCCGCCCGGCAGGTTCTCCATGAACAGCGCCAGGTTGTGCGAAAAGCCGGACTGGGTCAGCGACCATGCCATCGCCGTGGCGGTGCCGATGATGATGAGGATGGCGCCGGACAGGGCCGCCGTTTCCACCAGCATCGGCCCGATGCGTTTCCAGTTGAAGGTGCGGTACAGCAGCAGGCCGGCAACGACGGCATACACGATGCCCACCGTCGACACTTCGGTGGCGGTGGCCACGCCTTCGACCACCGCCACCCGGATCACGACCGGCAGCGCCAGCGCCGGAATGGCCACCAGCAAGGTGCTGCCGACTTCGCGGCCCGAGGCCCGCGCCGCCGACGGCGTCGTCTTGCGGGCGCGCCACCAGACCAGGACGCACAAGGCCAGACCCAGCACCAGGCCCGGCAGCAGGCCGCCGGTAAACAGCGCCGAGATCGATACGCCGGTGACCGAACCGATGGTAATCAACACAATGCTCGGCGGCACCGTCTCGGTCTGGGCGCCGGTGGCCGACAGCAATGCCACCAGCTCGCCCGGCTTCTCCCCGCGCTTGGTCATCTCTGGAAACAGGATCGGCGCCACCGCCGCCATGTCCGCCGCTTTCGACCCCGAAATGCCGGAAATCAGGTACATCGCGCCCACCAGCACATACGACAAGCCGCCCCGGACATGCCCCAGCAACGAGGCCAGGAAATTGATCATCGCCTTGGCCATGCCGGTCATCTCGATGAGCAAGCCGAGGAAAACGAACATCGGCACCGCCAGCAACAGCAGCTGCGACATGCCCTCGTCCATCCGGCTGACCACGATTTCCAGCGGCATCGTGGTCGACAGCGACAAATAGGAAAACGTCGCCAGGCCGAACGAGAAGGCGATCGGCATGCCGCTGAGCACCGTGAAGCCGACCACGCCGACGAAGAAGATCAGCAAGTTGAGGTTGCCCAGGTCCTTGAGCAGCGGGCCGCTGAACTCCAGCGCGAACACCGCCAGCGCCACCATGCAGATGCCGCCGAGCATCTGCTTCCAGCCGATCGCCAGCAGGCGGACGATGCACATGGCCAGCATGCAAAGCACCGCATACATGATGCCGGCCACGCGCCAGCCATCGTTGAACTCCAGCGCCGGCGTCACCAATCCCCATTGCTGGCTGATGAAGGCCCATGCCGGCGCCAGGATCAGGCCGAGGAACAGCATGCTGGACATCAGGGCGACGTTGTCCCAGATCTTGCCCCACTCTTTTCCCGCACGGTTGACGATGGCCGTCATCCGCATGTGCGCACCGCGATGCAAGGCGGTGGCCGCGCCGGTCATCGCCAGCCAGAGAAACAGTATCGCCGCCAGCTCATCGCCCCAGGACAAGGGGTTGTGAAAGGCATACCGCATCACCACGCCGGAAAACAGCAGCACGATCTCCGCCAGCACCAGCAGCGCGGCCGGCACGGCCACCATCAGCCCCAGCGCATGGTCGATGCGCTTGAGCCAGCCGGGCATGGAATGCGGCGGCCCGGCAACCGCTGCCTCGCCGCCGCGCGCCGCGGCGAACTCTTCAGCGATGGCCGGAGTCATGCCAGCTTCCCTGTGACTTTTTCGAGCAGCGACCATTCTTCATCGCCGAAGGTCTTTTGCATCTCGGCATAGAAACCGCCCTTCTTGAGCACATCGCGGAAGGCATCGATGTTGGGCCGGTTGAAGACCAGGCCTTTCGCCTCCAGGTCCTTTTGCAGCGAAGCGTTCAGCCTGGCGACATCTTCGCGCTGCTTCATCGCATGGGCATTGAGATGCCTGGACACCACGTCGCGCACGCTGGAGGGCAACTTCTGCCAGGCGTTGCGGTTGCCCAGGAACCAGAAGCCATCCCACATGTGGCTGGTCATCGAGCAATACTTCTGGACTTCGAACAGCTTGGCCGAATCGATCACCGCCAGTGCATTCTCCTGGCCTTCCACCACCCGGGTCTGCAGCGATGAATACACTTCATTGAAGCTGATCGAAGTGGGCGCCGCCGACAGGGCCCGGAACAAGGAAATCCATACGCGTCCCGGCGGAACGCGGATCTTCATGCCTTTCAGGTCGCCCGGCGTGGCGATCGGCTTGACGCTGCTGGTGATCTGGCGGAAGCCGTTGTCCCAGATCTTGTCCTGCACTTCCAGTCCCGCCTTGTTGATCAGGCCGCGCAGGTGTGCGCCCAGTTCGCCGTCCAGCGCCGAGAACACTTGGTTGTAATCCTTGAAGGCAAAGCCGACGCCCGAAATCGCCGTCTTCGGCACCAGCGCCGACAGTGCGTTCACCCCGGACAAGGTGAAGAACTCCAGCGCGCCTGCGCGCAACTGGGCGAACATGTCGGGATCGCCGCCCAGCTGGTTGTTGGGGAACAGGCGGATTTCCATGCGGCCGTCGGTTTCCTTCCTGATGGCATCGGCCGCTTCCTGGATACGCGTATTGAGCGGGTGCGAAGCCGGCAAGTCGGTACCGACCTTGTAGGTGAACTCGGCCGCATGTGCACGGCGAATCCAGGGTGCGCCCATCACGCCGGATGCGGCCAATGCGACGGAACCTGCCCCGGTGATGAGGAATTTGCGGCGATCGAAAGTCATTGCTATCTCCTTGATGTAATTGCCGACCGTTGTCGGCGTTTATGTGCCTGGCGACGGCAAGGCGGTACCCTGCCGCAGCATCGGCTGTCTCCCTACCCTTGGTATGCGTTGGATCTCTGCCTGGTTCTCTATCGCGGCGCTGCCGGCATCGCTCAGTCGACGGCGATCACGGGCTTGATCTCCTCAAAATTCTTCATGCGCTCCAGCGCCAGGTTGACCTCATCGAGCTTGTAGCGGCCGGTGATCATTTTCTGGAACGGGAAATCGTCCTGGTGCTTTTCCAGGAACTGCAGGGCCAGCGAATAGCTGCGCGCATCGCCCGAGAACGAGCCGATCACCTGCAGGTTCTTCTTGACGATCATTGACGGCTGCATCGTGGTGGCGCCTTCGCCCAACTGGCCGACCACCAGGTAACGGCCGCCCTTGCGGGCCAGCGCCAGGCCTTCATTGAAGGCCGATGGCGCGCCGGTGAACTCCATGACGATGTCGGCGCCCCGCCCTTCGGTGTGCTGCAGCACCAGGTCCAGGCGTTCCTGCGGGGTCGTGCCTTCCACCGGGATGCAGACATCCGCGCCGAACTGGCGCGCCATCTCCAGGCGCGGCGCCGGCGAACCGACCACGATGATCTTGCGGGCGCCGCGGACGCGGGCATTGGCCGTCGCCAGCAGGCCCAGCGGGCCGGCGCCCTGGATCAGCACGGTCTCGGTCGGCTCGATCTCGCCCAGTTGCGAGAAGGCGTTCATCACCGAACGCAGCGCGCAGCTCGACAGGCTGGCCAGCTCATTGGGAACCGAGTCAGGCACGCGCAAGCGGCCGGACTGCGGCAGCACGTAACCGTATTGGGAAAACCCGCCCAGCAAGTAAGGCGACTGCTCGATGTTTTCATACATGTAGGCGCGGCGGTTGATGCATAGCGTCGGCTTGCGCGCAGTGGTGCAGAAATAGCAGCCGCCGCAGGAAGTATGGGTATAGACCACCCGGTCGCCGACCTTCAGCGGCGTGCCGACCGAGTCGGTCTCCACGCCCTTGCCGGCGCGGATCACCCGGCCCACCATTTCATGGCCGATGATCACGGGCAGGTTCACCTTCAGCGACAGGGAGCCCTGCCACAAATGGATATCGGTGCCGCAGATCGAACACATCTCGATCTTGACCATGGCGGCATTGGGTTCGAGCTCGCGCGGCACAGGCACTTCTTCGATCTTCAGCGGCGCCTTGAATTCGCGCAGCACGGCCGCGCGGGAAAACTCGGGAATGGGTGTCATGCAGTCTGTCTCCTGATGGGATGGCGTTGTTCTGTTCAACCGTGGCGCAGCACGATGGTCTTGGCGACGGTGTATTCCTTGAGCGCTTCCAGGCCCTTTTCGCGGCCGTGCCCGCTGCGCTTGACGCCGCCGAACGGCAGTTCGATGCCGCCGCCGGCGCCGTAGTTGTTGATGAATACCTGGCCGACGCGCAGCTTCTTGGCCACGCGCATCTGGCGCGCGCCGTTCTCGGTCCACAGGCCTGCCACCAGGCCGTATTCGGTGCCGTTGGCGATGGCAATCGCCTCGGCCTCGTCCTCGAACGGAATGGCAGCCAGCACCGGCCCGAACACTTCGTCCTGGGCCAGTTCATGGGTGGTCGGCACCGGGCCGAACAAGGTCGGCGGCACGAAGTAACCCGTCTTCACTACGCTGGCATCCATGCCCCCTTGCGCCAGCACCTTGATGCCGTCTTTCCGCGCGCGGTCGATGAACCCCTTGACCTTGTCGGCCTGGGTGGCGTTGATGACCGGGCCGCATTGCAAGTCGGCCGCCGGCGCGCCGACGCGGATGGCGGCCATCTTTTCGGCCAGCAGCGCCGAGAAGCGGTCGTAGATAGAACGCTGGATCAGCACGCGGCTGCCGGCCGAGCAGGTCTGCCCGGCATTCTGGGTGATGACGCCGACAATCGTCCTGGCGGCCAGTTCTGCATCGGCATCGTCGAAGACGATCTGCGGCGATTTCCCGCCCAGCTCCAGCACGCATGGCACATGGTTCTTCGCCGCCGCGGTCTGGATCAGCGTGCCCACCTCCGGCGAGCCGGTGAAGGACAGGAAATCCACATCCGGATGGTTCGACAAGGCCGCGCCGGCCTCTTCGCCCAGGCCGGTGACGAGGTTGAGCACGCCCGCCGGCAAGCCGGCCTGCGCGGCCAGTTGCGTCAGGCGGATGCAGCTCATGCTGGCGTCTTCGGCCGGCTTGAGAATGGCGGTGTTGCCGGTCGCCAGCGCCGGGCCCAGCGTGCGGCCGAACATCGACGCCGGGTAGTTCCACGGGATGATCAATCCCACCACGCCGCGCGCTTCGCGCTGGACGGTCACCTGGAAACCGTCGAGGAACGGCAGCACGTCGCCTAGTATCTTGTCGCAGGCGCCGGCATAAAACTCGAAGTAGCGTGCCGTGGCCTTGATATCGGTGCGGGCCTGGCTGATCGGCTTGCCGGTGTCGCGCGCCTCAAGCTGCGCCAGGTCTTCTTCGTTGTCCAGGATCAGTTGCGACAGCCGGGCCAGGATACGGCCGCGCTCGAAGCCTGCCATGCTGCCCCAGGCGCCTGCCAGCGCGCGGCGCGCGGCCTGCACTGCGCGCTCGACTTCGTCCTTGGCGCCGCGCGCAATCGCAGTGAACACTTCACCGTCGGAAGGGTTGCGCACGTCGATGGACGCCCCCGATGCTGCGGCGCTCCAGGCGCCGTTGATAAAGATGGTCTGGGCTTGTGCAGCCATGGTGATGCCTCCTGATGTCTCGATCGTTGTAGTGGTGTTGCGGCGGTATTGGCCATCGTTGCAAGGCGGGGCCTTGCTCCGGTGCTGGAAAAAAGTATAGGGAGTTAAAAGCCCGCGCTACAAATACGAATTGCCAATAGAGGATATAATCCACGCCTATACCAACCATAAAAACACCGCTTTTCCATCGTTTCTCCATGTGTGGCGCCCGCCATGGAACCTGTAGGAGACAAGTTCGTGGACGTACGACAATTGCGTTACTTCGTGGCCGTCGTCGAAGCCGGCAGCCTTTCCAAGGCCGCGCTGAAGCTGGCCATTTCGCAACCCTCGCTGAGCCAGCAGATCGTCGAAATGGAAGGCGACATGGGTCTTCCATTGCTGTTGCGCAGCTGGTCCGGCGTGCGGCCGACCGAGGCCGGACTGTCAATGTACCGGCATGCAAAAACCATCCTCGGCCAGGTCGAACAGATGCGCGCCGAAGTACGCCGCGGCGAGTACGAACTCTCCGGCCCGGTCGCCATCGGCCTGCCCACCAGCGTCGCCACTGTCATCGCCGTGCCGCTGTTCGACCGCATGCGCAGCAGGTATCCCGGCATCGAACTGCAGATCATCGAGAGCATGAGCGGCAGCCTCTCCGAACTGCTGGCCAACGGCCGGCTGGACATGGCCATCCTGTTCCGCGAGACCGAGACGCGCGGCATCAGCGTCATCCCGCTGTTCAACGAACTGCTCTCCGTGCACGGCGCGGCCTGGATCGGCGATCCAATGGCGCGGTCGCTGCCGCTGTCGATGCTGTCCGGCGTGCCGCTGGTCCTGCCGGGCAAATCCAACGGCTTGCGCCTGCTGGTGGAACGCACGTTTGCCGCCGAACGGCTGGAGCTCAACGTCGTCGCCGATATCGACTCCCTGCCCACCATGCTCTCGCTGGCCCGCCGCGGCAGCGTCGCCACGATCCTGTCCGGCTTCATCACCATCGGCAGCCACGGCGAACTGCCGGCGCGCTATCTGGTGGAGCCGACGCTGGAGCGCTCGGTCGCGCTGTGCCGCCTCAATTCCGTCCCGCAGACCGCCGCATCGCGCGCGGTGCAGGACTGCATCCAGGCGATCGTGGCCGACCTGGCGCCGTCGCTGAAGGTAACGCCCTAATCTCCCTGGCCGGCTGCAGGCATCCACCACATTGGTTTTGGCTATACCCCCTAGTCAAAAAGAGTATTTCCCGGGGTCTCCTTTTGCGGGCTAAGATTTTTCATCGGCACGACATTCGCCTCGTTACAACGAAAAATCCAACCGTCCTGGAGACCAGACATGCCACTTCCTCTTTCCGGCGTCACCGTGGTGACGCTTGAACAAGCCATTGCCGCACCGATCGCCTCGCGCCACCTGGCCGACTGGGGCGCGCGGGTGATCAAGATCGAGCGTCCGGGCCGGGGCGACTTTTGCCGCGACTACGACACCGCCATGAACGGCATGTCCAGTCAGTTCGTCTGGACCAACCGCTCCAAGGAAAGCCTGGCGCTCGACATCAAGAGCCCCGAGGGCAAGCAGGTCCTCGACGCGCTGCTGCCCAAGGCCGATGTGTTCCTGCAAAACCTGGCGCCGGGCGCCGCCGCCAAACTCGGGCTCGACGCGCGCACGCTGGTCAAGCGCTTTCCGGCGCTGATCGCCTGCGACGTTTCCGGCTACGGCAGCGGCGGCCCGTACGGCAAGAAAAAAGCCTATGACCTGCTGGTGCAGTGCGAATCGGGCTTCCTCGCCATCAACGGCACCGAAGAGCAACCGGCCAAATGCGGGCTGGCCATTGCCGATACCGCCACCGGCATGTATGCCCTCAACGGTATCCTCATGGCGCTCTATCATCGCGAACGCACCGGCCAGGGCACCGCCTTCGAAGTCTCGCTGTTCGATTCCATGGCCGAATGGATGAGCTACCCGGCCTTCTACACCAGCGGCACCGGCGCACCGCTCAAGCGCACCGGCATGCGCCACGCCACGATTGCTCCTTACGGCCCGTTCCGCGCCGGCGACGGCCGCAGCATCTTCTTCGGCATCCAGAACGCCCGCGAATGGGAGTCGTTCTGCCAGACGGTGCTGGAAGACCCGTCCGTCGGCACCGATGCCCGCTTTGCCACCAATCCGCAGCGGCTGGTCAACCGCGATGCGCTCGAACAGCTCATCGAAGAACGCTTCGCCCGCTGGAGCAGCGACGAGCTGCTCGCCAGGCTGGACCAGGCCGCCATTGCCAACGCGCGCATGAACACGGTGGAAGAATTCACGCGGCATCCGCAATTGCATGCCCGCAAGCGCACCCGCGAAGTGGACTCGCCCCACGGCCCGCAAACCATGTTCCTGCCCGCCATCACGATCGACGGCCTGGAACCGGCCATGCATCCGGTTCCTGCCGTGGGCCAGCACAACGACGCCATCCTGGGCGAGCTCGGCCTGCAACATTTGCGCCAGCGGAGCGCCGCATGACTCCGGCCAGCTCCGGGCAAACCGTACGCATCGTGCGCACCTTCCTTGCCGTGCCGGCCCATCGGCGACGGCTGGTGGAGTCGGCGGCCCGCTCGCAGGCCGATGCCGTCTTCCTCGACCTGGAAGACGCGGTTCCCGAGTCCGAAAAACAGCAGGCGCTGGACGACGCCTTGCTGGCGCTGCAGGAACTCGACTGGAGCGGCAAGCATGTGGCCGTACGCGTCAATGCCTTTGGCAGCCGTTTCCTGCAAGCCGAAATCGAGACGCTGGCCAAGAAGGCCTCCCGGCTCGACGCCATCATCATCCCCAAGGCCGAACGCTGCGGCGACATCGCCGCCATTGCCGGCTGGCTGGATGCATCCGAAACGGCGCGCGCCCAACCGCTCCAACTGGAACTGCTCATCGAAACCGCGCTCGGCCTGGTGCAAGTCGATGCGCTGGCGCAAAGCCATGCGCGGGTTTCGGCGCTGCACCTTGGCGTCGGCGATTTCGCCGCTTCCATCGGCGCCCGCAGCACGGAGATCGGCAGTTCGCCGGACGGCTACCGGCAAACCGTTGCTGCCGCGGGCAACTACCTGAGCGCGCCGCTCGACCTGTTCGCCTATCCGATGATGCGGCTCCTGGTCGCAGCCCGCGCATTCAACCTGCGCGCCGTCGACGGCCCATGCGGCGCGTACCGGGATGCCACGCTCACCCAGGCCTGGGCCGAGAAAGCGGCGGCGATGGGCTTCGATGGAAAACAGGTCATCCACCCATCGCAAATCGCAGCCACGCGCGATGCGTTCATTCCGGACGCTGCGCAACAGGCATTCGCGCAGCGCGTCGTCGCGGCCATGGAGGATGCCGAACGCAACGGCAAGGGCGCGGTGTCGGTCGACGGCAAGATGGTCGACTACGCCAACGTCCGCATGGCGCAACGCATCCTGCGCCTCGCCGGCCACTCCTGACTGCTGATTCATCACTGCGCACCGGAGCCATCGAAAACGGCGCCGGTGCGCCAACCTTTGCAAACAGGCCTCAGATGGAACCGGCGCCATGCGCCAGGAACCCGCCATCCACCGGCAGCACGATGCCGTTCACATACGAAGCGCCATCCGAGGCGAGATAGGTCACGGCCGAAGCGATCTCGGCCGTCGTGCCGTAACGTTTCATCGGGATGGCGCGCGTATATTCTTCGCGGAATTTATCGGTATGCAGGACCCGCGTCATCGGCGTATCGACCGGCCCCGGCGCCACCGCATTGACGGTGATGCCGTGCGGGCAGAGCTCGACCGCCATCTGGCGCGTCAATGCGATCACCGCGCCCTTGGAAGTGCCATAGGCCGTGCGGCCGCTGCCCACGGCGCGCATGCCGGCCACCGAGGCGATGTTGACGATGCGGCCCCAATGCTTGGGGATCATCAGGCGCGCCGCGTGCTGGCCGCACAGCATGCTGCCGGTGACGTTGACGTTCATGGTCGATTGGAAGATGTCGAGCGGGTATTCGACGAAAGGCAAGACCTTGGCGATGCCGGCGCTGTTGACCAGCACGTCGCAGCGCCCGAACTCCTGGCCGATCTGGCTGAAGCCGGCGGCGATCGATTGCGCGTCGGCCACGTTCATCTGCAGCGCCGATGCCGCATGGCCCTGGCCCTGGAAGCGTGCGGCGGTGGCTTGCGCCGCCGCCAGATCCAGGTCCGCAATGACGATGTGATAGCCGGCTGCCGCCAGCTGCTCGCCCACTTCGGCGCCGATGCCGGCCGCGCCTCCGGTGATTACTGCTACCCTGCCGTTGCTCTTGCGTTGCGTCTCTTCCACGTTGTCTCCTGTCCCAATTTTTTCGCTGCGGCGCCGGATCGACCGTGCCGAAACATGCATGATTGGAGCAGATTATGAGAGACGGAAAACGCCGGCTCAATGGATATTAAAGCCGCGCCCTGTGAGAAAAAGTCACTGCAGCCGATGCCGCCGCCCGAGCGCGTATCGGCAAGGCCGGCGCGGCCACAGTCCGCGCCGGCCGCGCTTGCCGCCTGCTGCCCGGCAATCGCGATTCAGAGGAAGCAGGTTGAAATCGCGGGAATGAATGTAATGGCCACCAACCCCGCCAGCAACACGCCCAGATACAGCCAGATGCGCTTGAGCGCGGTCTCCGGCGGCACCTGCCCGATGATGCAGGCGGCGTAGTAGCACAGGCCGAATGGCGGCGCGAACACGCCCAAACCCATGGCCAGGATCACCACCATCGCGTAGTGGATTTCATGGATGCCGAGCTGGTGCGCGACCGGAAACAGCAAGGGCGCAAACAGCACGATGGCGGGAATCCCCTCAAGCACGCTGCCCAGCACGATGAACGCCACGATCGACACCAGCAGGAAGCCGGTGGCGCCGCCCGGCACATGGGTCATCATGGCGGCCAGGTCGTGCGAGAAACCCGATTGCGTCAGCGCCCATCCCATCGCACTGGTGGCGCCGACGATGAACAGGATCGCGCCCGACAAGGCGGCGGTCTGCACCAGGATCGGCATGGCCATGCTCCACTTCAGGCTGCCCCGATAAATCAGCAGGCCGACGATGAGCGAATAGGCGATGCCGATGGTCGAGACCTCGGTCGCCGTCGCCACGCCTTCGACCACGGCGGTACGGATCACGAACGGCAGCAGCAATGCCGGCAGCGCGATGGCGAAGGTGCGCAGCACATACTTGGCGGGAGCGCGCGCGGTTTCCACATGGTCGCTACCGGCGCGCCACCAGGCCACGACCGCCAACACCACGGCCAGCACGATCGCCGGCAGGATGCCGGCGGTAAACAGCGCCGCGATCGAGATGCCGGTCACCGAGGCGATTGCGATCAGCACCAGCGAGGGCGGGATGGTTTCGCTCATTGCGCCGGAGGCGGCCAGCAGCGAAATCAATTCGCTGTCCTGCATGCCGCGCTTGCGCATTTCGGGAAACAGCACCGGCGCCACGGCGGCCATGTCGGCGGTCTTCGATCCGGAGATGCCCGACACCAGCAACATCGCCCCCAGCAGCACATACGACATGCCGCCGCGCACGTGGCCCACCAGCGAGGCCAGGAATTCGACCATCACGCGCGCCAGGCCGGTGGCATGCACCAGTTGGCCCAGCAGCACGAACATCGGCACGGCCAGCAGGATCAGGCTGCTCATGCCCTCGTCCATGCGCCCGACCACGATCACCAGCGGGGTCGAGGTGGTGCACAGCAAATAGGCGCTGGTGGCGATGGCAAAGGCGAAGGCGATCGGTGCGCCGGCCATCACCGCCACGCCCAGCATGCCAAGGAAGAACACCGGCAGCGCCTGCTGCCCCATCGCCGCCAGCATCGGCGCGGCCAGGTAGCAGCCGCCGGCGACCAGCGCCAGCAGCGCCGCCACGCTGGCCACGTCGCGCTTGCCATGCTGCAGCAGGCGCAGCACGCAACTGGCGAGCGCGACCACGAAGCCGGCCGGCAAGGCCAGCGCCCGCACCATGCCGCTCCATCCCAGCGCCGGCGTTTCGACGAAACCCTGGTCTTCCACGTAATCGAAGCTGGGGTGCAGCACCATCGCCAGCAGCACCAGCGTGACGCCGATGGCCAGCGTTTCGGCCCATACCTGGGCGCGCGGCGGCAGCTTGGAGACGAAGAAGGTCAGCCGCATGTGGCAATTCTTCTGCACCGCCAGCGCCGCGCCCAGCATGGCCAGCCACAGGAACAGGATCGAGGCCAGCTCGTCGCTCCACACCAGGGAACTGTGCAGCACCGAGCGCGCGACGATGCCGGCCATCAGGATCGCCACCTCGGCCACCAGCACAACCGCCGCCAGCGTCTCCACCGACTTCTGCAACCAGTGCTGGCAGGCGTCGATCAGGCTGCGCGGGGCATCGTGCGTTCCCATCGCCGCGCCCGGCTGCATGCTGTGCACGGCACTCATGTCATCTTCCCGACGACCGATTCCAGCGCGGCCCACGGCGCGGCGCCGAACTTGTCTTTCCATTCCTTGTAGAACCCGGCGTCGGCCAGCGCCTTGCGGAAGGCGTCGCGGTTGGCGCTGTCGAAGACGATGCCCTTCCTGGTGAGCTGCTCCTTGAGCGAGACGTTGAGCTGTTCGACATCGCCGCGCTGCTCGACGCTGGCGCGGTCGAATTCGCGGCGCACGATCGCCTTGAGGTCGTCCGGCAGATTGTTGAACGCGCGGCGGTTGCCTAGCAGCCAGAACGGGTCCCAGATGTGGTTGGTCTGGCTGATGTATTTCTGCACTTCATACAGCTTGCCGGCATCGATGGCGACCAAGCCGTTTTCCTGGCCGTCCACCAGCTTGGTTTGCAGCGCCGTGTACAGCTCGTTGAAGTTGATCGAGGTCGGGTTGGCGCCGAGCGCCTTGAACAGCGAGGTGAACATGGGCGACACCGGCACGCGGATGCGGTAGCCCTGCAGGTCGGCCGGGGCCTTGATCGGCTTGGAAGTCGACGATATCTGGCGGAAGCTGTTGTCGGCGGCCTTGGAGACCGACACGATGCCGCTCTTGTCGATCTGCGCGCGGATGATCTTGCCCAGTTCGCCATCCACGCTGGACCACACTTGCTGGTAATCGGAATAGGTGAAGCCGACATTGGTGATGGCCGCCAGCGGCACCACGGTCGACAGCACCGAGCCGGCGATGTTGAGGAACTCGACGCCGCCGGTGCGCACCTGGGTCAGCAGGTCGGTATCGGAACCCAACTGGCTGGCCGGGAAGAAACGGATGTCGAGCCGGCCCGAGCTGGCTTCGCGGATACGCTCGGTGGCCTGCTTCAAGCGGGCGTTGATCGGCTGGTCGAGCGACTGGCCGGTGGCCAGCTTGTAGTTGAATTCGGCGGCGCGCGCCGGTTTGCTCCAGATCGTCACCAGCGGCAGGGCCGCGGCGGCGGCCAGGACGGAGCGGCGCGACACGCCGCGCGGCGGGTTGGTTTTGCTCATGCTGTGTCTCCAGTTTTTATGTGTCGGAGGAGTGCCGCCTGCCGGTTGCAGCGGGCTGGCGGCCATGTCCTGATAGTGCAGCTCTGTGGCTGCTACGGTGCATTCGAGCTTGAATTTAAAAGGTTTATTGGTGAAGTACAATTAATTTATTTTTCATTAATCTTTAGAAAATTTAAAGGGTTAGCGTATGTATCTGCCGCTTCGCGCCATCAGCGTATTCCACGCCGCCGCCCGCTCCGGCAGCATTTCGGCGGCCGCCGACGAACTCAATGTGACGCCCTCGGCCGTCAGCCAGCAGATCCAGGCGCTGGAGACGCACCTGGGCACGTCCCTGATGGTGAAAGTGGGGCGCGGCGTGGCGCTGACCGAGGCGGGGGAGCGCTACTTCTCCTTGATCGCCGAAGAGATCGACCGCATCTCCGAGGCCACCCAAAGCATCCGCGGCCTGCGGCCGGTCACCCTGTTGACGGTGCGCGCCACGCCCACGCTGTCGAGCAAGTGGCTGCTGCCGCGCCTGAAGGGTTTTCTGGACGCCAATCCCGACCTCGAAGTGCGCCTCAACGGCACCAACGAGGTCACCGATTTCACGCGTGAAACGGTGGATGTGGAAATCCGCCACGGCCGCGGCCAATGGCCGGGGCTCTACACCGAAGGGCTGACCGAAGAACTGTTCTTCCCCGTGTGCCACCCCGGCTACGCCGCGCCCGGCAGCCTGAACGCGGAAGACCTGGCGCAGCACCGCCTGATCCAGTCGGTGAAGTCGCAGGTGCAATGGCCCTACTGGTTTTCGCTCAACAAGCTCAGTGCGCCGAACCAGATGCGGCGCGTGCTGTTCGACCGCCGCCACATGGCCATCGACGCGGCCGCCGACGGCATCGGCCTGGCGCTGGAGAGTTCGCTCATGATGTGGCGCGAGCTGCGCGAGGGCACGCTGGTTTGCCCATTGCGCCACCCGCCGCGGGTGGCGCAGACCACGCAGTGGGTGGTGTGCCCGGTGGACAGCCTGCGCAAGAAGAAGGTCAGCCTGTTCCTGGACTGGCTCAAGGAAGAAGTGAAGCAGTGGCAGGCGCAGCAATTCATCCCGCCCGGCATGCCCGGCGGCAAATAATTAGAAAAACTAAGCATTCCTATCGTAAATGTTAATTGTTTTAACAAGATGCGCTGATTAAACTTTTTTGCACGGGTTGGCTGCGCGCTCGCTTCACACCGCAGCCGCCCCGCAAAAAGGAGACACGGCAAGGAACCCATCCCTGCCGCTTTGACGAGTCAGTCGCATCCGGCGCCCGCCTGACGCTTCACGCATCGGGCCGCCGCACATTACGAGAAGGAATTGACATGAATTTGTACAGCTTGCTGCGCGAGCGCGCGGCCGCCGGCCGCCCGGTGCGCGTCGGCCTGATCGGCGCCGGTAAGTTCGGCTCCATGGTGTTGGCCCAGGCGCAGCATATCGAAGGCATGCACGTGGTCGGCGTGGCCGACCTCAACGTCGAAAAGGCGCATGCCGCGCTCAACCGCGTGGGCTGGCCCAAGGAACGCTACGCCGCCAAGAGCCTGGGCGAAGCCGTCAAGAACGGCACCACCTGCGTGCTGGAAAACGCCGCCGCGCTGGCCGACTGCGAAGAGATCGAATGCATCATCGAAGCCACCGGCCATCCGATCGCCGGCGTGCGCCATGCGCTCTCGGCCATCGACGGCAACAAGCACGTGGTGATGGTCAACGTCGAAGCCGACGCCATGTGCGGCCCGCTGCTGGCGGCGCGCGCCAAGGCCAAGGGATTGGTCTACAGCATGGCCTACGGCGACCAGCCGGCCATCATCTGCGAACTGGTGGACTGGGCGCGCTCGTGCGGCTTCGAACTGGTCTCGGCCGGCAAGGGCATGAACTTCGAGCCGCGCTACCGCTACTCGACGCCGGATACCGTCTGGGGCTATTTCGGCTGGACCGATGAAGAAGTGGCCAAGGGCGACTTCAATCCCAAGATGTACAACTCTTTCACCGACGGCACCAAGGCCGCGATCGAAATGGCAGCAGTGGCCAACGGCACCGGCCTGGATTGCCCGGATGACGGCCTGGCGTTTCCGCCGACCGGGCTGCACGACCTGGCCGGCGTGTTCAAGCCCGCATCCGAAGGCGGCCGCCTGCCGCGCGCCGGCCTGGTCGACATCGCCGCCAGCCAGGAGCCCGACGGCCGCGAAGTGTTCAACAACATCCGCTACGGCGTGTTCGTCACCTTCAAGGCGCCGACCGAATATGCGCGCGCCTGCTTCAAGCAATACGGCCTGCTGGTCGACAAGTCGGGCTGGTACGGCTCGATGTGGCGCCCGTTCCACATGATCGGCCTGGAAACCAGCATCAGCGTGCTGTCGGCCGTGCTGCGCGGCGAATCGACCGGCTGCTCCAAGGAGTTCCGCGGCGATGCCGTGGCCACCGCCAAGCGCGACCTGAAGCCGGGCGAATTCCTCGACGGCGAAGGCGGCTACGCGGTCTGGGCCAACGCCATTCCGGCGACCAGGAGCCTGGCCCACGGCGCCTTGCCGATCGGCCTGGCGCATAACGTCAAGCTCAAGCGCGCCGTCGCCAAGGACACCGTGGTGCGCTTCGAGGACGTGGAACTGCTCAACGACCTGGACGTGGTGGCGCTGCGCCGCGAGATGGAAAACCAGGCGCGCGGCAACGTCCGCTAGGGGTGCGCATGGCAAACGCAGACGCATTTGCCGTCATCGCGGAGTTCGAGGTAAAGCCGGCCTGCATGGCGGCTTTTCTCGCGCTGGCGCATGACGATGCCCATCATTCCGTCAATAGCGAAGCGGGTTGCCAACGCTTCGATGTGGTGCGGCTCGACGGCACCAACCACGTGCTGTTCTACGAGCTGTACGACGACCGGCGCGCCTTCGACCTGCATCTCGACACGCCCCATCTCAAACGCTTCCAGGCCGGTTTCCCGGCACTGGTGGTGCGCGAGCTGCCGGTGCGCTTCCGCCAGATGCACCGGCACTGGGAAGGAAGCCCCGCATGAAGACCATCGGCTTCATCGGCACCGGCATCATGGGCTTGCCCATGGCCGGCCACCTGCTGCGCGCCGGGCTGGCGGTCAAGGCCTGGAACCGCACGCCGGCCAAGGCCGCGCCGCTGGCAACACTGGGCGCGCAACTGGCGCCCGCCGCAGCGGACACGGTACGCGATGCCGACGCCTTGGTCTGCATGCTCAGTTCCGGCCCGGCTTGCGACGAGCTGCTGCTGGGCGAACAAGGGCTGATCGCCGCCATGAAGCCGGGCGCGCTGCTGGTGGTGATGAGTTCCATCCCGGTGGAGACGGCGCGGCGGCAGGCGGCCACGGCCGGCGAACATGGCGTGCTCTATGTGGATGCGCCGGTCTCGGGCGGGGAAAAGGGCGCCAGGGAAGCCACGCTGGCCATCATGGCCGGCGGCGCCGCACCGGCCTGGGACGCCGCGCAGCCGTTGCTGGCGCTGATGGGTCGGCCCACGCATGTCGGCCCGGCCGGCTGCGGGCAGCTCGCCAAGCTGGTGAACCAGATGATGGTGGCAGCCAACATCGCCAGCGTCTCTGAAGCCATGCTGCTGGCCGAACATGGCGGCGCCGACGTCGCCAAGGTGCGCGAGGCGTTGCTGGGCGGCTTCGCCGATTCGACCATCCTGCGCCAGCATGCGCTGCGCATGATCGCCTCGGACTTCACGCCCGGCGGCCCGGCCAAATACCAGCTCAAGGACACCCGCACCGCCATCGCCTTCGCGCACAGCGTGGGCTTGTCGCTGCCGATGCTCAACCAGGCCGACCGCCTGTTCGCCGACATGGTCGAGCATGGCGATGGGGAACTGGACCATAGCGGCATCATCCGGGAACTGCGGCGAAGGCAGGGTTTGCCGACCTAGCCGTTCATCCAGATCGACGCGCCTTACCAGCGGTAACGCGCCGTCGCCAGCACCTGCCGGCTGTTGCCATAGATGCAGCGCCCATCGTAATAGCAGCCAGTGACATAGTCGCGGTTGAACAGGTTGCTGCCGGTCAGCGACAGGCGCCAATTCGGCAAGTCGTAGTGGAGCGCGGCATCGAACAAGGCGTAGCCCGGAATGCTCAGCGGCCAGCCGGTAGTAGTCGAACTTGGCCAGGACCGCAATACATCGCCGCCACAAAAAAAACCCCGCCTCGAACTTCAGGCGGGTTTCTTCCGGCGCTCACGCTTGCATCAGCATTTGCATCAGCATTTGCATTAGCGTTTGCATCAGCGCTTAAGCTGCGACAGGTCGCGCACCGCGCCGCGGTCGGCCGAGGTGGTCAGCGCGGCATAGGCTTGCAATGCCTGCGACACCACGCGTTCGCGGTTGCCCGGTTGCCATGCCTTGTCGCCCAGCGCTTCCATGGCGGCGCGGCGCTTGGCCAGGTCGTCGCCGGAGATGCGCAGGTTGATGGTGCGGTTGGGGATGTCGATGTCGATCATGTCGCCTTCTTCCACCAGGCCGATGGCGCCGCCTTCGGCCGCTTCCGGCGAAGCGTGGCCGATCACCAGGCCCGAGGAGCCGCCGGAGAAACGGCCGTCGGTGAACAGCGCGCAGGCCTTGCCCAGGCCCTTGGACTTGATGTACGAGGTCGGGTACAGCATTTCCTGCATGCCCGGACCGCCCTTGGGGCCTTCGTAGCGCACGATGACAACGTCGCCGGCATGCACCTTGTCGCCCAGGATGCCTTCCACGGCGGCGTCCTGGCTTTCGAACACGCGCGCGGTGCCGGAGAACTTGAGGATGCTTTCATCCACGCCGGCGGTCTTCACGATGCAGCCCTTCTCGGCGATGTTGCCGTACAGGACCGCCAGGCCGCCGTCCTTCGAGTAAGCGTGCTCGATGTCGCGGATGCAGCCGTTGGCGCGGTCCAGGTCGCTGGTCTCGAAACGCTCTTCCTGCGAGAACGCGGTTTGCGTGGGCACGCCGCCGGGCGCGGCGCGGAACAGCTTGTGCACGGCCGGGTCGCTGGTGACGCGGATGTCGTATTTCTCGATGGCCTCCCCCAGGGTCTTGCTGTGCACGGTGGGACGCGAAGTGTCCAGCAGGCCGGCGCGCGCCAGCTCGCCCAGGATGGCGATGATGCCGCCGGCGCGATGCACGTCTTCGATGTGGTACTTGTTGGTCATCGGCGCGACCTTGCACAGGCAGGGCACCTTGCGCGAGATGCGGTCGATGTCGGCCATGGTGAATTCGACCTTGGCTTCATGCGCGGCGGCCAGGAGGTGCAGCACGGTGTTGGTGGAGCCGCCCATGGACACGTCCAGGGTCATGGCGTTTTCCCAGGTTTCCTTGGTGGCGATGTTGCGCGGCAGGATGGAGTAGTCGTCCTGCTCGTAGTGGCGCTTGGCCAGTTCCACGATCTGACGGCCGGCGCGCAGGAACAGTTCCTTGCGGTCGGCGTGGGTGGCCAGGATGGTGCCGTTGCCCGGCAGCGACAGGCCCAGCACTTCGGTCAGGCAGTTCATCGAGTTGGCGGTGAACATGCCGGAGCAGGAACCGCAGGTCGGACAGGCCGAGCGTTCGACTTCGGCCACGTCGGCGTCGGAGATGTTCTGGTCGCCGGCCTGGATCATGGCGTCGACCAGATCCAGCTTGATGATCTTCTTGTCAGTGTTGACGGTCTTGATAACCTTGCCGGCTTCCATCGGGCCGCCGGAGACGAAGATCACGGGGATGTTCAGGCGCATGGCGGCCATCAGCATGCCCGGGGTGATCTTGTCGCAGTTGGAGATGCACACCATGGCGTCGGCGCAGTGGGCGTTGACCATGTATTCCACCGAGTCGGCGATCAGGTCGCGCGAGGGCAGCGAGTACAGCATGCCGTCATGGCCCATGGCGATGCCGTCGTCGACGGCGATGGTGTTGAATTCTTTCGCTACGCCGCCGGCCGCCTCGATCTCGCGCGCCACCAGCTGGCCCAGGTCCTTCAGGTGCACGTGGCCCGGCACGAACTGGGTGAACGAGTTGACCACGGCGATGATGGGCTTGGAGAAATCGCCATCCTTCATGCCGGTGGCGCGCCACAATGCGCGGGCGCCCGCCATGTTGCGGCCTTGGGTGGTGGTATAGGAACGGTAGGTAGGCATGTTGGGTGTCTCCTCAGAGCTGCGAACGAAAAGGAGCACTAGGGTGCCGTGGGCGGCCCCAGTTGTCCAATATATTATTCAATGCCCTGTGATTCGCTCGGGATATTACTAAGGCCAATTAACAACAGGCCCCAAGAAAGCCGCCAGGAAGGGCATTGCCCTTCCTGGCGCGGCCGCAACAGCTGCTTGTCAGGGTTGCGTTTCGGGATACGGCCATCGCCGGCAATGGCCGATGGCGTTCATTTGCGCACCGCAGCGTCGATTGCGCTGACGATGGCGATGGCCTTTTCGATCACTTCTGCCTGGCTGGCAACCTGCATGCTGACTTTCAGCGCATGCAGCTGTTCCCGGGTTTCCTTGCTGACCGGCACGTTGATGAAACCGTCCGGATCACGGATGAAGCCGGGATCCTGCCTGCTTCCCTGGGTGATGGATTTTCTGGCCACGTCGGACTCCTCGCTGTTGGAAACATGTGGCGCCTATTATGGGGGCTCGATTGCGTATCCACCAGCGACAAAGTCCCATTTGATGGGAGAAGCCGATGAATGTTTAGGACTTATCAATATGAAACTCGTTTCCTCAACAGGCGCGGAACATTCTAAGTTTATCGGCGCCAGCGACTAACAGGCGCGACGGCGTGGCGCAAGTACGCGCCTGGAACCGGATCAGTTGCGGTCGTGCTCCTTGCGATATTGCTCCGACACGGCGCGCAGCCAGTCGCGCAACGCCTGCACGCCGGGATTGCCCTGCTTGTCCTCGGGCGCGATGAAGTAATAGTCCTTGGCGCCCGGCACGCGCATCTCCCAGGGAATGGTCAATTGGCCGCCGGCGATCTCATCGGCGACATAGGTGCGCGGCACCAGGGCGATGCCGGCGCCAGCGCGCGCGGCTTCGATCAGCATCGCGTGCATGTTATAGCGCGGCCCCTTGAGGGCCCGCACGTCGGCCACGCCGGCCAGTTCGAACCAGCGCGACCAGGCTTCGGGACGGCCCGACTTGTGCAGCAACACATGCGCCAGCAGGTCCGCCGGACGCTTGCATTGCAACGCGCCGATCAGCGCCGGACTGCACACCGGCACCAGTTCCTCGGTAAACAGGTAGGTGCTGACCGCATTGGTCCAGACCGGATGATCGAAATGGATGGCGGCATCGAAGCCCTCTTCGGAGAACAGGAAGGGGTCTTCGCGCGCGGTGACGTTCAAGGTGATCAGCGGATGCTGCAGGCGGAATTGTTCCAGCCGCGGCATCAGCCACTTGAGGCCGAAGGTCGGCAGCACCGCCAGCTCCAGCGCCACGCGGCCTTCGTCGTGCGCCATGGCCAGGGTGGTTTCGATTTCCAGCCGGTCGAGCGTGGCGCGCACCGTCTGGCTGTAGTTGCGCCCGGCTTCGGTGAGCAGCAGGCGCTTCTTGACGCGGCTGAACAGCTTCACGCCCAGGTAGTCTTCCAGCATGGCGATCTTGCGGCTGATCGCGCCCTCGGTATAGGACAGCTCTTCCGCGGCGCGCGTGAAGCTCAGATGGCGCGCCGCCGATTCGAACGCCTCCAGCATGCTGGTGCCGGGAATCTTTCTTCTCATCGCTCATCCAGAATCGACTGAAGCCTGCGGATTGCGGGCCTCGCAGCGCAGGCTATTCTATAGTACCCGCCGCGTGCAACCCCGGTTCTGCGGCCTTATCGCGGTCGGTCATTTCTTTAGCAGCGGACAAGTGCTGGCCGACAGCGGCGGATAGGCATCCTCGCCGGGCACGGTGGCGCGCAGGTTGTAATAATCCCAGGGGCCCTTGGATTCGGCCGGCGTCTTCACCTGCATCAGGTACATGTCGTGCACCAGCAGGCCGTCGGCGCGGATCTTGCCGTTCTTGGTGTAGAAGTCGTTGACCGGCGTTTCCTTCATCTTCCTGATCACCGCATCCGGATCGTCGGTGCCGGCGGCCTTGACGGCGTTGAGGTAGTGCATCGCCGAAGAATAGTCCGCGGCCTGGATGGCCGATGGCATCTTGCCCATGCGTTTGTAAAAACGCTGCGACCACTTGCGGGTCTCGTCGTTGAGATCCCAATAGAAACCTTCGGTGATGAACAGGCCTTGCGCCGTCTTCAGGCCCAGCGCATGGACGTCGTTGATGAACATCAGCAGGCCGGCGAATTTCTGCTTGCTGGCCGGGCTGAGCATGCCGAACTCGGCGGCGGTCTTGATGGCGTTGATGGTGTCCGAGCCGCCGTTGGCCAGGCCGATGATCTTGGCGCCGCTGCTTTGCGCCTGCAGCAGGTAGGAAGAAAAATCCGAGGTGTTGAAAGGATGCTTGACCGATCCCACCACCTTGCCGCCGGCGGCCTCGATGATGGCCGTGGTGTCGGCCTGCAGCGAGTAGCCGAAGGAATAGTCGGCGGTGATGAAGTACCAGCTGTTGCCGCCCTGCCTGACGATGTACTTGCCGGCGACATTGGCCAGCGCGGCGGTATCGTGGTTGTAATGCAGGCTGTAGGGCGTGCAGTCCTCGTTGGTCACGCGCGTGGTGCCGCCGCCGGTGACGATGGAGATGCGCTTCTTCTCCCCGGCCACCTTGATGACCGCCAGCGCCGTGGCCGAGCCGGAGATGTCGGTGATCATGTCGACCTTGCGCTGGTCGATCCATTCGCGCGCGGTGGAGGCGGCGATGTCGGCCTTGTTCAGGTGGTCGGCCGCGATCACGTCGATCGGCACGCCATTGACCTTGCCGCCGAAGTCCTCCACCGCCATCTTGACCGCTTCCACCGCTCCCTTGCCGGCAAAGTCCGAGAAGGTGCCGGACAGGTCGGTCAGCACGCCGATGCGCACCACGCCGTCGGACATTTTCGGATCCTGGGCCATGGCATTGCCCGCGCCTGCCACCGCTGCTACTGCCGCGGCCAGCGCGATCGCCGCAGACTGCCGCAAACGCTGTTTCCCTGCGTGCTTCGTTTTCATCCTGGTCTCCTCGCTTCGATGGTCTTGTTATCCGGCGGCAAGCCGCCTCCCCGGCGCATCGACGCGCCGTGGCAATGGCGGCATGCCGCCTGTTTTTCCATGCATGTGTGCCTGCCGGCCTTGGCGGCAGGCCTGCGCTCAGCGCTGGCGCGCGGCGGCGTGCTCGCCGGCAATGCGCCCGAACACCGCGCCGCGCATCACCGACGTGGCGCCGGTGTACACCTGGTGGTACAGGCCGGCCGCTTCGCCGGCGGCGTACAGGCCGGGGATGGGACGTCCATCCTGGTCCAGCACCTGGGCCGAGGTATCGGTCTTGACACCGCCATAGGTGAAGCAGATGCCCGGCACGATCGGGTAGGCGAAGAACGGTCCCTGGTCGATGGCGCGCGCCCAGTTCGACTTGCGGATGTCCAGGCCTTCGGCGGCCAGGCCATCCACCTCCAGCGCAGAGAATTTCCCGCCCGCTTTGCCGCAGGCGGCGTTGTATTCATTGACGGTGCGCAGCAGCGGCGCGGCGTCGATGCCGCACAGCGCCGCCAGCTCTTCCAGCGTACCGGCCTGCAGCGGCGGCTGGTCGGTGCGGATGCTCTTCTTCCAGTTCGGCACGTCATCCATCTTGCGATCGAACAGCACGTAGGCGATGCCCTCGGGCTGGTCGCCGATGTCGCGCGCAATATGGTCGTAGTGGATGTCTACCGGGCCGGGCGCCTCGTCGGTGAAGCGCTTGCCGCGCTTGTTGACCAGGATGCCGTAGGGGAAATTCATCACCAGCGCCTCGGCCGCGGCCGAACGCGGATCGAGCGGTTCGGCATGATAGGAGCCGAAGTCGCCGGCCGGCGCAGCGCCGTTTTCCAGCGCCATGCGAATGCCTTCGCCGCGATTGAAGTAACCGCCCGGCGCCACCGGCCGCAGGTATTTGGCGCTGCTGCCCAGGTAGCGGGTGAGCATCTCGGCATTGCCCTCGAAGCCGCCGGAGGCGATCACCACGTTGCGCGCAAGGATGGTCTGCTGGCGGCCGCCATCGCGCACCACGTCGACGGCGAAACCGTCGGCTTCGCGCCGCATGGCGTTGGCGGTGGTCTGGTAGCTGATGGGAACATCAATCTTCTCGGCGTGCGCGCGCAGCGCCTCGATCATGGCCAGGCCACCGCCGTCCGGCATCATGCGCGGCGCCGCTGCGGTCAGGAAATAGGTCGGCATGTTGCTGAAGCGGATGCCGAAGGTCTTGAGCCACTGCACCGTGGGCCCGGCCTGCTGCGCCAGCGTCGACACCAGCTCGGGGTCGGTCATGCCGTGCGCCCTGACGTAGGAGGGCCAGTTCCCGTAGTCGGCGCCGACCTCGCCGATGATGTGCGGGTCGAGGTTGTAGCCGGCGTTGGCGATCAGGCGCTCTTCGAAGTCATCGCTGACCTCGTGCTCGTTCTTCATGCGGAAATAGGATTCGGTCCAGCGCGTGTTGCCGCCGAATTTTTCCTTTACCGCGCGTTCCAGCACCAGCACGCGGGCGCCGGCGGCGCGGGCCGACACCGCGGCCGACAAACCCGAGATGCCGCAGCCGATGACCAGCACATCACAGGCAGGCAAGCTATCCGTCTGCGCATTCATCTTGTCTCCTCAATATCCGTACGCCTGGCGCGTGGCCGGCGTGATCTTGTCGGTAGGCGCGGCATTGGCCGCGCGGTCAATACTTGCGGATGAAAGGGTCCGGCATGTCGAGGTCGGTGGAGATCCATACGCTCTTGGTCTCCAGGTACTCCTTGATGGCCTCCATGCCTCCTTCGCGCCCCATGCCGCTGTCCTTGTAGCCGCCGAAGGGCGTCGTGAAACTGGTGGAACGGTAGTTGTTGATCCACACCGTGCCGGCCTTGATCTTATCGGACATGAGCATGGCGCGATGCAGGCTCCTGGTCCATACGCCGGCCGCCAGGCCGAAACGGATGTCGTTGGCGATGCGGATGGCGTCTTCCTCGTCCTTGAAGCGGATGACCGACAGCACCGGTCCGAACACTTCTTCCTGCGCGATGCGCATGCCGTTGTCCACATCCACGAAGATGGTCGGCTCGACGAACTGGCCGCAGCCGAATCCTTCGCCGGTGCGCGCGTTGCCGCCGAACACGCAGCGCGCGCCTTCATTCTTGGCGATGTCGATGTAATCCATGATTTTCTCGAACTGCGGTCGCGTAGCCACCGGGCCGACCTGCACGTCGGAACGGGTGGGGTCGCCGAGCTTGGCCTTGCTGGCAATGGCCACCAGGCGCTCGACGAATTCATCGTGGATGCTCTCCTGCAGCAGCAGGCGCGAGCCGGCCATGCAGGTTTGGCCGCCGGCCGAGAAGATGCCGGTGATCACGCCGTTGGCCGCACGCGCCAGGTCGGCGTCGTCGAAGATGATGTGCGGCGACTTGCCGCCCAGCTCCAGCGAGACGCGCTTGAAGTGCTGCGCACCCAGCACGTTGACCTTGCGCCCGCCCTCGTCGCCGCCGGTGAAGGCGATGCGCGGCACCTGGGGATGCGTCACCAGCGGCTCGCCCACTTCATGGCCGAAGCCGGTCAGCACGTTGAACACGCCCGGCGGGAAACCGGCTTCGACGAACAACCTGGCCAGCTCGAACAGCGACACCGAAGTATGTTCCGACGGCTTGGCCACCACCGTGTTGCCCGCGGCCAGCGCCGGCGCCACCTTCCATGCGGTCAGCAACAGCGACGAGTTCCAAGGCGTGATGGTGGCCACTACGCCGACCGGCTCGTACCTGGTGTAGTTGAACACCTTGGGCTTGTCCATCGGGATCACCGCGCCCTGTACCTTGTCGGCCAGGCCGCCGTAGTAGTAGAAGTACTTGGCCATGTACCTGACCTGGCCGCCCACCTCGCTCTTCAACTTGCCGTTGTCGCGGCTCTCGGCCAGCGTCAGCGTCTCGGCATGCTGCTCGATCAGTTGGCCCAGCTTGTGCAGCAAGAGGCCGCGGTCGGTGGCCGACATCTTGCCCCACGGCCCCTGCATGGCGGCCGTCGCCGCCGCCACGGCGCGTTCGACGTCATCCTTGTTGGCGCGCGGGATCTGCGCCCAGGCTTCGCCGCTGAACGGGTCGAGCGAATCGAACCACTGGCCCGACAGCGGATCGACCCATTCGTTGTTGATGAAAAGCTGATAACGCTGCGCCATGCTGTCTCCTCGGGAATGTGGCTGCCGTTTCCATTGAGGAAAAATTATTGTGTTTGCCGGGGGGTGTTGGCAAACGATTAATCGTCATCAGTTTGTGCGGAAATGGAATCAACATCGCAGCATCGCCTCCGCCCATCAGCGCCGAAAGCGCACGGCAAGAGGCGGCAGGCCGGCGGCGTTCGCCACGTTGCATGGCGAACGTTGCATCGACGGATTTATTTTTCCCTGGCCGCTGCCTCGTCCAGCATCGCATCGCCCACGGCGTGGCTGCCATTGGCGCTGAGCGCCTCGCCGGCGCCGCGGATATCGCGCACGTCCTTGTTCTGGCCGAGCTTGCGCTTGCCGGCCAGGCGGGTGATTTCGATTTCGATGCCGACAATGGCCTTGAGCATCGTGTCGATGTAATCGGCTGGCGCGTCCGACATCTTCCACGGCGCCGGCTGCGCCGCCTCGTGGGTGCGCGTGAGCCGTCCCACCACGCCGCGCACGTAGCGCTCGTCGTCGCGGATGACGATACGGCCGTGGGCATGCGCCACCATATAGTTCCAGGTCGGCACCTGCTGATGTGCCTCATGCTTGCTGGGATACCAGTTGGGCGAGATATAGGCGTCGCCGGCTGAAAAGATCACCATCACCTCGTCGCCATCGGCCAATGCGCGCCACAACGGATTGGCGCGCGCCACGTGGGCATGCAAGGTACCCAGCGCGCCCTGCGCCGGATCGAGATGGAACGGCAGATGGTTGGCATCCAGCCCGCCGGCGCCATGCGAGACCAGCACCCCGAACGGGTGGCTGGCGATCATCTGGTGCAAGACTTCGGTGCGCGGTTCATCGAAGTGGGAGGGTACGTACATGGCGGCTCCTGGCAGGTAGGCTGGGCAGTGGGAATGGGAATGGCAACGATGACGGCGTCAAACCGGATTCATTCAATATCGAAGCCGGTCTCCACCAATCTCATTTGGCTGGAATCATGGCATAAAAAACTAACCGCGTGCCGGCATGAGCCTTAATGCGGCCAATGTTGCAGCCAGCATCGCCGTTGCGGAGATGCATGTGCGCCCTGGTTACGCACCGACCTGTTCCTCCACCGTCAGCCGCTCCCATTCGACGCCGGCCACGGCGGCATTGAGCTTGTTGACGTAGGCATAGGGAAGGACTGGCAGGGAATAAGGCATGGCATTGCTCCGTAATGTTGAATGTCCCGGCCGTGGAGATGGCCGGGTCCGGAGGCTGCCGGTTGGGTGGCGATGGACGCGCTGGCGTCCGCCCAATTCTAGAGGCAAATGCGGAAGACTTTCCCCTGTCGCCGGCAGGGGCTCCCCCGGTTCAGGTCTGGGGCGCCGGCATGGCCGAGCTGGGCAGGCCGAACACCTTGTCGAACACGAGGTTGAACAGGTAGGTATAGACCATGAAGAACACGATCAGGCCGAGATCCAGCACGAAGGCATCCCACAGGCCGATATCCAGCCACCAGGCGAACAGCGGCACCAGCATCAGCACCAGCCCGCCCTCGAATCCGAGGGCATGCGCGATGCGGCGGCCAACGCCGCGGCCGCGCTTGGCCTGGCGCGCTTCCCAGCGCTCGAACAAGCCGTTGAAGATGAAGTTCCAGATAAAGGCGACCGTCGACGAGGCCACCGCCGCCGCCGTCGAATGGGCGCCGTCATGGCCAGCGATCACCGCCAGGCCGAAGGTGGTGAAACAGATCGCCAGCAGCTCGAACATACAAGCGTAGACGAATTTGCGTTTGAAACCTTGCATGGAAACTCTCCTGATTGGATTGCGGGCCGCCAGCCACGACAGAGGGGACGGCCTTGGGTACGGGAAGCATTTTATGGTTTAATTATTGATAGAAGAAGTCAGCTTCTTTCAGTTTTATTGATAACCAAAAAGACAACATGACCTTCTCCAGCGACAATGTGAAAGTCTTCCTGGCGGTGCTCGACGGCGGTTCCTTTTCAGCCGCGGCGCGCATGCTGGGACGCGTGCCCTCCGCGGTCAGCATGGCCATCAGCCAGCTGGAGGCCGAACTGGACCTGGTGCTGTTCGACCGCACCGCGCGCGACGCCCGCCCCACCGACATGGCGCGCGCGCTGGAGCCGGACGCGCGCCTGCTGGCCAGCACCCTGCGCCAGCTCGACGCCCATGCGCTGGCCATGCACCAGGGCCTGGAACGCAAGCTGACGCTGGCGGTCGCCCCCGAACTGTTGTCGGTGCCCTGGGCCAGGCCGCTGGCGGTGCTGGCCGAGGAATTTCCGTCGCTGGAAGTGGAGGTCCTGTCTTCGCCGCAAGCCGATGCCATGCGCATGCTGTACGAAGACTGCGCGCAGCTGGCGCTGGTGTTCGAGCGCCACGCCGGCAACGACCGCGAGGCGTTCCAGGAATTCAGCAGCGAAATGCTGGTGGCGGTGATCTCGCCACAGCATCCGGCATTGAAGACGAAGAAACGCAAGCTGCGCTACGAAGACCTGTACGACATCCGCCAGATCGCCGTGGCCAGCCGCGATGCCAGCGTCTCCGATCCGCGCTTTTTCCTGGCGCGCCAGATCTGGCGCACCGACAACCACCTGGCCACGCTGTCGCTGGTGCGCGAAGGGCTGGGCTGGGCCTATCTGCCGCACAGCCTGGTGCAGCCGCAAATCGATTCGGGCGCGCTGGCCGCCATCGACTTCGACAACATCAGCAACCAGTTGCGGCTGTGGGTGGACGTGGTGTGGAACAAGGACAAGCCGCTGGGTCTGGGGGCGCAGCGCTTTATCGCCTTGATGCGCGAGATGGCGCCAAGCAGGCGCAAGGGGAAATGAACTGCCCGATCCCGGCCTGCGCCGGGATCGGATTCATGGAATCACAACCATCAAGGCAATATCTTCGACTCCGCCTTGGACGCCAGCAACTTCACCAGCAGCCGGTCGCGCTCCGCCGCCACCTCGGCCGAGGTCATCCCCTGCATCTGCTGTTCCACGCCCGCGCGCAGGGTTTCCTTCAGCGCGTCGGTGATCGCCGGCGTTCCCAGGTCGGCCCACCAGCTCTCGATCGGCGGTCCCAGGTGGTCGAGCATATGCTTGATGCCGCCCTCGCCGCCGGACATGTGCAAGTTCAGGTACGGCCCCATCAGCGCCCAGCGCAATCCCGGCCCGTAGGCAATCGCGGTATCGATATCCTCGGTGCTGGCCACGCCCTGCTCCACCAGGTGGAAGGCTTCGCGCCACAATGCCGCCTGCAGCCGGTTGGCGATATGGCCCTTGACCTCCTTACGCACATGGATCGGCTTCTTGCCGATGGCGGCGTAGAAATCGATGGCGCCTTGCACTGCCTCCGGCGAAGTCAGCTGGCCGCCGATGACTTCCACCAGCGGGATCAGGTGCGGCGGGTTGAAGGGATGGCCCAGCACCACGCGTTCGGGATGGCGGCAGGCTGCCTGCACCTTGCTCATCAGCAGGCCCGACGAACTCGACGCCAGGATCACTTGCGCCGGCAAAGCGGCATCCATGCGCCGGAACAGGTCGGTCTTCAGGTCTTCGCGCTCGGGGCCGTTTTCCTGGACGAAATCGGCGCCTTGCAGCGCATCTTCCAGCTTCTCGAAAAAGCGCAGGCGGGACAGCGATGCGCCTGGCGCCAGGCCCAGCGTTTCCAGGCTGGGCCAGTGGCGCGCGACGGCCTCGCGCAATTTCTGCCCGGCTTCGGGCATGGGGTCGGTGGCCGACACATCCAGGCCCCGGGCCAGGAAATACGCGACCCAGCTGGCGCCGATCACGCCGGTGCCGACCACGGCAATACGCTTGATTTCGCCTTTGCCTGGCGTGCCGCCTGCTTGCTGCATGTGCCTCTCCTCGGTTGGCGGCCATCGGACGGGCCTGCCGGTTTGATTATCGGTATGACAAGAAGACGCCTGCTGCCCGCGCAAAAACTGCACCCGTCTTCCGAAAAGACTGCAGCTTATCACCTGCCAACAGCCATCTTTACGCTATCATCCCGCACAAACGAACCGCCCCATAGACAACAATCAAAACAAAGGCATTCCCATGTTCATGTACCTTCCCTTCCTGCTGGCATTGCTGGCCGCGATCGGCATCGTGATCGGCTGGAGGACGTTCAGTTTCGCGCTGTGGCTATGCGCGTTGTGCGTGACGCTGTACTGGTTCGGCTTCCACGCCACCAGCGCGCTCAACCTTTCCTTCTGAGGCCGGCCGCCATGAACCGATCCATCCTGTCGTCCTCGCGCGACCGCGCCACTTCCGGCGGCAACATACTGAACGTGCTGGGGCTGCTGGCCGTTTGCGCCGCGCTGGGCATCGCCTTTTATTACCAGCTGGCCCGCAACGAACTCCCTTGCCCCTTGTGCCTGCTGCAGCGCGCCGGCCTGATCCTGACCGGCATCGGCCTGATGATGAACGTGCGCTTCGGCGTCAGGAGCGCACACTACGGCGTCGCGCTGGCCGGCGCGCTGGCCACCGGCGTCATCGCGCTGCGCCAGGTATTGCTGCACATCGCGCCGGGCGACGCCGGCTACGGTTCGACTGTCATGGGGCTGCATTTCTACACGCTGGCCGCACTGGCTTCATTGGCGGCGCTGGCCGGCATCGCCGCGCTGCTGATGCTCAAGAGCTGGGAAGTGCCGGCGCGCTTCCCGGCATGGAAATCGGCCGGCGGCAAACTGGCCTGCCTGCTGTTCCTGCTGCTGGTAACGGGCAACCTGGCCTCGACGGTGCTCGAATGCGGCGCCGGCGCCTGCGCAGACAATCCCACTTACTACCTGCTGCTCGGCAAATAAAAAAACCGGCGCAAAAAGAACCGGTGGGTTCCTTTTGCGCCGGCATCAAGTCCGACGGCTCAAGACTACTCATAAGACTGCTCACGCATGGCGCGCTTGCGCCATGCGTTTCCTTCATCAGAAGCGGTGCTGCATGCCCAGCGTCAGGCCGAACTGGCTGTTGCCGAAACCGGACTCGTCGCGCGACAGGCCGACCAGCTGGTTGTTCTTGGCCTTGGCATACGCGGTGCTGGCGTACAGGTCGGTGTGCTTGGACATCGCGTACTTCAGGCGCAACGAATACATGATGGGATCTGCATCGTTGGCCACGTTCTTGATGTTCTGGTAGTAGACCGTGCCGATCAGGGTCATCGCCGGGGTGATCTTGTAGCTGCCGCCGCCCCAGAACATATCGCTGCGCAGGTCGGTCGCGCCCGAGGCCAACGTCTTCTTGTAGTAGCGGTAGCCCAGGTTCAGCTTCCACGCATCGGACGCCTGGTAGCCGCCGGCCAGGTGGGCGGAGGTGGCCTTGTCATAGGCGCCGCCGGTGGCCGCAGCCGTGCTGTTGTTGCGATCGTAGGTCGCCGCCAGGGAGAAGGGGCCGTTGCCATATCCCAGGCCGAGGGCGTATTTGGCGCCCTCGCTCTGGCTGCCGGCCACTTCGCCGAAGGCGTAGGTCGCGCCGATCTTCACGCCGCCGAATTGTCCCTGGTACTTGATCAGGTTGGAAGCGCTGGAGAGCATGCCATCCTTGCGGCCGCCGGTGGCGCCGGCCGAGGTGACCCACGAATAATTGGCCGAATAGCCCATCGGGTCGAACGGCAGGATGAAGTCATAGGTGGTGGTATACGAACGGCCCGCCACCACGCGGCCGAAGCCGCCTTCCAGGCCGACGGTGGACTGGCGGTTGAACAGCTGGTTGGCATCGCCATCGAAGTTGCCGGTGTCCAGCTTGAAGCCGTTTTCCAGCTGGAAGATGGCTTTCAGGCCGCCGCCCAGGTCTTCGCTGCCGCGAAAGCCGATGCGCGAGGTGTTCATGTTGCCCGACGACAGGCGGGTGACGCTGCCGCCATTGGCGCCGGCGTTGTTGACGAACTCCAGGCCGGTGTCGAGCAAGCCATAGACGGTGACGCTGCTCTGGGCCTGGACGGCGCCGCCGGCGGCGGCAAATGCGGTAGCCGCTGCAGCGGCCGCCAGATGTTTTTTCTGCACTGTGATCTCCTTTGTTGAAAGCGGTTGTGATGCTCTTTGCCGCATATCGCATGCCGTGGGACGGCTGCGGCTTGTTGTTATCTGCTCGTTTTGATTTGCTCGTTTTGATTTGCTTGTTTCTGCACTGCTGGTGTCGCCGGCGTTGCATGCTGCTGTGGCGGACGCAGCGGCTTGTGGCCGCGCGCCCCCGTCATCCCCTTGGCAGCGGATGAATCAGAAAGCCCATAGCGCCTGCTCAGGCAGGCACAGCCAGTACTCGCCCGGCTCCAGCCGCTGCGGGGAGTAGGCGCGCAAGACCACCGTGCCGTTGCCGGTACCCGCAAGGTCGCCGGCCTTGAACAGGCATTCCCAGCGATCGCCCAGGTACATGCAGGTGGACAGCGGCAGGCGGATGGCGTTGTCGGCGGGTTGGTCGGAGATGCGCACCTGCTCGACGCGGATGATGCCGGTGACCTCCTTGCCGGGCGCGGCATCGGGGTTGCCGCGCAGGGTCGCCGTCGCGGTGCCGCCGTCGAGCTTGAGCGTGACGCGCTCGCCTTCGCGGCTGATCACCTGTGCGGCCAGCTTGTTGTTGCTGCCCATGAATTCGGCGGTAAACAGGGTGTCGGGGGTCTGGTACATGCTTTGCGGCGTGCCCTGTTGCTCGATGCGGCCGTTGTTGAGCAGCAGGATCCGGTCCGAGATCGCCATCGCCTCGCCCTGGTCGTGGGTGACCATCAGCGCGGACAGGCCCAGGCGCACGATCAGCTCGCGCAGGAAGGCGCGCGCTTCCTCGCGCAGCTTGGCGTCAAGGTTGGAGAGCGGTTCGTCGAGCAGGATCACCTGCGGGTTGTAGACCAGCGCACGGGCGATCGCCACGCGCTGCTGCTGGCCGCCGGAAAGCTGGTGCGGATAGCGCTCGCCGAGATGGCCCAGCCCCAGTTGCGCCAGCACCGCCTTGACGCGTTCCCCGATGTCGGCGGTCGATACCTTGCGCAGCTTCAGGCCGTAGGCGACGTTCTCCGACACCGTCTTGTGCGGCCACAGCGCGTAGGACTGGAACACCAGGCCCAGGTTGCGCTCTTCGGCCGGCATCTCGAAGTTGCGCGAGCCCTCGAACACGCGGCGCGTGCCGATGTCGATGGTGCCGGCCTTGGGCGACTCCAGCCCGGCCACCGCGCGCAGCAGCGTGGTCTTGCCGCTGCCGGAGGGGCCCAGCAGCGCCACCACTTCGCCGCGCTGCAGTTGCATCGAGACGCCCTTGAGGATGGGGTTGGCGTGGACGCCAGTACCGTAGTCCAGGTGCAGGTCGTTGACGGAAAGTTCGGACATGATGGTTTCTCTTTCTGTTCGGATTAATCGTGCAGCTTGACGCCGAAGCGCAGCGCAATGCCGAGGCCCACGGCCACCAGCGTGATGTTGATGAAGGACAGCGCCGCCACCAGGTCGACGGCGCCGGCGGCCCACATCGACACGATCAGGGAACCGATCACCTCGGTGCCCGGCGAGAGCAGGTAGACGCCGGTGGAGTATTCGCGTTCGAAGATGAGGAACACCATCAGCCAGGCGCCGATCAGGCCATAGCGCACCAGCGGGATGGTGACGTCGCGCGTGACCCTCGCACGCGGCGCGCCGACTGCGCGCGCCGCCTCTTCCAGTTCGGGCCCGACCTGCAGCAGTGCGGCATTGATCAGGCGCAGGCCATAGGCCAGCCACACCACCGTGTACGCCAGCCAGACCGAGAAGATGGTCGAGCGCAGCGAACGCATGGCAGGGATGAAACTGTCCACCATCCACAGCGCGAAGAAATTGTCGCTCCCCTTGAACAGCGACTCCAGCAGCGACGGCACGAACAGGAACACCCACAGGAAGGACAGGCCGGCCAGCAGGCCCGGCACCGCGCGGGGTACCAGCACGCTGTAGTCGAGGAAACGGGTAATGCCATCCGGCTTGCGGTGCATCGCCAGGGCGATGGCGGTGTAGCAGACCACCGCAAACGCGCCGCCGATCACGCCGATGGCGACCGTATTGATGATGCCGCGCACCAGCGAAGGCTGGTCCCAGACATCGCGCAGGTTCTGCAAGGTCAGCACATCGAACAGATGCACGCCGAGGCCCCAGTGCGAGACGAACGTGCGCAATGCGATGCCGGACAGCGGGATCACCACCGTAAACAGCAGCCATGCCGCGATCAGCGCGAACGCCACCCAGCGCCACTTGCCCAGCGGCAGCGGTTTCTGGCGCGATCCCTTGCCCTTGATCGCGACATACTTGTTGGCCGAACGCAGCAGCCAGCGCTGCAGCATGACCAGCGGCATGGTGACCGCCACCAGGCACACCGCCACCGCCGCCATCAGGTGGTAGGAAGGCGTGCCCAGCTTGTTGGTCAGCTTGTACAGGTAGGTGGGCAATACCAGGTGGCCTTCCGGATCGCCCAGCACCAGCACCAGGCCGAACACTTCGAAACCGAGGAAGAACACCAGCACGCCGGCAAAGGCCAGCGCCGGCATGATCATCGGCAGCGACACGTTGAGCGCGACCTGCAGCGGCGAGGCGCCGGCCACGCGGGCGGCTTCCTCGACATCCGAGCCCAGGCTTTTGAGGGCCGAGGAGGCGTACAGGTAAACGTGCGGCACGTGGGTCAGGCCGGCAATGATGACGATGCTGGTGAAGGAATAGATGTTCCACGGCTCGCCATCGAAACCGAAGAACGACAGCAGCTCCTTGGCCCACACCGTATAGAAGCCCACCGGCCCCATCGACACCACATAGCCGAAGCCGATCACCATGGGCGAAACGAAGATGGGCACCAGCAATGCCGGCGCGATCCAGTTGCGGCCGGGCAGATCGGTGCGCACCATCAGGAAGGCCAGCATGCCGCCCATCGGCACCGCGATCAGGGTCAGGCCGGTGGCCAGCGTGAAGCCGTTGACGAAGGCCTGGCGGAAGTCCGGGTCATCGAAAATGAAACGATAGGAATCCAGGGTCAGTTGCTTGACCGGCGCGAAGAACGGCGCCGACAGGAAACTCTGGTACACGATGAGGAGAAGCGGCGTGAAGATGGCCAGTGCGGCCAGCGTGACGACCAGGCCGCGCGGCCAGTTCAGGCGCAGGCGCCGCTTGACCGGCGCGTATTCCCCCTGAGGCAGCGATGTAGTTGTTTGCATGATTCAGCTCGAAAAACCGGAATCCGCTCGTGCCGGTTTGCCATGCGACAGGCGAAGCGGCGATGGAGTCGCGGACAGCCGCGCTCCATGCAGATCCCTCGGTTGAAAATCGCCGCAACGGCACACACCCGTTGCGGCTGGCGGGCCGCCTTATCGTTTGGTGGCTTCTTTCCATTGCTTGAGGAATGCCAGGCGCTTGGTCTGGTCCAGGTATTCCAGCAATTCGGTCGACACCGGCATCGGCTTCAGGGCCGCACCAAGTTGCTTGCTCAATTCCGCCGAGGTGGTCGCGCCGGTGACGTCGCCGCGGATGGCGAACAATTGCGCATCATTGGCGATGATGGTCTGGCCGCGCTTGGACAGGATGTAGTCCAGCCACAGCTTGGCCGCATTGGCGTTCTTGGCCGACTTGTTGATGAAGATCACGCGCGAGAGCACCAGGTTGTAATCCTTGGTGAAAGCGACGCCGATCGACGGATCCCTCTTGGCGCGCATCAGCGCATAAGGACCGAGCACGTTGTAGCCGATCAGGTTTTCGCCCGAAGAGAGGCGTTCCAGCATGGTGCCGGTGGACGACTGCACGCGCGCCGCGACGCCGCCCATGGCACGGGCGAAATCCCAGAATTGCGGGTTCAGCTTCAGGTCATAGATCATCAGGCTGAAACCCACGCCGGACTTCTCGATGTCATAGGTGGTGACCTTGTTCTTGAACTTGTCCTGCTTGGAGGTCAGCAGCTTGGTGAATTCGGCGTGGGTGGTCGGGACTTCGTCTTCCTGCACCAGGCGCTTGTTGTAGACGATGGCGGCCGGTTCGAAGGTGGTGCCGTAGGCGGTTTCCTTCCAGTTGGCCCAACCCGGGAGGGCGGCGGCCTCGGGCGACTTGTAGGCGAGGCCGTAGCCTTCGGAGGCCAGCTTGACCTGCAGGTCCATCGAGGACGACCACATCACGTCGGCAGTGGCGCCGCCGGCGGCCGCTTCCGAGATGAAGCGGTTGTACACCTCGGTCGAATTCATGTCGTTGTATTCGACCTTCACGCCGGGATAGAGCGCACTGAAATCCTTGATCAGCGATTCGGCGGCCTTGGAATCGGTGGTACTGTAGACCACCACCTTGCCTTCCTTCTTCGCGCCTTCGATGATCTTGGCGTAGTCGGCGGGATAGCCGGCCGGCACTTGCGCAAATGCGGCGTTCGTCAAAGCGACAGGCAAAGCGAGGGCAAGGCTGAGCGCGACGCTCAGGCGACGTTTGTGCAACATGGGTTCTCCTTGATATTGAAATGAGGCTGGTTGTGCGGCGCCGAAAAGCGCCTGGTCAACGAACCAGCCCTAGCTCCTGGGACTGCTTGCGGTACTGCGCAACGGTCTGCGCAATGTAATCGGTCAGCGGCTTGCCGGTCATGGCAAAGGGATAAAGACCGCTGGCGCTGCGTTGCAGGTCGAAGGCGGGATCGGCCATCGCCTTGTCGAAAATCTCTACCCAACGGCGGTAATCCGCCTCCGGCACATGCGGGCTCATGTAGAAGCCGCGGATGATGGGCCAGACCACGTCGTACCCTTGTTCGCGCGCGGTGGGCACTCCCTGCAGCGCGCCCGGCAGGCGCTGCTCGGACAGCACCGCCAGGATCCTCACCCGGCCTTCGGCGGCGAAGTGCGCCACCTCCGAGGCGTCGCCCGAAATCACCTGCACATGACCGGCCTGCAGCGCGGCGAAGGAATCGCCGCCGCCCTCCAGGGCGACAAAGCGGAACTGCCGGGGCTCGATGCCGGCGCGGCTGGCAATGAGCGCCATCTTCAGCCAGTCCTGGCTGCCCACCGTGCCGGACAATCCGACCGTCGTCCTGGCCGGATCCTTGCGGATGGCCTGCATCAGTTCGCGCAGGCTGCGCCAGGGAGCGTCGCTGCGTACCGCGATCATGCCGTAATCGATGCCCACGCCAGCCACCCAGCGCACGTCATCCACCGAGGCCTTGCCGTACTTCCCCTGCGCCAGGTTCAGCAGCGAACCGCCGGAAAAGGTCACCAGCACATCGGGCCCGCCGCGCCGCTTCGACACGACCGAACTCCACGCCACCGCGCCGATGCCGCCAGGCAAGTAGCTCAGCTTGACCTGTTCGCTCCCGGCGCCCGCCGGGAAGATCTTGCGCAGCATCTTGCAGGCGACATCCATGCCGCCGCCGGGCTTGGCCGGCACGATGCATTCCAGCGCCAACGCCCGCGGCGCGGCGCACGCCAACAGGCATGCCATCAACAGGATGCGCAGGCTGCGTGCTTTCATGCCTGGTCTTGCGGGTGCACCGCTCAGGCCTCTGCGCAATATCGGGAATCGGGGAAATACGTCATGGTCTTGTCTCCGGCTTGATTCTTTTTGGGTTTGGCTAATCCTACAAGAAAAGTCTTTCAGTCGGCTTTCAATGGAAAGCCCCCATGCAAGAAATCCTGTGTGCGATTTGCGCAGTTGCCATCCATGCATTTCAACCCTGCGCATGCATCTGTTAGCATCCGCGCTGGGGGCAAGCCGGACGCGTGTCTATAACAGCCCGGCTCCGCATCAACAATATTCTAATAAGGCAATATCATGCGCATCTTGCTGGTAGAAGATCACGTCGAACTTTCCCGCTGGATTTCCAAAGCCCTGCAGGATGCCCACCTCAACGTGGAATGCGCGCGCAACGGCGCCGACGCCGACAGCCTGCTGCTGACGCAGGAATACGCGCTGGTGATCCTCGACCTCACGCTGCCCAGGATGGATGGACTGGAGGTGCTAAAGCGCATGCGCGCCCGCGGCAGCCGCTCGCCGGTATTGATCCTGACCGCGCGCGGCGGGCTGGCCGACCGCGTCAACGGCCTGAACCTGGGCGCCGACGATTATCTGGCCAAACCGTTCGAACTGGAAGAACTGGAAGCGCGGGTGAAGGCGCTGCTGCGCCGCACCCAGAACAATGAGGCGGTCACCGTCAGCTGCGGCGCGCTGTGCTTCGATACCGTTTCGCGCACCTTCAGCTACGGCGGCGAATTGCTGGCGCTGACCCCGCGCGAGCATGCGGTGCTGGAAGCGCTGCTGTCGCGCCACGGGCATACGGTGCCCAAGGAGAAGTTGTTCCAGCAGGTGTTTTCGCTGGACGACAGCGCCAGCGTCGACGCCATCGAAATCTACATCCATCGCCTGCGCAAGAAACTGGAACATGCCGGCCCCGGGCGCGTCTCCATCACCACCTTGCGCGGCCTGGGCTACCTGCTGCAGGCAGTGTGATGGCCGCACAAGCGAAACTGGGCAGCCTGCGCGGCCAATTGCTGCGCTGGCTGCTGATTCCGCTGACGCTGCTGGTGGCGCTGGACGCCGTCTCGGTCTACTACAACGCCCTGGAAGTGGCCGACCTGGCCTACGACCGCTCGCTGCTGGCATCCACCCGGGCGCTGGCCGAGCGCGTTTCCATCGTCGACGGCCAGGTCATCGCCGACGTTCCTTATGTAGCGCTCGACAGTTTCGAAACCGATACCCTGGGCCGCATCTATTACAAGGTCACCGGCCTGAACGGCGAACTGGTGTCGGGCTACGACGACCTGCCGCCGGTGCCGCCCGATGTCAAGCGGTCGGAAGCCTATCCGGCGCTGGTGCGCTTTTACCAGGCCGACTACCACGACCAGCCGATCCGCATCGCCGCGCTGCTGCAGCCGGTATATGACGACAGCATGCGCGGCATCGTGCTCATCCAGGTCGGGGAAACCATGGATGCGCGCCATGGCATGACGCGCAAGATCCTGTTCGACACGTTGTGGCGCCAGGGCACGCTGGTGACCGTGGCCGCGCTCCTGGTATGGATCGCAGTACGCTTCGTGCTGCGCCCGATGATGCAATTGCGCGGCGAAGTCGAGGCCAGCGCGCCCACCGATCTCTCCGGTTTCGATCCGACGCTGGTGCACAAGGAAATGCGGCCGCTGGTGCTGGCCATGAACGGCTACATGGAAAGGTTGCAAACCCTGATCTCGGGCCAGCGCCGCTTCATCGCCGACGCCTCGCACCAGCTGCGCACGCCGCTGACGGTCTTGAAGACCCAGGCCGAACTGAGCTTGCGCGAACTCAGGCGCGGGCAACACGACCCGGCCCAATTGCGGGAACTGGTCGAAGGCATGGCGCACACCACCGACGCCACCGTGCACCTGGCCAACCGCTTGCTGACGCTGGCGCGCGCCGAACACGGCGCCGCCGAAGGCGGCACGGCGCCGGTCTCGCTGACCGACGCGGTACGCCAGGTGGCGCTGGAACTGTCGCAGCAGGCGGTGATGCGCCGCATCGAACTGGCCTTCGAAAGCGAAGGCGACATCCGCATCGAAGGCAACGCGCTGCTGCTGCATGAACTGATCGTCAACCTGCTCGACAACGCCATCCGCTACACGCCCGACGGCGGGCGCATCACGCTGCGCGTCCATGCCGCCAGCGAGCCCGGCCGCGCCACGCGCGCACTGCTGGAAGTGGAAGACAATGGCCCCGGCATTCCCGACATCGAGCGCGGACGCGTTTTCGAACCGTTCTACCGCGCCAGCGCCACGCAGCACATCAACCCCTCCGGCACCGGCCTGGGTCTTTCCATCGTGCGCGAAATCGCCGCCATGCACCACGCCCATATTGCGCTGGAAAGCCCGGCGCAAGGCAGCGGGCTGGTGGTGCGCATCACCTTTCCCGGCGTAGCCGAAGTGCGGCTGTAAGCCGCCGCCGCATCCATCTTCACTTGAAATCCCAGGCCATCTGCTGCGACACCGGCTGGTGCGCCACGCTCTGCGCGCACAGGCCGATGTAGCGCGTCAGCGGCGGCGGCGGTGGAATGCCGGCTTCCTGCGTGGCGCGGTTGTCGAAGGTGTAGCCCAGCCGCGCAAAACCGCCGTAGAGCCGCAACGCCCGCAACATCAGGCGCGGATTGCAGTCGGGCAGTCGTTCGCGGATGCGCGGCAGCAGTTCCCCCAGGCGCTCCGGCGGCAGGATGCCGTAGGCGCCGGGCGACTCGCCGGCAGCCCGCGCCAGTTCGGCGTCGATATCGGCGAAGCTGCAGCTTCGCTGCGCGCCGGCCGACAGGTGCAGCAAGTCGTGTTTCCACTCCGGCCGCAGCGCCGCCGCCGCGATGGCCGCCGCGCACCAGTCCACCGGCACCACGTCGATCTTCTGCTGCAGCTCCGCCACGCTCGCGCCCAATGCGCGCCAGGCGCGGAAAACCCAGTAGATGCTGGCCGATGGCGCGCAGCCAAGCCGGGTATGGCCGACGACGATCGATGGGCGCAGCACCACCAGCGGCAACGCCGGCGCCATCTTCCTCAACAGCAGTTCGCACACCGCCTTGGAATGGGTATAAGTCACCAAATGCGCACGTTCGTCCAGCGGCAGCGCCGCGCTCTCGGGAATGTCGCTGCCGGCCGCTTGCCGGTTGCCGCACGCCATGGCGGTACCGATGTAGACGAAGCGGCGCAACGGCGCATGGCGCTGCAGCAGCCGCGCCAGGATTATGCTGGCGTCGACGTTGAGTGCCCCCATCGCCGGATGGGCGGTGAAGCTGGCATGCGCCGCGCAATGGATCGCCACGCCTACCCGCGCCAGCCGCGCATCGCCGGCGATGGACTCGACCTGCTCCAGGCTGGCCAGCAGGATCTGCGCAGGACGCAAGCGCCGCAGCGCTTCTTCCGGCGCGCCCAGGCGGCGCAGTTGCGAGGTGACGCGGGCATGGGCGCCGGCCGCATCCGCGCCGCGCACCATCAACAGCAGGCGCGCGCCCTGGCGTTGCCGCATCAGCTCGACCGCCACCGCGCCGCCGAGAAACCCGGTGGCGCCGGTGAGCAGGATCAAGTCGTCATGCTCGTTCGTCATGAAAGTCCTTTCTCGATTGGCCCAAGGAATCGGCGTAGCCGGTTCGCATCAATAGCTGTAGGTGACGAAGACGCTGCCCATCGGCGCCGTCTTGCGCTTGACGATAGGGCTGTTGCCGGCGTCGCCGGCAAGCTGCATGGCGCCGACCGACGCCATCAGGCTCCAGTTGGCGTCGAACTTGTGCTTCCAGCCCAATTCCAGCGCATAAGCGTAGATTCCCGACTTGGCGCCGTGCTGGCGGAAACCGGACGCGGCCGACTGGGCCGCCGTCACGCCGTAGTAGGTCTGCACGTATTTGCGGTTGCCCCAGCTGCTGGTCAGGCCCAGCGTCAGCCGGTCGGAGTCGCTGGTGTAGAACGGGCTGCTGGCGCTGAAATGCAGGGCGCTGCCGTTGTCGCGCTGGGACAGCGGCACCTCGGCCTGCAGCCCGAGACGCAACCAGTCGGTCACGGTATAGCCCAGTCCGAGCAGCGTCGTCACCGAACCCTTGATCTCGCCCATGCCGCGCAGGTAATCGCTGCCGGTACGTCCCATGAAACTGCTCTGGCTGCTGTCCTTGCGGCCTTCGCGATAACCCAGGGCAATGCTGTAGTCGAGCTTGCCGGCCTGGCTGCCGTAGCCGATGCCGCGCGTGGTGCCGATGAAGAAACCGTTGGACGCCGCATAATCCACCGCCAGTCCGAGGCCGGCGCGGTTCTGGTCGGAACCGGAATAACGCGGGCCGATGGCCACCCCCGCCCCCAGCGTGAACACATCGCCTTTGGGCGCTTCGGCGGCCTGGGTGGGAGCGGCCAATACCGCCAGCGCAGCGACCGCCAGCAGCGCCATCGGCGGACAAGACTGCCGCAAGAGTCGGGACATTGCGCCAGGAATGCGCCGCGAACGCGGCTGCCGGTACGATTCGATACTTTGCATGAAACACCTTTGGTGGAGGAAAGAGGGCAAGACGAGGCCAGGCCCCGTGGCAACGCAGTATGGAATCCACGCATGAAGTCCGGATGAACCGGAAATGAAGGAAAAATGAAGCCGCCCGCAGTGCCGCCCCCCGTCATTGCACGCAACGGGCATGCCGGCCTGACGCGTCTTAAGCCATTCTTCACGCGCCGCGTATACACTCGCGGCATGAAAATCCTCCTGATAGAAGACGACCTCGATCTGGGCAATGGCGTGCGCATCGCGCTGGCCGACCATGGCTTCGACGTGGTGTGGGTGCGCCAGCAGGAAGACGCGCTGCGCCAGCTCGAGACCGGCGCCTGCGAACTGGCGCTGCTCGACCTCGGCCTGCCCGACGGCGACGGCATGCGCATCCTGGCGCGCCTGCGGCGCGAGCGGCACAACATGCCGGTCATCATCCTGAGCGCGCGCGACGCCCTGGAAGACCGCCTGCGCGGCCTGGACGGCGGCGCCGACGATTACCTGGTCAAGCCCTTCGTGCTGGCCGAACTGCTGTCGCGCGTGAAGGCGCTGGCGCGGCGCAGCTACGGCTTCGACGGCGAAACGCTGGAAGTGCGGGGCCTGACGCTGCACGTGCCGACGCGGCGCGTGACGGCAGGCGAACGGGCGGTGGAACTGACGGCCAGCGAATACGCCTTGCTCAAGCTGCTGATGGTGCGCGCCGACCGCGTGGTCACGCGGCGCCTGCTGGAGGAAGAAGCGCTGCCCGGCGCCAATGAAAATGCCAGCAACGCGCTGGACGTGCATATGGGCAACCTGCGCCGCAAGATCGGCGACGGCTTCGTGCGCACCGTGCGCGGCGTAGGCTATGTGATCGACACCGTGGCGCAGCGCAAGGAAAACGCATGATGATGCTCGGCTGGTGGCGTCGCGTGGCGACGCCCTCCCTGGTGCGGCGGATCATGCTGGCGCAGTTGCTGCTGCTCACGCTGCTGTGGTGCGCCTTCCTCACCTACGTGCTGTGGGAAAGCCTGCGCGGTCCGGGGCTGCTGGGCGGCGCCAAGGTATTCGACACCGTCCTGGCCGTCACGGACGAACTGCAAGATCGCCCGCAGGCACGCCATGAAGTCCTGCACCAGATCGACATGGCCCTGCGCGAAGACTACGGCCCCGGCGACGATTCCAAGATTTCGAGCAGCCTGATCGTGCGCAGCCACGGCCAGGTAGTCTATGCGTCCGCAGGCGCCCCTTTGGAGGTACGCAACACGCGTTACGACACGAATGAACGTATCGCCGTCGGCGAACGCTCCTGGCGCAGCCGCACCGTCCGCTCGCCGCGCTCGGATGCCGAAGCCATGCTGGTGATACCGGGCGATGCCTGGGCCTTCTTCATCCACATCAATTCGCGCGGCTACTACCTGCTGCCGCTGCTCATCAGCCTGCCCTTCCTGCTGCTGCCGGCCTGGCTCTCGGTGCGCATGGCGCTGCGGCCGTGGAGCAAGGTGGCGCGCGAGGTTGCCAAGCGCGGGCCGCACGACCTGGCGCCGCTGCAATCGATGCCCAAGCATGAAGAGCTGCGCAACATGGTCGACTGCATCAACGACCTGCTGGCGCGGGTGCGCGAGAGCGCCGGGCGCGAACGCGCCTTCATCGCCGACGCCGCGCACGAGCTGCGCACCCCGCTGGCGGCCATGCGCATCAACGTCGAGGCGATGCAGTCGCGCGTGGCCGATGCCCACCAGCGCGAACTGCTGGCCGGCATCCTCAACAGCGGCAACCGCGCCACGCGACTGGTGCGCCAGTTGCTGCTGCTCATGCGCAGCGAGGCGCACACCGGCATTCCGTTGCGTCCGGTGGCGTTGACCGCGCTGGTGCAGGAGCGGCTGGCGGCGCTGTCGCCGCTGGCGACCGAGCGCGAGGTGGAGCTGGAACTGGATGCGCGCGGCGAGGCATGGGTAGATGGCGCACGCGAAGGGCTGGTGTCGCTGGTGGACAACCTGGTGGAAAACGCCATCAAGTACAGCCCGGCGCGCGCGCGGGTCGAAGTGGCTGTGCACCTGGGCGCGCAAGGCGTGCAACTGAGCGTGTCGGACGCCGGTCCGGGCATCGCGCCGGCCATGCGCGAGCGCGTGTTCGACCGCTTCTTCCGCGATCCCGACCAGGTCCAGAGCGGCAGCGGCCTGGGGCTGGCGATCGTCAGGACGGTGGCACGGGAACACGGCGGCAGCGTCGCGCTGGATACCTCCGCCGAAGGCGGGCTGATGGTCACGGTCATCCTGCCGGCCGGCAAACCCGCCGGCTGACGCCGGCCTTTCCAGGCTTGCCTTCTGCAGCCGAAGGCGCCTTGTGGTTCAATGGAGCCTTCCTCTTTCGCATGCCGCCAAGGAATGTCTCTTCCGCTGCTGAAACTGCCCTCCCTGGACCTGCTGCGCGGCTTCGTCGCCGCCGGGCGCCGCATGAGCATTACGCTAGCGGCGCAGGACCTGTGCCTGACGCAATCGGCCGTCAGCCGCCAGATCCATGCGCTGGAGGAATTCATGGGAATCCGTCTCCTGGTGCGCGGCCATCGTTCGATCGCCTTCACGCCCGAAGGCGAGCGGCTGTTTCGCAGCGCCGACGCGGTACTGCAGCAATTGCAGGATGTGCTGGGCGAATTGCGCAGCGCGCAGGCGGCCAAGCCGGTGACGGTGACCGCCAGCATCGGCGTCACCGGCCTGTGGCTGCTGCCGCGCCTGGCGCACCTGCAGCAGCATCTGCCCGGCATCGACGTGCGCGTGGCCGCCAGCGACAGCCTGGCCGACCTGCGCCACGACGGCATCGACCTGGCGATCCGCTACACCACCGCCGCGCTGGCGCCGCCCGGCGCGCAGCGGCTGTTCGGCGAATCGGTGGCGCCGGTGGCGCATCCGCTGCTGCTGGCCGGCGCCAGCGCCGGGCAATTGCCGCCGGATATCCCGCTGCTGGAATTCGACCAGCCCAATGCCTGGCTCTCATGGCAGCAATGGCAAGACCTCGCCGGCGCCGGCAAAAGCAAGGGCAAAAAGCGCGGAATGCTGCGCTTCAACCAGTACGACATGGTGATCCAGGCAGCCGTGGCCGGCCAGGGCGTAGCGCTGGGGCGCATGGAACTGATCCGGCCGCTGCTGGAGAACGGCCAGCTGATCATGCTGGCGCCGCCACGCGCGCAACCCGAGGATGGCCACGCCTATTGGCTGATCCAGGCCGATGCCGCGCCGCGGCGCGAAGTGCGCCTGGTTGCCGGCTGGATTTGCAGCCAGGCCGGGGACTAGGGCCTGCAATACGCCAGCGCATCGTCCAGCCGGTCATTGCCCCAGAACATTTCATCGCCGACGAAAAAGGTCGGCGCACCGAAGATGCCGCGCTGGCGCGCCATCCCGGTTTGAGCCCGCAGCCGCTCGCGCCACGCTTGCGATTGCGCCTGCTCCCACAACTGCTGCGCCGGCAGCCCCATCGCCAGCAATACTTCTTGCACGACTCCGGCATGATCGATGTCGCGGTCGTCGACGAAATTCAACTGCATCACGCGCCGGCAGAATTCACCGATCCACGGCTGTTCCGCGTTGGCCAGCGCGATGCGCGTGGGCGGCACCGCCGAGCGCGGAAAGTTGCTGGGACGTTGCCACGGCAAGCCGTACTTGCGGCATTGGCGCTGCATGTCCTTCCAGGTGTAGTCGCCTTTCTCCTTCTGCAGTACGAACGGCGAGGTGCTCCAGCCCAGCGCGCGAAAAACGGGCCCCAGCAAGAACGGACGCCAGACCACCCGCGCACCCGCGGCTGCCGCTTCCGGCCCGATGCGCATGACGCTGATATAGCTGTAGTTGCTGCCGAAGTCGAACCAGAACTCGATGGCCGGCGTACTCATGCGTGCACCACCAGGCAACGCACCTCGATGCTCTCGCGCAGGGGCGCATCGGCCGGGATATGCGGCAAGTCGAAGGCGGCATGCGGCGTGAAACGCGCCACGCCCTGCGTGCGCGAATCGTATTGCTTGAACAGCAGTGCTTCGTGCCGGTCCATGTGCGGAAAATAAGACCAGCGATGATGCGCCGCATGGCGCAACTGGTAGATCTCGCCGGTCCGCTTCGGATAACGCACCTCGCCGCGCACCAGTTCGGTGGGCTGCACGCTGCGCGCATCGCACACCGCCAGCGGCGTGTCCTGCACCGGCCCCTTGATGGAACGCCAGATATTGATGATGGAAAAATGCTGCACGCAAGGCAGCAGGTCCGATTCGCGCAGCACCAGCGCCAGGCGACGGCGCCCCGACTCTTCGGTGTAATCGTTATGAATGCGGCCATTGGCGGCAGCCCGACCTCGCACCGATGCGCGGCCAAAACCCAAGGCCGCGCGGTCGGCTTCGCGCCGGCGTACCAGATGGTCGAAGACATAGGCATGCGTGCCGCCGGTGGCCATCAGCGCCAGTTCCATCGCTTCGGCGTAATAGGTGGAAACGATCTCATCCTCGTCGCTGAAGTCGCGGACCGCGCTCGGGGCGTCGGCCAGAAGGAAACCGTTGCCGTCCAGCGCCAGCCCCTGTTGCCGGCGGGCGTCGGCGATGAAGCTTTGATACGCCTCATAGGCGGCGCTTTCCCACGGCGTTCCGGGCGGCGGCGTGTAGGTATAACTGACGGGATGGCAGGCATCGGCGGCGAGATAACTCAGCGGCGCGATGACGCCGGCCGCTTCAATGCCCGGGGATGAGAGATAGGGTTGCATATGCATGGCAGGCTCCTGGTCAATCGGCTGTTTCTCCCACCGCAAATGCAAGACGCCGGGAGACAGCTGCATTGGAGCACCCGCCTGTGACGCGATCAAACGAGATTTGCGCCGCTTCACATGCGTGGGGCACATGCGAATAGGCGCCGCGCATGGGAAAACGGTTCAAGATGCGCTCATGCCGGCCGGCTGCAATATGAAATGCGGCCGCGCACGACACCTCTTCCCCAATTGCAAATAGAAATCATTATTATTTGCGTGCTAAAATCCCTGCCACGTCAGCTTAGACATCAACAAGAAAAATAGCGCCTGCTCCGGCAAGAGTGCCGTGTTATTCCGTTGTGTTGCGCCAGCCTCATCCCTCTCCACTTATTGATAAGGCTTGCCCACATGGCTCAGCAACCATCGGGCGTCGGCGTCATGCGCCGGCGTCGACGTTCGTCCCTGCAACCGCTCACCCTCGCGCTGGCCATCAACGGCGCCCTGCTCTGCCTGGCCGCGCCCAACGCCGGCGCCCAGGAAAACGTTTCCGCCAGCCCGATGGCCGGCAAGGAGCGCCCCGGCAAGAAGCTGCCCGACATCGAAGTCAAAGAAGCACGCGAAGAACAGCACAAACCCGGCGCCTCGGTCAAAGTCACCAAGGAAGAGCTTGAGAAGCAAGGCGCCGGCAGCTTTGCCGATGTATTGAAATACCAGCCGCTGGTCTCGGTGCCCGGCGTCACCGCGGGCACCACCAACACCACCAGCGCCTACGACCATCCGGGCAGCACCAACTACAACATCCGCGGCGTCGAAGGCAACCGCGTCGGGGTGGATGTGGACGACGTCGAAATGCCGGAAGCGGTGGACCGCTCGGCCACTTCCGGCAGCGGCCGCGCTTCCATCGGCACCTTCGGCCAGGGGCGCGACTTCATCGATCCGGAAATGTATTCCGAAGTGCAGGTCGATTCCGGCACTACCACCTCGGCGCGCCCGGCCGGCGGCCACGGCCGCGAAGCCTTCATGGGCAGCTACGACGTCAACCGCAATGGCGTGGTCACGCGCGCCGAATACGACAGCGTGCGCCGCCAGCGCTTCGCAGCCGCCGACACCGACCATGACGGCCAGGTGGATGCCAACGATCCCTTGCCCAAGCCGCGCAACGCGGGCAGCTGAAGGAACCGGCCATGACCGCACGCCCATGCCGCAAGATGTCGAAAAAATCACGCAATGCGGCCGGCTTCATGCATAGCCTGAACCAAGCCTGTCCTTCCGCGATCTCAACAGGACTTGCGATTTATCGATAATGCGTCCGGGGTTGCCTCCCGGATACCGGACATCTCATCGACCTTCCTGCTTATGAACACCGTCATCGAACGCCCCGCCCTGCTCTCTTCCCGCCTCAAGATCGAGACTGCTGACCTGCACGAACTGATGCATGCCCTGATGGAACAGGGCCAGCCGTTCGCCAACCGCGACAATTACGCGCGCTTTGTCGCCGCCCAATACCACTTCCAGCGCGATATCGAGCACCTGTTCGCCGATCCCGCCATCCAGGCCGCCGTGCCCGACCTCGACGTGCGCGGCCGCGCAGCGGCATCGCTGGCCGACCTGGCCGACCTGGGTTTCGATGCCGTGCCGGAACCGGCCGCCAGCGCCGGCGTCGCCATGCCCGGTGCGCTGGGCTGGCTCTACGTGTCGGAAGGCTCGACCCTAGGCGCGGCCTTCCTGCTCAAGCAAGCCAAGGCCAGGCTGGGATTGAGCGAGACCTTCGGCGCCCGCAACCTGGCGGCGTATCCGGAAGGGCGCGCCATCGTATGGCGCCGCTTCGTCGGCTTCCTTGACCGGCCCGCGCTGCAAGAACAAGAGCACGATGCCGTCATCGCCGGCGCCGCCGCGGCCTACGCCCGCTTCGGCAGCCTGCTCAAGCGCCACTTCGGGCTGGCGTGAGCGGGAACGCCATACCGACCGCGATGAACGATCCGGCACAAGGGGACGGCATGCCGCCCGGCAGCGACGGCACTCCCGGCAAACTGGCGCCGGCCGGCACCCGCTGGCTGTGGCTGGCGCTGGCCTATGCCAGCCTGGGCATCGGCATCCTGGCGATCTTCATCCCCGGCATCCCCACCACCGAATTCATCCTGCTGTCCGCCTGGGCCGCCGGCAAGGGTTCGCCGCGGCTGCGACGCTGGCTGGAAAACCATCCGGCGTTCGGCCCGATGATCCATCACTGGCGCCACGGCAAGGTAGTCGCTCGGCGCGCCAAGCTGAGCGCCTCCATCATGATGAGCCTGTGCCTGGTGATCATGCTGCTGACGATCAAACAGCGCTGGATCATCGTCATCGCAGCCATCGGCATGACTGCGGGTGCGTTGTGGATGTGGTCGCGGCCGGAACAGGTCGCCGACCGCGGCGCCGATGAAGACGCGCCGAAGTAAGGCGATTTTCTCCCCCGCGCCCCAATGACAAAGGGCCTGCACCGTTACCGGCGCAGGCCCTTTCCTATTTTCCCTTTTCTCATTCCACTCCGGTCAGACTGACGCCGGAGATGCTCAGGTGATCGACGAAGACACGCGCCACAGGTCGACGCCGCCATCGATGGCATGCTGGTCGATCTGCGCCAGCTCGGCGGCGCTGAAGCCGAGGTTCTTCAACGCGTCCAGCGAACCGTCCAGCTGTTCGACATTGCGCGCGCCGATCAGCGCCGAGGTCACGCGGGCATCGCGCAGCACCCAGGCGATCGCCATCTGCGCCAGGGTCTGGCCGCGGCGCTGGGCGATCTCGTCCAGCGCGCGGATGCGTTCCAGATTTTCCGGCGACAGCATCCTCGGCGGCAGCGACGGCGCACGTGTGGCGCGCGCGCCTTCCGGCACGCCGTTGAGGTACTTGGAAGTCAGCATGCCCTGCGCCAGCGGCGAGAAGCCGATGCAGCCCACGCCCAGTTCTTCCAGCGCCTGCAGCAAGCCGTTTTCGATGCTGCGGTTGAGCATCGAATAATTCGGCTGGTGGATCAGCAGCGGCACGCCTTCGCTCTTGAGGATCGCTGCCGCCTTGCGCGTGAGCTCGGGCGAATAGGACGAGATGCCGACATACAGCGCCTTGCCCTGGCGGTGCAGGTGCGCCAGCGCACCCATGGTTTCTTCCAGCGGCGTATCGGGGTCGACCCGGTGCGAATAGAAGATGTCGACATAATCGAGCCCCATGCGCCGCAGGCTCTGCTCGCAACTGGCGATCAGGTGCTTGCGCGCGCCGCTGGGGCCGCCATAGGGGCCGGGCCACATCTGCCACCCGGCCTTGCTGGAGATCACCAGTTCATCGCGGTAGGGTGCGAAGTCCTTGGCCAGCCAGCGGCCGAAATTCTCTTCCGCCGAACCGGCCGGCGGGCCGTAGTTGTTGGCCAGGTCGAAATGGGTGACGCCGCGGTCGAAGGCGCGCCGCAGCACTGCGCGGCCGGTCTCGAAATTGTCGGCGCCGCCGAAGTTCTGCCACAGACCCAGCGAGATGGCCGGCAGCAGCAAGCCGCTCTTGCCCACGCGCCGGTAAGGCATCTGGCCGTCGTAGCGGGAAGGGTTGGCGATATAAGTCATGGCTATCCTTATCGAGGGTTGAATGAAATGCCGCGCGCCATTTACTGCATTGCTTACCGCGCCGGCAAAATGATGGTGGCGATCAGGCCGCCTTCGGGATGGTTGCGCAACAGCAGCTCGCCGCCGTGGGCCTGCACGATGTTGCGCGAAATGCCCAGCCCCAGCCCCATGCCGCCGCTGTTCTGGGCGCGCCCGTGCTCCAGCCGCACATAGGGCTGGAACAGCGTGCCCATGGCGTCTTCCGGCACGCCGGGGCCGTGGTCGCGGATCTCGATCTCGACCAGGTCGCCGCCCGCGCCCTGCGAGGGGCGGATGGCGATCTCGACCTTCTGGCCGTAATACAGCGCATTGTCGAACAGGTTGCCGATGGCGCGCTTCAAGGCCAGCGGCTTGGCCATGACGTTGATGCCGGAGGGCGTGAAGGCGATCTCGTGGCCGGCCATCTTGGCGTCGCGGATCATGCGCATCACCAGCGCGTCCAGCCGCACCTCGGTGCGGTTCTCGTGGATGTCGCTGTCCTTCACCGACTGCAGCGCGCCCTTGACCATCATGTCGAGCTCGTCGAGGTCATCGTGGAATTCGGTGCGCATGTCGTCGTCGTCCATCAGTTCGGTGCGCAGTTTCAGGCGCGTGATGGGCGTGCGCAGGTCATGCGAGATGGAGACGAACAGCCGCTCGCGGTCTTCCAGGTAGCGCTTGATGCGCTCGCGCATGCCGGAGAAGGCATAGGCGGTCTTGACGTATTCGCGGCTGCCGGTGCCGGGCAACTCCGGCACCGTCTCGCCCTTGCCGAACGCTTCGGCGGCGTCGGCCAGCGCCGCCAGCGGACGGGTGGTCCAGCGCACCACGAGGATGGTCAGCAACAGGATCGCCGCCAGCGACAGGCCCTGCAGCACCAGCCGGTCCAGCCACAGCGGGTTGCCGCTGTCGAGGAAATACGGGTTGGGCATCAGCGCGGCGAGGTATAGCCACTTGCCGCTTTCGACCTGCATCTGTATCACCAGCACCGGCGCCGAGTTGGGCTTGGTCAGCAGGATATGCTGCACCCAGTTGTCGGGCAGGTCGCCCACCTTGAGGCCGTCGCTGGAGACCTGCAGGCCGTCCGGCCAGGCGAAGTCGAGCCGGGCTTCCGGCATGAACGGCAAGTCTTCGCGCAGGGTCTGGGCCGCGACGTCGATGGCGACGGCCGCCAGCTGGTTGGGGGCGATCGGCGTGACCGGCACGGCCGAGCTGTTGGCGTTGATGAAGAAGCGCGTACCGCCCATCTCGCGCAACTGCTGGATCATCAGCGGCCGGTAATTGGACGGCAGGCTCATGAAATAACGGATCGCCACCGAGGCGCTGTGCGCCAGGTGCTGCGCGGCGATGCGGGTCTCGGCTTCGGACTTGGTGCGCAATTGCGCGGCCCAGATCAGGCCGCCGGCCACCTGCGTGACCAGCACGCCGAAAATCATCACCACCGACAGGCGGCCCAGCAGGGAGTTGGGCAAGACCCAGTCCAGCACCGCCGCCAGCCGTGCGCGCAGCGAGCGCGGCCGGACCGCTTGCGCGGTCGCCTCCGCCGTCGCCGCAGGTGCGCTCTCGTTCACGGGATGGCGCTCACGCGGCGGCCGCGCTGACGTCGGCCGAGAACACGTAGCCGGCGCCGCGCACGGTCTTGATCAGGTGCGGCTGGCGGCCGCCGTCGTTGAGACGCAGGCGCAGCTTGCTGATCTGCACGTCCAGCGAACGGTCCAGCGGACCGGCGTCGCGCCCGCGCGTCTCTTCGCACAGGACATTGCGGTCGAGCACATCGCCCGGGTGTTCGACGAAATATTTCAGCAGCTGGTAATCCATGCCCGTCAGCGCCACCACCTGGCCGACGCTGTCGGTCAGGGTGCGCTCCACGGTGTCGAGCGTGAAGCCGACGAAGCGGTAATAGCGCGGCGCGGCCGTGCTGTCGATGCCGGTGCGGCGGTGGATGGCCTTGATGCGCGCCAGCAGTTCGCGCGGACTGTAGGGCTTGGCGATGTAGTCGTCGGCGCCCAGCTCCAGCCCGACCACGCGGTCGGTCTCGTCCGAGCTGGCGGTGAGCATGATGATGGGCACGTTGGACTTGCGCCGCACCGTCTTGCATAACGCGAAGCCGTCGGTGTCGGGCAGCATCACGTCCAGGATCACCAGCGCCAGCTCATCGGCGTAGCGCTGGAACTCGCCGAGAAAGGTGGCGCCGTCGTGCGCCAGCCGCACCTCGTACTGGTTCTTTTCCAGATAGGCCTTCAACAGGGTGCGGGTCTTCTGGTCGTCGTCGACGATCAATATCTTGCGTGTCATCGTTGGCCTTCGCTAATCAGGTTGTCTCGTCTCAATGCCTGGTTCCTTGCCCATCACTGGCCGCGCCCGCGCGAGAGTGCCCGCGCGATCGACACCAGCCTGCGCTGCGCCTGCTCCTCGCTGCCCTGGCGGTCGAAGAAGAAGCGCTGCACCTCGGCGATGATGGCGTCCTTGGTAGTTTCATCGGTGGCCATGCGGTGCACCAGGCTGGGCGCCTGGTAAGCCGGGCCCTTGCTGAACGCGCGCCAGGAATCGCGCGCGCAGCGGTCCATGTGCGGATCGGCGGTGCGCCAGACCGGGATGGAACCCTTGAATTTATTGTATTCCGACTGTACCGCCGGCGAGGTGACAATCTGCGCCAGCGTCTCCTGCGTGGCCTGGTGAGCATAGTCGCCGGCGAACATGGCCAGGGTGTCGGTGCTGTAGAGGTGATAATCGCCCGTTCCCGGCACCGGGACGCAGCCGAATTGCTGGTCCACCGCCAGGCCCCAGGCATTGAATTCGCCCTTGGCCCAGTCGCCCATGATGAACATGCCGGCTTCGCCGTCGGCCATGCTGCGCGCGACTTCCGTCCACGGCCGCTCGCGCACCGGCTGGTCCATCGCCTGGCCGAGCCGGCGCAGGCGCTTGAGGATGTGCAGCATGCGTCCATCGGCATAGGCCGCCGGATCCATCCCGACGAACAGGCGGCGATAGTAGGCCGGGCCGCTTTCGGCCAGCGCCAGGTTCTCGAACAGGGTGGCGATCTGCCAGGCTTCGCCGCTTTGCGCCAGCGGCGTGATGCCGGCGTCGCGCAAGGCCTGCGCTACGCGCTCGAAGTCATCCCAGGTCCTGGGCGGCGTCAGCCCCAGACGGTTGAAGATGGCGACGTTGTAGAACAGCATGTTGATGCGGTGGATGCCCAGCGGCGCGGCCACCACATGCCCGCGGTTGTTCAGCAGCGCCCAGACGGTGGGGAACATCTGCTTTTCCCAGTTGCCTTGCACGGCCACATTGTCCAGCTCCAGCAGCAGGCCAAGGTCGGCCCATTCGCCGAAGATCACGCCGTTCAGTTGCGTGACCTCGGGCGCATGCCCGGCCAGCACCATGCTCTTCAATACCTTGCCCGCGCCCATGCCGGCGCCGCCCGGGATGGGCACGTCGCGCCATTGGATGTTCTGCCTGGCCAACTGGTTCACCACCACGTTGAGGGCGCGGCGTTCGCCGGCCGACGTCCACCAGTGCAGCACCTGCAGCGAGGCCGGCGCCGCCGACGCCGCGGCCGCGCGCGCCTGCGCCGGCAGCGCTGCATATACCGCCAGCGCCGCCAGCATCAGCAGGGGAAGGGTCGCCCGCATCGCCGCCGTCGCGCAACGGTGCATGACCGATGCGAACGACGCGCGGACTGGGCGTCTCATTTTTATCATTATGTCCGTGTGTCTCCAAACCGGGAAAGACTATAGCCCGGCCACTGCCGCGCTGCAATTTGCAGCGGCTAGATGAAAACATTAATTCAATTCACCTCTTGTAAAGAAATGTAATGTTTTCTTTCCTTAGCTTGGCCGTCCCGCGCCGCGCCCGCATTCGCCGATCGGTTCGCATCGCGGGCAGGGACTGCCGCCGCCCTGGCGCGACCTGTAAGGATATGTAATCGGCGCGCTCGCGCCGTTTGCTGATTTTCCCATGTAAATCAGCATCTTACGCCATTGCCGGCGGTTGCCGCGCCAAGCTCGCATCACATGCGGCGCGGTGCTACTGTCGCGCCGCTGCCCACTGTCATCGCGCACCTCGTTGCCGGTTGCCGGGCCGCACATCCCGACAGGCAAGAGCGACCAACAGCCAATAACGCCAGGAGACAAACGATGCAAACCAAGCAACAGACCGACGCCGCCATTCCCTTCATGAAACGCGCCGCGGCCACGCTGGCCACGGCCGCCGCCTTGGCGCTGTCCATCGGCGGCCATGCGCAGGCCGGCACGCTGACCATCGAAAGCTGGCGCGTGGACGACCTGCAGTTGTGGGAAACCGTACTGATCCCCGCCTTCCAGAAACAGAACCCCGGCATCGCCGTGAAGTTCGCGCCGACCGCGCCCACCGAATACGACTCCAGCCTGGCCGCGCGCCTGGCCGGCGGCACCGCCGGCGACCTGGTTGCCTGCCGTCCGTTCGACGTGTCGCTCTCGCTGTACAACAAGGGCCACCTGGAAAAGCTGGACGGCAAGCCCGGCATGGAATTCTTCGCGCCGGCGGCCAAGACCGCCTGGCAGACCGACGACGGCAAAGACACCTTCTGCATGCCGATGGCGTCGGTGATCCACGGCTTCTTCTACAACACCCGGATCTTCAAGGAACTGAACCTGGAGCCGCCCAAGACCGAGGCCGAGTTCTTCAAGCTGCTCGACGCCGTCAAGGCCAATGGCAAGTACACGCCGCTGGTGATGGGCACCTCCGAGCAATGGGAATCGCACCAGGTGCTGTTTACCGGTATCGGCCCCAATTACTGGAAGGGCGAGGAGGGCCGCAAGGCGCTCATCGCCGGCCGCGCGAAGTTCACCGACCCGCAGTTCGTGGCGGCCTGGGAGTATGAAGCCAAGCTCGGCAAGTACCTGCCCAAGGGCGCCTCGGCGCAGACCTACAGCGACAGCCAGAACATGTTCGCCCTGGGCCGCGGCGCAGTATATCCGGCCGGCTCCTGGGACATCGCCTACTTCAACGGCAAGCTGGACATGGGCGCCTTCCCGCCGCCGGTGCCCAAGGCCGGCGATGCCTGCTACATCTCCGACCACAACGACATCGGCATGGGCATCAACAAGAAATCGAAGAACAAGGAAGACGCCTACAAGTTCCTGGCCTGGCTGGGTTCGCAGGAGTTCGCCGACCTCTACACCAACAAGGTCACCGGCTTCTTCTCGCTGTCGAACCACCTGATCTCGGTGAAGGACCCGATCGCCAAGCAGATGATCGGCTGGCGCAAGGGTTGCGCCTCGACCATCCGGGTGAACTCGCAGATCCTCAACCGCGGCACGCCGAGCATGGAAAACGAGATGTGGAACGTCAACGCCCAGGTGCTCAACGGCAAGCTGGCGCCCAAGGATGCCGCCGCCAAGATCCAGGCCGGCTTCGCCAAGTGGTACAAGCCGCAACAATAAGCGGACGCCGTCAGGGCCATGCCGCATCCGATGGCGGCGGCATGGCCTGAAATAAAAAGAGGAGGCCGGATAGCGGCGCGCCAAGACGCCGGTCCGGTTCCATCCCGGGCCATCCCTCTCAGGAGACGCAGTGAAACAAGTCCGCGCCTGGCAGCTCGTGGTATTTCTCGCGCCTGCCGTCCTCATCTATTCCATGTTCAGCGCCCTGCCCCTGGCCGACACGCTGCGCCTGGGCTTCTACACCAGCAACGACGCCGGCGCGACCAGCTTCGTCGGCCTCGACAACTACCGCACCATCCTGTTCGACCCCGACTGGTCGGCCGCCTTCTGGAACGCGATGTGGAACAACATCAAGTTCTTCGGCATGCACATGGCGCTGCAAAACCCGATCGGCCTGCTGCTGGCGACGCTGTTCAGCCTGAAGGGCCTGCGCGGCGCGCGCACCTACCGCACGCTGATCTTCCTGCCCACGCTGCTGTCGGTGGTGATCATCGGCTTCATCTGGCAACTGATCCTCTCGCCGCTGTGGGGCGTGGGCGAAAAGCTGATGGGTTTCGTCGGCCTGGCCGACTGGTTCGGCCCCTGGCTGGGCCAGGAATCGACCGCGTTGGTGACGCTGTCGCTGATCTCGGTGTGGCAATACATCGGCATCCCCATGATGCTGATCTATGCGGCCTTGCTGGCGGTGCCGGAAGAAATACTGGAAGCCGCGCACGCCGAGGGCGCCTCCGCCATGCGCATCTTCTGGCAGATCAAGCTGCCGCTGATCTACCCGACGCTGGGCCTGGTGACCATCCTCACCTTCGTGGCCAACTTCAATGCCTTCGACCTGATCTATTCGGTCAAGGGCGCGCTGGCCGGGCCCAATTATTCGGCCGACCTGCTGGGCACCTATTTCTACCGCACCTTCTTCGGCTACCAGGCGCAGATCGGCAGCCCGACCATGGGCGCCGCGGTGGCCACGCTGATGTTCCTGGTGATCCTGGCCGGCGTGGGCACGTACTTCTATCTGGTGCAGCGCCGGCTGACCCGCTATGCGCTGTAAGCGCGAGGAGACCCCGATGCCCTCTTCCCCTTATTCCTCTGCGCCCTCTTCCTACGCCAGCTCCGCCGCGCCAGCCGGACCGACGCTGATGCGGCGCGGCTTCGGTTCCATCGGCCGCCTGTGGGTGCATCTGGTGCTGTGCATCTACGCGGTGATCGCGCTGTTTCCGATCGCGCTGATCCTGATCAATTCGGTCAAGACCCGCAGCGCCATCTTCGATGGCCCGATGGCGCTGCCCACCGCCGATACCCTGACCCTGGCCGGTTTCCAGAAGGTGCTCTCGGGCACCCACTTCCTGCTCTACTTCGGCAACAGCCTGGTGGTCACCCTGGGCTCGCTGGTGCTGATCGTGCTGTTGGGCGCCATGGCCGGCTGGGCGCTGTCGGAATACAAGTTTCCCGGCAACCGCTTCCTCAACTTTTTCCTGGCCATCGGCATCATGATCCCGATCCGGCTGGGCACGGTCTCCATCCTGCAACTGGTGGTGGCGCTGGAGCTGATCAATACGCGCACCGCGCTGATCCTGGTGTACACCGCGCAAGGCCTGCCGCTGGCGGTGATGATCCTGTCCGAGTTCATCCGCCAGATCCCGTCCGAACTGAAAGATGCGGCGCGCTGCGACGGCGTGGGCGAGATCGCCATCTTCTTCCAGGTGATCCTGCCGCTGCTGCGTCCGGCCATCGCCACCGTGGCGGTGTTCACCATGATCCCGGCCTGGAACGACCTGTGGTTCCCGCTGATCCTGGCGCCCGGCGAGGAAACCCGCACCGTCACGCTGGGCGTGCAGCAGTTCATCGGCCAGTACGCCACCGACTGGAATTCGGTGCTGGCGGCGCTGTCGATGGCGGTGATCCCGATCCTGCTGCTGTACGTCGCGTTCTCGCGCCAGCTGATCCGCGGCCTGACCGCCGGCGCCGTCAAATAAACTCATACTGGAATTGAAAATGGCCAACGTAAGCATAGAAAACCTGAGGAAATCCTACGACGGCCGCGCCGATGTGCTGGCCGACCTCAACCTCGACATCCGCGACGGCGAATTCTGCGTGCTGGTCGGCCCTTCCGGCTGCGGCAAGTCGACCCTGCTGCGCATGCTGTGCGGGCTGGAAGACATCAGCGGCGGCCAGCTGGCCATCGGCGGCAAGGTGGTCAACCACCTGCCGCCGGCCGAGCGCGGCATCGCCATGGTGTTCCAGAGCTATGCGCTGTATCCGCACATGACGGTGTACAAGAACATGGCCTTCGGCCTGAAGGTGGCCGGCAGCAGCCGTGCCGACATCGACGAGCGCATCCGCCACGCCGCCGGCATCCTCAAGATCGACCACCTGCTCGAGCGCCTGCCGCGCGAGTTGTCCGGCGGCCAGCGCCAGCGCGTGGCGATCGGGCGCGCCATCGTGCGCAAGCCGCGCCTGTTCCTGTTCGACGAACCGCTGTCCAACCTCGACGCCGCGCTGCGCGTGCAAACCCGGCTGGAGATCGCCAAGCTGCACAAGGAGCTGGCCGCCACCATCGTCTACGTCACCCATGACCAGGTCGAGGCGATGACGCTGGGCGACAAGATCGTGGTCATGCACGAAGGACGCATCCAGCAGGCCGGCTCGCCGCTGGAGCTGTACCAGCATCCGCAGAACCTGTTCGTGGCCGGCTTCATCGGCTCGCCCAGGATGAACCTGCTGCCTGGCACCGTAACGCATGTCGCCGCGGACGGCCTGGGGGTGGAAATCGCCGGCGGCGCGCAATTGCATGCCGACGTCGAGCCCGGCGCCGTCCGCCCGGGCGACAAGGTGACGCTGGGCCTGCGCGCCGAACAGATCCGCGAACACGCGCAGGGATCGGAACGCCTCGACGGCACGGTCAACCTGGTGGAGCACCTGGGGGAAGCCAACTTCATCTACCTGACGCTGGATGGCGGGCAAGACATCGTGGTGCGCGGCGACGGCAACCGCGACCTCGACCTCGGCTCCCGCCTGGCCTTGTCGGCCGACAGCCATGCGTTCCATGCGTTCGACGCGCAAGGCCAGGCACTGCGCCGCCTCAAACCCGGCAACCTGCAATCGTCGCGGCGCCATTGAGACGCCTGCTGCCGCCATGAACACATCCCTTTCCCCCGCTCCCTCCATCGCCTGGCTGGCCGGCGTGGATGGCGGCGGCACCAAGACCCTGGTGCGCATCGCCGCGGCCGATGGCCGCGTGCTAGCCGAAGCGGCCGGCCCCGGCTCAGCCTTGCGCAACGGCGCCGGGACGGCATGGCGCATCATCGTGCCGACCATCGAACAGGCCTTCATCCATGCCGGCCAGGCGATGCCGCCGCTGTCGCAACTGGCGGTTGGCGTCGGCATTGCCGGCTATAACGTGGCGCAATGGGCGGCCGACTTCCACGCCGCGGCGCCGGCCTTCGGCATGCTGCAAGCCGCCACCGACGGCATCACCACCCTGCTCGGCGCGCACCAGGGCAAGCCCGGCGCGGTGATCGCCGTGGGCACCGGCACCATCGGCATCGCCGCCGACATCGATGGCCGCCAGCGCATGGTCGACGGCTGGGGCTTTCCGTCCGGCGACGACGCCAGCGGCGCCTGGATGGGCATGCGCGCCATCCACCACACGCAGCACGCCATCGATGGCCGTGCCGCACGCGGCCCGCTGGCCGAGGCGGTGCTGGCCTTCTGCGCCGGCGAATTGCCCGCCGCGGCTGGCGGCGGCGAACGCGGCGAACGCGAGACGGTGCTGGCCTGGCTGTCGCAAGCCGACCAGGCCGCCTTCGCCCGCCTGGCGCGGCTGGTGGTGGCGCATGCCGGCGGCGACGATGCGGCTCGTGCCATCATGCAAGCGGCCGCCGATGAAATCGAACTGATGGCCGGCGCGCTCGATCCGCAGCAGCGCCTGCCGCTGGCGCTATGCGGCGGACTGGCCGGGGCCCTCAACGGCTATCTCTCTTCCGGGCTGCGCCAGCGCGTCGTCGCTGCTGCCGCCGATGCCGCCGACGGCGCCTTGTTGCTGGCCCGGCAAGCCTTGCATGGCACTAACACGCTCCAGGAGTGACACCATGAACACCATCAAGAATATCCATGGCAATGTGCTGACGCCCCAGGGCTGGGTCAGCGGAGAGATCGTCTTCGACGGGCGCATCCGCTCGATCGAAGGCCGGCCGCTGCGACACGAACCGCGCCTCATCGATGAAGGCGACTACATCCTGCCGGGCTTCATCGACCTGCATGTGCATGGCGGCGGCGGGCGCGATGTGATGGAAGGCGGCGATGCGGTAGCCGCCATCACCCGCCTGCATGCCCGGCACGGCACCACCAGCCTCTTGGCCACCACCATGACGGCGCCGCTGGATGAGCTGGAAAGCGCGCTCAAGGCCGTCGGCGCAGCCTGCGCGCAACGCGCGGCCGGCCGCGCGCGCATCCTCGGCGTGCACCTGGAAGGCCCCTACATCAACCCCGGCAAGCTGGGCGCGCAACCCGACTTCGCCATCGAGGCCTCGCTGGAGCAGGTCGATTACCTCAACAGCCTGGCGCCGTTGAAGCTGATCACCATCGCGCCCGAAGTCGACGGCCACCTGAAGCTGGTCTGCAAGCTGGCCAACCGCGGCCTGAAGGTGCAGATCGGCCACACGCTGGGCAGCTACGACGACGGCGTGGCCGCGCTGGCGCATGGCGCTTCCGGCTTCACCCACCTGTTCAACGCCATGAGCGGCTTCCACCACCGCGAGCCCGGCATGGCCGGCGCGGCGCTGGCGCACGCCAAATATGCCGAGCTGATTCCCGACCTGCTGCACGTGCATCCCGGCGCCATCCGCGCCGCGCTGCGCGCCATCCCGCGCCTGTATTGCGTGACCGATTCCACCGCCGCCGCCGGCATGCCCGACGGCGACTACACGCTGGGCCGCCAGGTGGTGCACAAATGCGCCGGCGGGGTGCGGCTGGCCGACGGCACCCTGGCCGGCAGCATCCTGACCATGGACCAGGCGCTGCGCAACCTGGTTTCGCTGGGGCTGGACGTGTCGGAAGCCTCGCTGCGCACCTCGACCTATCCGGCCGACTACCTCGGGCTGGATGACCGCGGCCGCCTCAGCGCCGGCTGCCATGCCGACATCGTGGTGCTGGATCGCCAGTTCGCCTTGAAGGCCGTTTATGTGGAAGGAGAAGAAATTGACCTCGCCGATGCCTGATACCTCCCAAATGCTCAAGGAGGCCCGCTCGGCCGCCGACCATGTGGCCGTGCAAGTCACGCGCGAGCGCGAACGCTACGCCGAACTCGGCCAGCGGCTGCGCGCGGCGCCGCCCTCGGGCATCGTCACCGTGGCGCGCGGCAGTTCCGACCATGCCGCCGGCTATTGCGCCTATCTCATCATGGCGCGGCTGGGGCATATCGTGGCCTCGCTGCCGATGTCGCTGGTGACCTTGAACCGTGCGCCGCTGATGACGCAGAACGCGCTGGCCATCGCCATCTCGCAGTCTGGCCAAAGCCCCGATGTGGTCGAACCGATCCGCTATTTCCGCGCCGGCGGCGCCACCACGCTGGCGCTGGTCAACGATGCCGCCTCGCCGCTGGCGGCGGCGGCCGAGTGGAGCATCCCCTTGCATGCCGGCGTGGAAACCAGCGTGGCCGCTACCAAGAGCTTCATTGCCAGCCTGGTGGCCGGCGCGCTGCTGGCGGGCCACTGGCAGGACGATGCGGCGTTTCTGCACGGCATCGACAGCCTGCCCGATGCGCTGCGCCGGGCCGCCGACAGCGACTGGTCGGCCGCCGTCGAGACGCTGGCCGCCAGCGACCGCATCATGGTGGTCGGCCGCGGCATCGGCTTTCCGCTGGCGCTGGAAGCGGCCCTGAAATGCAAGGAAACCTGCGCCATCCAGGCCGAAGCCTTCAGCGGCGCCGAGATCAAGCACGGGCCGATGGCGTTGATCGACGAGGGATATCCGCTGCTCATGTTCGCCACCCGCGGGCCGACCCAGGCCGGCATGGTGCAGTTGGCCGACGAGATGCGCCATCGCGGCGCCAGGGTGCTGCTGGCGGCGCCTGACGACATCCCCCAGCGCGACCTGACGCTGCCGGTGGCGGCCACGCCCGACCTCGATCCGATTGTCGCCATCCAGGCGTTCTATGTGATGGCCGCGCAATTGTCGGCGGCGCGGGGAATGGATGCGGACAAGCCCAGGCACCTGAACAAGGTGACCAAAACCAGCTAGGGCCTGGCGGTGAAACCGGCCTGGGCCGTACTGGCTGTTACCGGGCCTTCACCTCGCCCTGGCTCTTTTTGGCGGCGGCCTTGCCCGCCGTCGGTGCGCCCTGCGACAGGATCGCCGACAGCAAACCCGGGAACCGGGCTTCGATATCGGCGCGGCGCAGCGTATTCATCAGGGTGGTGCCGGTGCTCTCGGTCAGCACCAGGCCCGCTTCGCGCAGGACCTTGAAATGGTGCGAGACGGTGGATTTCGGACGGCCGCCGTCGAGCTCGCCGCAGGTCGCGCATTCCACGCGCGCCAGGTGACGCACGATGTCCAGGCGGATGGAATCGCTCAAGGCGTACAGCACGCGTTCGAGGAGCAGTTCGCTGGCGGCGGGGTGTTTGTAGGGGCGCATCTGCAACATGATACACCTTGGGTTATACTGTTTCCATAGTTCGAATATATTCGAACTACCGAATATGATCCCATCCCAAGAGGCCCCTATGTCCGCTCTGTTCCAACCGTTCAAGCTCAAAGACGTTACCCTGCGCAACCGCATCGCCGTGCCGCCGATGTGCCAATACATGGCCGTCGACGGCCGCGCCAACGACTGGCACCTGTCCCACTACGCCAGCATCGCGCGCGGCGGCGCCGGGCTGGTGATCGTCGAAGCCACCGCCGTCTCGCCCGAAGGTCGCATCACGCCGGCTTGCACCGGCATCTGGTCGGACGACCTGGCCCAGGCCTTCGTGCCGGTGGTACAGGCGATCAAGAAGGCCGGCGCGGTGCCGGGCATCCAGATCGGCCATGCCGGACGCAAGGCCAGCGCCAACCTCCCGTGGGAAGGCGACGACCATATCGCCGAAGGCGACCCCCGCGGCTGGCCGACCATCGCTCCCTCGGCCATCGCCTACGGCAAAGGCCTGCCCAAGGTACCCAAGGCCATGACCATCGACGACATCGCCCGCGTGCGCCAGGACTTCGTCGATGCCGCCATCCGCGCGCGCGACGTCGGTTTCGAATGGCTGGAACTGCACTTCGCCCACGGTTACCTGGCGCAGAGCTTCTTCTCCCCGCACGCCAACCAGCGCGACGACATCTATGGCGGCAGCGTGGAAAACCGCGCGCGCTTCCTGCTGGAAACCCTGCGCGCGGTACGCCAGGTGTGGCCGGAAAACCTGCCGCTGACGGTGCGTTTCGGCGTGCTCGAATATGACGGCCGCAACGAACAGACACTGCTGGAATCGATCGGCCTGGTGCGGGAATTCAAGGCCGCCGGCATGGACATGATCAGCGTCACCATCGGCTTCACTATTCCTGAAACCAATATCCCCTGGGGACCGGCCTTCCTCGGCCCGATCGCCGAACGCGTGCGCCGCGAAGCCGATGTGCCGGTATCCTCGGCCTGGGGCTTCGGCACGCCCGAGATCGCCGAACGCGTGGTCAAGGAGCAGCAGCTGGATGTGGTGATGGTCGGCCGCGCGCACCTGGCCAACCCGCACTGGCCTTATGCCGCCGCCAAGGAACTGGGCGTGGAGCGTCCCTCGTGGACATTGCCGGCGCCCTACGCGCACTGGCTGGAACGTTACTGATCCGCTCCGGGTTGCCGCGCTTGCGCTGTTGCTTCAATAAAACAGCAGCGTAATCAGCGGCACGCTCGACAGCAGCAGGCATCCCAGGAAGGCGGCGAGGAACAGCAGTTTTTTCTTTCGGTTCATGGACGGTTTGGCAAGAAGAAAAGGCGCGATAAAAAATGCGCGAGACCGAAGTGTACCTTCCCCGCCGCATGCAAACCCATCAGGGCCGCACACTCAGGCCAGGCCGTTGCGTCCAAACGCGCGAAAGCCCGGCCGCTGCGTCAGCAATTCATAGTAGGCCGCCACCGCCGGCAAGTCCGGATGCGCCAGCGGCGTGCCGAACCAGCGGTTGACCGACAGGCCGACCGGGATGTCTGCCAGCGAAAAGGCGGCGCCGGCGACATAGGCGCCGGTCCGTTGCAATTGCCGCTCCAGCACGCGCATGAAGCCGCCCCAGTTTTCGATGGCGGCGGCCAGCTGCTGCGTGTCGCCATGCTCCGGCGACTTGCGCACCAGCGCCATGAAGGCGTAGCTCCATGCACGGTTGAGGTCGCTGGCCTGCCAGTCGATCCACTGGTCGATGCGGGCCCGCTCGCGGGGCGCTGCCGGATAGAGCGCGCCGCCGCCGTATTGCCCGGCCAGGTAACGCAGGATGGAATTCGATTCCCACAGCACGAAGCCGTCGTCGTCGATCACCGGCACCATGGCGTTCGGGTTCATGTCGAGGAACGCCGGTTCCCGGGTCGAGCGAAAACCGATGCCCCAATCCTCGCGCTGGCATACGATGTCCAGCTCGGCACAGGCCCACAGCACCTTGCGCACGTTGATGGAATTGTCCCTGCCGTAGATCTTGAGCACATCCGTCTCCCTTTGCGTTGAGCATACGGAGATTAGCAGTTGCCCGGACCAGGCGACATGTACAGTTGAACAACAGCCGCACGCGACACTGTTACGGACGCGCAAGGTGGCCCGGTGGAAATCCGTGCAACTGTACCTATGCCGCAGGCGACGAGGCGCATTACACTCGGTGCTCCATCGCATCCGGTCGCCTCCATGTCTTCATCGAATATTGCCAGGCTGCTCCTGCTCGCCGCCATCTGGGGCACCAGCTTCATGCTCATGCGCATCGCCGCGCCGGTATTGGGCCCCATGCTCACCACGTTCGGCCGTACCTCGCTGGCCACGCTGGCGCTGCTGGCTTTCGCGCGCTCGCGCGGCGTGCCGCTGCAATGGCGGCGCAACTGGCTGCCGTACCTGGTCATCGGCATCGCCAATACGGCATTGCCGTTCAGCCTGTTCGCCTGGTCGGCGCTGTACATCCCGTCTTCCTACATGGCCACCATGAATTCGCTGGCGCCGGTATTCACCGCGCTGTTCGGCTTCCTGTTGCTGGGCGAACGGCTGACCGCGATACGTATGGCGTCTTTCGTGCTGGGCCTGTTCGGGGTTGGGGTGCTGGTGGGCATCGGTCCGATGCGGGTGGACGCGATGGTGATCCTGGCCGTGCTCGCCGGCATGGGCGCGGCGCTCAGTTATGGCTTCGCCGCCACCTTCACGCGCATGCGCGGCGGCGGCATCTCGCCCATCGCGATCGCCGCCGGCAGCCAGTTCGCCGCCTCGCTATGCCTGTTGCCCCTGGCCCTGCCCGGCCTGCCGCATGCGCTGCAGGCCGGCACGCTGGCATCGCTGCTGGCGGTGCTGGTGCTGGGCGTGGTCTGTACCGGCCTGGCCTACGCCCTGTTCTTCCAGTTGATCTCGACCGAAGGCGCCACCCGCGCGATCACGGTCACCTTCCTGATCCCGGTGTTCGCCTCGCTGTGGGCCTGGCTGCTGCTGGACGAGCCGGTCACCGTCGGCACCGTGGCCGGCATCGCCATCGTGCTGCTGGCCACGGCCACCGCGCTGCGCGCCAAGCCGGCGCCGCCGCGCGTGCCGGGCAAGACATCGGCCTGAGGCCAATCCGCGCCGCCCGAAGAAAAACGCCGCAGGCCCGAAGGCCATGCGGCGTTTTTTCATACAGCAGCGGCGCTTACCAGCCGTACTTGGCGCACGCCTTGCGGTAAGCCAGGCCGGCCAGCGCCACGTCTTCCAGGCCGATGCCGATGGCCTTGTAGATCACGATGTCATCGGCGCGGCGCTGGTAAGGCATGCTGCCGTCCACCGCCTGCGCCAGTTCCATCACATTGTTCCAGTCGAAGGTGCCGGGCGCGCATTGCAGCAGGTCGCCGGCTTCCTGTTGCGCCTGCGGCTTCCATTCGACGAACAGCGCGGCGGCGCGCGCGATGGCGGTGTCGTCCAGCTCGCGCACATTGGCCTTGGAAGCGCCGACTGCCGCCACGAAGACGCCCGGGCGCAGCAGCTTGCCGTCGAACAGCGGCGTGGCCGAACGGGTCACAGTCACCAGCACGTCGGCGGCAGCGGCCGCTTCATCGACCTCGACCACGCGCGCCGGCACGCCCAGCGTGCGGGTGATCTCCTCGGCCAGTTCCTGCTGGCCGCTGATACCGGCCACCAGCACTTCCTTGAACTTGCGCACCTGCAGCAAGGCCGGCACGTGCGAACGCGCCTGCACGCCGGTGCCGATCACCGACAGCACCTGCGCATCGGGACGCGCCAGCGCGTCGCAAGCCACCGCGGTGGCGGCGGCGGTGCGCAGGCCGGTCATGGTGTCGGCCTCGATGGTGGCCAGCGGCGCGCCGGTCTCGCTGGAGAACAGCACGATCACGAACTTGAACTGCCCCTTGATGGTGGTATAGACCTTGGCGCCCGCGATGCCCGCGCCGGGAATCACCGCGCCCATCATCGACAGCATCACGCCGTTGGAAGCGCTGGTGCGCACGCGCCCCTGGTGGGCGCCTTCACCGGCTGCCGCGAACGCTTCGCGCATGGCGCCAATGGCGTCTTCGGTGGTGAGCAGCTCGCTGATCTGCTGGTTGCTGAGCAATTTCATGGGGACTCCTTCAATCGGGTAAAAATGTTGAAACGGTTCGAATACAGGCCGGGCATGCGGGCATCATCCGCCCGCATGCTCGGCCTTCAGGTAATTCCAGATGCGGTCGATTTCCGGATTGGCGCCGTCCAGGCGGCGATAGACGCGGATATCCATTTCATCGCACCACAGCCCCTGCTCCAGGGCTTCGCTGTCGTTGGGGGCAATTGCCAGCGCCAGCTTGCCTTCGGCCACTTCGCGCGCGACCGCGCTGGCCGGCAGCCAGGCGATGCCGTGGCCTTCCACCGCCATGTTCTTCAGGCCTTCGGCCAGGTCGGTCTCGAACCGGCGGAACAGGTGCACGCGGCGCGGGCTGGTATGCAGCGCCTTCTCGACGATGCGCGAGAGCGACGAATATGGCGAATAACTGAGGAACGGCAAGGGATCGTTGGGCGTGCCCGGCAGCACGTATTTGGGCTTGCCGTTGGGCAGCGTCTTCACATAGGGGCGCAGCGGCTCCTTGCCCAGCGACAGCACGTCGTAGCGCTCGGTGTCGAGGGCGATGCCCTGCTGGCGGTGGTCGTAGCAGATCAGCAAGTCGCAGTTGCGTTCGACCAAGGCCATCACGGCATCGTGCACGTTGCCGGCCATGACCGTGGTGGCGATGGCGCCGACTTTCTTTTCGATCTCGGACAGCAGCTTGGGAAACACCGTCAGCAGCAGCGTGTGCGGCATGGCAAATCGAACCGCCGTTTGCGCGCCGGCCAGCTGGCCGCGCAAGACCAGCCGCACCTGCATCGACTGGTTCAGCATTTCCCTGGCGATGGGCACGAAGGATTCGCCGGCCGGGGTCAGCGTGCAAGGGTAGGAAGAACGGTCGAACAGCTCGGCCCCCAGCCAGGTTTCGAGCGAGCGGATGCGGCGGCCGAAAGCCGGCTGCGTGACATTGCGCAGCTTGGCCGAGCGGCTGAAATTCAGCGTCTCCACCACCGAGAGGAAGTCCTCAACCCATTTGATTTCCATTGTTTCCGTTCCATCTGGCGCAGATGACGCGCCGCCCGACGATTGCCCGGCAGCCACTATACAAATGCAGGCCGCCGGTGTCCCATGCCATTTTGGCATAAGGCGCGCCGGATGCGGGATTGGCATGAAAAAGCAAGTCCAGGAAGGCGATTTCCCGGACATCCATGGCGCTGCCGCCGCTACCCGCGCACCGGGTCCCAAAAAGCGAAAGCCCGATGCGAAATCATCCGCATCGGGCTGTTCTTGCCAGTTGTTCAAGAAAGCGGCTCAGGCGCAGCAATTGCCGCCGATATGCTCATCGGGCATCCTGCGCGAAGCGTCGCGACGGCGCCGCAGGCGTTGCGAGACCCGGTATACCACCCGCTGGGTCAACATCATGCCAAGCGTTCCCATGCTGAACTCGGCGGCGATCAGCAGGCCGACCAGGGCGGCGAACTGCATGTAGATCCGCGGATAGACGGACAAGCCGCGTGAGAACAGTTGGTGCAACATGTTGGTTTCCTCTTTTCTTGTTTTACCTGATTCGACCAGAAGACATCTCATCGACAGGAGCGGGATGAGCCTTCAGTGTAGGGATTTTCCGCACGGAGAAAAACGTGGAAAACAAGAATGGAGTGTTCTGCAAAGCGGAATAATCGCCGGCAGCTATCGCCGGGATAGAAATAAGGCTATCGGCACAATGGCCGCCGCCGGAGGATGCAGTTGATGGCATGAAAAATGCTCCCGACAAGGCGACGCAAGCCCGGCCTGCGGCCGGGCGCGTTCCGCCGCCATCGTCCATTCCAGGGAGAGCCCATGTCCGTAGTCGAAACCGCGTCGCCGCTGCCCGCCTCCGCGGCGCTGAATGAACACGATGCCACCTTCCGCCGGGTGGTCTGGCGCATCGTCCCCTGCGTCACGCTGATCTGGTTCCTGGCCTGGATCGACCGCGTCAACGTCGGCTTTGCCAAGTTGACCATGATGAACGACCTGCAATGGTCGGATGCGGTCTACGGCGCCGGCGCCGGCATCTTCTTCATCGGCTACTTCCTGTTCGAGGTGCCGAGCAACATGCTGCTGCAAAAGATCGGCGCGCGCAAAACCATCATGCGCATCACCATCGGCTGGGGCGTGATATGCGTGGCGATGGCCTGGGTGCAGACGCCCGGCCAGTTCTACCTGTTGCGCTTCCTGATGGGCGCCTTCGAAGCCGGCCTGCAACCGGGCGTGATCCTCTACCTCACCTACTGGCTGCCGACGCACCGGCGCGGCAAGGCGCTGGGCCTGTTCGTCTCGGCCTCGGCGATCTCGCTGGTGGTGGGCAGCCCGCTGGCGGCCTACATCATGGAAATGAGCCAGGGCACGTTCGGCATGCAAGGCTGGCAATGGCTGTTCATCGTCGAAGGGATCCCTTCGGTGATCATCGGCATCGTCGCCTTCTTCATCCTGACCGACCTGCCGTCCAAGGCCAAGTGGCTGTCCGCGCGCGAAAAGGAGCATATCGCCGCCGAGCTGGCCGACGAAGACCGCAAGCTGGGCCCGCGCGAGCACAGCTTTTTCGCCTCGCTCAGGGACGGCAAGATCTGGGTGCTGATCGCCGTGTTCTTCTGCATCATCGCCGGCAACGCGACGCTGGTGTATTACGGGCCCAGCCTGGTCAAGGAGGTCGGCTTCACCGACATCAAGACGCTGGGCTGGATCATGGGCGGCATCTATGCCTGCGGCTGGGGCGGAATGGTGCTCAACGGCTGGCTGTCCGACCGCCGCCAGGAAGCGCGCCTGCACACGGCGGCGGCCGCCGCCATCGGCGCGGCCGGTTTGCTGCTGGCGGCCTATTTCGTCGGCGAGAAGAATGCGGCCGGCCTGATCCTTTCACTGGCGCTGTCATCGGCCGGCACCATGGGCGCGATACCGATCTTCTGGCAATTGCCGGGGCAATACCTGTCGGGCAGCGCCATCGCCATCGGGCTGGCGGTGATCAATTCGGTGGCCAACCTCTCCGGCTACTTCTCGCCGCAACTGCTGGGCTACCTGAAGACCACCACCGGCCGCTACACCCAGGGCCTGGCCGGCATCGCGCTGGTCGAGTTGCTGGCGACGCTGCTGATCGTCGTCTTTATTGGTTCGCGCCGCGCCGACAGCGCCTGACACTGCCTGAAGAGCTCGGCCATACCGTCGCACATTTCCATCCCGGAAACGTCCCTCCTTGCGCGGCTTGGGGAACCGCGCGCGAATGCCGCCGGTCTGGTCTGGACAAGGTCAGCAAAACAGGAGGCAAGCATGACTGCGGCCAGCGACATCCCCTCCCGCCTCGACCGCCTGCCATGGTCGCGCTGGCATTGGCGCGTGGTGATCGCGTTGGGCGTGGCGTGGATACTGGATGGGCTTGAAGTCACGCTGGTCGGTTCCCTCGGCAGCGTGCTGGAGCGTCCCGACACGCTGGCGCTGGACGCCATCCAGGTCGGCTGGGCCGGTTCGCTCTACATCGGCGGCGCGGTGGCGGGCGCGCTGCTGTTCGGGCGCCTGACCGACAAGCTGGGCCGCAAGCGGCTCTTCATGATCACGCTGGCGGTCTACATGCTGGCCACGCTGGCGACGGCCTTCTCGTCCGGCTTCCTGTTCCTGGCGCTATGCCGCTTCGCCACCGGCCTGGGTATCGGCGGCGAGTACGCGGCGATCAATTCGGCCATTGACGAGCTGGTTCCGGCGCGCGTGCGCGGACGCGTGAACCTCATCATCAACGCCAGCTTCTGGATCGGCGCGGCGCTGGGCGCTGGCCTGTCGCTGGTCATCCTCGACGCGCGCATGCTGGGGCCGGTCAATGGCTGGCGCGCATGCTTCCTGCTGGGCGCGGTGCTGGCCGCCGCCATCATCCTGGTGCGCCGCCATGTGCCGGAAAGCCCGCGCTGGCTGCTGATGCATGGCCGGCGCGAACAGGCCGAACGCATCGTGGCAGGGATCGAAGCCGAGGTCGCCGCCGAGCATGGCGCGCTGCCCGTTCCCGAGCTTCCCCGGCATGGACGCCGGGCCGGCAGCGGCATGCTCAACCTGGGCGAGATCGCGCATGTGCTGCTGCGCCATTACCGCGCGCGCAGCCTGATGGTGGCGCTGATGATGGTGGCCCAGGCCTTCATCTACAACGCCATCTTCTTCACCTATTCATTGGTGCTCACGCGCTTCTACCAGGTGCCGGACAACCGCGTGGCGCTCTACATCTTCCCGTTCGCGCTGGGCAACGTGCTAGGGCCGCTCCTGCTGGGCCACCTGTTCGACAGCCTGGGCCGGCGCCGCATGATCGCCGCCACTTACCTGCTGTCGGGCATCGGCCTGGCCGCCACCGCCTGGGCCTTCGATGCCGGGCTGCTCGATGCGCTGACATTGGCGCTGTGCTGGAGCGCGGTGTTCTTCGTGGCCTCGGCGGCCGCCAGTGCGGCCTACCTCACCGCCAGCGAAGTGTTCCCATTGCAGATGCGGGCGATGGCGATCTCCATTTTCTACGCGATCGGCACCGGCACCGGCGGCTTCATCGCGCCGGCGCTGTTCGGCTGGCTGATCGCCGGCGGCGACCGGCATGCGGTGGCGGGGGGATACGCGCTGGGTGCGGCGCTGGCGATCGCGGCGGGATTATGCGCGCTGAAGTTTGCGGTGGATGCGGAGCGGAAAGGACTGGAGGAAGTGGCGGAGTTGTAGCGCCTGTGTTCAGGACACGCCGTCCCATACATCGGCCGTCAATGAGCGCGCGGGAATCTCCGCCACTTTCTCCCGTATGCCCATTCCCAGCGGCGCCAGCAAGGCCTGCAACTCCTCCTCGCCGAACTTGACCGCCTGCGCATCGTCGCGTCCCAGCACGCCTTCGGCCAGCGCCGACTTGCGCGCCTGCAGTTCCAGCAGCCGTTCCTCGATGCTGCCTTCGACCACCAGCTTGTAGACGAACACTTGCTGCGTCTGCCCCAGGCGGTGCGCGCGGGCGATGGCCTGCTCTTCCACCGCCGGGTTCCACCAGGGGTCGACCAGCACCACCGTGTCGGCCGCGGTCAGGTTCAGGCCGACGCCGCCGGCCTTGAGGCTGATCAGGAACAGCGGCGCCTGGCGCGCCTGGAATTGCGCGATCACGGCGCCGCGCGCGGCAGGTTCGGTGTCGCCGGTCAGCGAGAGCCAGGGCAGGCCGAGTTCGCGCAGCTCGGCTTCGATCAGCGCCAGCATCGCCGTGAATTGCGAGAACACCAGGATGCGCCGCCCTTCCGCCACCAGCGCCGGCAACATGTCGCGCAGCAGTTCTATCTTGGCGCGCTCGATGCCCCTGGGCATGCGACCGTCCTTGAGCAGGTACGGATCGCAGCAGACCTGGCGCAACTTCAGCAGCGCATCCATCACCGTGACCTGCGAACCGGTCAGGCCGCGCCGCTGCAATGCCCGCCTGACCTGCTTGTCGGCGGCGATGCGCACGCTTTCATACAGCTCGCGCTGGCGCCCTTGCAGTTGCAGGCGTTCGATGATTTCGGTGCGCGGCGGCAGTTCCTGCAGCACATCCTCCTTGCGCCGGCGCAGGATGAAGGGGCGCACGCGCTGCGCCAGCAGGCGCGCGCGCACGGTCTGGCCCTGCTCTTCGATGGGCTTGCGCCACAGGCGCGAGAAGCTGCGCGCGTCGCCGAGGAAGCCCGGCATCAGGAAATGGAATTGCGTCCACAACTCGCCCAGATGGTTTTCCAGCGGCGTGCCGGTCATGCAGATGCGGTGGCGCGCGTACAGCTTGCGCGCGGCGGTGGCGCTGCGCGAGGCGGCGTTCTTCACCGTTTGCGCTTCATCCAGCACCAGCAGGTGGAAACGCAATCGGGCCAGTTCGCCCAAGTCGCGCCATAACAAGGGATAGGTGGTCAGCACCAGGTCGGCCGCGCCGTTGCCGATGGCCTCGATATGCCGCGCGCGCCCTTCGCCATGCAGCGCCAGTACGCGCAAGGCCGGCGCGATGCGCTGCGCCTCTTGCTGCCAGTTGAACAGCAGCGAGGTCGGCACCACCACCAGCGCCGGCAGGTCGAGCCGGCCTGCCTGCTGTTCGATGAGCATGTGCGCCAGCACCTGCGCGGTCTTGCCCAGCCCCATGTCGTCGGCCAGGATGCCGGCCAGCCCTTGCTCGCGCAAATATTGCAGCCAGGCCACGCCTTGCAGCTGGTAGCCGCGCAGCGCGATGCCCAATCCCTGCGGCGCGTCAATGCTGCCAAGTCTTGGAACCGCGCCGGCCTCGCGCAAACGCCGCGCCAGTTGCAGCACGCCGGCTTCGCCGCTCATGTGCCAGGGCGTGCCGCCGTCCAGATCCAGCAGCGCGGCATGGATGGCATCCAGCCGGTGCGCGTCCCACGGCGTCAGTTTCAGCGGTCCGTCTTTGCGCTTGAGGTCGCCCAGCAAGTCGAGCAGCGCCAGCACCACGGCTTTCAGCGGCCCGGCCATGGCGTCGATGCGGCGCCCGCCCGGGGCGCGCAGCGAGATCACCGCGTGGTCGTCCATCTTCTCGACCTGCTGCGCATCGGCCCAGCGCGGGTCGCGCCGCAACAGGTCGGCCACCATCGGGCCGACGTCCATGGTCTCGCCGTCGACCTCGATGCCGATCGACAGCAGCCAGCGCCCGGACGGATCGAGGCCGTCGAACACCTCGCTCGAAAACGCACGCGGCTGCAGGGGCGCGGCCACTTCCTTGCCCAGCACTTCGCCGGTCTCGCTGCTGACGATGAAACGCCAGGCGGTGACCGGCACGCTCTCATGCGCGAAGCCGGGCCTGACCACCAGTTGCCAGCCGAGCTGCTGCAGGCGCGGCGCCTGGTCGGCCCAGAAGTCGCCGAATGCGGCTTCCTGCACCAGCGTCCACAACGGGCCGGCATCGTGCAGGGGATTGTGCGCGCGCCATTGCAAGGCGTCTTCGCGCAGCGGCAGGAAACCTAGTTCGCGGATCAGTTCGAGGGCGGCCGTTTCGGCCGCCACGTCGCGCACCACATGCGCCGGCGTGTAGCCGGCGCCGCCTTCGTCTTCGAAGCGCACCGGGGCCGGCATGCTCCAGCGGCTGGCGCCTTCGCCGTACACCCAGTCGATCTGCGCCACCGTCACCATGCCGCCGCGCGGGCCGAACAGGCCGTGCGCGCGCATGCCAAGCACGCCGTCGCCGCGCGTGAGCGTTTGCAGCGTCAGGCGCGGTTGGAAACGGACTGGAGAAGGGGAAGTGGCGGAGTGGGGGCGCATGCGGCCTCGTCAGCAAAACGAGCGCCCATTTTAACGGCTGACGACGTTTACTTCCCGGCGGCTGCCGGCGGCGTGATGCAGAAGTCGAACATGGCGAAAGGCGTCCGGCCCTCGCCGGTAGCCCATACCCAGACCGCCCAGCACAACAGGCCGCACACCAGCAGCAGGGCCAGCACGATGTGCCATCCTGAAGCCTTGCGCACGAATGCTTCCACGCGGTCGAACAATGCGGTCATGGGAAAAAGAAGGGATGCGATGAAGAAGCGTCATTTTAAAAACACCCAGGCCTTCCGGCAATGGGACAAATTGCCGCAGTGGCATAAAAGCAATGGGCCTGAAAGGTATTGCCGGGCTGGCTACAAATAATTTCGCATTTGCAACTGCGGAATTCTTCCTTCCCGCGCGCCCCGCCGTTGCCTACCCTGTTGCCTTTTGGATGACAAAAGGGGATCGGGCATGAACGGCGGACAACACAATCTCAAGCGGCGCCTGCTGCTGCAAGGCCTGGCGGCCAGTGCGCTGGCCGGCGGCGCGCCGCTGGTGCGGGCGGCGCAGGACAAGGTCTTGCGCATCGGTTACCAGAAGTTCAACACGCTCAATATCCTCAAGGGCACCGGCCAGCTGGAGCAGGCGCTGCAGCCGCGCGGCTGGTCGGTGAAATGGTTCGAGTTCGCGGCCGGCCCGCAACTGACCGAAGCGCTCAATGCCAGCGCCATCGATTTCGGCCATGCCGCCGATACGCCATCGGTGTTCGCCAACGCTTCGGGCGTGAACGCGGTCTACCTCGGCGCCGAGCAACCGTATCCCAAGGGCATCGCCATCTTCGTGGCCCAGGATTCGCCGATCCGCACGGTGAAGGACCTCAAGGGCAAGAAGGTCGCCACCGGGCGCGGCTGGAACGTGCAGTTCCTGCTGCTCAAGGCATTGGAAGAGGTGGGCCTGAGCTACAACGATATCGAACCGGTCTACGTCACCAACGCCGCCGACGTGCGCGCGGCCTTCCAGTCCGGCAACGTCGACGCCGCCACGCTGTGGGATCCCTTCCTCGCCGGCCAGGAGATCACGACCCGTCCGCGCATCCTGCGCGACGGCAGCGGACTGTCCAACAACCGCACCTTCCACCTGGCCGTGCCGAAGTTCGTCGACCAGAACAAGGACATCGTGCGCACGCTGTTCGCCGAACTGAAGAAGGCCAACGCCTGGACCCAGGCGCATCCGCAGGAAACCGCCGACCTGCTGGCGCCGCAACTGGGCGTCGATCCCAAGGTGCTGAAGCTGGCCACCGAGCGCCGCAACTACACCACGGTGGCGGTCGATGCCGGCATCGTCGCCGAACAGCAGCAGATCGCCGACGCCTTCCTCAAGCTCGGCCTGCTGAAAAGCGCGGTGCGGGTGCAGGACAATGTCTACCCCGAAGTGCTGGTCTAAAGAGTGTCTCTAATGCACCTGGCCGCCTTCCTGATCGCCGGCAATGCCGCCCACAGCCAGGCGCTGTGGCGGCATCCACAAAGCAACCCCGGCGGCTTCCTGCAGCTGGACTATTACCGCCACATCGCGCAGACGCTGGAGCGCGCCAATTTCGACCTGCTGTTCTTCGCCGACCGGCTGGCGGTGTCGACGCGCTACGGCGAAAGCCACCGCCACGGTATCGCCACCGGCGACCAGGACGCCACGCGGCTGGATCCGTTGCCCATCCTCGGCGCGCTGGCGGCGGTCACCGAACGCATCGGCCTGGGCGCCACGCGCTCCACCACCTATTCGCAGCCCTACAGCCTGGCGCGCGAATTCGCCACGCTGGATCACCTTTCCGGCGGACGCGCCGCCTGGAACGTGGTGACCTCGGTCAACCAGGGCGAGGCCGACAACTTCGGCCTGAAGGAAACGCTGCCGCATGACGTGCGCTACGACCGCGCCGACGAATTCCTCGACGTCGCCCACAAGCTGTGGCACAGCTGGCAACCCGACGCCTTGCAGTTGGGCGCCGACGGCCGCTATGCCGACGCCGGCAAGGTCGAGGCCATCGACCACGCCGGTACGCATTTCAATGTGCGCGGCCCGCTCAACATCCCGGCCTCGCCGCAACGCAGCCCGGTGATCATCCAGGCCGGTTCCTCCGATCGCGGCCAGGACTTCGCCGCGCGCTGGGCCGAAGTGGTGTTCAACATCCAGCCCGACCTGGCGCGCATGCAACGCTTCTACGACGACCTCAAGGGCCGCGCCGGCAAGTTCGGCCGCCGCCCGCAAGACATCAGGATCCTGTCCGCCGTCATGCCCTTCGTCGGCCAGTCGCGCGCGCATGCAGAGCAGTTGCGTGAAGAGGCCAACGCCCTGGCCGACCCGCTGGTCGGGCTGTCGACCTTGTCCAGCCACATGAACGTGGACTTCTCCGCCTATGCGCTGGAGGCGCCCATCGGCGATGTGCAGGTGGGCGGCATCCAGGGCCTGTTCAAACTGCTCAGGGAAATCTCGGCCGAGCGCCAGCTCACGCTGGCCGATGCCGGCCGCCTCTACGCGCAAGGGGTGCTGACGCCGCAAGTGGCCGGCACCGCGGCCGATATCGCCGACTGGCTGGAGCATATCGTCAAGCAGGGCGGCGCCGACGGCTTCGTCATCTCGCCCTCGCACCTGCCTTACGGCTTCGATGACTTCGCGGCCAAGGTGGTGCCGGAATTGCAGCGGCGGGGATTGTTCCGCAAGGAATATCGCGGCAGGCATTTGCGCGACCATCTGGCGCAATGAAGATCAGGGCCGGGACAGATGCGAATCCGTGACTATCTGTACGGATCCGCCCACACGTCCAACCTCGGCGCGTATGGCGTGCGCACGACCGTCAAGGCCGCGCAAGACATTTCATTCTGAAGTATCGGAACCATCTCTCAGAACCGCTGTGGACTGAACGGCGCCAGGTCGATCTCCGGTTCCTGTCCCGCCAGCAATTGCGCCACGATGCGCCCGGTGCGCGCCGAACATCCCAGGCCGATATGGCCATGGCCGTAGGCATGGACGATATCGCGGCTGGCGCTGGCATAGCCGATGCAGGGCATGCCGTCGGGCGTGCTGGGGCGGCGGCCCAGCCAGAATTTCACATCCGCTGCCGGCAGCTCGCGCGGCAATCCCGGGAACAGTTTCAACGCGATGTCGCGCATGATCTCGCCGCGCCGCCAATCGGGCGCGGCCTCGAACGAGGCGAACTCGACCTGGCCGGCAATGCGCAAGCCGCCGTCCATCTGGGTGGCGATGACCTTGAATTCGGACACCATCATCGGCGTGCGCGCAGTGGCTTGCTGCGCATGACCGGCGATGCTGGCGTGGTAGCCGCGTTCGCTCTCCAGCTGCACGCGGTCGCCGGCCGCGGCGGCCAGCTGCCCGGAACGCGCGCCGGCTGAAATCACGGCGGCGTCGCAGGCAAGTTCGCCATCCCCGGTCAGCACCGCCTTCAGGCGTCCCTCTTCGATGCGGAAACCGGTGGCGCGCCCCCGTACCCGGCGCGCGCCCCGTGCGCGCGCATAGGCCTCCAGCGCCTGCATGTAGGCGCCGGGGTTCCTGCAATGGCCGGCCTCATCCACATGCACGGCAAACCCGAACGCCGGATCGAGATCCGGCTCGCGCCGGCGCAGCGCCTCGCCTTCCAGTTCGGTCCACCGGATGCCAAGCTCATGGCGCACGCTCCAACCGAAGGCATCGGCCTCAAAGTGCCGGCGCGAGCGGTAGACATGCAGCACGCCCGAGGTATCGATCAGATGGCCGACGCCGGCGCGTTGCGCCACTTCCTGGTGCAGCAGCCGCGCATCGACCGCCAGCGAACGCAAGGCGCGGGCCGTGGCGCGGATGCGCTCGCGCCGCGCGCTGGCCAGATTGCGCAGCAGCCACGGCATCAGCCGCGGCAGATAACGCCAGCGGATCGACAGCGGCCCCAGCGGATCGGCCAGGTAGCCCGGCACCTTTTTCCACATCCCCGGCTCCACCGGCGGAATCACCGAGTGCGACGACAGCCAGCCGGCATTGCCGTAGCTCGATGCCTCTTCGCTGCCGGCCTCGTTGAAGTCCAGCAAGGTCACCTGCAGCCCCTGGTCGAGCGCATGGATGGCGCTCATCAGGCCGATGGCGCCGGCGCCGATGATGACGGCGTGGCGGGGGAAAGGGAATTCGTCGGAAGCAGGCATGGGCAGCAAAAGGTTCGCGCGGGAAAAGGGAAATGATAAGGGGAATGATATGTGAAGTCGGCGGCGCATGCGGCATGGATGTGCTTGCGGCGTAGCGGCGCGTTTGCGCCGGCCACGCACAGGCATACTATATGGTCTGGCGACGAACCGAGGGCCACGATCCGTCCCGCGGCGTCAGCCCTACAGTAAGCGCACACACGGATCGCTTGCCATTTTCTTTAAGGAGGAAACACCCCATGAGCACTCCCAACACCGTCCGCCTGCACCGCGTCCTGCGCGCCAAGCCCGAGCGCGTCTATCGCGCCTTCCTTGATCCCGATGCGATGGTGAAATGGCTGCCGCCGCATGGCTTTACCGCCAAGGTGCATCACATGGATGCGCGCGTGGGCGGCTCGCACAAGATGTCGTTCACCAATTTCAGCACCGGCAGTTCGCACTCCTTCGGCGGCACCTATGTCGAGCTGGTGCCCGGTGAACGCATCGTCTACACCGACAAGTTCGACGATCCCAACCTGCCCGGCGAAATGAAGGTGACGGTAACGATCCGGCCGGTGCTGACCGGCAGCGAGCTCATCGTCGTGCAGGAAGGCATCCCGCCGGCGATCCCGCTGGAGTTCTGTTATGCCGGATGGCAGGAATCGCTGCAGTTGCTGGCGCAACTGACGGATCCGGAGATTCCCGACGGCGCCTGACGCCGGCCGATGCCTGGCGGCGACGGCCAGTGGATCCCTCCGTCAGGCGCCCGCGGGCGCCATGCCGAGCAGATCCACATAAGCCGATTCAATCAGTTGCGCAGGTTCAATGCCGAGCTTTTGCATGATGTCTTCCGCTTCGCGGATGCCGTCCTCGATGGCATCGCCGTCCGATAACACCACTTCAAGTTCGACGAATTCCCCCAGCCCCTGCACCCGGTCCAGATGGATACGGGTTCGCCCCGCATGGAACAGGGTGCGCTGCTTGATGACCCGGCCAGATTCGCCGTAAGCCAGTGACAGGGCCTCGCGCAGGACGGCCGGCTCGGCGGTGGCAGTGCGGACGAAAAAGGATTCCTTGGGGCCGGCCTGATTGGCGCGGCGATAAAAAATCAATTCTCCCTTATCGGCGGAAAACTGGCGGAGCTTCAATCGCCCGGCGTCGCAGCGGAAAAAGGTGTCGTCCTGCGCAATCTCAATGGGGCCCTGGTCGGCAATGCCCTTCACCTTGTGCAGGATGGCTTGGATGCCCGGCATGCGGGCTTTGATTTCTACGTTACGGGACATCGGCAACATCATCCGGAGGGGAAATCCCGATCATCGCCGAAAAATGCGGCGGCGCCAAGACGGCGAGGCGGCGGCAAAACGCCCCGCAGGCCGGAGGCAATCCATCCTGCGGGGCGTTTTCATGGCGCAGCCGTCAGGACGCGCTCTTGCCGTCCGCAACCGCCTGCGGCGGCTGGCTCTGTTCATTCCATCCCCCGCCCAGCACCTTATAGAGCGTGATGCGGTTGCTCTGCTCGGTCAGCCGCAGCGAGATCAGCGTCTGCTGTGCGCTGTACAACGAGCGTTGCGACACCAGCGTCGTCAGGTAACTGTCGATGCCGTTGCGGTAACGCGCTTCCGACAGGCGATAGGATTTCTCGTTGGCCGCCGCCACCCTGGTTTGCGCCTGCATGCGCTGGTCCAGCGTGGCGCGCACCGCCAGCGCATCGGCCACTTCGCGGAACGCAGTCTGGACCGCTTTCTCGTAATTGGCCACATCGATATTGCGCGTGATCTTGGCCGAGTCGAGGCTTGCGCGCAGGCTGCCGGCATTGAAGATGGGCAGGTTGATCGACGGCACAAAGCTCCATGATGCGCTGCCCGGCTTGAACAGCCCGCCCAGCGTTCGGCTGGCGGTGCCGCCGTCGGCCGTCAGCGTGATGCTGGGGAAGAAGGCGGCGCGCGCGGCGCCGATGTCGGCATTGGCCGACTTCAGCGTGTGTTCGGCGGCCAGCACGTCGGGACGGCGCAGCAACACCTCCGACGGCAAGCCGGCCGGCGTCTCCAGCAGCACGCTGGCAGTCTGCGGCAAGCCTTGCGGCAGCAGGGCCTCGTCCAGGTCGGCGCCTGCCATCAGGCGCAGCGCGTTGATGTCTTGCGCCACCTGGGCGGTGTACTGGGCCACATCGGCGCGGGCCGACTCCACGGTCGCTTCCTGGCTGGCCAGGTCGACGCCGGAGACGGTGCCGATGTCATGGCTGCGCTGGCTCAGTTCATACGTGCGCGACTGGCTTTGCAGCGTGTCCTGCGCCAGTTTGAGCAACTCGCGGTCGGCCGCCAGCGTCAGCCAGGCCGTGGCCACTTCGGCGACCAGGCTGATGTGCGTGCTGCGGCGGGTCTCGACCTGGTACTGGTAGGTTTCCAGCGCCGCATCCGAGAGGTTCTTGAGGCGGCCGAAGAAGTCCAGCTCATACGCGCTGATGCCGACCGTGACGCTCTGCTGGTGCGACACGGTGGCGCGGCCGCTGGAGGAGAGCTGCGCCGGCGTGCGGCTGGCGGTGCTGCTGCCGGTGGCGGAAACGGCCGGATAGCGGTCGGCGTCGGTAATGCGGTACTGGGCGCGCGCCTTTTCGATATTGAGCGCGGCCACGCGCAGGTCGCGGTTGTTCTCCAGCGACATGGCGATGACCTGCTGCAGGCGCGGATCGAGGAAGAACTGGCGCCAGCCGATGCTGTCTGCATCGGCCTGTCGCGTTGCCGCCTGGTCGCCGGCTGCGGCAACGATCTGCTTGCCGTCCACCTTTTGCGACCAGTTGGCCGGCACCGGCGCGGCCGGTTGCGCATAGTCCGGCGCCAGGTTGGCGCAGCCGGCCAGCGCGGCGGCCAGGGCCAGCGCCATTGCCGAACGCTGCAGGAAAGTCTTGTTGTTGTCAGCGAGCGTTTGCATCACACGCCCTCCTTTTGCATGGATTGGTCGTCGCCGCGGTCCTCATCGGTCTTGGCCCCGGACTTGCCCTTGCGGTCCAGCCAGGAACCGATCACGAAGTAGAACAGCGGCACGAAGAACAGGCCGAGGATGGTGGCCGAAATCATGCCGCCCAAGACCCCGGTGCCGATCGCGCGGCGGCTGGCCGAGCCGGCGCCGGAGGCGATGGCCAGCGGCAGCACGCCCATCATGAAGGCCAGCGAGGTCATCAGGATCGGGCGCAGCCGCAATTGCACCGCTTCCAGCGTGGCATCCCACAAGGACTTGCCGGACTCGTGCAATTGCTTGGCGAACTCCACGATCAGGATCGCGTTCTTGGCCGACAGCCCCACCGTGGTCAGCAAGCCGACCTGGAAGTAGACGTCGTTGCTCATGCCGAACAAACCGGTCAGCAGCACCGTGCCGACGATGCCCAGCGGCACCGCCAGGATCACCGCGAACGGCACCGACCAGCTCTCATACAGCGCGGCCAGGCACAGGAACACGAACAGGATCGAGATCGCATACAGCATCGGCGCCTGGTTGCCGGACAGGCGTTCCTGGTAGGAGGCGCCGGTCCATTCGAAACCGACGCCGGCGGGCAGTTGGGCCACCAGGTTCTGGACTTCCGTCATGGCGTCGCCCGAACTCACGCCGGCCGCCGGTTCGCCCACGATCTCGAACGAGGACACGCCGTTATAACGTTCCAGCAGCGACGGGCCGAACGACCACTTGCTGCTCATGAAGGCCGAGAACGGCACCATCTGGTCGGCCGAATTACGCACGTACCAGCGGTTCAGGTCTTCGGTCTGCATGCGGAAGGCGGAGTCGCCCTGCACATAGACCTTCTTGACGCGGCCATTGGACAGGAAGTCGTTGACATAGGTGCCGCCCATGGCGGTGGCCATGGTGTCGTTGATGTTGGCGGTCGAGATCGACAGCGCGTCGGCCTTGCGGTCGTCGATGGTCACGCGCAGTTGCGGCGTGTCGTCCAGGCCGGTGGTGCGCACGTTGGCCAGGCGCGGATTCTGGCGCGCCAGCCGCAGGAACTGGTCGCGCGCCTGCACCAGCGCATCGTGGCCGACGCCGCCCACATCCTTGAGCTCAAGGTCGAAGCCGGAGCTCTGGCCCAGGCCGCGCACTGCCGGCGGATTCATCAGGAACACGCGGGCGCCGCGGATCTTGGACAGGTCGGCGTTGGCGCGGCGCACCAGTTCGGCGGCCGACTGGCCGGCGCCGGTACGCGCGCTCCAGTCCTTCAGGCGGATGAAGGCGCGCGCGCCGTTCTGGCTGTTGCCGCCGACGCCGGCGCCGACGATGGCCAGCACCGAGTCCACCACTTCCGGCTTGTTCATGAAGTATTCCTGCACCGTCTTGACCACCGTGCCGGTCTGCTCGGCGGTGGCGCCGGTGGGCAACTGGATCTGCGCCATCAGCACGCCCTGGTCTTCCTCGGGCAGGAAGGAGGTGGGCAGGCGCATGAACATAACCGCCATCGCCGCCACGATCAGCCCATACATCAGGAGACCGCGCTTGCCGCGCCTGAGCAGGCCGCCCACGCCGCCGCGGTAGCGGCCGGCGTTGCGTTCGAAGGTGCGGTTGAACCAGCTGAAGAAACGGCCCTGCTGCACATGGCCGCCGGCATGCGGCTTCAACAGCGTGGCGCACAGCGCCGGGGTCAGCGTCAACGCCACCATCACCGACAGCGCCATGGCCGAGACGATGGTGATCGAGAACTGGCGATAGATCACCCCGGTCGAGCCGCCGAAGAAGGCCATCGGGATGAACACCGCCGACAGCACCATGGCGATGCCGACCAGCGCGCCGGTGATCTCCTGCATGGACTTGCGCGTGGCTTCCTTGGGACTGAGCTTCTGCTCGTTCATCAGGCGCTCGACGTTTTCCACCACCACGATGGCGTCATCCACCAGCAAGCCGATGGCCAGCACCAGGCCGAACATGGTGAGCGTATTGATCGAGTAGCCGAACATGGCGAGGATGCCGAACGTGCCCAGCAGCACCACCGGCACCGTGATGGCCGGAATGAAGGTGGCGCGGATGTTCTGCAGGAACAGATACATGATCAGCACCACCAGCACGATGGCTTCGATCAGGGTCTTGACCACCTCTTCCAGCGACACCCGCACGAACGGCGTGGTGTCATAGGCGATGTTGGTCTTCAGCTTCATCGAGGCCGGGAAGTAGGGCTCGAGTTCGGCCATCTTCTTCTTGACCGCGTCGGCCGTGGCCAGCGCGTTGGCGCCGGTGGCCAGCTGGATCGCCAGCGCCGAGGAAGGCTTGCCGTTCTGCTGCGAGGCGACCTGGTAGCTTTCGCCGCCCAGTTCCACGCGCGCCACGTCCGACAGCTTGACCACCGAACCGTCGCTGGAAGACTTGACGATGATCTGCCTGAACTCGTCGGCCGTGGTCAGCTTGCTGCGCGCGGTGATGGTGGCGTTGATCTGCTGGCCGGGCACCGCCGGCAGCGCGCCGATTTCGCCGGCCGAGACTTCGGTGTTCTGCGCCTCCAGCGCGCTGGTGATGTCGGAAGGCATCAGCGCGTACTTCTGCAGCTTGGCCGGGTCGAGCCAGACGCGCATGGCGTAGTTGGTGCCGAAGGCGGTGACGTCTCCCACGCCTTCGACGCGGCTGATCTGGTCGGTCAGCGTGCTGCTGATGAAGTCGCCGATGTCGATGGCGGTGATGCGCGGGTCGTCCGAGGTCAGCGACATCACCATCAGGATATCGGTAGAGGCCTTGGTCACCGTCACGCCGTTGTTCTGCACCGCCTGCGGCAAGCGCGCGGTGACCTGCTGCAGCTTGTTCTGCACCTGCATCTGCGCCACGTCCGGATTGGTGCCGGCGGTGAAGGTCAGCGACACGGTGGCGCTGCCGGCCGAGCTGGAGCTGGCCGACATGTATTGCAGGTTGTCCAGGCCCTTCATCTGCTGCTCGATCACCTGGGTGACCGAGTCTTCCAGGGTCTTGGCCGAGGCGCCGGTGTAGGTCGCCTTGATGTTGACCTTGGGCGGGGCGATGTCGGGATACTGCTCCAGCGACAGCGAGCGGATCGACATCAGGCCGCCCAGCATGATGATGATGGCGATGACCCACGCGAAGATGGGCCGGTCGATAAAGAAACGTGCCATGTGCGCCCCTTACTTCGCGCCGCCGGCGTCGCCGCCGAGGGACGGGTCGGCGGCCGCCGCAGCCGCTTCCCTGGCGAGATCCTTCTGCAGGGTGTCGGTGATGTCGATGGCGCGCGGCACGTCGCCGCTGCGCACTTTCTGCAAGCCGTCGACGATCACCTTGTCGCCGGGCTTGATGCCCTTGGTCACCCACCAGTTATTGCCCACCGCGCGGGCCACCGTCAGCAGGCGCTGCTCGACCTTGCCGCCCTCGCCGATCACCAGCGCGGTCGCGGCGCCGGTCTGGTCGCGGCTGACCGCCTTTTGCGGCACCAGCATGGCCTGCTCGTCCACGCCCTCTTCCAGCACCGCGCGCACATAGGCCCCCGGCAGCAGGATGCCATCCGGATTGGGCACCACCGCGCGCAGCGTGATCATGCCGGTGCCGGTGTCGACCGACAGGCCGGAGAATTCCAGCTTGCCCGGGCGCTCGTAGGTGGAACCGTCTTCCAGCACGATCTTGACCGGCGCCGAATTCTCGCCGCTCTTCTTGATCTGGCCGCTGGCCAGCTCGCGCCGCAGGCGCAGCAGTTCCACCGTCGATTGCGTCACGTCCACGTAGATTGGGTCGATCTGCTGCACCGTGGTCAGCGCGGTGGTCTGGCTGGCCGTCACCAGCGCGCCCGGCGTCACGCTCGACTTCTCGATGCGGCCGGAAATGGGCGACAGGATCCGGGTGTATTCGAGGTTGATGGCGGCGGTCTTGACGGCCGCCTTCTGCACTTCGACGTCGGCCTGGTTCTGGCGCAGCGTGCTCTGGGCGTCGTCGTTGTCCTGCTTGGCGACGGCGTCGATCTTGTCCAGTTCGGCGTAGCGCTGGGCCTTCAGGCGGGAGGAAGCCAGCGTGGCCTCGGCCTTGAGCAGCGAGGCCTTGGCGCTGTCATAGGCGGCCTGGTAGCTGGCGGCGTCGATCTGGTACAGCGGCTGTCCCTGCCTGACCGTCGCGCCTTCCTTGAACAGGCGCTTCTGGATGATGCCGCCCACCTGCGGGCGGATATCGGCCGTCAGGTAGGCGGTAGTGCGGCCGGGCAGTTCGGTGGTGAGCGCCTGGCGCTGGACCTTGACCACCACGTAGCCGACCTCGGACTGGGCCTGGGCCGGCGGCTGGTTGCCGGATCTGGAGCAGGCCGCCAGCGCGGCGGCCAGCATCAGGGCCGCGGCCAGGCGGGTCATCGCCGGCAGGCCGGGCAGGGAAACGGAACGGGATGAAATATTCTTGTCGGGCATCGTCGTTGGCTTTCTGCCCGTCCGTTTGCTTGAAATTCTGGCAAGGGCCGGGCGTAATGAACTGAATAAACTGCTTGGACCTTGCATCATAAAAACAAAATGTGGAGGAAAATTGAGTAAAACCGCATTTACAACATCCTCGCCCCCACGCCTCTTATCTTGCTAAGCTGGCGCCTGTTGCCGGCCATGCATGGCGCCCGCCGCCATCTTCACATCTTTTTACAAACCGATTTCCAGCCGTGTCCAGATTCCTCCCCCATCCGATAGCGGACCTGACCGACCGCTTCTTTTACCGCGCCAACATCCGCCTCAAGCTGTTCTACGCGATGCTGGCGCTGATCGTGGCGCTGATCGCCGCGATCAACGGCGCGGGACACTACATTTTCACGCGCGATTTCCTCGGTTATCTCAACGAGCAGGCGCAGCAACGCATGGAAGACCTGATCCCGCGCGTGGAACAGGCCTACCGCGCCAACGGCAACTGGGATTTCATCCGCAACAACCCCCGCACCTGGTTCGAACTGATGAAACCGGCCATCGTCGAGCACAGCGGCGCCGCCCCCGGCCCGACCTTCACGCCCTCCGACCTGACCGGCGCCACGCTGCGCTTCTCGCTGCTCGATGCCAACCGCAAGCTGGTCATCGGCTACCCCGACATCGGCCCCGACGCGCGCCTGCGCCCGCTCATGCAAGACGACGCCATTGTCGGCTGGATCGCGCAGACGCCGTTCGAAAACGTGATCGGCGCGGTCGACCTGCGCTTCCAGCAGAGCCAGTTCCTGGCACAGATCATCATCGCCGCCGTCGCCATCATGCTGGCGGCCTTCATGGTGATACGCATCTCCGGGGTGCTGCTGCAGCCCCTCTCGCGCGTGGCGCGCGCCACCCACCGGCTGGCCGGCGGCGACTATGCGATCCGGGTGGAAGTCCAATCGGGCGACGAAATCGGCCGGCTGGCGCAGGACTTCAACCAACTGGCCACGACGCTGGAACGCAACGAGAAGCTGCGGCGCGAATTCATGGCCGACGTCTCGCACGAACTGCGCACGCCGCTGGGCATCCTCAACGGCCAGCTGGAAGCGCTGGAAGATGGCGTGCTGCAGCCCGATGAGCAGACCCTGCGCTCGCTCAAGAGCGAAGTCGACCACCTCAACAAGCTGGTGGACGATCTCTACGACCTGTCGCTGGCCGACGCCGGCGCGCTGGCCTACCGCAAAGCCGACATCGACCTGGCGCCGCTGCTGCGCGACACCGCCCGCAACTATGAAGAGGGCTTCCGCAAACGCGGACTGGATATCGTCCTGCGCCTGCCCGAATCGATACCGTTGCACGCCGACGGCGCGCGCCTGCAGCAACTGTTGAACAACCTGTTCGAGAACAGCCTGCGCTACACCGACCGGGGCGGCAGGCTGGAGCTGCGCTGCAGCCTGCAACAACAGCAGCAGCAATGGCAACTGCTCCTGGACGACAGCGCGCCGGGGGTGGAAGCGCCGGCACTGGCGCGCCTGTTCGAGCGCTTCTTCCGGGTCGAGGCTTCGCGCAACCGCGCCAGCGGCGGCGCCGGCCTGGGCCTGGCGATCTGCCGCCGCATCGTCGAGGCGCACCGTGGCGTCATCAGCGCCGAGGCCTCGCCCCTGGGCGGCCTGCGCGTGACCATCTTGCTGCCGGCGGGATTGCCGGCCCCGGAGGCAACGGCATGAGCGACAATTTCCAGTTCGAAGCGCCTGCCAGCGCCGAGATCCTGATCGTCGAAGACGAGCCCAAGCTGGCCGAGCTGCTGCAGAAATACCTGGCCGCCGCCGGCTACGGTTCGCGCCACGTGGCCCACGGCGACGACGCGGTGCCGGCGGTGCGCGCCAGGCTGCCCGACCTGGTGCTGCTGGACATCATGCTGCCCGGACGCACCGGCTGGGACATTTGCCGCGAGCTGCGCAGCTTCACCGACGTGCCGGTGCTGATGCTGACTGCGCGGGTGGAAGAAGAAGACCGCCTGCGCGGCCTGGAGCTGGGCGCCGACGATTACATCTGCAAGACCCCGTTCAGTCCGCGCGAGATCGTGGCGCGCGTCAAATCCATGCTCCGCCGCAACGGCCGCCTGCGGCGCACGCCCAACGCTGCGCCGGCAGCCTCGGCAGCGTCGCCGCTGCTCATCGACGACGCCCGCCTCCAGGCCAGCGTGCGCGGCGAGGCGCTGGCCCTCACGCCGCTCGAATTCCGCCTGCTCAAGACCTTCGTCAGCGCGCCGGGGCAAGTGTTCTCGCGCGAGCAGCTGCTCAACCACCTGCACGACGAATACCGCTCGGTCACCGACCGCGCCATCGACACCCATATCAAGAACCTGCGGCGCAAGCTGGAGCCGTTCTTCCCCGGCCACAACGCGATCCAGGCGGTGTATGGGGTCGGCTACAGCTTCGAACTGCCGGAGTAGCTCCAGGCCGGCCTGACGCAAGACCTCACGCTAGGCTTCACGCAAAAAAGCCCGCGCCATCCATGACGCGGGCTCTTGCAACTAGTCAAGCGGCGGCGCGCTCAGTGCCTGAGCTTGAACACCCCGACCACCTGTTGCAGGCGACCGGCCTGGTCTTGCAGCGACTGTGCGGCGGCGGCGGCTTCTTCGACCAGCGCGGCGTTTTGCTGGGTGACTTCGTCCATCTGCGTGATGGCGCGATTGATCTCCTCCAGGCCGGTGCTCTGCTCCTGCGTGGCGGCGGTAATCTCGCTGACCACGTCGGTCACGCGCTGCACGCTGCTGACGATCTCGCTCATGGTGGCGCCGGCCTGCTCGACCAGCGCGCTGCCGGCATCGACCTTGCCGACCGAGTCGTCGATCAGTTGCTTGATCTCCTTGGCGGCGGCGGCCGAACGTTGCGCCAGCGAGCGCACCTCCGACGCCACCACCGCGAAGCCGCGCCCCTGCTCGCCGGCGCGCGCGGCTTCCACCGCCGCATTGAGCGCCAGGATGTTGGTCTGGAAGGCGATGCCGTCGATCACGCTGATGATGTCCACGATCTTCCTGGACGAGGCGTTGATCGAGCCCATGGTCTCCACCACCTGGCCCACCACGCTGCCGCCCTGGCTTGCGATCTCGGAAGCGGATACCGCCAGCTGGTTGGCCTGGCGCGCGTTGTCGGCATTCTGCTTGACGGTGGAAGTCAGCTGCTCCATCGCCGAAGCGGTCTCTTCCAGCGAGCCGGCCTGCTGCTCGGTGCGCGAGGACAGGTCGAGGTTGCCGCTGGCGATCTCGGACGAGGCCGTGCTGATGGTGTCGGTGCCGATGCGCACTTCGCCGACGATCTTTTGCAGGCTGTCGTTCATGGCCTTGAGCGACTGCATCAGCTGACCGGTCTCGTCGGTGCCGGTGGCGCGGATATCCACCGTCAGGTCGCCCTGCGCCACGCGCTGCGCGACCTCGACCGCGTCGCCCAGCGGCCGCGACACGATGCGCGCCACGCTCATGGCCAGGCCGAAGGCGATCACCACGATCGCCGCCAGCAAGCTGCCGATCCACAGCTTGGCTGCCTCGTACATGTCCGCGGCAGCCTGGTCCGAACGCAAGCTGCCTGCGTCGTTGATCTTGACGATGCCGTCAAGCTGCTCGTTCATCGTGCGAAACAGCTTGTTCGACTCGCCCTTGAACAGCGCCCGCGCCTCTTCTTCCTTGCCTTCAATGGCCAGGGCCTTGACCTGCTTGCTGACGTCGAGATACGTGGCGAAGGTCTTGGAAAACTGGCCGTAGAGGGCCTTCTCTTCCGCCTCCGATATCGTTGCCTCGTAGGCGGCGCGTTGCTTGGCGATGATGCCAAGGCGTGTATTGATGGCCTTTTCGGCATCCTCCCGGTCGCTTGGCTGGTTGGCCGTCACTATCTGCAATTCGGAGATGCGCATGCGCGGCATCGATGCCTGGATGGCTTGCGCGGCCTTGATGGCCGGCAACCAGTTGTGCGCAATCTCGGTGGAAGCCTGGTTCACCGCACTGAGCTGGCGTATGGCAAAGCCTCCCAGGATCACCGTCAGCAAGATCACCGCGGTGAAGGAAAGAATCAATTTTCTGGCTATTTTCAAGTTGTAGAACCAGTTCATGGCACCCTCGAATTGACGATTGATACAAAGTCCCCTTACTCATTCTATGCAGGGGGGGAATGTGCCATATCGGCAAGCAAAGATGGGTTTAGCCGGCAATTTTGCCCTTGGCGGACAGTTGCCCGTCAGCATGACAGACCACTGTCAGCAAGCTGTCAGCAGCGCCAGGCATGAAGCGGCGCGGCCTTGCCATTGAATCAAGGGATGGTCCATGGGAAATGCGGCTGTGGATTGCGACGGTGCATCAAGGGCCAGCGTTTCTCCCATGGTGGAGATGGGTTGAGGGACAGATGCTGCGCCGGCGCAATTATTTGTCCGCCACCGGGCTGGCCGCCCGGGCTTGCGGCGGGAACGCCGCGTCATGCCGCGCAGGCCAGTCGCCCCCAAGCGCCTTGAACAGGAACACCGACACCAGCAGCCGCTGCCCCATCAATTGCGCCGCCTGCCGTTCGCTGTTGAGCAACGCCTGCTGCGCGGTGATGACGTCGAGGTAGGGCGTGACGCCGCCGTCGTAGCGGCTGTTGGCCAGCTCCAGCACCCGGCGCGCGCTGGCGATGGCCGCTTGCGACTGGCGGTAGGCGCGGTCCAGCGAGGCGATGCCGGTGATGCCGTCTTCCACTTCCTGCATGGCGGTGAGCACGGTGCGGCGGTAGGCGGCGACCGCGGCTTCGTATCCGGCCTGGGTGAAATCCACGCCGGCGCGCAGGCGCCCGGCATCGAACAGGCTTTGCGTGGCCGACACGCCGAGCGACCACAACATGCTGGGCGCGTTGAACAGTGCGCCCCAGTTGCGGCTGTCGACGCCGTAGGCAGGCTGCAGCATGAAGCTCGGATAAAACGCCGCGCTGGCCACGCCGATCTGGGCGTTGGCGGCAGCCATGGCGCGTTCGGCCGAGGCGATATCGGGACGCCGCTCCAGCAGGTCGGACGGCACGCCGAGCGGGATGTCGGGGAACGCGATGGCCGCGGTCGACGGCGCGATCGAGAAACCGGGCGCCGGGACGCCGGTCAGCGTGGCGATGGCATGCTGGTACTGCGCGCGCTGCTTGCCCAGGATATCGACCTGGGTCAGCGTGCTGTCCAGCAATGCCTGCTGCTGGGCCACATCGAGGCCCGAGGTGGCGCCCAGGTCGTGGCGCGCAGTGGCCAGTTCCAGCGCGCGGCGTTGCAGCGCAATGGCGCGCACGACCACGTCGAGTTCGATATCCAGCGCGCGCAGGTTGAAATAATTGCTGGCCAGTTCGGCCGTGAGCAGCAGGCGGGTGTTTTCTAAATCGGCCGCCGACTGTTGCGCCGATGCCGCCGCGCCTTCCACCGAACGCTGCACGCGGCCGAACAGGTCGAGCTCATAGCTGACGTTGAGGCCCAGCGCGAAGTCGTTCTGCACCGTGGCATAGTTGGGCGAGTTGTAGTTGGTCAGCGGGCGGTTGGCGGAAATGCGCTGGCGCGCCGCGCGCGCATTGATGCCGACCTGCGGATACTGCCCGGCCGACGCCACATTCAGTTGCGCGCGCGCCTGCGACAGGCGCGCCGCGGCAATCGCCAGGGTCTGGTTGCCGGCCAGCGCCTGCGCTTGCAGCGCGTTCAGCTGGGCATCGCCGAAGCGCTCCCACCATGCGCCGCGCGCGGCGGCGTCCTGCGGCTGCATCGGGCGCCACGGCGCCTGCGGCGTCCAGGCGGCGGGCATGTCGACCTGCGGTTTCTTGTAATCCGGCCCGGCGGCGCAACCGGCCAGCGCCAGCGCGCAAGCCAGGGCGGTCAGCGTGCGGCGGACGGTCACGATGCGGCCTCTTTCTTGCCGCCTTCCTTCTGCTCCATGCTCGGCACGACCTGGTCGCCTTCGGCCAGCGAATCGGAAGGATTGAGGATCAGCTTTTCATTGCCTTCCAGGCCGTCCAGCACCTCGACCGTCAAGCCGAGGTTGCGCCCGACCTGCACCTTCTTCAGGCGCACCTTGTCGTGCCCATCCACCGCCGCCACCATCGCCCCGTCGCGCCGGAACATCAGGGTGTCCGCCGATACCAGCAAGGTACCGCTGGGCTTGAGCGGCAGCGAAACCTGGACGAAGGCGCCCGGCAGCAAGGCGTTGTCGGCGTTGGGCAGGCTGACCTCGATCTGCATCGCGCGGGTCGACGGGTCGATCGAGCCGGCGGTGCGTGCGACTTTGCCTTCAAACTTGCGGCCGCGCAGTTCGGCCTGGGTGACGACCACCTTCTGGCCCGGCTTGACCAGGTTGGCGTAAGACTGCGGCACGTTCACATACACCCGCAGCGGGTCGGTCTGCGACAGCACGAACAGCGCGCGCCCGGCGCCCGGATCGATCAGGTCGCCCACATCGACGTTGCGGCGCGTGATGATGCCGGAGAACGGCGCGACGATACGCTTGAAACCTTCTACCTGGCGCAGGCGCTCGACGTTGGCTTCGGCCGCGGCCAGGTTGGCGCTGGCCTGGGCGTAGGCGCTGCGGCGCTCATCGACTTCCTGCTGCGACACCGCGTCCTTCTTGCGCAGCGCTTCCCAGCGCGCCATCGAGCTCTTGGCCAGCTCCATGCTGGAAGCGGCCTGGCCGCGCGCGGCCACGGCCTGCGACAGCTGCTGGTCGATTTCCGGCGTATCCAGTTCGGCCAGCAGTTCGCCCTTCTTCACTTCGCTGCCGATGTCCTTGTACCAGCGCTTGAGGTAGCCGGAGGAACGCGCGGAAATGGGCGACTGCACGAAGCCCTGCAGCGTGCCCGGCAACGCCAGGGTCTGGCCTTCGGCGCTGCTCCTGGCTTCGGTCACGCGCACGAATACCTTGGCGCGCTCGGCGGTGCCGGCCTGCAGTTCGCGCGCGTTGACCACGCGGCTGATGATGGTGCGCGCCGCGCCCGCGGCCAGCAAAATCAGCACCACCACCAGCACCAGCCTGGCGCGCCTGGTCATCTGCCGGCGCTTCAACAGCTCGCCCTCATCGGGCAGGGCGTGGATGCCCAGTTCGGAATGGCGTTCTTGCGACATGACTCAATTCTCCTGTACGTGCCCGGCCGGCGGCACAGGCGATCCGCGCCGCTCCGCCCGGCGGGCCAGTCTCTGATGCACGCCGGCGAATACCACCGGCACGAAAAACAATGTCGATACGGTGGCCAGCAGCAGGCCGCCGATCACCGCGCGCCCCAGCGGCGCATTCTGCTCGGCGCCCTCGCCCAGGCCCAGCGCCATGGGGATCATGCCGATGATCATCGCCAGCGCCGTCATCAGCACCGGCCGGATGCGGGTCGCGCCCGACTCCAGCGCGGCGGCCAGCGGCGTGGCGCCTTCCTCCCTGCGCTGGCGCGCGAACGCCACGATCAGGATACTGTTGGCGGTGGCCACGCCCATGGTCATGATGGCCCCGGTCAGCGCCGGCACCGACAGCGTGGTGCCGGTAATGAACAGCATCCAGGCGATGCCGGCCAGCGCCGCCGGCAACGCGGCGATGATGATAGCGGCGTCGATCCACGACTGGAAGTTGACCACCACCAGCAGGTAGACCAGCACGATGGCCATCGCCAGGCCGACACCCAAACCGATGAAGGAAGACTGCATGGTTTCCACCTGGCCGCGGATCGCCACCTGGCTGCCGCGCGGCAGTTTTGGCTTGACCTGCTCCACCAGCTTTTCCACCTTGCCGGCCACGCTGGCCAGGTCGGTGCCCTGCACGCTGACGAACACGTCGATGGCCGGCGAGATGTTGTAGCGCGAGGCGATCGCCATCTGGCGCCCGGCGCGCACATCGACCAGGTTGCCCAGCAATTGCGTGTTGGCGTTGGCGAGCGACGCATTGGACGCGGCGTTGGCGCCGGCGCCGACCGGGATGTTGAGCAGCGCATCCAGCGAATCGACCGTGTATTGCGGCGACTGCACCGCGATGCTGTAGACCACGCCGTTGTTAGGGTTGAGCCAGAACGCCGGCTGCGTCTGCGAGCTGCCCGACAGCGCGATCAGCAGGTTCTGGCCGACGTTGGAGGCCGACAGGCCGAACTGCTGCAAGCGCGTGCGGTCGATGCGCAGGTCCAGCGCCGGGCCGTCCAGGCGCTGGTGCACGTGGGCGTCGACGGCGCCGGGGATCTGCCGGATCTGCTTGGTCAGCTCGGCCGCCAGTTCGGCATTCTTCTCCATGTTGGCGCCGGTGAACTGCACGTCGATGGCGGCCGGCAAGCCGAAGTTGAGGATCTGGGTGACGATGTCGGCCGGCTGGAAGAAAAACTCCACGCCCGGGAAACGCTTGGGCAATTCCGCGCGCAGCAGCGCCATCAGCTCTTCGCTGGGACGGTGGCCTTCCTTGAGCGCCATCAGCATTTCGCCGTCCAGCGTGCCGATGGTGCCGGCGTTGCTGTAGGAAAGGTTGATGCCGGAGTTGGGCACGCCGAGGTTGTCGAGGATGGTTTCCAGTTCGCTCGGGGGAATCAGTTCGCGGATCACCTGCTCGACCTGGTCGGCCAGGCGCGCGGTCTCTTCGATGCGGGTGCCGGTGGGCGCGCGCATGTGCAGGCGCAACTGGCCGGCATCGACGCTGGGGAAGAAGTCGCGCCCGAGGAACGGATACAGCAGGCAGGACAGCAGGCAGAAGCCGAGGAAGCCCAGCGCGAAGCGGCGCCGGTGCGACAGCAGCGAGGACAGCACCAGCGTATAGCCGCGCCGCACGCGCTCGAAACGGTTGTCGAAAGCCAGGTAGACGCGCTGCAGCAGGCTCTTCTTGGCGCTGTCGACCTGGCCGTGGCTGCCCATGAGCAGCATCACCAGCGTCGGCACCAGGGTGCGCGACAGGATATAGGAGGCCACCATCGCGAACACCACCGCCTCGGCCAGCGGCACGAACAAAAAGCGCGCCACGCCGGAGAGGAAGAACATCGGCACGAACACGATGCAGATGCACAGCGTGGAGACGAAGGCCGGCACGCCTATCTCGCCGGCGCCGACGATGATGGCGTCGTGCAGCGGCTTGCCCAGGTGCATGTGGCGCTCGATGTTCTCGATGGTGACGATGGCCTGGTCCACCAGGATGCCGACCGACAGCGCCAGGCCGCCCAGCGTCATCAGGTTGAGCGTCTCGCCCAGCGCCGCCAGCGCCAGGATGGCGGCCATGATCGACAGCGGGATGGTCAGGCCGATGATCAGCGTGCTGCGCCAGTTGCCCAGGAACAGCAGCACCATCGCCGCGGTCAGGCCGGCGGCGATCAGGGCTTCGCTGATCACGCCGGCCACGGCCGCTTTCACGAACAGCGACTGGTCGAATAGCGGCGTGATCTTGACGTCTTCCGGCAAGGTCTGCTGCGCCTGCGGCAGCATCTTGCGCAGGTTGGCGACGATGTCCAGCGTGGAGGCGCCGCCGTTCTTGAGGATCGACAGCAACACGCCGCGCGCGCCGTCCTGGCGCACCACGTTGGTCTGCGGCGAGAAGCCGTCGCGTACGTTGGCCACGTCCTTCAGGTAGATGGTGGCGCCGTTGGCGGTGCGCACCGGCAGTTCGTTCAGGCCGGCCACCGCTTCCGGCGAGCCGTTCATCTTGACCGTGTATTCGGTGGCGCCGAACTTGGCGGTGCCCGAGGGCAGGATCAGGTTCTGCGTGTTGACCGCGTTGACCACGTCGATCGGCGCCAGCCCGCGCGCCTGCAGGGCTTGCGTATCGAGGTCCACCGAGATCAGGCGCGACTTGCCGCCGTAGGGATAGGGCACGGCCACGCCGGGGATGGTGATCAGTTGCGGGCGCAGCGTCTGCACCGCGGCGTCGAACACGGTCTGTTCCGGCAGGGTCGGCGACGACAGCGCCAGCTGCATCACCGGAATACTGGAGGCCGAGTACTTGATCACCAGCGGCGGCGTGATGCCCGGCGGCAGCTGGCGCACCTGCGACTGCACCGAGGCCACCACCTGCGCGATGGCCTGCTGGATGTTGGCCTTGGGCTGGAAGAACACCTTGATCACCGACACCCCGGCCAGCGATTGCGACTCGATGTGCTCGATGTCGCTCACCACCGTGGTCAGCCCGCGCTCGTTCTGGGCAGCGATGCGCTGGCCCATTTCCTGGGCCGACAGGCCGTTGTAGTTCCAGATGATGCTGACCACCGGGATATTGATTTCCGGGAAGATGTCGGTGGCCATGTTGAGCAGGGTCAACGGCGTGGCGAGGACGATCAGCATCGCCATCACGATGAAGGTGTACGGGCGGCGCAAGGCCAGCGCAACCATGTTCATGGGGTGGAACTCATTTCATCAATAGGCGCGGGCCGGCGCGCGTCGATCGTCTCCGGCTATTGCCGGAGACGCCGCGGCGTGTCGTGAGCGCCCTCTTTTGCTTGTTTCTTGTCATGCGCGGCCGCGCGTATCCCCTGTGCGGCCCCGCTCCCTGATTTCCAGTCCTGATGCCTTGCCGGGCCGCCGCCCCTTCCGCGCGGCTTTCGCCTGTGCGGACCTGATGTCCTGGGACCTGTTCTTGTTCGTGAGCAGCCTGCAGCGCCGGTTATTGTAGCGGCGCACAACACGGCGTGCCGGCCGGCGGGCAGGAATTTTTTCTGACAGAAATGTCAGTTAGGCGCGCCCGCCGCGGCCACTGCTGAGAGACGCCGGCAGCGGCCGGCAGGCTGTGGCAAACTGCATGCCGGCCGTTGTCGAAAGCGGCCGCCTCCCATCACCCCCGATTCTCACCGTATGGAATTCCTGCGCAAGCGCATCGAGGCCAGCGTGCTGGCCATCAGCCGTCCGCCCGGCAGCGCCGACTTCCTCAACCCGCCCGGCGACCCCGGCCTGTTCGGCCCCGATTCGGCCGCCTGGCAGGTGCACAGCGACTTCACCGCCATGCTGGCCGGCGGCGTGGCGGCGCTGCTGCTGCAGATGCTGCATCCGCTGCCGCTGGCCGGCGTGTGGGACCATTCCAATTTCCAGGACGACATGCTGGGCCGCCTGCGCCGCACCGCGCAGTTCATCGCCGGCACCACCTTCGGCAGCCGCGCCGACGCCGAACGGCTGATCGCGCGCGTCAGGCATATCCACCTGCAAGTCAGCGGCACCGCCCCCGACGGCACGCCCTATGCCGCCAGCGACCCGGCATTGTTGAGCTGGGTGCACGCGGCCGAGGTCAGCTGCTTCTTGCGCGCCTACCTGCGCTACCGCAACCCGGATTTCCCGCCCGCCAGGCAGGATCGCTACTTCGATGAGATGGCGCAGGTGACCGAAGCGCTGGGCGCGCAGGATGTGCCGCGTTCGCGCGCGGCGGTCGATGCCTATATCGAAGGAATGCGCCCGCAACTGCGCTGCGACGACCGCACCCGCAAGACGCTGGAACTGGTGTTGAACGCGCCGGCGCCCAACGCGCTGGCCCTGCCGTGGACGCGGCTGATGATGCGCGCCGGGATCGACCTGTTGCCGGACTGGGCGCAGCAGATGCTGGGCGTGACGCAACGCTCGCCCGCGCGCAGCGCCATGCTGACCCGCTCGGTAGCGGTCGCCGCCGTGCCGTTGCGCTGGGCGGTGCGCAACGGCTCGATCCACCTGGCGCGCCGGCGCATGGGGCTGGCGCCGTTTGGCTGAGCCATCCGGCAATTCCCGTCGTCCCGGCGCAAGCCTGGACCCAGTGGCGTTTGTCATGCCTCGATGTCTGCCGGACGACGCTGGGTCCTGACTTTCGTCAGGACGACGGCAATAAGAAGAAGTTGATGTCCGCGACCTATTTGACGCTGCGCAGGTAAGCCAAAATGTCGTCGATCTGGCGGTCGCTGCCGATGCCCCAGAAACGCATCTTGTTGCCCGGCACCACATCGCCGGGCGCCTTCATGAACGCGCGCAGCTTGTCTTCGCTCCAGACGAAACCGGCGTTCGCCATCGCCGGCGAATATTTGTAGTCGGCGGTGGAACCGGCGCGGCGCCCGATCACCCGGTACAACTGCGGCCCGAAGCCGCCGCGCGCGGATGGCCCGACCTGATGGCAACTGGCGCACTTGGCGAAGGCGGCGCGGCCGGCCGCCGCATCGCCGGCGGCACAGGCCGGCGCTGACAGGAAGGCAAGCAGCGACGCCAGGGAGGCGGCGCGCCACAGGGAAACGGAACGGGCAAGACAGGCTGGCGGCATGGCATCGGGGTCGGAACATGAAGCGGCGCTCTCGATTCTATCCGCAAAGCGTTTTCACTCTGATGCCGGCCACCCGTTCAGGCTCGCTTGCCGCACTCCATCAGTGCGCGTCCGGCGGCGGCGCCTTGGGCGGTTCCACCTTGCGCATCAGCGGCACCATCAGCGTGGCCGTCAGCAGGCATAGCATGATGACGAAGAAGGCGTCGGCCACGGCCTGGGTCTGCGCCTCGCGCATGGCCAGGCGCGCCAGGTTGCGCAGGGCACCGACCTCGTTCGCGCCGGCGTCCACACCGGCGGCCAGCAGGTTGTGCGCGCCGTTGCGCAACATATCGGCCATCGCCTCGTTGCCGGCGTTGAGGTGTTCGGCCAGGCGCAGGAAGTGCAGGTTGGTGCGGTCGTTGAGGATGGTGCCGCACACCGCGATGCCGATCGCGCCGCCCAGGTTGCGCATCAGGTTGAACAGCCCCGAGGCCAGCTTCAGGCGTTCCGGCGCCAGCGAGCCCAGGGTCAGCGTCACCACCGGGGCGACGGCGAACTGCTGCGAGAAGCCGCGCAGCGCCTGCGGCAGCAGCAGCTCATGCCAGCCCCAGTCGTGCGTGATGGGCGTGAAGTTCCACATCGACAGCGTGAAGCAGGCCAGCCCGAACATCATCAGCCAGCGCAGGTCGACCCTGCGCGCCACCATCGTGTAGAACGGGATGGCGAGGATCTGGAACAGGCCGGTGGAAAAGATCGCCAGCCCGATGTCGAGCGCCGAGAAGCCGCGCACGCGCGCCAGGAATACCGGCGTCAGGTAGATGGTGGCGAACAGGCCGATGCCGGTGACGAAGGAGAAGAAGCAGCCCAGCGCGAAGTTGCGCTGCTTGAGCGCGCGCAGGTCGACCACCGGATGCGCGTAGGTGAGGCTGCGCCAGACGAAGGCGATGCCGGAGATCGCCGCCACCCAGGCGGTGGCGCGGATCACGTCGTCGCCCATCCAGCCGTAGCGCGGCCCTTCTTCCAGCGTGTATTCCAGGCAGCCCAGCGCGAGCGCCAGCAACGCCATGCCCGGGTAGTCGGCGCCGCGCAGCAGCGACAGGTCGGGCTTGTCGATCTTCACCATCATCGGCACCACCACGGCCACGAATATGCCCGGCACCAGGTTGATGAAGAACAGCCAATGCCACGAATAGTTGCTGGTGATCCAGCCGCCGATGGTCGGCCCCAGCGTGGGCGCCAGCGAGGCCAGGGCGCCCACGGTGGCGGCGGCCAGCACGCGCTGGTTGCCCTGGAAATAGACGAAGGCGGAGGTGAACACCAGCGGGATCATCGAGCCGCCGAGGAAACCCTGCAGCGCGCGGAAGGCGATCATGCTGTTGATGTCCCAGGCCAGCCCGCACAGCAGGCTGGCGACGGTGAATCCCACCGCCGAGGCCGAAAACAGCCAGCGCGTGGACATCACGCGCGAGAGCCAGCCCGACAGCGGGATGACGATGATCTCGGCGATCAGGTAACTGGTCTGCACCCAGGCGGTCTCGTCAGTGCCTGCCGAAAGGCCGCCGCCGATGTCGGCCAGCGAGGCCGAGACGATCTGGATATCCAGCAGCGCGATGAACATGCCCACGCACATGGTGGCGAAGGCGAACACGCGCTGGCGGGTGGTGAGCGTGAGCCCCATGGCCGGGGCGGGGGCAGGCCGGGGTACGGCCGGCGCGGCGGCGGACGCCATGTCAGCTCCGGCCGGCACGCTGGTCGACTTCGGCGGTCACCGACAGGCCGGGACGCAGCTTGCCTAGCCGCGCGCCCTCGCCGTCGAGCGCGATGCGCACCGGCACCCGCTGGACGATCTTGGTGAAGTTGCCGGTGGCGTTCTCCGCCGGCAGCACGCTGAACTGCGCGCCGGTAGCCGGCGCCAGGCTCAGCACATGGCCGCTGAAGGACTCGCCCGGCAACACGTCGGCCTTGATGGTGACAGCCTGGCCCTGCTTCATGCGGGCGATCTGGCTTTCCTTGAAATTGGCATCGACCCACAGGCCCTGCTCCGGCACCACCGACAGCAGCTGCGCGCCGATGGTGGTGTAAGCGCCGACCCGCGCGCGGCGGTTGCCGACCACGCCATCGACCGGTGCGCGCAGTTCGGTATAGGCCAGGTTCAGTTCGGCCAGGCGCTGCTCCGCCCGGGCCTGCTGCAACGCCGCCTGCACCCGCTGCTTCTGCGTGGCGATCACGTCCATCTGACGCTGCGCGGCGTTCAATGCCGCCTGCGCCTTCTGGCCGTTGGCCTGCGCCTGCTGGTAGTCGGCATCGGCCTTTTGCGCCGCCTGCAGCGACACCGCCGCCTTGGCCGAAAGGCTGCGGTAGCGCACCTGGTCGTCGCGGGTGCGCGATGTCTCGGCCCCGGCCGCGGCCACGCCGGCACGGCCCTGGTCGATTACCGATTCCTGCAGGCGGCGCTCGGCGTCGAGATTGGCCAGCGCCGCTTCCTGCGCCGCCACCGCGGCGTTCGCCTTGGCCAGCGCGGCCTGGTAGTCGCGGCCATCCAGTTTTACCAGCAGGTCGCCGGCATGCACGGCCTGGTTGTCCTTGACCAGCACCGCCTCGATGTTGCCGGCCACCTTGGGGGCGATGACGGTGATGTCGCCGCCGACGTAAGCGTCGTCGGTGCTCTCGATATAGCGCCCCACCGCCAACCAGTGCGCCAGCCAGGCAACGGCCGCCACCGCGGCGATGGCCAGGAGCGCGTATGTCAGCAGGGTGGATTTCTTTCTGGGCGCCGGCATCGTTGCGGCAGGTTGCGCGGGGGCGCCGATGGTGCTCTGGGTGGTCATGGTGGCCTCGATGGCGATTGGATGTGGATGACGGCCTGCCCGTCGCCTTTTCCCATTGCGCGACAGGCCTCAAATAGAAGTTGCTTTCAAAACGATAGTGAGTTTAAACTTCAAGCTATCATTTTGCAAGTAACAATTCCAAACCGGATCGACCACTTCTTCCGTCGCCGTCCCCGGCATCGGAAACAGATGAAAAAAAGGCCAGAAGCATGAACCCCTTGTTTCCCTCGCGCGCCGGCCGCCTGCCGGCATTGGGCGCGCTAGCCGCTGCGCTGGCATTGAGCGCCTGCACGACCGGCCCGGACTACCGGCGCCCCGAATACCAGGACACCCCGCTGCGCAACGTCGCCCTGCTGCAACAGCGCTCCGCGCAAACGCCGGCGCCGGCGCTGGATCATTGGTGGGACGGGTTCGACGACCCGGTGCTGAGCGACATCATCCAGCGCGTGCTGGCGCAGAACCTGGATTTGTCGGCAGCGTTCGCGCGCGTCGAACAGGCGCAGGCCAGCGCACGCATCGCCGGCGCCCGCCGCTTGCCGGAAGGCGAACTCAGCGGCCAGGCCGCGCGCGCCAGGCAATCGCTGCAAAGTCCGCTGGGCGAGATCGCCAGCGGCTTCCCCGGCTACCAGCGCACGCAGAACCTGTTCGAACTGGACGCCGGCGCCAGTTGGGAACTGGACCTGGCCGGCGCCTTGAAGCGCGGCGCACAGGCGGCCGATGCCGAGCTGCAGGCGGCCCAGGCGCAGCAGCTCGGCGTGCGCATATCGGTGGAGGCGGAAGCGGCCGATGCCTACTTCCGCATCCGCGGCGCGCAGGCGCGCATCGCGCTGGCCGAACACCAGGTCAAGGCCAGCGCCGAGCTCGGCGAAATCGTGCGGCTGCGCCTCAAGGATGGCCTGGCGAGCGTGGCCGAGATCGCCCAGGCCGATGCCCGCCTGGCGCAATCGCGTGCGGCGCTGCCGCCGCTGCGCATCGAACTGGAGCGCCAGACCAACCGCCTCGACGTGCTGATGGGCGCCGCGCCCGGGACTTACGCGCAACGACTTTCCGAAGGCGCCGACACCGGCCGCGTGCCGGCCATCGCGGTGTCGCAGAGCAGCGTGGAACTGATGCGCCGCCGGCCCGACGTGATCGCGGCCGAGCGCAGGCTGGCCGCGTCCAACGAACGCATCGGCCAGGCGATGGCGGCGTGGTATCCCGACCTGTCGCTGTCGGCGCTGCTGGGCTTCCAGAGCCTGGGGGCGGCCGGCTTCCTGACGGCCGACAGCCTGCAGGCCCAAGGCGGGCTCGGCTTGCGCTGGCGCCTGTTCGACTTCGGCCGCATCGATGCCGAGATCGCGCGCGCCGAAGGCGCCCATGCGGAAGCCTTGGCGCTGTACCGCAAGAGCATGCTGACGGCGGTAGAGGATGTGGCAAACGCCATCATGGCGCTGGTGCAACTGGAACAGCAGTCGCGCGAACTGGCGGCGCAGGTCGATGCCCAGCAACGCGCGCGCGGCAACGCCGAGCAAGCCTACCAGGGCGGCGTGCTGAGCCTGGCCGAGGTGCTGACCGAAGACCGCTTGCTGCTGGCGGCGCAGGACCAGATGGCGCAGGTGCATGCCGACAACGCGCGGGCGGCGGTGTCGGTGTTCCGGGCGCTGGGGGGTGGCTGGTAATGAAGCGGGAGATGCCCGGGACGCCCAAGGCGGCCCAGGCATCCCGATCTCAGGACGACACGCGCGCCTGATGCGCCTCGTAGGTCTTCAGGTGCAGATAGGCCAGCTGCAGCAGCGTGGTCTTAGCGCCCTTGGCGTCGCCGCGGCGGATCAGGTCGCCGACGATGTGGTCGGCCTCGATCCGGTTGCCGTTGCCGATGTCGCGGAACATCGATGCCGTCAGCGATGAACCATGCTCGGTCAGCATGCCGCGCGTGCGGTTGTAGAAGCTCTCGCCCGGCTGGTAGCCCTGCAGCCCGGCGATGCCGGCGCATTCGGCCAGCATGCCTTCGATAAAGGCCTGGCCGCCCGGACCTTGCAGGATGTCTCCCACCGAGGCGCGCATCAGCGAGGTGGCGCTGGCCAGCGTGGCCAGCATGATCCATTTTTCCCACATCGATTGCAGGATGTTCTCGCTCAGCTTGACGTCGAATCCGGCGCCGGAGAGGGCATCGCAGATCGCCTGCGCGCGCGCCGTGATGCCGCCGCCGCGTTCGCCGAAGGTCAGGCCGGCGGCATTGTTCAGGTGCACGATGGCGCCGTCGGCGTCGAGCGTGCCGGCGACCACGCACTGGCCGCCCAGCACGGCGGCGGCGCCGAAACGCTGCTCCAGGATGTCGAGGTGCTGCATGCCGTTGAGCAGCGGCAGGATCGCCGTCTGCGCACCCATCGCCGGCGCCAGCGATTCGATCGCGCTCTCCAGATCGTAGGCCTTGCAGCTCAACACCACCAGGTCGTAGTGCGGAACCAGTTCGGTCGTATCGAGCAGGCGGGCATCGCGCAGCGTCAGGTCGCCCATCGGGCTTTTCACGCGCAGGCCGCGTTCACGCAGCAGCGCCGCGCGCTGCGGGCGCACCAGAAAGTCGACGTCGCGGCCGGCCGCATGCAGGCGCGCGCCGAAATAGCCGCCGACGGCGCCGGCGCCTACGATCAATATCTTCATCTTTTCTCCTTGTGGTCTGTGCCCGCATCGCTGCTGGCGGCAAGCTGGTTCTCAAGCCTTGCCATTGTGGCCGCTTTCAGCTTTCCTTGCTGGCGCCAGCGCGCCGCGCAAGGTACAGGCGGCCCCAGCCGCGCAGGGCGGCGATCACCGGCTGCAGCGCGCGGCCGGCTTCGGTCAGCACGTATTCGTCGCGCGGCGGATGCTCGCGGTAGCGGCGCCGTTGCATCAGGCCGGCGTCGACCATCGCCTGCAGGCGGCGCGAGAGAATGGCGGGGGAAATGTCGAGGTTGCGGCGGAATTGCTCGAAGCGCGTCATGCCGCGCAGGGCATCGCGCACGATCAGCACGGTCCACCATTCCCCGATCAGTTGCAGCGAGCCGGCCACCGGGCAGGGCTGGCCCTGCCGCGTCAACTGGCGCGCCGCCTGCGCGGCCCGCACCTGCTGGCGCGGGCCGGGCAAGCCGGCCGGATGGTCCGGCTGGGCGGCCGCGCGCGGGCGGGACTTAGCCGGCATGGTCCAGGTAGCGCGCGGCGGGCCGGTTGCGCGAGAGGTTGGGGCCCAGCGCATGGCGCGCGGAGGTGAGCGCGTTCCAGTCGGCAACGTCCGGCAACGAAGGGATGGTGACGGCTTCACCTTGGTCGAATCCGGCCAGGGCGGCATCCACCATGTCGCCGACTTCCATCAACATTTCCGCCGGCAGTTGATCGATGCTGCCGCCGGAGCGTTGCCAGATCTCGGTGCGCGTAGCGCCGGGCAGCACCGCCTGCACCTGCACGCCCAGCGGGCCGAGTTCCTGCTGCATCGACTGGCTCAGGTTCAGCACGTAGGCCTTGGTGCCGCTGTAGGCGCCATTGAACATTTCCGGCGCCAGCGCCAGCACCGAGGCGACATTGATGATCGCGCCGCTGCCGCGCCGGCCGAAGTTGGCGGCCGCCGCCGCGGCCAGGCGCGTGACCGCCACCACGTTCAGCTGGAGCATCGCCTCGTAACGGTCGATGTCGGCCTCGATCAGCTTGCCCTGCACCGCCATGCCGGCATTGTTGAGCAGGAGCGTGATATCGGCGTCGCCGCGCAGGCGCTGCTCGACCTTGAGCAGGTCGGCCTTGGCGGTCAGGTCGGCCGGCAGCACCTCCACCTGCACGCCGTGCTTGCCGCGCAATTCGGCGGCGAGCTGCTCCAGCCGGGCGGCGTCGCGCGCCGCCAGCAGCAGGTCGTAGCCGCGCGCCGCCAGGCGCTGCGCGTAGGTTGCGCCGATGCCGGCCGATGCGCCGGTGATGAGGGCCTTGCCTGGCCGTTTGCTGGTGTTCATTGGGTTTCCTTGTCTGCTTGGTTGGGCGATGTGCCGGGTTCGAGGGAGTGTTGCCGGGTGCGGCGACTTACTTTCATGAAGATAGTAACTATCATTATAAAAGTAACTTGGCGACTGTCAAGCCGGCATTTTTTCGCGCGGGCGTTTTCGCAACACCGCACCGGGCGGCAAAAAGTGACCCGCCAATGCGACAAGGGCCGCTGCCTTGCGGCGCGGCCCTCGCGGGAACGGAACAGGTTCGGGGAAAACCGCTACGGCGCCAGCAGCATGTCGGGGATGCCGCGCACCACCCGCGTGAAGACGGCAGTGCTGCCCTGGGCGCGCGACACCACCAATGCGCCGTGCAGCATCACCATCCCGTCCTCGGCGCGGCGCACGGCCTCGGCGGGCGCGAAACCGGCGTCTTCCAGCACGGCGGCGATCAGCTTGACGATGTTGCCGATGTTCTGCTTGAACTGCTGCTGGAAATAGCCGGCCGCCTCGCCGATGGTGAACAGGTCGGTCAGGCAAGGCAGCGTGCCCCTGGCGTAAAAATCGCTCATGGCGGCGAAATAGCGCTTGAGGCGCTTTTCCGGCTCGGCATCCGAGGTCAACAACGGGATCACCTTCTCGCGCATCCACTGGCCGACCACTTCGATGGCGGCACGCCCCATGTCGACCTTGCCGTTGGGGAAATAGTGGTAGAGGCTGGACTTGCCCAGGCCGGTGGCGGCCGACAGGCTGGACAGGCTGGCGCCTTCATAACCGGAGCGGCGGAATTCGGAAAGCAGGATCTGCGCGACTTCTTCGCGCGACAGGCTGGGTGCGGGCATGGCGGTTTTCTGTTGGTGCGCAATGTTGCGCCTGCATGCACGGGCATGGCGGGCGCCTTCGAACGAAACTGCAACGCGGGATTGCTCCCGGGGTTGCTACCGATTATAAGACCGCTTGGCATGCCGAACGAGTCCGCTCCCGGCGCTCCGGGATAAAAATATTTTCCATGCCGATGGTTGACAGCGGGAATCCGATCTTCTATTGTACCGATCGTTCGGTTCATTATACCGCGCAGGACCTCAGCCAGCCGGCAACATGCTTGCCGCCCATTCACCACCCGTCGGGAGAAGAAGATGCCGCAACCACAATCCATCCGCCTTTACGGCTTTCCATTGTCCGGCCACGCGCACCGCGTGCGCCTGCTGCTGTCCATGCTGGGCCTGCCGCACGAGGTGGTCGATGTCGACCTGCCGCACGGCCAGCACAAGCAGCCGGAGTTCCTCGCGCTCAATCCGCGCGGCCAGGTCCCGGTGATCGTCGACGGCGACGTTACGCTGTACGACTCCACCGCGATCCTGGTCTATCTGGCCAAGCGCTACGATGATGGGCGGTGGCTGCCGGCCGATCCGCTGGGCGCGGCGCAGGTGCAACAATTCCTGTCGCTGGCCTCGGGCGAGATATTCGAAGGCCCCAACCGCGTGCGCCTGGTGAAGCTGTTCAAGCGCGAGCTCGACTATGCGCTGGCGCACCAGAAGACCCTGGCCGTGCTGGCATTGCTCGAGCGCCATCTCGACGGCCGCGACTTCCTCGCCGCCGGCCACGCCACCATCGCCGATGTGGCCTGCTACGCCTATGTCGCCCACGTGCCGGAAGGCGGCGTGGACCTGGCGCCCTATGCCAATGTGCGCGGCTGGATCGCACGCGTCGAACAGTTGCCCGGCTTCGTTCCCATGCCGGCCTCGCCGCACGCCATCGCCGCCTGACCGTCGCCGCCAAGGAGCCTGCCATGCCATCCACCCCATCCATCCCCGCAGCCGGGGCGCCGGACCGGGCTTTCCATCGCGGCGAACTGCTCGCCCAGCAGCGCGCCGGCATGCTGGAGAAGATGGCAACGGTCGGCCCGCGCGTGATCCGCGACTTCATGCCCGACCAGCACCGCGCGTTCTTCGAGCAACTGCCCTTCATGGTGGTGGGGTCGGTGGATGTGGAAGGACGCCCCTGGGCCTCGATCATGAGCGGCGCGCCGGGCTTCGTGCGTTCGCCCGATGCGCGCACGCTGCAGGTGCACGGCCAGCATATCGCGCCGGGAGACCCGCTGCATGGCAACCTGCGTCACGGCGCCAGGCTGGGCCTGCTCGGCATCGAACCGCACACGCGCCGGCGCAACCGCGCCAACGGCGTGGTGCAGGCGCTGTCGGACGATGGCATGGCAATCGCCATCGAGCAGAGCTTCGGCAATTGCCCCAAATACATCCAGGCGCGCCAGCCCGAACTGCTGGATGCGCATGCCCTGCCCGCTGCAGCGATCACCGACGCTCCCGCGCTCACCCCGCAGATGGCGCAGATGATCGGCCGCGCCGACACCTTCTTCATCGCCACCGCACTGGCGAGCGACGATGAAGAAGCGCGGGGAGCAGGCCGGCGCCACGGCGCCGATGTATCGCACCGCGGCGGCAAACCCGGTTTCGTCCGGATCGATGGCGACCACATGCTGACCGTGCCGGACTTCATCGGCAATTCGTTCTTCAACACCATCGGCAACCTGCTGCTGCAGCCGCGCGCCGGACTGCTGTTCGCGGATTTCGACAGCGGCGCCCTGCTCTACCTTGCGGTGCGCGGCGAAGTGATCTGGGAGGGGCCGGAGGTGGACGCCTTCACGGGCGCGCAGCGGCTGCTGCGGTTTTCGGTGGAATCGGCGCGGCTGGTACGGCATGCGCTACCGTTGCGCTGGGCGCCGCCGGAGCTGTCGCCGTTCCTGGCGGCGACCGGGGCGTGGAATTGAATGACCGTCGCCCTGGCGAAAGTCAGGGCCCAGCGTCGTTCAGCGGCCGTTGATGCGCAACGGAAGACACTGGATCCCGGCCTTCGCCGGGATGACGCGTTGCAAGCGGGAAGATTGGCTGAACGCAAAAAACAAGGGCGCCGGAAATCCAGCGCCCTTGCCTTGTCCATCAGGTCAACACGATCAGACCGCGCTCACATCCAGCGGCGCTTCGGTCTTCTCGATCACTTCTTCCTTGGTCACGCCGGCGGCCAGTTCGATCAGCTTCAGGCCGCTCGGGGTGACGTCGATCACGCCGAGGTCGGTGATGATGCGGTTGACCACGCCCACGCCGGTCAGCGGCAGGTTGCATTCCTTCAGGATCTTCTTCGAGGTGGAACCGTCCTTGGCCTTGGCCACGTGTTCCATCAGCACCACCACGCGGCCGACGCCGGCCACCAGGTCCATCGCGCCACCCATGCCCTTGACCATCTTGCCGGGGATCATCCAGTTGGCCAGGTCGCCTTTGCCGGAAACCTGCATCGCGCCCAGGATGGCGATGTTGATCTTGCCGCCGCGGATCATGCCGAACGAGTCCGCCGAGCTGAAGAAGGACGAGCCGGGGATGGTGGTCACGGTCTGCTTGCCGGCGTTGATCAGGTCGGGATCGACCTTGTCTTCGGTCGGAAAGGGACCGATGCCGAGCAGGCCGTTTTCCGACTGCAGCCACACTTCGATGTCGGCCGGCACGTGGTTCGCCACCAGGGTCGGCAAGCCGATGCCGAGGTTGACGTAGAAGCCGTCCTGCAATTCCTTCGCTGCGCGCGCAGCCATTTCATCTCTGGTCCAAGCCATTGCTGTCTCCTTATTTCGCCGCGCTGACGGTGCGTTGTTCGATGCGCTTTTCCGGCGTGGCGTTGACCACGATGCGGTGCACGAAAATGCCGGCGGTATGGATCTGGTCCGGATCGAGCTGGCCGACCTCGACCAGTTCTTCCACCTCGACCACGGTGATCTTGCCGGCCATGGCGACGTTGGGATTGAAGTTGCGCGCGGTCTTGTTGAACACCAGGTTGCCCGCACGGTCGGCCTTCTGCGCCTTGACCAGCGAAACATCGGCCACCAGCGAGCGCTCCATGACGTACCTGGCGCCGTCGAATTCGCGGATTTCCTTGCCTTCGGCCACCAGCGTGCCCACGCCGGTCTTGGTGAAGAACGCCGGAATGCCGGCGCCACCGGCGCGCAGCTTCTCGGCCAGCGTGCCTTGCGGGGTGAATTCCAGTTCCAGTTCGCCGGCCAGGTACTGGCGCTCGAACTCCTTGTTCTCGCCCACGTAGGAGGCGATCATCTTCTTGATCTGGCGGGTGGAGAGCAGCTGGCCCAGGCCGAAGCCGTCGACCCCGGCATTGTTGGAGATGGCGGTCAGGTTCTGCACGCCCGAATCGCGCAGGGCGGCGATCAGCGCCTCGGGGATGCCACACAGGCCAAAGCCGCCGACCGCGATGGTCTGGCCGTCCTTGACGATGTCTTTCAACGCGGTGGCCGCGTCTGGATACACTTTGTTCACGAGTCTCCTTTCGGCTCTTGTCTTGCGAGCTTAAATGTCATGAGAACCTGTCCGGGATCGCGCCAGGGCCGTTCCGATGCCCTTGCAGGCGGTCTGCGGCGTTGCAAAACCTCGCATCCCCTCCTGAAACGACATTGATCCAACTCCCCGCGCCATCCCGGACAGGTTCTTAAAAAGCGACAATCATCATAGGTCAGCGAAATAGGCCATACAATACGGTAAAAATACCTGGCGCAATGCAGCATACACCGAGCTGCAACCGCCAGGCTCGAGGGAACCCCAGGATATCCGCAGCACACCATGAGCACCCCACCGGCCATCGATTTCGAACAGGTATTCATGCATGCCCCGATCGGCATGTGCGTCTCGCATAACCGCATCATCCAGCAGGGCAACCTGGCGATGGCGGCGATGTTCGGCTATGCGGTCGAAGACTTGCGCCAGATGTCGTTCCAGGAAATCTACCCGACCGCCGACGAGTTCGAGCGCACCGGCCTGCGCCTGGTGCCCATCCTCAACGAAAAGGGCTTCTACTCCGACGAGCGCATCATGAAGCGCGCCAGCGACGAGATGTTCTGGTGCCACGTCACCGGCCATTCGCTGGTGCAGGGCGATCCGCATGCGGCCGGCATCTGGACCTTCGAGGATGTCAGCGCCAAGCGCCCGATCGCGCCGGGCCTGACGCCGCGCGAACGCGAGATCGCGGCGCTGCTGGTGGAAGGCAAGACCAGCAAGCTGATCGCGCGCCAGGTGGAACTGAGCCCGCGCACGGTGGAGATGCACCGGGCCCGGCTGATGCGCAAGTTCGCCGCATCGACGTCTTCCGAACTGGTTCACAAGCTGCTCAGCATTACTCCCTGATCCGCCCTCTTCCGGCGCTCAGAACGGCTGCCCGCCGAAACGTTCCGCCAGGAAATCGAGCATCGTGCGCAAAGTCGCCGGCATGTGCTTGCGCGAGGCATACACGGCGTACATGCCGAGCTGGATCGGCTCGTACTCCGGCAGCAATTGCACCAGTTGCCCGGAAGCCACCAACGGCGCCGCCGAATAGGCCGGCATGTGGCCGATGCCCACCCCGGCCAGCACCGCCTGCAGCAACACCGTCACCTCGTTGGCGCTGATGCTGCCGCCCACCGCCACCGAAGCCGGCTTGGCGCCCCGTCCCTTGCCTTCGAACTGCCACAGGCTGCGGCCGACGTAGGAGTGCGTGAGGCAATTGTGCAGGGCCAGGTCTTCCACCTTCTTCGGCGTACCGTGGCGCGCCAGGTAATCGGGCGCGGCGCAGATCACCGAACGGCACACGGTCAGCTTGCGCGCGATCAGGTTGGGTTCCAGCCGCGTGGTCATGCGGATGGCCAGGTCGATGCGTTCCTCCACCAGGTTCACCGTGCGGTCCAGCGCCACCAGGTCGACCGCCACTTCCGGATAGCGGCGGCCATACTCCACCACCGCCTGCACCAGCTGGCTCTGCGTGAACGACGTGCTGGAAGTGATGCGCAGCAAGCCGCGCGGCGTCTCGCCGGGGGCGTCGACGGCGTGGCGCATGTCGTCGGAAAACTCCAGCATCTGCCGGCAGCGCGGCAGGATTTCGTTGCCGGCCGGGGTCAGCGACAGCCGGCGCGTGGTCCGGTGCAGCAGGCGCGCGCCGACCCATTCCTCCAGTTCGGCCACATAGCGCGACACCACCGGCCGCGACAGGTCGAGCTGCTGGGCCGCCGCCGACAGGCTGCCGCCATCGACCACCGCCACGAATACTTGCATTGCCGTCAATCTGTCCATCGTGCACCCGCCTGTCGATCTGAACGTTTTTAGAAACAAACTGTGATCGATTATGCTGTTTTTAAAAAACAAAAGCGAATCTATGATGAGTACTCCTTCCACCGATACGGAGTCTCGCCATGAACTTCCCTACCCGCCTGCTGCGTCGCGCCCTGGCGCTGGCCGCCACCGGTTTCATCGCGGCCGGCGCGCAAGCCGCCGACGCGCTCAAGCTGGACGTCTACAACCCCGGCAAGCAAGCCATCTTCCCTGTCTCGTCGGTACTGGTCAGCGGCCAGCGCGAAGCGATCCTGGTCGATGCGCAGTTCGGCAAGCGCGAAGCGCAGCAAGTGGTGGAGAAGATCCGCGCCAGCGGCAAGAAGCTGACCACCATCTACATCAGCCACGGCGACCCGGACTACTACTTCGGCCTGGACACCATCCACGCCGCCTATCCGGACGCGAAGATCGTGGCCACCCCGCAAACCGTGGCGCACATCCGCGAAACCGTGGAAGGCAAGCTGGCCTATTGGGGCCCCAAGCTGGGCGACAACGCGCCGGCCGCGACCATCGTGCCCGAAGTGCTGAAGGGTCGCAGCCTGACGCTGGAAGGCCGCAAGCTGGACATCATGGGCCTGGACGGCCCGCAACCGGAACGCAGCTTCGTGTGGATTCCGTCGATCAAGGCGGTGGTCGGCGGCGTGGTGGTGGACGGCAAGATGCATGTCTGGATCGCCGATACGCAAAGCCTGAAGTCGCGCAAGGATTGGCTGGGCACGCTGAACCGCATCGAGAAACTGAAACCGAAGGTCGTGGTGCCGGGCCACTTTTCTGAAGGCGCGCCGCTGGACATCGAATCAGTACGCTTCACCCGCGATTACCTGAAGGCTTTCGACGAAGAAGCCGCCAAGGCCGCCGACTCTACCGCACTGATCGCCGCCATGCAGCAGCGCTATCCGGAACTGGGCGACAGCGCTTCGCTGGAACTCTCCGCCAAGGTCATCAAGGGCGAGATGAAGTGGCCCTGAGCCAATTCTCAACCGCCCACCACATCAACTGAACCGAAAGGAAACACCATGAACATCGCCATCATCGGCGCCACCGGCAACGTCGGCAGCCGCATCCTCGAAGAAGCCCTGCGCCGCGGCCACAGCGTCATCGCCATCGCCCGCGACGCCTCCAAGATCGCAGCGCGCGCCAACGTCACCGCCCGCAGCGCCGACGTCAAGGACACCGCCGCCCTGGCTGCCGCCATCCAGGGCGCCGACGTGGTCGTTTCCAGCGGCCGCTTCGCCAGTTTCAAGGCGGCCGACCTGCTGCCCGCAGTCAAGCAGGCGGGCGTCAAGCGCATCGCGGTCGTCGGCGGCGCCGGCAGCCTGGAAATCGCACCGGGCAAGGCGCTGATCGATACCCCGGAATTCCCTGCCGAATACAAGCCGGAAGCCTCGGCCGGGCGCGACTTCCTGAACGACCTGCGCAAGGAACAGGACATCGCCTGGACGTTCCTGTCGCCGTCCGCACTGTTCGTGCCGGGCGAGCGCACCGGCAAGTTCCGCCTGGGCCAGGACCAGCTGCTGGTGGCCGCCGACGGCAAGAGTTCGATTTCCTATGAGGACTTCGCCATCGCCCTGCTCGATGAGCTGGAACAGCCGAAGCATGTGCGTGCGCGTTTCACGGTAGGCTACTGAGCATGAGCGCTGCAACCCAAGTTCTCCACTACATCCACGACCCGCTGTGCGGCTGGTGCTACGGCGCCGCGCCGCTGGTGGCGGCCGCGCGCCGCGTGTTGCCGGTACAGGCGCACGGCGGCGGCATGATGGCGGGCCGCAACCGGCGCCGGGTCGATGCCGGGTTGCGCGACTATGTGATGCCGCACGACCGCCGCATCGCGCAGCTGACCGGGCAGGTCTTTGGCGAGCATTACTTCAACGGCCTGCTCAAAGATACCGATGCGGTATTCGACTCGGCCCCGCCGATTGCGGCCGTGCTGGCCATGCAGGCGCTCAAGGGCAATGACGCCGGGCTGGACATGCTGGCCGCGATCCAGCGCGCGCATTACCAGGACGGGCTGCGCATCTCCGATGAAGGCACGCTGGTTGAACTGGCGCAGAAGCTGGGCACCGATGCGGATGCTTTTACGCAGGCCTTGCGCAAGATCGAAGAAGAGGAACTGGCCCGGCACATCGAAGCCAGCCGCGCACTGCTGAACCAGGTCGGCGGACGCGGCTTTCCCACCTTCGTGCTGCAGCGGGGCGATGCGCTGGAAGTGCTGGATACGGGAATGTGGCTGGGGCGGCCGCAGGAATGGGCGCAGTTCCTGCAGCAGCAAACCCGCGGCGAGACGGCTGGCCATGCCGGTTCATCGGTCGCGCAATGCGATATCGACGGCGGTAATTGCAACTAAGCCGTCTCCATCGATCCGTCCTCCCGACGCAAGCCGGGATGAGGCTGCAATGCCGTTCAGTTAAGACTAATTCTGAAACAGACCCCGTTCGGGCTGAGTAGGCCCGCCAGGGCCGTATCGAAGCCAGCGTGTCATCGGTTAGCGCCCTTGCCTGCCCTTCGATACGCTGCTGCGCAGCTACTCAGGGCGAACGGAGTCTGGACTGCACAAACACAATGCCGTTCAGTGCTTAACTGAACGGCATTAGGGATGAGGCTGCATCTTTGCTGCGTCTCTTTTATAACGGCAAGCCCAGCAACTTCAGCTGCGCACGCGTCTGTCCCGCATCCACATGATGGATGCCGTGCCATCCCAAGGCCTGCGCCGCCTCGATATTCTTCTTCACGTCGTCGATGAACACCAGCTCGCCCGGCGTCAAGCCCGGCAAATGGCGGCCATAGCGCGCCAGCGCGATCTGGTAGATGCGCGCATCGGGCTTGATGCATTTCTCTTCGCCCGACACCACGATGTCCTGGAACACGCCAAGGAAATCATAGTTGTCGCGCGCGAACGGAAAGGTCTCGGCCGACCAGTTGGTCAGGCCGAACAGCGGCACCTGCTTCGCATGCAGTTCCTTCAACAGCGCCACGCCGTCATCCAGCGGACCGCGCAGCATTTCCTTCCAGCGGTCGTAGAAGGCGCGGATCAGGCTTTCATGCTGCGGATGCTGTTGCACCAGCAGTTCGGTGCCTTCGGCCAGCGAGCGCCCGGCGTCCTGCTGGATATTCCATTCGGACGAACAGACCTTGGTGAGGAAATGCAGGCGCTCGGTATCGTTGGCGATCAGGTGTTGGTAGACGTGCAGCGGGCTCCAGTCGAACAGCACGCCGCCAAAGTCGAACACGACGGCGCGGATGCCGGAAGTCGGGGTAGTGATGCTCATGCGTGGCGTTCCTCGCGAATGTGGAACGGCCATTCTACTGTCGCGCCATGACGCCTGCGTGAAGAAGTGTAAGCGGTTCTTGCTACAGGGAGCGGAAGAAATCGAACAGCTCAGGCGCATCCGCGTAACCCACATTGAAACGGAAGCTGGCCTGCTCCGGCGCATCCAGGTGGAAGAAATCGCCGGGCGCCAGCCAGATGCCTTTCTGCCGCGCGCGGTCGGCGATCTCGCGCGCCGACAGGCCGCTGCCTTCCAGCGTGGCCCAGGTGAACATGCCGCCGCGTGCGGCGGTAAACGGCGTCAACCCGGCTTCGGCCAGCTTGGCGTTGAGCGTGGACTGGGCATTGAGCAGCGTGGCGTTCAACGTCTGCACATGGCGCCGGTGGTGGCCTTCGGTCAGCACGTTGTGCACCAGGCGCTCGTTGATCTCGGAATTGGTGAGCGTGAGCACCATCTTGGTATGCACGATCTGGCGCGCCAGGTCGCGCTGGCAGGCGACGTAACCCACGCGCAGCGAAGGCGCGATGGTCTTGGAATAGCTGCCCACGTAGATCACCCGCTGCAGGCCGTCCAATGCGGCCAGCATGGGATCGGTGGCCTGGCCCAGCTCGCGGAAGATGTCGTCTTCCACCACCCAGAAACCGTGCCGCTCGGCCGCCTGCAGCACACGCATGGCGCAGGCCGGGGTGTAGGACGTGCCGGTGGGGTTCTGCAGCACGCTGGTGGTGAAGAACATCTTGGGCCGGTGCGCGCGCGCCAGCGTTTCCAGCGTGTCGGTATCGACGCCGCCCGGCGTGCGCGGCACGCCGATCACGTCCAGCCCGGCCAGGCGCAACATGGCGATCAGGTTGCAATAGCCGGGATCGTCGATCAGCACCGTGTCGCCGGGCTGGGTCATGGTGCGGATCACCAGGTCCAGCGCCTGCGTGGCGCCGTGCGTGGTCAGCACCTGGTCGATGGCCACGTCCAGCGACCAATTGCCGAGGAATTGCGCGATCAGCTGGCGCAGCGGCGCATAGCCGAAAGGATGGCCGTAGCCGACCTGCTGCGCGCCGGGCGAACGGATGATGCGGCGCTCGGCCTGGTGCAGGCCTTCGTCGTTCAGCCACTTGCCGGGCAGCCAGCCGCAGCCGGCCTTGATCGGCACCCGCTCGTCGGCGAACATTTCCGACAGCAGCCAGGCCGAGTCGATCACCGGCTCGTGCGGCGTGAACACCGCGCGCGCGCCGGACTGCCCGGCGCGCGCGGCGACGAAGAAGCCGGCCCCGCGCCGCGCCAGCAGCATGCCGCGCGCCACCAGCTGCTCATAGGCCTCGACCACGGTGGAGGCGCCGATGCCGTGGCTTCCGGCCAGTTGCCGCACCGACGGCAGGCGCTCGCCGGAGCGCAGTTCGCCGCGCTCGATCAGCAGCGCCAGCCCGTCGGCCACCTGCTCCACCAGCCGGGCGGCGGTATTCCTTTGCAAATCCAGTTGCAGCGGCGCGCGCTGGAGCTTGGCCATGGACATCCTTTCGGCGTGCAGTCGGGCGAGTTCATTGGTCGACCGACTGGAGTGTTTTGCTTTTCCAAGAAGTGTATTGCTTCCGGCTGGCGCAACCTGCAATGCCCTCTCCCTGGCATGAATGGCCGAAATCAGCGCCATTCGACGTTTGCCGGCAATACGACCGGATCAGCCGCACGCTAGTATTCCCGCCAAATGAATCAATATAGTTCGCTCAAACAAACAATACAGTCTTGGATCAAATTAAAAAGTGTAGCTAACAATACTGCCAGTGTCTGGCAATAATCAAGCCATTCATCAAGTCATTCCCAACTTCGTCAACCCTCACCCTGCCACGGTGCGCCCCATGACTACTTCCGAACAGAAACCCGGCCTGTCGGCCTACTGGATGCCCTTCACCGCCAACCGCAACTTCAAGGCCAGCCCGCGTATGCTGGTCTCGGCCGAAGGCATGCATTATCGCGACGACGCCGGCAACGCCATCCTCGACGGCACCGCCGGCCTGTGGTGCGTGCCGCTGGGCCACGCCCATCCCAAGATCGTGTCGGCCGTACAGAAGTCGGTGGCCACGCTGGACTACGCGCCGTCCTTCCAGCTCGGCCACCCGAGCGCCTTCGAACTGGCCGAGCGCCTCAAGGCCTATACCGGCAACCGCTTCGCCAACGTGTTCTACACCGGCTCCGGTTCGGAAGCGGTGGATACGGCGCTGAAGATCGCGCTGGCCTACCACCGTGCCAAGGGCAACGCCACCCGCACCCGCCTGATCGGCCGCGAGCGCGGCTACCACGGCGTCGGTTTCGGCGGCATGTCGGTGGGCGGCATCGGCGGCAACCGCAAGACCTTCAGCAGCGCGCTGATCGCGGGCGTGGACCACCTGCCGCACACCCACAACCTGGAAAAGAACGCTTTCACCAAGGGCCAGCCGGAATACGGCGCGCACCTGGCTGACGAGCTGGAACGCCTGGTCGCGCTGCACGACGCCTCCAACATCGCCGCCGTGATCGTGGAGCCGGTGGCCGGTTCCACCGGCGTGCTGGTGCCGCCCAAGGGTTATCTCAAGCGCCTGCGCGAGCTGTGCAGCAAGCACGGCATCCTGCTGATCTTCGATGAGGTGATCACCGGCTTCGGCCGCCTGGGCACGCCGTTCGCCTCCGACTACTTCGATGTCGAACCGGACATCTTCACCACCGCCAAGGGCCTGACCAACGGCGTGGTGCCGATGGGTGCGGTGTTCGTCAAGCCGGAGATCCACGACGCCTTCATGCAAGGCCCGGACGGCATCGAACTGTTCCACGGCTATACCTATTCCGGCCACCCGCTGGCCTGCGCCGCCGGCCTGGCTTCGCTGGACGTGTTCCAGCAGGAAGGCGTGCTAGAGCATGCGCAGTCGGTATCGGACTATTTCCAGGATGCGGCGCATGCGCTGCGCGGCCTGCCGCATGTCATCGACGTGCGCACCATCGGCCTGATCGCCGGCATCGAACTGGCCTCGATCCCGGGCAAGGTCGGCGCGCGTGCCTACGACGCCTTCGTGCGCGCCTTCAACGACGGCATCCTGATCCGCGTGACCGGCGACATCATCGCGCTGTCGCCGCCGCTGGTCATCAACAAGCAGCAGATCGACGAGCTGTTCGGCAAGCTGGCCGCGATCCTCAAGACGCTGGCCTGACCACGGCAGGCCTGACCACAAATAACGGAGCAACGGGCAACAATGGAAAAGATCACCCACTACATCGGCGGCAAGCGCGTCGATACCGCCAGCGGCCGCTACGCCGATGTATTCAACCCGGCGCTGGGCGTGCCGGTGGCGCAAGTCGCGCTGGGCACGGCCGATGAGGTCGACGCCGCCGTCAAGTCCGGCGCCGCCGCCTTCCCCGCCTGGTCCAACACCCCGCCGCTGACCCGCGCGCGCGTGCTGTTCCGCTTCCTGCACCTGATCCAGCAACGCGCCGACGACTTCGCGCGCATCATCGTGCGCGAGCACGGCAAGACTTTTTCCGACGCACAAGGCGAAGTCGCGCGCGGCATCGAGATCGTCGAGTTCGCCGCCGGCATCCCGCAGATGTTGAAGGGCGAATACACCGACCAGATCGCGCGCGGCATCGACGCCTGGTCGATGCGCCAGCCGCTGGGCGTGGTGGCCGGCATCACGCCGTTCAACTTCCCGGCGATGGTGCCGATGTGGATGTTCCCCATCGCCATCGCCTGCGGCAACAGCTTCGTGCTCAAGCCCTCCGAACGCGATCCGTCCGCCGCCTTGCTGATCGCCGAACTGCTGCAGGAAGCCGGCTTGTCGGATGGCGTGTTCAACGTCGTGCAGGGCGACAAGGTGACCGTCGATGCGTTGCTCGACCACCCGCAGGTCAAGGCCATCAGCTTCGTCGGCTCGACCCCGATCGCCGAATACATCTACGCGCGCGGCAGCGCCAAGGGCAAGCGCGTGCAAGCGCTGGGCGGCGCCAAGAACCACATGGTGGTCATGCCCGACGCCGACATGGCGCTGGCAGTCGACGCGCTGATGGGCGCGGCCTTCGGTTCGGCCGGCGAACGCTGCATGGCGATCTCGGTGGCGGTGGCCGTGGGCGCGGCCGGCGACAAGCTGGTGGAAGCCCTGGCCGAACGCGCGCGCAACCTGAAGATCAACGAAGGCATGGCCGCCGGCGCCGAAATGGGCCCGGTGGTCACTGCCGCGGCCAAGGAACGCATCGAAGGCCTGATCGGCCGCGGCGTGGAAGAAGGCGCCAGGCTGGTAGTCGACGGCCGCGGCCACAAGGTGGTCGGTTTCGAGAAGGGCTTCTTCGTCGGCGGCACGCTGTTCGACCATGTCACGCCCGACATGACCATCTACAAGGAAGAGATCTTCGGCCCGGTACTGTGCGTGCTGCGCGCGCCCGACATCGCCAGCGCGGTGGAACTGATCAACGCGCATGAATACGGCAATGGCGTGGCGGTGTACACGCGCGACGGCGGCGTGGCGCGCGAGTTCGTGCGCCAGATCGAAGTCGGCATGGTCGGCGTGAACGTGCCGCTGCCGGTGCCGATGGCGTTCTCCAGCTTCGGCGGATGGAAACGCAGCCTGTTTGGCGACCATCACATGTACGGACCGGAAGGCGTGCGTTTCTATACGCGCGCCAAGGCGGTGATGCAGCGCTGGCCGAACACCGCAAGCGCTGGAGCGGAGTTCGCGTTCCCGCAGATGAAATAAGGAAACGATGAAAAACGGCATGAGTCCTTCATGCCGTTTTTTGTTTTTCCACGCCGCGGGAACTGCCGGTTGTTGGTGCAGGAAAGCAGCGGCGCGGCACAAAATGCACCGCAATGTCAGTGAAAATATGAGAACGCATTTCATCAATAAACGTGAGATGCGTTCTGAGCGCACAAAGGGAGGGAAAAGACGACAATCGCGATGGAGATGAGCATCTCCGGAAAACAAGAAAATCCGCATGGCCACCGCATGAGCATACGTCGGGGCATGGACAACGGATGGCAGCATCGAAGAAAGACCAAAGAGACACTGCATTTCACGGCCAGGAGGAGCCCGCCATGATCGTTCGCATCATGTCATGCCCGTTCGACCATTTTTATCCGCGTTTTTCCGGCGGAGGAATTCGCTCGTCCTGCCGCTATGCCGGCGTCTCATTTCATTCGGATTTTCACTCTTGCTGGGCATGGAATTTGCGTTGATCGCCGTTGAAGTTTTCGTGGATGTCACCTGTCGTTTTTAATCCTGAGGGAGATGTGAATATGATCAGTCGTCGCGATTTTCTGAAGCTGTCCGCACTTGCCGCACCGGGCGCGCTTACTTTCAACGATGTCTTCGCGCAAGCCGATGCGATTTCCTTCGGATGCCCGGTGCCGATGTCGGGCCCCTTCGCCGCCAACGGCAAGTTCGCCGACATGGGCATGAAACTGGTGCTGCAGAAATACGGCAAGGTGCTCGGCAAGAACACCAGCTACGTCACGCTCGATACCGAAGGCAAGCCGGCCACCGCCGTGCGCAAGATGCAGGAGACCATCGAGAAGGGCACGCGCTTCTTCGCCGGCGGCATCCTCTCCGGCGAGGCATTGGCCATGGGCAAGGAAGCCGACAAGGCCGGCGGCATCTTCATCACCACCGCCGGCGCCGACGAGATCACCGGCAGCGACTGCAACCGCTCCACCTTCCGCTGGTCGGTGCCGACCTTCGGCGCCATCGAACAGACCGTACGCCCGCTGCTGGAGAAGCTGCCCAACGCCAAGCGCTGGTACACCATCACGCCGCAATACGTGTTTGGCGAAGGCCTGCTGACAGCGGCCAAGAATATCTTCAAGGAAAAGGGCATCGAGCACGTCGGCAACAGCTACCACTCGCTGACCGAGAAAGAGTTCTCCGGCTACCTGACCAACGCCATGGCCGCCAAGCCGGACGTGCTGCTGCTGCTGAACTTCGGTTCGCAGTCGTCGGACACGCTGCGCCAGGCAGCCAGCTTCGGCATGAAGAACAACTGTACGATCCTCATGGCCTGGGCTTCGGGACTGGAGCAGTTCGAGACGCTGGGCGCCGACATCTGCGACGGCGTGTACTTCGGCGCGCAGTACTGGCACGCGATCGATTCGCCGTTCAACAAGGAGTTCGTCAAGCTGGTCAACGACACGCTGAAGATCGACCCGAACTACAGCCTGGCCGGCTCCTACATCTGTACCAAGATTATGCTCGACGCCATCATCAAGGCCAACAGCACCGACCCCAAGGCGGTCATCGCGGCGATGGAAGGCATGAAGTACGAAGGCCTGACCGGCACCGAGGAAATCCGCAAGGGCGACCACCAGGTGATCAAGAACTACTACCTGCTCAAGGGCAAGGCGAAGTCGAAGATGGCCAACAAGAACGATTACGCCGACATCGTCTCGTCGGGCAAATCGTTCCTGGCATTGGACAAGACGCAGTGCAAACTGTGATGCGTTCGAACTGGAGCGGCTACTCAACCGTTCGGACTGAGTAGCCGCTCCAGCGGCGTATCGAAGACGCGACTGCGTGCGAAACATGACGGTGCGTCTTCGATACGACCCTTCGGGTCTACTCAGTCCGAACGGTCATTGTGTATTACTGAGTGTCACGAGGTCTCATGAATATCTACCTGCTGCAGATCGCCAACGGCATAGGCATCGGCATGCTCTACTTCCTGCTGGCGGTGGGCCTGTCCATCGTGTTCGGCCTGTTGCGCTTCGTCAATTTCTCGCACGGCGCGTTCTTCCTGCTGGGCGCCTACCTGTGCTTCCAGCTCGCCGACATGGGCATCGGCTTCTGGTGGTCGCTGCTGGCGGCGCCGCTGGTGGTAGGCCTGTTCGCCTGGGTGGTGGAGCGCTTCGTGCTGCGGCATGTGTATGCGCTGCCGCACCACTTCCATATCCTGTTCACGGTGGGTCTGGCGCTGGTGCTGCAGGAGGCCGTGATCTCGTATTGGGGGCCGCTGGGCAACAATGTCTCGCCGCCCGACATATTGCAGGGCGTGGTGATGGCCGGCGGCTTCGTCTATCCCAAGTACCGCCTGTTCGTGATCGCCGTCACCGCGGTCATGGCCATCCTCTTGTGGTGGGTGCTGGAAGGCACGCGCCTGGGCTCCATCGTGCGCGCCGGCAGCGAGTCGACCGAGATGGTGTCGCTCCTGGGCCTGAACATCAACCGCATCTTCAGCCTGGTATTCGCGCTGGGCGCGGCCACCGCCGGGCTGGCCGGGGCGCTGGCCGCGCCGATCCGCGGCGCCGACCCGTTCATGGGGGTAGAGGCGCTGGGCATTGCCTTCGTGGTGGTGGTGGTCGGCGGCCTGGGCAGTTTCTGGGGCGCGCTGATCGGCGGCATCCTGGTCGGCATCGTCCAGAGCGTGATGAGCACGGTGTGGTCCGAAGGCGCGCACCTGATGATCTATGTCGCCATGGCGGCGGTCATGCTGCTGCGGCCCAATGGCCTGCTCGGCCGGCCGGGCGCGGCGTAATGGCGGGAAGAGGAAACTGATGAAACATATCGCGCATTTCCGATACACATTGCTGGCCGCCGCCGTCGCCCTGCTGCTGCCGCTGTGCCTGGGTTCGGGCACGCTGGCCACCGAAGTGCTGGTGTTCGCGCTGGCCGCTCTGGGCTGCAACCTGCTCCTGGGATACACCGGCCTGATGTCGTTCGGCCAGGGCATCTTCTTCGGCGTGGGCAGCTATACCGCCGGCGTGGTGCTGCTGCAGCTCAAGGCGCCGCTATTGGCGACGCTGGCGATGGCGGCGCTGGGCGGTGCGATGGCCGCACTGCTGGTGGGCTGGTTCTCGATCCGCCAGCGCGGCACCTACTTCGTGATGCTGACGCTGGCCTTCGCCCAGATGTTCTACTTCCTGGCCTACACGATGAAGGACGTCACCGGCGGCGACAACGGCCTGCTCGACATCCCGCGCCCGCCGCTCGCCCTGTTCGGCCTGACGCTGCTGCCGACCACGTCCTCGTGGCAGTACTACACGGTGGTGGCGATCCTGTTCGTGCTGGTGTTCTGGCTGCTGCAGCGGGTAGTCGATTCGGTGCTGGGCCGCACCTTGCTGGCGGTGCGCGACAACGAAGCGCGCGCCTCGGCGGTGGGTTACGACATCCGCCTGCTCAAGCTCGCCGCCTTCGTGATCTCGGGCGCGGTGACCGGCCTGGCCGGCGGCCTGCATGCGATGATGACCGGCGTGGCGCCGCTGTCCAACATCGAGTACCACACCAGCGAGTCGATTCTGATCATGACCGTCATCGGCGGCACCGGCAACCTGTTCGCCTCGGTGCTGGGCGCCTCGTTCTACGTGCTGGCCGGCAACTGGCTCTCCACCTTGTGGCCGCGCTGGCTGATGCTGCTGGGCCTGCTGCTGATCGCGGTCAGCCTGTACATGCAAAAAGGCCTGTTCGGGCTGGCCATGAAACTGGTCAATGCAGTGCGCCCCGCCAAACGCGATAGCGCCGTCGAGGTGGCTGCCAAGGAGAAGCATTCATGAGCACCCCGATCCTGCAAGCGGTCAACGTTACCAAGCGCTATGGGAAGTTCACCGCGGTCAACAACATCACGCTGGATATCATGCCCGGCACCGTGCATTCGGTGATCGGCCCCAACGGCGCCGGCAAGACCACGCTGTTCCACACGCTGACCGGCACCACGCCGATCACCGAAGGCAGCATCCGCGTCGAAGGCGAGGAAGTGGCCCACCTGCCCGGCTACAAGCGGGTCAGGAAAGGGCTGGCGCGTTCCTTCCAGGTGACCAGCCTGTTCCCCAACCTGACAGTGTGGGAAAACCTGCGGCTGGCCGCGCAAGGCCGCCATCCACTGGCTGCACTGAACCCGTGGAAACGCGCCGAGCACCTGCACGCTGCCTGCGAGTTGGCCGACAAACTGCTCGCGCGCCTGTCGCTGCAAGGCGTGGCGCAACGCGTCTCGGCCGAACTGTCGCACGGCCAGCAGCGCCGGCTGGAAGTGGGCATGGCCATGGCCGGCCGGCCCAAGGTGATCTTCCTCGACGAACCGACCTCGGGCATGGGCATCGACGACATCGCCGACATGAAGCGCCTGATCCACAGCCTGCGCGAGGATTACACGGTGGTGCTGATCGAGCACAACATGGATATCGTGATGGACATTTCGGATCGCATCACGGTGATGCAACTGGGCCAGATCCTGGCGCAGGGAAAACCCGACGAGATCCGCAACGACGAGCGCGTGCGCCGCGCCTATCTCGGCAGCATGATTACCGGAGGCAAGGCATGATCCTGCAAGTGGAAGACGTTCATGGCTACTACGGCAAAAGCCATATCCTGCAGGGCGTTTCGCTGCAGGTGGATGCCGGCGAAGTAGTGACGCTGCTGGGGCGCAATGGCGCCGGCAAGACCACCACGTTGAAGAGCATCGTCGGCGTGGTGCCGCCGGCCCAGGGGCGCGTGCTGTTCGAAGGCCAGCAGGTCAGCGGCCTGCCGTCCTACAAGATCGCGGCGCGCGGCGTGTGCCTGGTGCCCGAACACCGCGGCATCTTCAAGCTGCTCACCGTCGAGGAAAACCTCAAGATGGCGGCGCGCAAGGAATCAGCCTGGGGGCTGGAGGACGTGTACAAGATCTTCCCGCGCCTGAAGGAGCGCCGCAGGAACGGCGGCGGCCAGCTCTCCGGCGGCGAGCAGCAGATGCTGGCGATCGCGCGCGCATTGATGACCCATCCCAAGGTGCTGATGCTGGACGAGCCGGTGGAAGGCCTGGCGCCGGTGATCGTCGACGAGATCGTGGCGCAGATCAAGCTGATCAAGGGCACCGGGATGTCCATCATCCTGGTGGAGCAGAACCTGGAAGTATGCACGCAACTGGCCGACCGCCATTACATCGTCGAACAGGGACGTATCGCCTACAGCGACAGCAATGCCGAGTTCCTGGCCGACGATGGCGTCAAGGACCGCTACCTGGGCGTGAACCTGGCGGCATGACAAATCGCGCGCCTTCGATACGCCGCTACGCGGCTACTCAGGTCGAACGGTAGCTGGATGTTTTAACTACCGTTCAGCCTGAGTAGGCCGCAGGCCGTATCGAAGGTGCACCGCACTACAACAAGGAAAGCATCATGGACATGAAAACCAACACAAACACGCTGCGCATCGATGGCAAGCGCCTGTGGGACTCACTGATGGAACTGGCCCGGATCGGCGCCACCGCCAAGGGCGGCGTATGCCGGCTGGCGCTGACCGACCTCGACAAGCAGGGCCGCGACCTGGTCACCTCCTGGGCCAGGGCCGAGGGCATGAGCGTGACGGTCGACCAGATCGGCAACATCTTCATGCGCCGCCCCGGCCGCAACAACGACCTGCCGCCGGTGATGACCGGTTCGCACATCGACACGCAACCGACCGGCGGCAAGTTCGACGGCAACTATGGCGTGCTGTCCGGCATCGAGGTGATCCGCACGCTGAACCGGCACCGGATCGTGACCGAGGCGCCGATCGAGGTGGCGGTGTGGACCAACGAGGAAGGCTCGCGCTTCGTTCCGGTGATGATGGGGTCGGGCGTGTTCTGCGGCGCCTTCACGCTGGAGCATGCGTACAACGCTACCGATGTCGACGGCAGGAAAGTGAAGGATGAGCTGGCGCGCATCGGCTACATCGGCGAGCAGAAGTGCGGCGACCATCCCATCGGCGCCTACTACGAGGCGCACATCGAGCAGGGGCCGGTGCTGGAGAACGCCGACACCGTCATCGGCGTGGTGCCGGCGGTGCTGGGCCTGTCGTGGTACGACTGCACGGTGACCGGTTTCGAATCGCATGCCGGCCCGACACCGATGGCCATCCGCAAGGATGCGCTGCAGGTCTCCACGTACATCATGCAGGAAGTAGTGGCCATCGCCAACCGCTATCCGCCTTATGGCCGCGGCACGGTCGGCTCGGTGCAGGTGATGCCCAACAGCCGCAACGTGATCCCGGGCCAGGTGAAGTTCTCGGTCGACCTGCGCAATGTCAGCGACGCGCTGCTCAACCAGATGCATGAGGACCTGCTGGCCTATATCGAATCGATGCGCCAGAAGACCGGCCTGCACATCGCGCTGGAACGCGTGTCCTATTTCCCGCCCTGCCCCTTCCATCCGGAGTGCGTGGGCAATGTACGCGATGCCGCCGCCGGCCTGGGTTACAAGACCATGGACGTGGTTTCCGGCGCCGGCCATGACGCCATCTATGCCGCGCGCATGGCGCCGGCCGGGATGATCTTCGTGCCGTGCAAGGACGGCGTATCGCACAACGAGATCGAGGACGCCAGGCCGGAGCACCTGGAAGCCGGCTGCAACGTGCTGCTGCAGGCCATGCTGGCCAGCGCGGGGGTAGTGCAATGAAGCCGAAGATCGTCATCGCCCGCATGAATCACGAGACCAACACCTTCTCGCCGATTCCCACCCCGCTCGAAGCTTTCTCCCCGCAGTGGGATGCGGCGGCTTACAAAGACCAGAAAGGTGCGCGCACCGCGATGGGCGCCTTTCTCGACATCGCCGAAAAACTCGGCGCCGAGATCGTCACGCCGCTGGCGGCCTGGGCCAATCCCAGCGCAGCCGTTGCGGCCGATGCCTACACCGTGATGTGCGACGGCATCGTGCGCGCCATCGAACAGGGCTGCGACGCCATCATGCTCGACCTGCACGGCGCCATGGTGGCCGAGAACGCCGATGACGGCGAAGGCGCGCTACTGGAACGCATCCGCAGGATCGCCCCCGATACGCCGATGGCCGTGGCGCTGGACCTGCACGGCAACGTCACGCAAAAGATGGTGGACCATGCCGACATCATCGTCAGCTTCAAGACCTATCCGCACATCGACATGTTCGAGACCGGCGAGCATGCGGGCCGCCTGCTGGTCGACCTGCTCAATGGGAAATCCCGGCCCGCGCTCGGCTGGCGCCAGTTGCCGTTGCTGTCGGCAACGCTGACCAGCAACACCTCGGCATCGGCCATGCAACGCGCGGTGGAAGCGGCCAAGGAGGCCGAGAAGCGGGAGGGCGTGCTGGCGGTGTCGGTGCTGGCGGGGTTCCCGCTGTCCGATTTCCGCGATGCCGGCATGTCGGTGGTGGTGGTCACCGAGAACGACCGTGCCCTGGCCGATGCCGTGGCCGAAGGGATTGCCCGCCAGATGTGGGCCGAACGCGACGACTTCGTCTATGACAGCTTGCCGTTGATGCAATCGCTGGCGCAGGCAAAGGAGCGCAGCCAGGGCGCCGGCAGCGGCCCGGTGCTGCTGCTGGATCATAGCGACAATGTGATGTCGGGCGGCACCTGCAACACCATGGATGTCCTGGAAGCGGCGCTGGCGGCCAGCCTGGAGGGCATCGCGGTGGGCCCGATCAGCGATCCGGAAGCGGTGGCGGATATGGTGGAAGCCGGTGTGGGCGCCACCGTCACGCTGGCGGTGGGCAACAAGGTGCCGCTGATCCAGCAAGGCATCGCCAAGGTGCCGCCGGTGCTGACCGGCAAGGTGGCGGCGATCACCGACGGCAAGTTCACCGTGACCGGGCCGATCTATACCGGCTCGACGATACAGATGGGCCGGAGCGTGCTGTTCGATATCGGCGCGGCGAAAATCGTGGTGACGGAAGAACGCGTCGAACCCTACGACCTGGGCGTGTTTACCAGCTTCGGGTTGGATCCGGCGGCGCAGTCCTTCCTGATCCTGAAGTCGCGCATGTACTGCCGTCCGGTATTCGTGCCGATCAGCCGCGGCCTGGTGGAATGCGATTCGGACAGCGGCGGCCCGACCAGCGCCAATTTCAAGCTGTTCCCGATCAAGAAGGTGCGCCGTCCGGTCTATCCGCTCGATGCCGATATCACCTGGTGAAGCGCCATGCCGCAGCCGCCCGCGGCTGCGGCCATAATGAACGGGTTCCAAGGAGACGACCATCATGAACGGCGCCGCACCGGCCGGCCACGGCCAATCCAGGGCGCTGCTGGTGCTGCTGGGCATCTTGTGGGGCCTGAACTGGCCGGCGGTAAAAGTATCGCTGACGGGCGTGTCGCCTTGGGCGCTGCGCAGCATCGGCCTGGGCGCGGCGGCCTGCACGGTATTCGCGCTGGGACTGCTGCGAGGAAGCCCGCTGGCGATCCGTTCCGGGCGCGAGCGCCTGCACATCGTGGTGGCGGGGCTGCTCAATGTAGCGCTGTTCAATATCCTGCTGACTTTTGCGCAACTGGGCGCGGCCACTTCCCGGGTGGCCATCATCACCTATTCGATGCCGCTGTGGGCCACGCTGTTCGCGCGCTTCGCGCTGGGCGAACGGCTCGATGCGCTGCGCGGCGGCGGCTTGCTACTGGGCGCTAGCGGCCTGCTGACCCTGCTGTGGCCGCTGGCCGCCAACGGCCTGCCGCAGGGGGTGCTGCTGGCGCTGGGTGCGGCCTTGTCGTGGGCGGCCGGCACGGTGTACACCAAATGGGCGCGGCTTTCGTCAGAGCCGCTGGCCATGGCCGGCTGGCAATTGCTGACCGGTGCGCTGGTGGCGCTGACCGGTCTTTTCAGTTTCGAAAGCGCGCCGTATTTTCCGGCGTGGCATGCGATGCGCGGCGAAGTGATGCTGGCGCTGGGATATCACATCCTGTTTGGCATGGCGCTGGCCCACATCATCTGGTTCTCCATCGTGGCGCGCATGCCGGCCGGCGTCGCCGCGCTGGGCACGCTGCTGGTGCCGGTGGTGGGCGTCACCGGTGCGGTGCTGCTGCTGGGCGATCAACCCACTTCTTCCGATTTGGCCGGATTTGCGCTGATCTTTTGCGCGGCGCTGTGCGTGCTGCTGCCCCGAGGATTGGCGACTCAACGGCGCACGCACTGAGGCGCCTCCCTATCCATCCGAACCCGGTGATTGCCAGGCCTTATCGCCGGCACATTCATCCTGCATTTGCTGCAGCCGCACAGGCATGCGCCTGTGTTACGCTGGACCGGTGCGGCACTGTCCGTGCCGACGTCATCATCGGCCCACCCCAAGCAACAAGAACCAGGGTCGCAACACAAGGGAGACAGGGATGAAAAACCTCAAGATAGGCGTGCGTCTGGCCATCGGCTTCATTGCATTGCTGATGCTCATGGCGGTGATGGTGGGGATCGCGGTCTGGCGCCTGGAGAACATCGGCGACGCTACCGCGGACATGGTCAGTGTCGCCCTGAAAAAGGAACGCGACGCCGAACAATGGCATGCGGCAATCAAGACCAATGGCGTGCGTACTTTTGCGGTGATGAAAAGCGAGGACGCCGCTTTCCAGAAGTTCTTCCAGGCCCAGATCGATACCGAATCGAACAACATCAGCAAACTGCAGAAACGCGTCGAGTCGGCCATCCTCAGCGCCGACGAGAAACGCCTTTTCGATGAAGTCGGCAAGTTGCGCGCCGCCTACCGCGATACGCGCCAGCGCATCTTCGACATGAAGGCGGCAGGCGACGCCGAACGCGCGCGCGCCATGACCGATGGCGAACTGGTGAAGATGATGGATGCCTATGCCGACAGCGTGTTGCGCTATGCGGAGTTCCAGAAACAGTTGATCGACCAGGCGGCCTCCGATATCAACAACAACTACCGTTCCGGCCGCAACCTGCTGCTGGGATTGGGATTGATCGAGCTGGTGCTGGGTGCGGCGCTGGCCTGGCTGCTCACGCAAAGCATCACGCGGCCGCTGAACCAGGCGGTCAGCATCGCGCAGACCGTGGCCGCCGGCGACCTCACCTCCCACATCGCCAGCGATGCGCGCGACGAGACCGGCAAGCTGCTGGCGGCGCTGCGCACCATGAACAACAACCTGCTCGATATTGTCGGCCGCGTGCGCCTGGGCACCGAAACCATCAATACCGCCTCGCGCGAAATCGCCAGCGGCAACATGGACCTGTCGGCGCGTACCGAACAGCAGGCCGGTTCGCTGGAAGAGACCGCCTCGGCCATGGAGGAACTCACTTCCACCGTCAAGCAGAACGCCGACAACGCGCGCCAGGCCAACCAGCTGGCGGCATCGGCCTCGGAAGTGGCGCAACAGGGCGGCGATGTGGTGGGCCGCGTGGTGGCGACCATGGGCTCGATCCACGCGTCTTCGCAAAAAATCGCAGACATCATCAGCGTGATCGACGGCATTGCCTTCCAGACCAATATCCTGGCCCTGAATGCCGCGGTGGAAGCGGCGCGCGCAGGGGAGCAAGGACGCGGCTTTGCGGTCGTCGCCGCGGAAGTGCGCACACTGGCGCAACGCGCCGCGGCGGCGGCCAAGGAAATCAAGCAGTTGATCGACGATTCGGTGCAACAGGTGGATGACGGCAGCCGCCTGGTTGAGCAAGCCGGCAACACCATGAGCGAAGTGGTCGCCAGCGTGGCGCGCGTGACCGACATCGTGCGCGAGATCACTTCCGCCAGCCAGGAGCAAAGCGACGGTATCGAACAGGTCAACCTGGCCATCACGCATATCGACCAGGCCACGCAGCAGAATGCCGCGCTGGTGGAGCAAGCGGCGGCGGCAGCCAAGGCCATGCAGGATCAGGCCACCGCACTGTCGGAGGCAGTGAGCGTATTTCGCCTGGAAAGCGGCGCGCCGGCCTTGCCGCCGCGTTGATCCCTTCCTTGCGGGCGGATCGGAAACGTGGAGGAGCGCAACAACAAAAAACGCCGGCAATTGCCGGCGTTTTTTTCATGATGGGAACATCTCAGGTTCAGGCCTTGGCCAGCGCCTTCTCCAGCAACTGGTGCAGTTCGGAGAACTGCGGCTCGCCGACATAGCGCTTGATGATGTTGCCGTCCTTGCCGATGACGAATGTGGTCGGGGTGAGCTTGACGTCGCCGAAGGCCTGGGCCAGCTTGTCTTGCGTGTCCAGCGCGACCTGGAACGGCAGCTTGCGGGTCTCGGTGTAGTTCAGGACATAGTTCGGCGGATCGTAGCTCATCGCCACGGCGACAAAGTCCAGGCCCTGGTCTTTGAATTTGTTGTAGGTCTCGATCATCTGCGGCATCTCGCCGATGCAGGTGGTGCAGCTGGTGGCCCAGAAGTTGACCATCACCACCTTGCCGCGCAGGTCTTTCAACGCGACCTGCTGGCCATCGAGCCGGGTGAAGGTGACGTCAGGCGCCGCGTTGCCGGCGCTCACCTTGAAATAGGCGAAGACGGCAATGGCCGCGACCACGGCCAGGCCGGCGATCTTGATCCAAAGGCGGTTGCGTGACGCTGCGGCTTGTGCTGGCATGAGCTTGCTCCGTTGACGGATTTTTCCCCGGCGCCGCAATCCTGGCGGCGATGTCGCGGCGACAACATGGCGCCGGACGCCGAAAAAGCGAAAGGGGAAGGAAACCCGGCCATTATAATCGCGCCGGCCGATTCCTGCGGGCGGCGGCGCGGATGTGAAAACCGCCGGACAAGCCGGCGGTGTTGACCTGCATCAAATGGACCAATCGAACCAATCGGGCCAAACTGGCCCTGGAAACCCGTTCAGGCGGCAGCCTTGTTTTCGCTGGCCGGCTTGCGCTGGTAATCCTGCAGTTCTTCTTCCGAGATGTACTCGAACAGCGTCACCACCTTCTGCACGCCGGAGACGCCGCTGGCGATCTTGGCACCCAGCTGGCCTTCACGCTGGGTCACGCGGCCCATCATGTACACGATGCCGCGCTCGGTGGTGATCTTGAAGGCGCTGGAATACAGCGTCTTGTCGTCCACCAGGCTGGCCAGGACCTTGCTGGTGATGAGCGCATCGCTGGAACGCGAGCCGAAGCTGGATGCCGGCTCGATCGACAGTTCGTTGAACACGGTCTCGACGTTGGCAATCGCCTTGGCTTCGCGCTCGGCGGCGGCCTTGGACGCTTCATCCGGCACTTCGCCGGTGAGCAGCACCTTGCGATTGAAGGCGGTCACGTTGACGTGCGAACCGGCGGCCACCACGCCGGGAATGCGGCTTTCGCCCTTGACCACGATCGCTTTGTCTTCGGTCTGCGCCCCCAGCGTGCGGCGGTCGGTGGCGGCGAAGGTGCCGGCCAGCGCGCCGCCGGCGAATACCGCGAAGCAGCCTTGCAGGCTCAGGGCCAGCATCCCGCCCAGCGCCACTGCCGCCAGCGGGCGGCGCATCCTGACAAACAGCGATCGTGAATCATTCATTCGCATCATCTCCAAAAAGCGCGACGTCGATGCCGTCGCAAATGCAGTGCAAAGTCACCAGATGCACTTCCTGGATGCGCGCGGTACGGTCATGCGGCACACAGATGTGGACATCGGCGTCGTTGAGGGTCTTGCCAATGGCGCCGCCCCCCTTGCCGGTCATGGCCACGACGCGCATGTCGCGCTCGTGGGCCACTTCGATGGCGGCCAGGACATTGCCCGAATTGCCCGAAGTGGAAAACGCCAGCAAGACGTCGCCCGCCTGGCCGAAGGCCTGGACTTGCTTCGAGAAAATTTCCTGGTAGCTGTAATCGTTGCCGACCGCGGTCAGGATGGACGTATCGGTGGTCAGCGCCATGGCCGGCAACGGCAGGCGTTCGCGTTCGAAACGTCCGACCAGTTCGGCCGCGAAATGCTGGCAGTCGGCAGCGGATCCTCCGTTGCCGCAGGCAAGAATCTTGTTGCCATTCGACAGCGCGGTAAACATAAGTTCAATCGCCTGTTCGATCGGTTGCGCCAATACGTTGGCTGCCTTCATCTTCAGGTCGGCGCTTTCCTGGAAGTGGGCAAGGATGCGGGGATTTGTCATAGTGCCTGCGATTATAGTTGAGTTGCGCGGCGCCAAGCCGGCGCAATTCGTAAAGAAAAGTTTCTCGATTGCGGCCCATATGATACCGCCAGATGCGGCCGGAGGCCGCAAAACGGCGCGCAAAAGCGCACCGCGACGGCCCGTCGGGCGCCGGCTGGCAGGCGGGCATCAAAGGCGAGCCGCGCCGCCTTGCGGCATTATTCCTCGATGGCATTGCGCAGCCATTCCACCTCCTCGCCATCGAAACCCAGCACGTCGAAGCGGCATGGCGGCGCAGAGGCGTAACGCTGCAGGAACAAGTGGGCGGCCACGATCAGGCGGCGCTGCTTGGCCGGCGTGATGCTGGCCGCGGCGCCGCCGTGCGAACGGCTGGCGCGGGCGCGCACTTCGACGAAGACCAGCGTGGCGCCGTCGCGCATGACCAGGTCGATCTCGCCGCCCTTGCATTGGAAATTGCGTTCGACCAGCTCCAGGCCCCGACGGCGCAAGTAGGCCAGCGCCGCATCCTCGGCGGCGTCGCCGGTGCGCTGGCGGCCGGTGCGGGAATCGGAACGGGAATCGGAGCGGGCCGGTTGCGCGTCCCCTGCGGCGCGGCGCCAGCGGTCGAACAGGCCCATGGGGGATGCCTCAATACTGGTCGGCGGTCGGCACCGGCAGGCCGTCCTGGAACACGGCCTGGGTCTCCTGGCGCTGGAAGTAGGTGGAGCCGCCCGTGACCATGTTGACGTTGAGGCGTCCGGTGACGCCATCGAGATCGAAGCCGGAACGCTGCTGGGCGATTTCGTAGGCGATGCGGTAGGCGTCGATGCCCAGCGCGTACAGGCGCGCCAGGTCGGGATTGGGGCGGTCGCTTTCATTGCCGGCCGGGCGCGGATAGCGCGCCACCGCGATATTGTCGGGCTGCAATTGCCATGGCAGGTCGATCAGCTTGACGCCATCGAGCTCCGGCAGCTTGTCGTTGGGATTGCTGCGGTTGAGCGTGAAGGGATTGATCTGCGACGTGCCGTACAACGGCAGTTCGGCGCCCACCGCGCTGCGCAGCTGCACCGTCTGGCCGGCGTCGAGCGCGGCGAAGATCAGCGCCGGCTTTTCCTGTTCGATGCGCCGGACCAGCTGGGCCAGGCCAGGCGCGCTGAGGGCGTTGCCGGGCGTACTCAGTTCCAGGGCCTCGACCTGCAGCCCGAGCTGGCGCGCGCGAACCAGGAAGGAACGGGCGGCGCGCTTTTGCCAGGCCACCGAAGTGGAAACCGCAAAGATCTTGCCGGGCGCCTTTTCCTTCTCGACCCAGTTGGCCACCTGGCGCGCCTCATCGTCGATGGACAAACCCACGGTGAGCATCATCGGCGGCAATTGCGGTTCGGTTTCGCCGGGCAGGTCGGGCTGGGCCAGGGCAATGGTCGGCTTGGTAACGCGTCCGCTCTGGGCGACCGAAGTGACGGCGCTGCGCGAGAGCGGGCCGATGAGGATGTCGAATTTGCCGGAGGCATCGTCATAGGCGCGCTGCATGTCCGCCGCCGAGTCGCCGCTCTCGACGATGGACAACTGGATGTTTTCCTTCTGGCGCGCATAGGCCGCCAGGAAACCCGTACGCACGGCGTCGGCCGCGGCGCCGAACATGCCGCCGCGATTGGGCAGCAACAGCGCCATGCGCACCGGAGCGGACTGGAACGCGGCGACATTGGCCGCATCAGTAAACGGAAGCTGCCGCGCGCTCGCCTCAGCCTGCGCCAGCGGGGGTACACTGTCGGCTGTCGGGGATGCCGCCCAAACCGGCATCCAGAATCCGCCGAGGCCGCAGGCCAAACCCGCCAGCGCGGCCATTTTTTTGAATCCAGTGAACATCCCGCCTCCTCCAATGAACCAGAACCCGAGCGTCGCCGCTGCCATCCTGTCTGATGCCGCACAGCAAAACTATCCGGTGTCGGCATTATATGTGCTGGCCACGCCCATCGGAAATGCCTGCGACATTACCCTGCGCGCGCTGCACGTGCTGGCCATCGCCGACGCGGTGGCGTGCGAGGATACCCGCAACACCAGCCAGCTGCTGCAGCGCTACGGCCTGTCCAAGCAGCTGATGGCCACGCACGAGCACAACGAGCGCGAAGCCGCGGCGAAGATCGTCGACCGCCTGCGCCAGGGCGAGCGCATCGCGCTGGTGTCGGACGCCGGCACGCCGGCCGTCTCCGATCCCGGCGCCCGCGTGGTCGAGGCGGTGCGCGCAGCGGGCTTGCAGGTGGTGCCGCTGCCCGGCGCCTCGGCGGCGGTGACGGCGCTGTCGGCATCGGGGCTGGACGAGCAGCGCTTCCATTTCGTCGGCTTCCTGCCGTCCAAGGCGCGCCAGCGCGAAACGGCATTGCAGGAACTGGCTTCGATGCAGGCGGCGCTGGTGTTCTATGAAGCGCCGCACCGCATCGTCGAAACCGTGCAAGCCATGCTGCAGGTATTCGGGCCGCAACGCCAGGTCGTGCTGGCGCGCGAACTGACCAAGCTGTTCGAAAGCATCCATCGTTGCCCGCTCGGCGATGCGCCGGCGTGGCTGGAGGAAGACGCCAACCGCCAGCGCGGCGAGTTTGTGGTGCTGGTCCAAGGTGCGCCGCAGTCCGATGGCGACCAGGCCGATGCCGAGCGCATCCTGCGCATCCTGCTGGAAGAGTTGCCGGTCAAGCAGGCCGCCGCGCTCACCGCGCAGATCACCGGCCAGAAAAAGAATGCGCTCTATGAGCGCGCGCTGGCATTGAAGAACGAATAACCAGGAACCCGTTGGGTCCTAATGCGCTGACGACTTGGAAAACAAGTTCAGCACCAGCACGCCCGCCACAATCAGGCCCATGCCGACGATCGCCGCCAGGTCGAGCTTCTGGCCGAACAACAGCCAGGCCACGACCGAGATCAGCACCACCCCCAGCCCGGACCAGATCGCATAGGCGATGCCGACCGGAATCGACTTGAGCGTGACGGACAGGAAGAAGAACGCCAGGCCGTAACCGGCCACCACGACCAGCGAAGGCCACAACCGCGAGAAGCCGTCGGAGGCGCGCAGCGCAGAAGTGGCGATGACTTCGGAGACGATGGCGATACCCAGCGCGAGATAAGGATGCATGTGCTTGCCCCGCGCCGGCTCAGCGCTCGACCACGAACGGCGCGCCGACGCTGCGCTGGCGCACCATCAAGGCCGCATTCTGCGCATCGGGGCGGGTCGGATACGGGCCGGCGTAGAGGCGATACAGGCCGTTGACCTGCACCGCCTGCAGGTTGTCGACGATGCCCGACAGGCTCGGCATCAACTTCTCGCGCGCCTGCAAGGCATTGGCTTCTTGCGAATAGGCGCCGAACTGCAGGTAATAACCGGCGCTCAACGGTACCGCCTGCGGCATGGCCGGCGATGGCGAGGAGCCGCTGGCCACCGCATTGATGATGCCGCCGCCACCGGCCATGCCGGCGCCGTTGGCGGAAGTCGATGTCGTTGCATTGATCGGCTGCACCGCGGCCACGGTCGGCTGCGGCGGCAGGTTCTGGGCCGTGACCGAATTGATGGCCACCGCCCCGGTGGCGACGCCCGCGCCGCTGTCGGCCGCCGCCAGCGCGGTGCCGTTGCGACGGGCATCGGCCATGCGCTGCGCCTCGTCGGGCAGGATGCGCTCGACTTCCAGCTCGCTGCTGCCGGAGCTGAGGTAGCCCAGCTTCAAGGCGGCGGTGTAGGAAAGGTCGATGATGCGGTTGGAATGGAACGGCCCGCGGTCATTGATGCGCACGATCACCTGCTTGCCGGTCTTGAGGTTGGTGACGCGGGCATAGGACGGGATCGGCAGCGTCGGGTGCGCGGCCGTCATCTTGTACATGTCGTACAGCTCGCCGGAAGAGGTTTTCTGGTTGTGGAATTTCTTGCCGTACCAGCTGCCGATGCCGCGCTGGATGAAGGGCTGGTTATCGGTGATCGGCACGTAGGTCTTGCCGAAGATGACATACGGCCGGCTGGCGGCCCTGGAAACGGGTTCGACTTGCGGTTCGGCATCGGCCACCTCGAGCAGGCCGTCCGGGATGTGGTCGCCCGGGCCGTCGTCCTTGTAGTAGCCGCCGCGTCCGGAACCCGCGGCCGGCAAGGCCGGCACGTTGGACGGGCGCGAAGCGCCGCTGGCCTTGGCCGGCGGCGGCGCCTCGGCGCTCTGGCGCGCCGGCGGCGGCGTGGTGCCGCAGGCCGCGAGCAACACCGGCAAGGCCAGCGCCGCCGCGCGCCAGGCCCTTTGCAAGGCCGGCAGGCGCCGGGCCCGGCGGAAATAGTCGAACGATATTGTGTGCATAGGTGCGTGTATCCGGCTGGAATTTTTCGCAACGATACCAGAGTGCGTTGCCGTATGGCTGACAACGCATCGGCGGCGCAAGTTCATCCGTGTGTCGGGTCGGTTGTCATGCCGGCAACAGAACCGCTGCGCCGGATGCCGCGTCAAACGCTCAGGTCTGCACCAGCTTGCGGTGGCGCTGGATGCTCATGAGGATGCCCGCCCCCAAGCCCAGCGTCACCAGCGCCGTGCCGCCATAGCTCATGAACGGCAGCGGCACGCCGACCACCGGCAGGATACCGCTCACCATGCCCATGTTGACGAAGGCGTAGGTGAAGAAAATCATCGTGATGGCGCCGCCCAGGAGGCGCGTAAACAACGTCGGCGCATTGGCGGTGATCATCAGGCCGCGGCCGATCAGCAGCAGGTAAAGCACCAGCAGGACGATGTTGCCGATCAGGCCGAACTCTTCCGAATAGACCGAGAAGATGAAGTCGGTGGTGCGCTCGGGGATGAATTCAAGGTGGGTCTGCGTGCCCATCAGCCAGCCCTTGCCGGCAATTCCGCCGGAGCCGATGGCGATGGTCGACTGGATGATGTGGAATCCCTTGCCCAGCGGGTCGGAGGTCGGGTCGATCAGCATCATGACGCGCTGGCGCTGGTAATCATGCATGAACGACCACACCACCGGCAGGCTGGCCGCGCCGGCGATCACCAGGGCCACCAGCACCTTCCACGGCAGGCCGGCGAAAAAGATCACGTAGAAGCCGGCCGCCAGCACCAAGAGGCCCGTACCCAGGTCGGGCTGGCGGATGATCAGGAACCCGGGGATCAGCAGCAGCACCGCCGCCACCAGGAAGGCGTCCCAGCGCAACATGCCTTCGCGCTTCTGGAAGTACCACGCCAGCATCAGCGGCATGGCGATCTTCATGATTTCGGAAGGCTGCACCACCATGCCGATGTTGAGCCAGCGGCGCGATCCCTTCTTGATGATGCCGAACAGCGCCACCGCGATCAGCAGCGTCACCCCTATCGTATACACCGGCACCGCCAGCCGCAGCAACAGTTGCGGCGAGACGTTGGCGGCGGCCCACATGACGATGAAGGCGATCAGGATATTGCGCAGCTGGTCTTCCACGCGGCCGGGGAAGTTCATGCCGGCCGAATACAGCGTGACGATGCCCACCGACAGGATCAGGAACACGATCAGCGACAGCGCGCCGTCGAACACCGTCAGGTGCGGCTTGATGGTTTGCCACAGGGGCGGACGTTGCAGGCTCATGCCGGCTCCCTTGCTAGGTCGGCGGCGCCGGCGCTTCCGGCCGGAAGGCACGGATGGGCGCGGCGCGCACGGGAATGATAAACGAATCGCATGTCAGTCCTGCTGCACATCGGGCTGGACGGTGGGCGTCACGGCGCTGTCCTCGGCCGGCGCGTCGGCCGGGATATCGGCCGGCGCCACCGACTTGATCGGCTCGTTGGGGCGCTTGCCCAGCATGAAGTAATCCATCGCCTTGCGCACCAGCGGCGCGGCCACGCCGGCGCCCCAGCCGCCGTTCTCGACCACCGCGGCGATCGCAATGCGCGGCGCATCCGCCGGGGCGAAGCCGATGTACAGGCCATTGTCGTGGTAGATGCGCGAGAGCTTCTTGGAATCGTACTTCTGGTTCTTGCCGATGTTGACCACCTGCGCGGTGCCGGTCTTGCCGCCGGACTCGTAGGGCGCGCCCTGGAACGCCGCCCGGGCGGTGCCCTCCTTGACCACGCCGACCATGGCGCGCTTGATGAAGTCGATGTTCTCCTGCTTGAGCGGGATGCGGTAGCTCTCCTTGGGCACGGTCTCGGTGCGCTCATGGGTGACGCCATCCTCGATGATCTTGACCAGGTGGGGCTTCATCACCACGCCGTTGTTGGCCAGGATCGAGGTGGCCTGCGCCAGTTGCAGCGGCGTGAAGCTGTTGTAGCCCTGGCCGATGCCCAGCGAGACGGTGTCGCCGGCGATCCAGCGTTTCTGCTCGGGCTTGCGGAAGGCGTTGCGCTTCCACTCGGTGGAGGGCAGGATGCCGCGCCGCTCGTGCTCCAGGTCGATGCCGGTGATCTGGCCCAGGCCGAAGGGTTTCATGAAGTCATGGATGGCGTTGACGCCCATGTCGTTGGCCAGCATGTAGTAATAGGTGTCGCAAGAGATCGCGATGGAACGGTACATGTCGACCACGCCGTGGCCGCCTTCCTTGTCGTCGCGGAAACGGTGGTTGCCGAGGATGAAGAAGCCGGGGTCGCGGATGGAGTCCTGCGGACGGCGCTTGCCCAATTCCAGCGCGGCCAGCGCCATGAACGGCTTGTAGGTCGAACCGGGCGCATAGGTGCCCGACAGCGGGCGGTTCAGCAGCGGCCGGTCGGGCGACTTGTTGAGCTCATCCCAGCTCTGCTGGTCGATGCCCTCGACGAACAGGTTGGGGTCGTAGGACGGCTGCGAGACATAGGCCAGGATGTCGCCGGTGGCCGGGTTGATCGCCACCAGCGCGCCCTTCTGGTCGCCGAAGGCTTCTTCCACCACCTTTTGCAGCTCGATGTCGATCGACAGGATCAGGTTCTTGCCGGGCGTGGCGGGCGTGCGCGAGAGCGAGCGCACCGCGCGGCCGCTGGCCGAGATCTCGACCTCCTCGTAGCCGGTGGTGCCGTGCAACTGGCTCTCGTAGCTCTTTTCCAGGCCTTCCTTGCCGATGTAGTCGGTGCCGTTGTAGTTGGCCTCGTCGTCGGAGTCGGCAATGCGCTCGGCGTCGCGTTGGCTGATGCGGCCGATGTAGCCGATCACGTGGGCCGCGGTCTTGCCGTAGGGGTACTGGCGGAACAGGCGCGCCTGCACCTCCACGCCCGGGAAGCGGTAGCGCTGGGCGGTGAACTTGGCGACCTCCTCGTCGGTGAGGCGAGTGCGGATGGGGACGCTTTCGAAGTTCCTGGACTCTTCCTGCAGGCGGCGGAAGCGGCGCCGGTCGCGCGGCTGGATTTCCACCAGCGTGCCCAGCTCGTCGATCAGGTCGTCGATATTGTTCTTGATCTTGGACGGGGTGATTTCCAGCGTGTAGGCGGAGTAGTTGCGCGCCAGCACCACGCCGTTGCGGTCCATGATCAGCCCGCGGTTGGGGACGATGGGCACCACCGAAATGCGGTTTTCCTCGGCTTGCGCGGCGTAGGCGTCATGGCGCACCACCTGCAGCCACAGGAAACGCGCCAGCAGCAGGCTGAAGCAGATCAGCACCAGCACGCTCATGGCGAGCAGGCGCAACCTGAACAGCTTCAGTTCATGCGCGGTGTTCTTGAATTCGGTCATGCTGCCTGGCGCCTGTGATGATCTGTTTCAGGCCGTCAGATGGGACGGTTCTCGTCGCGGTTGATCGCGCGGCGCTGCGGCGCCAGCAGCAGCCAGCTCGCCACCGGCCACAGGATGGCCGAGATGAAGCTCTCGCTGAAGTAAAACCAGTGCGGAAACTTGCCCGTCACCATCAGCTGGATCACCAGTTGCACCGCTTGCGCCAGCAACAGCAGCGGCAGCACGTGCAGCGCCTGCGTGCGCAGCGGGAACCACAGCACGCGGCGGTGGATCATGATCGCGAAGTACGACAGCAGCGTATAGGCCAGGGCATTCTCGCCCAGCAGCGTGGCTTCGTTGACGTCCATCAGCAAGCCCATCAGGAACGCCACGCTGATGCCGACCTTGCGCGGCTGGTGGATATTCCAGAACACCAGCGCCAGCGCCACGAAATCGGGTACGCCGACCATCTGCCCCCAGGGCATCAGGTTGAGCAGGAAGGCCGCTACCAGGCTGAACGCGATGAACAGCGGGTTGGCCGGCAACAGGATGTAGTGCGGATCGTTCATCGTGCGTTTTCCTTGCCGGCAGGTTTGGCGGGGGCGGGCGCCGCAGCAGGTGCGGCGGCCGGCGGTATCACGTTGGCCGCGCCCTTGCGCTCTTCGGAGACGTTATCCTTGGGCGTGGCATTGGCGTCGTCGCCGCTGGAGTCGCGCGTGCTGTCGCGCAAGCGGCGCTTGAACAGCTTGGCGGCTTTTTCATCGGTGACTTCCGGTTCGGGACGCGGCGGCAAATTCTGTTCGACCAGCAGGATCAGCAGTTGGCGATGGCGGTCGATGCCGGCCAGCGGCTGGCAGACGATGCGCGCGAAGGAGTCGGCCGAACGGGTTTCCACCTGCGCCACGGTGGCCACCGACAGGCCGGGCGGATAGACGCCGTCGATGCCGGATGTCACCAGGATGTCGCCCTTCTGGATATCGGCGTTGGCCGGCATGAAGCGCAAATCCAGCACGCCGGCCTGGCCGCGGCCGTAGGCCACGCTGCGCAAGCCGTTACGCAGTACCTGTACCGGGATGGCCTGCTCCTTGTCGGTCAGCAGCGTGACTTCGGCGGTGAACGGGAACACGCGCGTGACCTGGCCGACGATGCCGATAGCGTCGATCACCGGCTGGCCGGTCGCCACGCCCTGCTGGGAGCCGCGGTTGAGGATGATCTTGCGGGTGAAGGGGTCGCGGGCGTCGTACAGGATCTCGCCCACCAGCGACTTGACCGGCACCTTCTGCTGCATATCCAGCAGCTTGCGCAGTTGCACGTTCTCGGCGGCCAGCTGGCGCGCCTGCTGCATCAGCTGGGAATTGACGATCTGCTGTTGCTGCAGGCCCTGGTTTTCCTTTTGCAGCACGCTCAGCGCGGAAAAGTAATCGGCCACGCTGGAGGCGGCGTCGCGCGGCATCATCGCCACCCGCTGGAAGGGATAGAGCACGGTGCCGATGCCCTGGCGGATCGTCCCCAGCACATGCATGCGGGCGTCGACCACCAGCATCACGATCGACAACAGCGCGAACACGGTAACGCGCAGGCGGGCGGAGGCGCCCTGCTTGAACAGTGGTGGGATTTCCATAGCGTCAGGCCGGCCGCAGGGCCGGCTGGTGCGGCCAACTGCAGGACGAGGCACTCATTTCCTGCGTCGTGAACGGTATGAAAAGGGAGCCCGATGCGTCCCCGGCGCGCAAGCCGGAACAGTCCTGCAGCCGAGCCTGCGCCATGGGCGGCATAAAAGTCCGCTCCTGTGGGCCAGTCGGTGTGAACTGCGTCATATCGAACGTATCGGTTCCCCGGTGATCCGGCGGGATCCGCCGGTAGAGCTGATGGCCGGCGCAACCCGCCGGCGGCAGGAAGCTTACTCGGACGAGAAGATCGAACCCAGCTTGTCCATGCGATCCAGCGCCATGCCCGAACCGCGCACCACGCAGGTCAGCGGGTCTTCGGCGACGATCACCGGCAGGCCGGTCTCTTCCATCAGCAGGCGGTCCAGGTCGCGCAGCAGCGCGCCGCCGCCGGTCAGCATCATGCCCTTTTCGGCGATGTCGGCGCCCAGTTCCGGCGGGGTCTGCTCCAGCGCGTTCTTGACGGCCGACACGATGTTGTTCAACGGGTCGGTCAGCGCTTCGAGGATTTCGTTGCTGGAGATGGTGAAGGAGCGCGGGATGCCTTCGGACAGGTTGCGGCCCTTGACTTCCATTTCCTTGACTTCCGAGCCCGGGAAGGCGGAGCCGATTTCCTTCTTGATCGCCTCGGCGGTCTGTTCGCCGATCAGCATGCCGTAGTTGCGGCGGATGTAGTTGACGATGGCTTCGTCGAACTTGTCGCCGCCCACGCGCACCGATCCCTTGTAGACCATGCCGCCCAGCGAGATGATGCCCACCTCGGTGGTGCCGCCGCCGATGTCGACCACCATCGAGCCGGTGGCGTCGGAGACCGGCAGGCCGGAACCGATCGCCGCCGCCATCGGCTCCTCGATCAGGTAGACCTGCGAGGCGCCGGCGCCCAGCGCCGATTCGCGGATGGCGCGGCGCTCCACCTGGGTGGAGCCGCAGGGCACGCAGATGATGATGCGCGGGGAGGGACGGAACAGCTTGGAGTCGTGCACCATGCGGATGAACTGCTTCAACATCTGCTCGGTGACGGTGAAGTCGGCGATCACGCCGTCCTTCATCGGGCGGATCGCCTCGATGTTGCCGGGCACCTTGCCCAGCATCTGCTTGGCTTCCTTGCCGACCGCCTGGATCGTCTTCTTGCCGTTGGGGCCGCCCTGCTGGCGGATCGCCACGACCGACGGCTCGTCCAGCACGATGCCTTGGCCGCGCACGTAAATCAGCGTGTTCGCCGTGCCCAGGTCGATCGCCAGGTCGTTCGAGAAATAACTGCGTAAAAATCCAAACATGAATTGTCCTGATGCGCCCGCGCGGGGCGCCTAACTTTTTTGATAGGGGAGTGTCCGTTCATGACCGCGGCGACACGAAAAACCGGCGCCGGCAAGGCATTAATCTGACATTCTACCTTATAATTCAACGGAAACCAGCAGGCACAACCGCCAAAAATTCCAGCCCGATAAGGCCATTTGGCGGGCATTTGGCAAGGATTTCCCGTCTTTTCGACTGTAAACCGCTGCCGCCGGAGACGCGCCCGGCAAGCGGGCTTTCCGACCGCAGCGGCGATCCGGAAAAGCGCTTGCCTCCCAAGTGACTGTGCGCGCCCCCGGCCGCCGGTTCGTGCCGACCTCCAATTCAACATCATGCAACGCGCGACGGCGCGCCTTTTCGACCATGTCCCTAGCCCTTTCCGACGTCAAACGCATCGCCAACCTGTCCCGCCTGGAGCTGACCGACGCCCAGGCCGAACAAACGCTGGACAAGCTCAACGGCATCTTCGCCCTGGTGGAGCAAATGAAGGCCGTCGATACCAGCGGCGTGGAGCCGCTCCCGCACCCGATCGCCGCCATCGAGCCGGCACTGGCGCTGCGCCTGCGCGAGGACGAGGTGACCGAGCCCAATCGCCGCGCCGACTACCAGCAGCCGGCCCCGGCCACCCAGGACGGGCTCTACCTGGTGCCCAAGGTCATCGAATAAGGCCCTCGCCGATTGCGCCCCCGGGCGCGGCGCTCCACACGAATACGCAGATACGCAGCGAAACGATAAACATGCACAAGCTCACCCTCAAAGAACTGTCCGCGCAACTGCAGTCGCGCAAGATTTCCGCCGCCGAACTGGCGACGCGGTTCCTCGACCGCATCGAAGCCAGCGACCTCAACGCCTTCCTGCATGTCGACCGCGAACTGACGCTGGCGCAAGCCAGGGCCGCCGACGCGCGCCTGGCCGGCAACGATGCCGGCCCGCTGACCGGCATCCCGATCGCGCACAAGGACATCTTCGTCACCCGCGGCTGGCGCACCACCGCCGGCTCGAAGATGCTGGAAAACTATGTGAGCCCCTTCGACGCAACCGTGGTGGAACAGTTCAACGCGGCCGGCACGGTCACGCTGGGCAAGCTCAATTGCGACGAATTCGCGATGGGTTCCGGCAACGAGAACTCCCACTACGGCCCGGTCAGGAACCCCTGGGACAAGACTGCCGTGCCGGGCGGCTCCTCGGGCGGCTCGGCCGCCGCCGTGGCCGCGCGCCTGGCGCCGGCGGCCACCGCCACCGACACCGGCGGCTCGATCCGCCAGCCGGCTTCGCTGTGCGGCGTGACCGGCATCAAGCCGACCTATGGCAGCGTGTCGCGCTTCGGCATGATTGCCTTCGCCTCCTCGCTCGACCAGGGCGGCCCGATCGCCAAGACCGCCGAAGACTGCGGCCTGCTGTTGAACGCCATGACCGGTTTTGACGAGCGCGACTCCACCAGCCTGCAGCGTCCCAAGGAAGACTTCAACCGCTCGCTGGGCGACAGCCTGCAAGGCTTGCGCATCGGCGTCCCCAAGGAATTCTTCGGCGCCGGCCTGGCGTCGGATGTGGAACAGGCCGTGCGCGCCGCGCTGGCCGAATTCGAGAAGCTGGGCGCCACGCTGGTCGATATCTCGCTGCCCAAGACCGAACTGTCGATTCCCGTGTACTACGTGATCGCCCCGGCCGAAGCATCGAGCAACCTGTCGCGCTTCGACGGCGTGCGCTACGGCCACCGCGCCGCGGACTACAAGGACCTGGCCGACATGTACAAGAAGTCGCGCGCGGAAGGCTTCGGCGACGAAGTCAAGCGCCGCATCCTGGTCGGCTCCTACGTGCTGTCGCACGGCTATTACGACGCCTACTACCTGCAGGCGCAGAAGATCCGCCGCCTGATCGCGCAGGACTTCCAGAACGCGCTGGAAGGACCGAACCGCCAGTGCGACGTGATCATGGGCCCGGTCTCGCCGACGGTGGCCTGGGACCTGGGCGACAAGACCGATGACCCGGTCGCCAACTACCTGGCCGACATCTTCACGCTGTCGACCAGCCTGGCCGGCTTGCCGGGCATGTCGATCCCCTGCGGCTTTGGCCAGGGCGAGAAGAACGCCAAGCGCCCGGTCGGCCTGCAGATCATCGGCAACTACTTCGACGAAGCCCGCCTGCTGAACGTGGCGCACCAGTTCCAGCAAGCGACCGACTGGCACCTGCGCGAACCCGCGTAAGCCTTTTTATTGAAGAGTCGCCAACTAACAGAATTAGAATTCGCAAGGACAACATCATGCAGTGGGAAGTCGTCATCGGCCTCGAAACGCACACGCAGCTTTCGACACGCTCCAAGATCTTCAGCGGCAGCCCGACCCAGTTCGGCGCCGAACCCAACACCCAGGCCAGCCCGGTCGACCTGGCGCTGCCGGGCGTGCTGCCGGTATTGAACCGCGGCGCGGTCGAACGCGCCATCCAGTTCGGCCTGGCCATCGGCGCCACCATCGCGCCGCGCTCGGTGTTCGCCCGCAAGAACTACTTCTACCCCGACCTGCCCAAGGGCTACCAGATCAGCCAGTACGAAATCCCGGTGGTGCAAGGCGGCAAGATCTCCTATGTGCTGGAGAAGGATGGCAAGAGCGAGATCAAGACCCTGCAACTGACGCGCGCGCACCTGGAAGAAGACGCCGGCAAGTCGCTGCATGAAGACTACCAGGGCATGTCCGGCATCGACTTGAACCGCGCCGGCACGCCGCTCCTGGAAATCGTCACCGAACCCGACATGCGCAGCGCCGCCGAAGCGGTGGCCTACGCCAAGGCGCTGCACTCGCTGGTGATGTGGCTGGGCATCTGCGACGGCAACATGCAGGAAGGCTCGTTCCGCTGCGACGCCAACGTTTCGGTGCGTCCGGTCGGCCAGAAGGAATACGGCACCCGCTGCGAGATCAAGAACCTGAACTCGTTCCGCTTCATGGAAGACGCCATCAATTACGAAGTGCGCCGCCAGATCGAGCTGATCGAAGACGGCGGCACGGTCGTCCAGGAAACCCGCCTCTACGATCCGGACAAGAAGGAAACCCGTTCCATGCGCAGCAAGGAAGACGCGCAGGATTACCGCTACTTCCCCGACCCCGACCTGCCGCCGCTGGCCATCTCGCAGGAGTGGATCGAGCGCGTCCGCGCCACCATGCCCGAGTTGCCTGGCGCCATGCGCGAGCGTTTCGTCAGCGACTACGCATTGCCCGAATACGATGCCGCCGTGCTGACCCAATCGAAGGCGATGGCCGCTTATTTCGAAGCGGTGGTGGCTGCCGCCGGCCGCGAACAAGCCAAGTCCGCCGCCAACTGGCTCATGGGCGACGTCGCCTCGACGCTCAACCGCGAGAACACCGACATCGCCGACGCCCCCGTCAGCGCCGCGCAGTTCGCGCTGCTGTTGAAGCGCATCGCCGACGGCACCATCTCCAACAAGATCGCCAAGGAAGTCTTCGCCGGCATGTGGGAAGCCAAGTCCGGCAAGGACAGCCTGGCCGACGACATCATCGAAGCCAAGGGCCTGAAGCAGATCTCCGACAGCGGCGCGCTGGAAGCCATCGTCGAGCAGGTGCTGGCGGCCAACGAAAAGTCGGTAGCCGAGTTCCGCGCCGGCAAGGAGCAAGCCATCAACGCCCTCATCGGCCAGGCCATGAAAGCCACCCGCGGCAAGGCCAACCCGGCCCAGCTGACCGAGCTGCTGCGCAAGAAGCTGGCGGGTTGATCGTCGCCGCGGCTGTCCGGAATCGGGCAGCCGCGACAAGAAAAAACCGCATCCACGGATGCGGTTTTTTTTCGTCCCTCGCCATGACAAACCGTACCGGTCTACTGCCCCGGCAGGCCGATCAGCGAGGGCTTGTTCGTGCGCAGCGGCAACCGTTCTCGCCGCAGGGAGAATCCATCAATGGATTACGGCCGGGATTTGCCTCGATGTCGCCCGATGAACTGGTGCGGGCGGTGTGGCGCGGCGGCAGCGCGCATCGCTACGCAGCCGCCGCTAGCACTGTCACGTCCCCAGCACCAGCGGCCGCGCACGCGCCCAGCGATTGCATGACAGCGAGAAGCTCAGCGAGCTGACCTGGTGGTACCAGCCGGCCGGCAGGTACAGCATCTCGCCCGGTTGCATCACGCAGTCCACCAGCGCGGCCTGGCGCGCCAGCGGAAAGCGTTCCAGGTCGGGATGATCCGGATCGAAGGGCGAGCCGAACAGGATGGCATTGGCTTCGCGTGGATAGAGATATTGATCGTGATGCGGCGGCGCCACCCAGATGCGCTTGCTGCCCCAGATCTGCGTGAAGACATTGTCGTCATAGTCGCAATGCAGCGGCGTGACGGTGCCGGCCGGGCCGATCCAGAAACGCGGCGGCCCCATCTTGTCGAAGAAGTTGGGCCAGTGGCACAGCGCATTGAGTTCACGCAATTCCAGGTTGCCGAGGTAGGGCGGCAGGTCGCCGGAGTCGCGCTCCACCAAGTCCAGGTAGTCCAGCAGGCGCATGTCCTGCATGGCCCGGTCCGGGGCGAAGGCGGTATTGATGTAGTCGCCCACGCGCGCGCGTACCGCCAGTGCGCCGAAACGGGCGCGCAGCGTGGCCACCGTCAGGGTGGACAGCGGCCAGCGCGTGGCCATGCCGGTCATGATGAAGGGCAGGCCGGCGGCGGCCCGCTGACGGAACGCCGCCGTCTTCATCGGCCCCAGGCGCGGGATGTCGCCCAGCACCGGCAGACCGGCGCTGGCCTGGCGGATGGCCGCGCGCATCGCGGCAATGGACGCCACGCCGCGAACCTGCGCATCGCGCCTTTCCTTGTCCTGCTTGCGTGCCGCCGCTTCCTCGGGCGACAGCGCCGCCACCGCCGCCACCGCCCGGAGCGGCGGCAGCGGACGTGCGGGGTGCTGGCTGGCGTCGGCAGAGGAGTCGGAAGTGGCCTGTTTCATCGGCGCTATTGTAGCGCCGCAGACTAGTGCGGCAGGCTGCAGCGACAGCCACCGGCAACGCTGCGCGCATATCGATATGCGTTCTTGTTCCTTGCCCCCTCGTCCGGCAGGCGTTGTAATCAATGTTTTTACTGCCGGGACTGCCTGAGCGATCATGTTGCAGCCTGCAGCCATTGCCGATCATGGAGGAGCGGGCATGTCAGTTGCCACTTTGGAAAGCGCGCCGCGTGCGCACCAGCAGTTCGAGATTCGTCCCCTCGGTGGACCGCTGGGCGTGGAAATCGTCGGTCTCGACCTCAACCTGCCGGTGAGCGACGACGAGCTGGCGCGCATCCGCGGCGCCTTCGTCAAGCACGGCGTGGCGGTGTTCCGCGACCAGCGCATCACGCCCGAACAGCACATCGCATTCAGCCGCCGCTTCGGGCCGCTGCAGGTGCATGTGCTCAACCGCTTCCACCTGAAAGGGCATCCCGAGATCCTGATCGTCTCCAACGTGGTGGAAGACGGCAAGCCGATCGGCCTGGTCGATGCCGGCGCCGATTGGCATTCGGATCTCTCCTACATGCCCAAACCCAGCCTGGGCGCGCTGCTGCATTCGCAGGAACTGCCCGCCGAGCGCGGCGACACGCTATACGCCAACACCGCCGACGCCTGGGACACGCTGCCGGCGGCGACCAGGAAGCTGCTGGAAGGAAAACGCGCGGTGCATTCCTACGTCTACCGCTACGAGCGCCTGCGCAAGCTCTCGCCGTGGCGGGCCGAACTGACGCAACAGCAGATCGACGAAGTGCCGCCGGTCGAGCATCCGGTGGTCATCACCCACCCCGAGAGCGGCCGCAAGATCCTGTTCGTCAGCGAAGGCTTCACCTCGCACATCGTCGGCATCCCCCGCGACGAGAGCGATGCGCTGCTCAAGGAGCTGCACGCGCACATCACGCGGCCGGAGAATATCTACACCCACAAATGGCAGCCGCACGACATGGTGTTCTGGGACAACCGCAGCACCCAGCATTACGCCGCCATCACGCCGCAGCACTTGCGCCGCACCTTGTACCGCACCACGGTGGAAGGCGACGTGCCGCGCTGATCTTGCCGGTCCGGGCGGCCACTCCCGTCGTCCCGGCGCGCCCCCAAATATGTCCGGATTGGCAACATCCGTTGCCTGCGCAGGAACATCCCTCCGCCCCCGCAGTCCAACCGGCTCATCTTGCCTGTCCGTCAAGACTGGTTCCGATCGCGACTGCACCTGCTACACTCGCAATCGCGTGCCTGCAAACAAACCCAAAACAAGAGGCTGCCATGAGATTCCGGACTATTTTCCTCATCGTTCTGCTGGCGCTGGTCGCCATCTTCGCCGCCGTCAACTGGACCGCCTTCATGACGCCGACCACGCTGTCGCTGATCTACACCGATTTCCAGGCGCCGCTGGGCCTGGTCATGCTGGGCGTGACGGTGGTGCTGACGGCCTTTTTCCTGCTCTATATCCTGGCGCTGCAAACCAGCATACTGCTGGAGAGCCGGCGCCTGACCAAGCAGCTGGAAACGCAGCGCGACCTGGCCGACCAGGCCGAGCATTCGCGCTTCACCGACCTGCGCGGGTACCTGAAGACCGAACTGGATCAGTTGAACCAGCGCCAGGCCGAGCAACAGGCCTTGCTGGCGCAACGGCTGGATACCCTGCAAAAGGACATCGGCCTGCGCGTGGAGCAGACCGAGAACGCGGTGGCAGCCCAGCTCGGCGAGCTGGACGACCGGCTGCAGCGGCATGACGTGGCCGGCGCCATCCGCCCGCTCTAAGATCCCGCCGCCAGCGGCAGGCCCAAGAAAAACGGCTGCATCTTCCGATGCAGCCGTTTCCGTTTGGGGCGTTTGCCCGGGCTCGCCGGACCGATCCGGTCACACGCCGTAACGCGCGCGATACGCCGCCACCGCATCCTTGTGCTGCGCCAGCCGCGCGTCGCCGCCGCTGGAGATGTACTCGAACAGGTCGTTCAGGTTGCCGATGGAAATGACCGGCATGCCGTATTCCTTCGCCACTTCCTGCACCGCCGAATGTTCCGACAACGCGCCGTCCTTGCCGGAGCGCTCCATGCGGTCGAGCGCGATCAGCACCGCGCACGGCGTGGCGCCGGCGGCGCGGATCATGTCCACCGATTCGCGCACCGAGGTGCCGGCCGAAATGACGTCGTCGATGATCACCACCTTGCCCTGCAGCCTGGCGCCGACGATGGTGCCGCCTTCGCCGTGGTCCTTGGCTTCCTTGCGATTGAAAGCGAACGGCACGTTGCGGCCCATGCCGGCCAGCGCCACGGCGGTGGCCGAGGCCAGCGTGATGCCCTTGTAGGCGGGGCCGAACAGCATGTCGTATTCGATGCCGGCGTCGGCCAGGGTCTGCGCGTAGAAGCGCGCCACCTGGGCCAGCGTCGCGCCTTCGTTGAACAGGCCGGCGTTGAAGAAATAAGGCGAGGTGCGGCCCGCCTTGGTGACGAATTCGCCAAAGCGCAGCACGCCGGCCGACACGGCGAATTCGATGAATTCCTGTCTCAAGTTGCTCAAGATACATTCCCGGGGAAAAGTGGAGTCGAAGGCTGGCGCAACACATGTTTGCCCATCGGCAAGCCGGGCGCGCAGCGAAATCAGACCGGTATTTTAAATGAAACGCCCTATCGGTTATGCTACCGGCCTTACTTCGCAGGATCAGAACATGCCAACCATCGTCTCCGCCAATCTTAACGGCATCCGCTCCGCGGCCAAGAAGGGTTTCTTCGAATGGCTGCAGAAGGAATCGCCCGATTTCGTCTGCGTCCAGGAACTGAAGGCCCAGGCCGCCGACATGACCGGCCAGTTCCTAGCCCCCGAGGGCTATGTCGGCCACTTCCACTACGCCCAGAAAAAGGGCTATTCGGGCGTGGGCGTCTACAGCAAGCGCGAGCCGGACTCGGTGCGCATCGGCTTTGGCAACACCGAATTCGACGACGAGGGACGCTATGTCGAATGCGACTTCGGCGACCTCACCGTGATTTCGCTGTACGCCCCGTCCGGCTCGTCCAGCGACGAACGCCAGCAGGCCAAGTTCCGTTTCATGGAAGTATTCCTGCCGCACCTGATGTCGCTGGAGAAGAGCGGCCGCGAGATCGTCATCTGCGGCGACTGGAACATCGCCCACAAGGAAATCGACCTGAAGAACTGGAAGAGCAACCAGAAAAACTCGGGCTTCCTGCCGGAAGAACGCGCCTGGATGACCCACATCTTCGAGAAGCTGGAACTGGTCGATGTCTACCGCCTGCTGCATCCGGACACCACCGGCGACGCCTACACCTGGTGGAGCAACCGCGGCCAGGCCTGGGCCAATAACGTGGGGTGGCGCATCGATTACCACGTGGCGACCAAGGGCATCGCCTCCAGCGCCAAGAGCGCGGCGATCTACAAGGAGCAGCGCTTCTCCGACCATGCGCCGCTGACAATCGTATACGGCGGATAACCCCCTCCCGCATTGGCGGGACCGGATTACTTTACTCCGCCAATGCGGACGACGGGCCTTACATGCGATGGAGCGCAGCCTGGGTATCAGACATGGCAAATCTCCTGGGCCGGTACGGCAGCGCCCGCCGGCCTGGCATGGAAAACAGGCAGCACATGCTCGGCGATCTCATGGAAGGTTTCGTCGAGCGGGCGCCGGTTACGGCGGAAATGCAGGCCGACATGATCGACGCCGGCGGCATGCAACGCGCGCAGTTCGGCAACCAGCGCCTGGCGGCCGCCGCGCAAGCCGAAACGCCAGCGCAGCATGGGTTCATCGGCGCGCTCGCTCAAATCGAGGTGGATGAAACTGGCATACGGCTTGTCGCCGGCCACGGCGCGCCAGGCCGCCACGCGGCGCGCATGATCCTCGGGTGTGCCCGGATAGGCCAAACAGCCGTCCATGTTCTGCCCCACCCATGCCGGACTTTGCTGGGCCAGACCCGCCACCAGCAACGGCAGCGGCGCCTCCATTCTGGGCAGCACATCCAGGCCGGAAGGCAGGCTGGATTGCGCGCCATCGCGCAGCAATGCCACCTGTTCGCGAAAGTTGTCGCCACGGCCGACGAAATCGCGGCCGAACAGCGGATATTCCACCGGCCGGTCGCCGCTGGCCACGCCCAGCATCAGGCGATTGCCGCTCAGGCGCTGCACCGTCGCCGCCGACTTCAGCGTGAGCAGCGGTTCGCGGATCGGCAACACCACCGCGGCGGTGCCAAGCAAGATATCGCGCGTGATGCCGGCCAGGTAGCCCAGGTAGGAAAACACCTCGAATACCTGCGCCGCATCGCCGAAAGACGGGTCGTACACCGGCACGTCGCGCACCCACAGCGCGCGAAAACCGAGCCGGTCGGCCAGTTGGGCCAGTTCGGCATGGCGCTGCAGATCCGGCTCGCCGGGCCGGCGGTCGGCCTGGCGCCGCGACTGCTCGCCAGCGGACGTCCAGTCGTTGTCCAGCGGGGCTTCGATGCCGATGCTCAAGCCCCCGTCCGCCAGACATGCCAAAGACGTTGTCATCGCAAACGCTCCATCAATCCCATGCCGGGGCCAGGCCTTCGGGGCTGACTTCGCGGCCGTTGCGTTCCAGTGCGGCGATCTGCGCCATGTCGCCGGCGTCCAGCTTCATGTTGCGCGCCAGCAGGTTGCTGGCCAGGTTCTCGCGCTTGGTCGAAGACGGGATCACCGCATAGCCCAGTTGCAGCGCCCAGGCCAGCGTCACCTGCGCCACCGTGGCCTGGTGCTTGTCGGCGATCTTGGCCAGCACCGGATCCTTGAGGACCTTGCCATAGGCCAGGGTCATGTACGAGGTCACGGCAATGCCTTGCTCCTTCAAGAAGGCGGTCAGCTTATGGCTTTGCAGGTAAGGGCTCAGTTCGATCTGGTTGGTGGCGATCTCGCCCTTGCCGACCGCCGCGATGGCCTGCCTGGTCAGTTCGATGTTGAAGTTGGAGACGCCGATCCGGCGGGTCAAACCCAGCGCCTTGGCCTCTGCCAGCGCTTCCATGTATTCGGCCAGTGCCACGCCGTTACCGGGAGCCGGCCAGTGGATCAGCGTCAGGTCCACGTAGTCAGTGCGCAGCTTCTGCAGGCTGTCGCGCAGGCTGGCGACCAGCTTGCCCTTGGCGTAGTTTTCGGTCCAGATCTTGGTGGTGACGAACAATTCGGAACGCTTCACGCCGCTGGCGGCGATCGCCTGGCCGACTTCGGCCTCGTTGCCATAGATCTGCGCGGTATCGACGGCGCGGTAGCCCACGTCCAGCGCGTTGCGTACGGAATCGATCACGGCCTGTCCGGTCAGGCGGAAGGTGCCGACGCCAAAGGAGGGGATGCTCATAAAAACTCCTGAATCAAATTAGGTAAAAGGAACAATTCAAAGGGAATCGGATGTGCGCTCAGGCGCTGGTCGCCACGCCACGGCGGCCCATATTGCCCAGCCAGACCAAACCCAGGCCGCCGGCCGCCAGCGCTGCGCCGACCAGCGGCACGGCGGCATAGCCCCAGCCCTGGCCGATGACGGCGCCGCCCAGGGCAGCCCCCACCGCATTGCCCAGGTTGAAGGCGCCGACATTGACCGACGAAGCCAGGCCGGGAGCTTGGGCGGCAGCCTGCATCACGCGCATCTGCACCGGCGGCACGATGCCGAAAGCGGCGGCGCCCCACACCACCAGTCCGATAGCGGCGCCCACATGGGTAGTCATCGCCAGCGGCAGCACGATCATGACGATGGCCAGCGCAGCCAGGATCAGCTTGGTGGCGCCGTCCAGCGACCAGTCGGCCAGGCGGCCGCCCAGGCTGTTGCCGAGCGTGAAGCCGATGCCGATCAACACCAGTGCGAAGGCCACGAAGCCCGGGCTGGCATGGGTGATGTCGGCCAGCATCGGCGCGACATAGGTATAGAGCGCGAACATCGCACCGGAACCCAGCACCGTGGTGCCCATCGCCAGCAGGACTTCAGGACGGGTCAGCACCTTCAGCTCGCGCTTCACATCCGGACGCGCGCCCGGCTCGCCCTTGGGCAATGCCAGCCACAGCGCGGCAATGGTGATCAGGCCGAGCGCAGCGGTGCCGCCGAAAGCCAGGCGCCAGCCAAGTTGCTGCCCGATCCAGGTGGCCGCCGGCACGCCGCCGATATTGGCGATGGTCAGGCCCATGAACATGGCCGCGATCGCACTGGCCTGCTTTTCCTTGGGCACGACGCTGGCCGCCACCACCGCCCCGATGCCGAAGAAGGCGCCGTGGTTGAGGCTGGTGATCAAACGCGACAGCAGCAGCGTCGCGTAGCTGGGCGCGAACGCCGACAGCAGGTTGCCGACGGTAAAGATCAGCATCAACGACATCAGTGCCGCGCGCTTGCCGAAGCGGCTGAACAGCAGCGTCATCACCGGCGCGCCAACCATGACGCCAACCGCATAAGCCGAAACCAGCATGCCCGCCGTGGGGATGCTGACCTGCACGCCGTCGGCGATCACCGGCAACAGGCCCATCGGGGTGAATTCGGTGGTGCCGATGGCGAATGCGCCGATGGCCAGGGCGAGTAAGGCTGAGGAAGACTTCATTACAACTTCTCCTTGAGGGAAATCTTGAGTGGAAATCGTGGGTTTTCGATGGATTGCATTGTCCTTGGTTTATATTTGCAGATTAAGCCTCGTATAAGCCAAATACTTTTGATTTCAATTCAACAATGAAAACCACGCTCGACGAATTGCAGGCCTTTGCGGCCGTCGTGGATACCGGCTCGATCACGGCCGCCTCGGAGCTGCTGGGATTGACGATCTCGGCCACCAGCCGCACGCTGGGCCGGCTTGAGGAAAAATTGCAGACCACCCTGCTACGCCGCACCACCCGCAGGCTGGAATTGACCGAGGAAGGCACGGCCTTTTTGCAGCACGCCCGCGCCATCCTCGCCTCGGTCGACGAGGCCGAGGAACAGATGGCGGCGCGCCGCATGCGCCCGGCCGGGCGGCTGCGGGTCGATGCCGCCACGCCCTTCATGCTGCATGTGCTGGTGCCGCTGCTGGAAGGCTTTCGCGCGCGCTACCCCGAGGTGGAACTGGAGCTCAATTCCAACGAGGGCATCGTCGACCTGATCGAAAAGCGCACCGACGTGGCGCTGCGCATCGGCCCCCTGAAGGATTCCACCCTGCACGCCCGCCCCATCGGCACCAGCCGCCTGCGGATATTCGGCAGCCCCGCCTATCTCAAGCGCCACGGCACGCCCACCGAACCGGGGGAACTCAAGGAACACGCGCTGCTGGGCTTCAACCAGCCGGAAACGCTGAACGACTGGCCGCTGCGCGACGCCGACGGCAACATCGTCCACATCAGGCCGACGATCGCCTCGTCCAGCGGCGAAACGCTGCGGCATATGGCACTGGCGGGCCTGGGCATCGTCTGCCTGTCGGATTTCATGACGCGCGAAGACCGCAGCAGCGGCCGGCTGGTGCAGGTATTGGCCGGGCACACGCTGGATACGCCCCAATCGATCAACGCGGTCTACTACCGCAACACTGCCCTGGCCGCCCGGATCACCTGCTTCGTCGACCATGTGGTCGAGGCGCTGGGCCAGCGGCCGTTCGGCATGTGACCCGCGGAAAAGCGGCCGATAGCAAAAAACCCTCGCGACTTGCATCGCGAGGGTTTTCTTTTTGGGCAGCGCAACCGTGAATGACGATTACGCGCTGGTGGCCTTCTTCGGCGTCGCCTTCTTCAGGGGTGGCTTCTTCAGGGGAGGCTTCTTGATCGCTGCCGCCTTCTTCACCGGCTTGGCCGTTGCCTCAGCGGCATCGCCATCGGCTTGCGCAGCGGCGGCCTTGCCCTTGGCAGGCGCCTTGGCCTTGCGCTCCTCGAACTCGAAGCTGATCTTGCCATCCTTGCCGCGCACCAGGAAGGCCTTGAACGGACGGCGCGTGCGCTGCGAGATGAAGCCCGGCAGCAGATCGGTCTTGCCTTCATTCAGGAGCTTGGCCATCTGCTCGGGCAGGATCTCTTGCTGCAGGATGATGCGGCTGCTGCGGAAGTCGCAGGCCTTGGGCTTGGCCACGGTCTTTTCGCAGACGTAGGCCAGGCCCATTTCATAGACGCCGGAGGCGCACTTGGGGCATGGACCCAGCGGCGTCTGCTCGCTGAAATCGACCGGCTCGCCGCCCTCGCCTTCGCCGTCATTCTGGCCGAAGTCGAACTCCAGCTTGTAGTTCTTGATTTCCTCGTCGCGCGAAATCTTCAGGATGGCGGCGAACGGCCGGCCCATCTTGGAGCGGAAGCCCTGCAGCGGACCGATGGTGCGATTCTTGAGCAGCTCTTCCACTTCGGCGATTTCAAACTGACGCCCGCCGGGCACCTTGGTCATCGAGAACTCGCACTTGGTGCAGGCGAAGCGGCGGTAGTTTTCCTTGACCACGCCGCCGCAGTTCGGACAAGGCGTCTGCAGCGTCGCGTAGTCGCCCGGAATGGTGTCGTTGTCGTATTCCTTGGCGCGCTTGACGATGATCTGGGTCATCTGCGCGATCTCGCGCATGAACTCCTCGCGGCTGATCTTGCCGCGCTCCATCTGCGCCAGCTTGTGTTCCCACTCGCCGGTCAGCTCGGGTTCGGTCAGTTCGTCCACACCCAGGCCGTGCAACAGCGTCATCAGCTGGAACGCCTTGGCGGTGGGCATCATTTCGCGGCCTTCGCGCAGCAGGTACTTTTCGTTCAACAAGCCTTCGATGATGGCCGCGCGCGTGGCCGGCGTGCCCAGGCCCTTGCCCGCCATGGCTTCGCGCAGCTCGTCGGAATCGACCAGCTTGCCGGCGCCTTCCATGGCCGACAACAGCGTGGCTTCGGTGTAGCGCGCGGGCGGCTTGGTGGCCAGGCCGTTGGCGACCACCTTGTCGGTCTTGACCTTCTCGCCCGGCGCCACGGCGACCAGGTTGCCGCCGCCTTCCTTGCCGTCCTTGTCGTCTTCCTCGACCTGCTTGCCGTAGATGGCCAGCCAGCCGGGGTTGATCATGACCTTGCCTTCGCTCTTGAACTGGTGGCCCGACACTTCGGTGAAGCGCGTGGTCACCTGGAACTCGGCGGCCGGGAAGAACACCGCCATGAAGCGGCGCGTCACCAGGTCGTACAGTTTCTGTTCCGGTTCCGACAGGTTCTTGGGCACCTGGGTGGTCGGGATGATGGCGAAGTGGTCGCTGATCTTGGTGTTGTCGAAGATGCGCTTGTTGGGCTTGACCCAGCCTTGCTTCAAGATCTGCTTGGAGAACTGATGGTAATTGTTGTTCTCGGAAAGCGCCTCCATCGTGTCCTTGACGGTGGCGAGGTAGTCTTCCGGCAGGTGGCGCGAGTCGGTACGCGGATAGGTCAGCACCTTGTGCTTTTCATACAGCGCCTGCGCCAGGCCCAGCGTGTTCTTGGCCGAGAAGCCGAAGCGCGAGTTGGCTTCGCGCTGCAGGCTGGTCAGGTCGAACAGGCCGGGCGCCATTTGCGTGGTCGGCTTGGATTCCTCGGTGACCGTGCCGACCTTGTCGCGGCAGGCGGCCACGATGGAGTCCGCCGCCGCCTTGGCCCACAGGCGTTCCGGACGCTTCTCGGGATCGGCTTCATCCTTCTTGTGCGCCTTGTCCAGCCAGCGGCCCTTGTAGATGCCGGCGGCGCAGACGAATTCGGCGTGGACTTCCCAGTAGTCGCGCGAGACGAATTTCTTGATCTTCTCTTCACGCTCGACCACGATCGACAGCGTCGGCGTCTGCACGCGACCCACGGTGGTCAGGTAGAAGCCGCCTTCCTTGGAGTTGAAGGCGGTCATGGCGCGCGTGCCGTTGATGCCGATCAGCCAGTCGGCCTCGCTGCGGCAGCGGGCGGCGTTGGCCAGCGGCATCATTTCGTCATCGTCGCGCAGCTGCTTGAAGCCGTCGCGGATCGCGCCCGGCGTCATCGACTGCAGCCACAGGCGCTTCACCGGCTGCTTGGCCTTGGTGTATTGCGCAATCAGGCGGAAGATCAGCTCACCCTCGCGGCCCGCGTCGCAGGCGTTGATCAGGGTGGTCACGTCCTTGCGCTTGATCAGCTTGGAGAGCACCTTCAGGCGCGACTCGGTCTTGGCGATCGGATTGAGCGCGAAGTGCGGCGGGATCATCGGCAGGTGGGCGAAGCTCCATTTGCCGCGCTTGACGTCGTACTCCTCGGGCACCGCGATTTCAAGCAGGTGGCCGACGGCCGACGACAGGACATATTCATCGGATTCGAAATACTCATCGTGCTTGGTAAAGCCGCCGAGCGTCTTCGCGATGTCGTTCGCGACAGAGGGCTTCTCGGCAATGATGAGGGTCTTGCTCATAGGTATGGGTCTCGAAAGAGAGGTCGGTTGCTGGCGCTGTCAGAAATACCAGCGCCAATCTGGGGCCGGATGTTCCTTAAACAACGCCATGTCGCCCAAAGCATGGGAAATCTTGTTGGTGCGGGCAGCACAGCATGCGTGCCGCTCCTTTGATTGCTTTTGGACAACGGATATTTATATAGTAGCCAATATTGGCCCGGCGCGGGGGAATGATAAGCGTGATGCAAATAAAACGGCAAGCCTGATGGCTTGCCGGGATAAGTTGGATGAAGGCGGATTTGCAAGGTTTCGGACAAGTGCGCCTTGCGCACGGCTGGCAATATTGCCTCGCCGCCAACGCAATGCATCAATGCAACAGGCGCGGTTCGCTGTCTTCCTCGTCGAGGAAAAGCTCCTCGAACATCAGGCCGTCCGGTTCCTTGCCCTGGCTCCAGAGCACCATGAGCACGATGACCTTGAGCTTTTCCAGCGTGATCGGCACCTCGCCGGCGGCCAGCGCGCGTTCGATGACGATCTCGCGCTGCATGCCGTCGAGCATCTTGGCCGACTCCAGGAACTGGATGAAACCCACGGCATCGGTGCCGAGGACGTCGGTTTCCTGGCGTGCGTAGATGCGCGTGCCGAAGGAAAAGGAGGTTTGCCGGGGATAGGAATCGGCGAACTCGTGGTTGGCGACTTCAAGGTCGGTCAGCCAGCCGAGCGCCTGGGAAATTTCATCTTCTTCAAAACCTATCGCGGACAACTTCTTCACCAGCGCCTCCGGTTCGGGGCAGGCATCGGGGCGATAGTAGGTTTCGTACAAGTAAACGAGGACATCGAACATAGGTCTACTCTATCGCGAAGGGTGTGAATACACAAGTCGGCGCCCCCAGTATGGCAGGATTTTCCCGAGCCTGCTGCATAAACTTTTAAGAACCCGCCCCTACGCCAGACGACGATAGCGCGCTCCCGGCAACACTTCGATGCGCCCCGCCAGCTCAAGCGCCAGCAAGATTGCCGAGAGTTGCGCCGCGTCCAGCTTGCAGCGCGCGCCGAGGGTATCCGTGCCGACCGGATCGTGGCCCATTGCCTGCATGACAAGGGCTGTTGCCGCATCGTCATTACCGGCGCCGCCCACGCCCTCCGCTCCGGCAGGTTGCGACCGTTGCCAATCGGGCGACGCAAGCGAGGCATTTCCCTTTGCCGCGAACAAGGGCGGCATTTCCTCCAGGATATCCTGCGTGGTCTCGATCAGCTTGGCGCCCTGGCGGATAAGCTGATGGCAGCCCTTGGCCAGCGGCGAATGGATCGAGCCCGGGATCGCAAACACGTCGCGCCCCTGCTCGGCCGCCATGCGCGCGGTGATCAGCGAGCCCGACTGGGCCGCCGCCTCCACCACCAGCACCGCCCGCGCCAGCCCCGAAATCAGGCGGTTGCGACGCGGAAAGTTGGCCGCCAGCGGCGGCATGCCCAGCGGATACTCGCTGACGATGCAGCCTTCTTGCGCAATGCGTTGCGCCAATGCGCGGTTGCGTGGCGGATAGTCGATGTCGATGCCGGTGCCGATCACGGCCACCGTCGAACCCGGCCCGCGCAAACCGCCGACATGCGCGGCGGCGTCGATGCCCAGCGCCAGGCCGGAGACGATGGCCAGGCCCGCATGGCTCAATTGTTCCGAGAAGCGTTCGGCATGCGCCAGCCCCTGCGCGGTGGCGTTGCGGCTGCCGACCACCGCCAGCGCGTTGGCCTCCAGCAGCGCGATGTTGCCCTTCACGTAAAGCAGCAGCGGCGGGTCGGGAATATTGAGCAAGGCGCGCGGATAGTGCGCATCGGCCAGCGTGACGATCGCGTTGCCAGGCGCCTCGGCCCAGGCGAGCGTGGCATCGATGTGGGTGCGCATGGCTGCGCCGGGCGGCTTGCACAAGGCGTTGGCTACGCGCGGCGTGACCAGAGCCTCCAATGCCGCCCGCCCGGCGCGCAGCACCAGTCCCGGCAAGCCGAAGGCGCCCAGCAGGCGCCGCCCGGTTTCGCTGCCGACGCCATCGGTCAGCGTCAATCGCAACCATGCCTCCAGGGCGGCCGGATTCTCCATCGCGGGAAGATCCGGGGAAAGCGGGAAATCATCCATATCGTTCACACAGGCGTTGAATCGGACATCAATCGGGGCAAGCCGCGACGCAAACTTCGTCGCCCCCGGCCAGCAAAGCGGCGCCGTGCTCCAGCCGCGCCACCGACGCCCGGCCGCCGGCGTGCAGCACGCGGCCGACGACATCTCCCGTGCGGTCGCATTCCACCGCGCGCAGGCACATGCCGGCGCGCACGCCGTCCAGCGCACCACGGTCCAGCCCCGCCACCTGGCCCATGGCGGCCAGGCGCATGCGTTCCGCGCCGGACTGCAACGCCACGCGCGCAGCCACCGCGCGCACGGTTTCTTGCCTTGCTGCGGCCGGCCATGCCCGCGCATCCAGCACGATGTCGCCCGCGGCGATCTCCCGGTTGCCGTGGGCAATCACCGCCTTGGTCGCCTTGCCATCCGCATCGCGGCGGACGATGCGGGCGCTGCCGATCCGGTAAGCCATGCGCCCCAGCGCCGTACGGCCGTCGGCAGAACCGAGCACCGGGCCAAGGCGGTAGATCGAAACGCCCTCTTCCAGCGGCGCGCCGGATGCGCCAACCGGGGCAATGCGCACCACCTGGCCGGACACGAACATCTGCGCGGCATCCCGCACGACATCACGCGCCGCCACAAGCCCGGTCACCTCGGCAAACGGGCCGGCATCCCCATCCAGCACCATCGCCTGCGGCCGCGCACCGTCATCGGCCGCCTGTTGGGCTTGCGGCAACGGCGCCAGCACGCGCGGTCGCGGCGACAAGATGTATTCCGGCAGCGGCGGAGAAACAACGAACGGCGGCGGCTCCTGCGCCGAAACCGCCCCTGCGGGCACCCAGCAAGCGAAAAGCAGCGGGCCTGTGCTAAACTTTTTCATCGTTTCGGGAAGATCAAAACAAAGCTGGCCAGTGTCGGCAAGGCATACGGCGACAGCAGCCGGAACCGGCATGCCGCCCGGATTTGCCGGGCGCCAATCCCGCCGACGGGAGCTGTCATTCTGCCGTCGCCGCACTTGATGCCGCGTAATCCGACCTTATTTAAAAGATATTCCCGATAAAAATTTTCCCGTTGCTCACAAAATGGCGAGCGACGATGTACCAGACCTTTTCCGACTTCCAAGTCGATTGCCGAGATTCACACGTATGGCCCTGCTCAATATCCTCCGTTACCCCGATCCGCGCCTGCACAAGGTGGCCAAGCCCGTCACCGTGTTCGACGAACGCATCAAGAAGCTGGTCGCCGACATGGCCGAGACCATGTACGCCGCGCCCGGCGTCGGCCTGGCCGCGACTCAGGTCGACGTGCACGAACAGGTGATCGTCATTGACGTTTCCGACAGCGGCGGCGAGCTGCGCGTATTCATCAACCCGGAAGTGCTATGGGCCAGCGAGGAAAAGCGCGTCTACGATGAAGGCTGCCTGTCGGTGCCCGGCATCTACGACGGCGTCGAACGCCCGGCGCGCGTGAAGGTGCGCGCCTTCGATGCCGACGGCAAGCCGTTCGAAGTGGAAGCCGACGAGCTGCTGGCGGTGTGCATCCAGCACGAGATGGACCACCTGAAGGGCAAGGTCTTCGTCGAATACCTGTCGCCGCTCAAGCGCAACCGCATCAAGACCAAGCTGCAGAAGGAAGAGCGCGAGATGAAGAAGAGCGCGGCCACCGCCTGAACCTGCCGCACGCTCAGCCTGACAAAACGCCGGACCGATCGTCCGGCGTTTTTTATTTCCCCACATGCGATTGCGGGCATTTACGCGATACTTGAGCAAAGCATGCCCGCCGGCGATCAACCCCAGGTCATGATGTCTACCGTCTTCTTCGAGGTAGCGGACGGCTGCTGGGGGGCGAACGGCGCCATCTGGAAGCTTCCCGAGTTCGCCAGAGCCGCAGGGTATGGACATCTGCAGCACCTCGTGCCGGCAGCGCTTCCTGAGTGACACATGCGAGCCTTCGCCTGCTTTCGGCGGCCAAGGCCGTCATAGATTCTCGATAGCCTCATCCCGACCAGGCGGCGGCGAAACCATACAATGCCCATGCCGGCTATTGCTTGCCATCATGGGAAGGTCAAGTCCAACCCCAGCATCCTGGTAACGGCGAAAGTGGCGAGTCCCAGACCCAGGAGCGATAGCACGAAGACTACGGCCACCTTGCCGCTGGCGCGCAGCACCGCGCGCTGCTCTGTCTTCCTCCCCTTTTTCCCTTGATCGTAATGCCACTTGATGGCAAAGAACATGCCCGTGCCGAGCACGAGCACCTTGAATGTAACGAAGACTATAGGAACCCAATCCATCATTTTGCGTATTTCCAGGCTATTGCTTGACATCGACTGTCATGAGGAACACCACCTCCCCGATGAGAGAGGCGAAAACGCCAGCGGCTGCCATGCAAGGATGGTGTTGCCGCACGTTCCGGGACATACTACTTAAAAGCAATTTCCATACATCGAGACAAAATGTCCCAGCCCAAAACCGTACAAGATGACAATGTGCCCATCTGGTTGCCAAGATTGGCCATGCACGGCGGGCCACGTTTTTTGCAGATTGCGGATGCGTTGCAGGCCGCAATGGCAGACGGATCGCTGAAACCGGGTGACCGCCTGCCTCCGCAGCGCCAGTTGGCGGCACAGCTGGACGTCGACCTGACGACGATCACGCGCGCATACGACGAAGCCAGACGCCGCAACCTGTTGGAAGGCCGCGGCGCTCGAGGCACTTATGTCGCCGCGCCGAAAGTCGAGTTGACCTCGATCCTCGACCTGAGCATGAATACCCCGCCGCCGCCGGATGGCGTGGACTTCGACGACATGCTGAAACAAGGTTTGTCCCAAGTATTGATGAGGGCGGATAATGAATTGCTGATGACTTACCACTTGGCCGGGGGAAGCGACTCCGACCGCAAGGCCGGAGCCACATGGCTCGAACCGATGTTTGGGCATCTGGATGCCCGGCAGGTTGTTGTCTGCCCGGGTGCGCAAGCGGCAATCGCCGCATTGATCCTTGCGCTCACGGAGCCGGGCGATGCCATCCTGACAGAGCCAATGAGCTATCCCGGCTTGCGTGCCGCAGCGACCCAATTCGGCCGGCACATCATTGCCGTGGAAGCCGACCAGCACGGAATGCTGCCCGAGATGCTTGAGCAAGCCTGCCGCCAGCACAAACCCGGGCTGCTCTACCTCAATCCAACACTACAGAACCCGACCGCCATCACCATGCCGGAACACCGGCGCAAGGAGCTCGCCAGCATCGCGAAACGCTGCAATGTCCGCATCGTCGAGGACGATCCCTACTGGCTCCTTGCCGATGCGCCGCCACCGCCTGTCGCCACGTTTGCCTCGGAACAGGTGTACTACATCTCAACCCTGTCGAAATGCCTGACGCCCGGCTTGCGGGTCGCCTTCGTGCTCGTACGCGACCCGCACGAACGCGAACGCTTCCTGGCCGCGCTAAGATCGTTTGCGCTGATGGTCGCGCCGCTGACGGCCGCACTGGCCACGCAGTGGATCCTCGACGGTTCGGCCGACGGATTGATGCAAGGCATACGCAACGAAGCGCGCCTGCGCCACCGGATGGCCCGGGATATCCTGGCGGGACGGTACAGCGGCGCCGGAGACGGCCTGCATGTATGGCTCGAGTTGCCGGCGTATTGGAACTCATCACAGCTTGCGCGCGCAGCCGACGGCGAGGGCATCGCAATCACGCCGGCGGAAGCATTCGCAACTGGCAGCGGCTCCGTCAATGCAATCCGGATCTCCTTGGGTAGCATCAAGGACCGCGGGCGCTTGCAGGCGAGTCTTCAACAGCTGTCCCACCTGCTTGCGCGGCGGCCCGATGCGTTCAGCACTGCTGTGGTTTAACTCGGCTCCTGGCGAAGTTTTGGCGAAGACGTTCCAATGAACGTACTAGTCATGATGCGAAACAATATCGGATGCGGTAAGTCTCGTTCTTGAACGTTGGCTTCTGGCCAAATGTGGAATCGTAATCTCTTTAGGAAACGGGCTTGAATGTGATGGCAACATGCAATGAAAGAAAAGAGCATCCCGATCCGGCCAGTTCCCTGCGCCTCGCCGTAGCGCAGGTCGCATCCGTTGCCGGAGATATCGAGGCCAACCTGGCCACGGTTCAGAGATATAGCAGGAACGCATCAAGAGAAGGGGCACAGCTCATCGTCTTCCCCGAAAAATTCTTGACGGGATATGAACCTCAGCTTCTCAAGAAGACAGGCGACGCTGCCTTGATCAAACCTGGCGATGCTGCGCTTGAAACATTGGCGAGAATCTCGGAGGAACAGGAGTTAACCCTCATCGTCGGAGCGCCGACGCTGATCGACGGTGTCCGCAGGATAAGCAGCATCATCGCGAATGCTGACGGAAGCATCGGTTTTTACCATAAGCAACACCTGTTCTATTCCGAGAAGGATTGGTATTCCCCCGGCTGCGAAGACAAGTCCATCCTGATCGGTGGATGGAAGATCGGTCTTGGAATATGTTACGACTCGGGCTTTCCCGAACATGCTCGCCGGGTTGCCGCTGATGGCTGCGACGTCTATCTGGTCTCGGCACTCTTTGGCAGAACTGTTGGTCGCCAGGAGCTATCCGTTTGGATGCCTGCCAGAGCACTGGATAATACGATCTATGTAGTGACAGCCAATTACTGCGGAACGACCGGGGGCTGGGAAGCGTGCGGAAGAAGCGGCGTATGGTCACCCATGGGCGAATGCATTGCCCAAGCCGGTGAAGACGACAGCGAATTGCTTGTTGTGCTTTTGCAATCTGACGCCATCCGGCATGCACGAGAGTCGGAGCACATGCTACGCGACTATCGCGCGATCTATGGCTAACTTAGAGGGAGGGATTCCGGCGGGAATTTAAGCTGGAATCCTGCATGAGCTGGCTTCTCTCATTCTGGGGATGTCCGCAATCGGCCAGAAGCCGACCTATTACATTGATTGCATCTTCAGGGATGTAACCTGACTGCTCAAAAATATTATGCGCTTGGAAATCCAGAATAAATCTGCCAGAGACTATCCTTCCGAGCAGCAACTGCGAAAGGCGATTCTAAGCCTGAGAAGCTACGGCACCTCATCTTTCGCATCTCTGACTGACGACCACGGCAACTATCTTCAGGTTGCCGGAGGAGGGATTACATGCCTGCTTGAACGTCGTGATGCTCTTACAGGCGTGCACTACCGGGCGTATCAAGAAACAAAGAACACTAACTATCCAGATGGAACCTTACTGGTGTTCGGCGCTGGTGAAGTTGCGTTGCTCTCTGACGAATGGTTTTCAAACACCATTGTGGCCGATGTTTTTGTTGCATTTCTCTTGAAGCATGCGCTACCTGAGCATGTGCATTGGCGAGTTGCGCGGGGAATATGATGGCCGCTACCGCCGCCAGTAGCCGCCATAAATTCACAATAGTCGCCCCCAACTAGACGACAACAAAACGATAAACCCCATCCTCGCCCAATTCCCGCCGCAACGCACCGTCATACCAAAGCTTGTGCAAGTGCGCCACCGCCTCGCCCAGGGCGAACGAAAGCTGGTGCGTATCCAGCGCGCGCTTGAACAGCACCGGCAGGATATCCACCCCGGTCTTGGGCGTGGCGCACGCTGCCAGGACCTCGGCCAGGCGCAGGCGATGGTGCTCGTCGAGCTGGGCGATGCGGGTGTGCAGGCCGCGGAACGGCTTGCCGTGCGACGGCAGCACCAGCGCGTCGGCTGGCAGGTGCGCATACTTCTTCAATGAATCCAGGAATTGCTGCACCGGGTTGGATTCCGGTTCGATCGCAAACACCGAGACATTGGTCGAGATGCGCGGCAGCACCATGTCGCCTGAAATCAGCACGTTCAATTCGCCGCAGTACAGCGACACATGTTCCGGCGAATGGCCGAAGCCGGTGATGATTTCCCAATCGCGCCCGCCGATGCGCACGGCGTGCCCATCCTGCAGCCGCGCATAGGCATGTGGCATCGCCGGCACCAATTCCTGGTAGTAATTGTTGCGGCCCTGCAGCGTGGCGATCGTCTGCGGATCGGCCAGGCCGTGGCGCTGGAAATGCGGCGTCGCCGCCGTCCCCTCGGCGCCCGGCAAGGCCGCCGACATGACGCGCGCGAACGCATAATCGCCCGCGCTCATCAGCAGCGGCGCCTGCCAGCGCCGGCACAGCCAGTCGGCCAGGCCGACATGGTCCGGATGGCAATGCGTGGCCAGCACGCGCAGGATCGGCAAGCCGTTCAACTCCTCGGCGAAGATGGTTTCCCATGCCTGCCTGGTCGCATCGGTGGCGATGCCGCAATCGACCACGGTCCAGCCGCGCCGCAAACCTTGCGGCGTTTCGACTTCATCTTCCAGCAGCCACAGGTTGATGTGGTTCAGCGCGAAGGGCAAACCCATGCGCAACCAGCGCACGCCCGGCGCCACCTCCATGGTGCGGCCGCTTTCCGGCATGGCGTCGCCGAAGGCGTAGTCGAGCTGGGATTCAAGTTCATTCATGAAATACCTGACAAGATGAAACGAAAGAAAGCGGAACGAAGAACGGACAAGACATTGCCGTACGGACAATAAAACGCCCAGGCCGTCATGTCTCCTGCATTTTCCACTGGACGACGGAGCACAATATACTTTACGTTAACGTAAAGTGCCAGTTCCGGAAGTTTCGATGCCGCATCCGTTCCGTGCAAAGAGACGCATGGCGGTACCTCCGGACCAGCTTAACCAATATTCCCGTTCGACGCAGAGCGAGCCATCATGCCCACCTACACCATCAGCGAACTGGCGGAAGAGTTCGGGATCACCCCGAGGGCGATCCGTTTCTACGAGGATCACGGCATCCTCAATCCCAAGCGCGAAGGCGCGGGCGGCCGCAACCGCGTCTATCCGGCGCGCGAACGCACGCGGCTGAAACTGACGCTGCGCGGCAAGCGCCTCGGCTTCACGCTCTCGGAGATCAAGGACCTGATCGACATGTATGAATCGCCCAAGGATACCGAGCCGCAATTGCAGCGCTTCCTGGGCGTGCTGCAGCAGCACCGCGACAAGCTGGAACGCCAGCGCGAGGACCTGGAATTGACGCTGGCCGAGATCGCCGCGCATGAAGACGAATGCCGCGCGCTGCTGGAAGACGCGGGCAAAAGAAGCGGCGCGCCGAAGCCCCGCCGCAAGGCCGCCTGAAGATACCGCGCACACCGGAAGACAATATAGTTGACGTTAACGTCAACACGCCGGCACAGAACCGGCATCGAAAAAACGACTACCGACAATGAGGAGACAAGCATGCCCGACCTGCCAGGACTGAGCTTCAACCACGGCGAAGACATCGATGCGCTGCGCGCAGCCGTAGCCACCTTTGCCGCCGCCGAAATCGCCCCGCGCGCCGCCGAGGTCGACCGCAGCGACCAGTTCCCGATGGACCTGTGGAAGAAACTGGGCGACCTCGGCGTGCTGGGCATCACCGCCAGCGAGGAATACGGCGGCGCCAACATGGGTTACCTGGCGCACATCGTCGCGATGGAAGAAATCTCGCGCGCCTCGGCCTCCATCGGCCTGTCGTACGGCGCCCACTCCAACCTGTGCGTGAACCAGATCAAGCGCAACGGCAACGACGCGCAAAAACAAAAATACCTGCCCAAGCTGATCTCCGGCGACTACATCGGCGCGCTGGCGATGTCCGAACCCAACGCCGGGTCGGATGTGGTCAGCATGAAACTGCGCGCCGACAAGAAGGGCGAGCGCTACGTGCTCAACGGCAGCAAGATGTGGATCACCAACGGGCCCGACGCCGACGTGCTGGTGGTGTACGCCAAGACCGACCTGGAAGCCGGCGCGCGCGGCATGACCGCCTTCCTGGTGGAAAAGGGCTTCAAGGGATTCTCGGTGGCGCAAAAGCTCGACAAGCTGGGCATGCGCGGCTCGCATACCGGCGAGCTGGTGTTCCAGGATTGCGAGGTGCCGGAAGAAAACGTGCTGGGCGGCGTCGGCCGCGGCGTCAACGTGCTGATGTCGGGCCTGGACTTCGAACGCACGGTGCTCTCCGGCGGCCCGCTGGGCATCATGCAGGCCTGCATGGACGCGGTGGTGCCCTACGTGCACGACCGCAAGCAGTTCGGCCAGGCCATCGGCGAATTCCAGCTGATGCAGGGCAAGCTGGCCGACATGTATTCCACCATGATGGCCTGCAAGGCCTATGTCTATGCCGTGGGCCAGGCCTGCGACCGCGCCGCCTCGCCGGAACAGGTGCGCGCGCTGCGCAAGGACGCCGCCGGCGCCATCCTGTACTCGGCCGAGAAGGCCACCTGGATGGCCGGCGAAGCGATCCAGGCGCTGGGCGGCAACGGCTACATCAACGAATATCCGGTGGGCCGCCTGTGGCGCGACGCCAAGCTCTACGAAATCGGCGCCGGCACCAGCGAGATCCGCCGCATGCTGATCGGCCGCGAACTGTTCGCCGATACCCTCTGACCTTTTTTCCCGTACCCACACCACATCATGAGCAAGCCCATCGACTTCTACTTCGACTTCAGCTCCCCCTACGGCTACTTCGGCGCCGTCGAGATCGGCAAGCTGGCGGCGAAATACGGCCGCCAGGTCAACTGGCATCCCATCCTGCTGGGACCGATCTTCAAGAACATCGGCACCAACTCGCTGGTCACCATCCCGGTCAAGGGCGAATACTCGCGCCACGACATGGGGCGCACCGCCCGCTTCCACAATATCTTCTTCAAGGAACCCGGCAACTTCCCCATCGGCACGCAAGTCGCCGCGCGCGCCGCGCTGTGGGTGCAAGAGCAGCAGCCGGCGAAGGCGGTCGATTTCATCCAGACCGTCTATAGCGCCTACTTCACCGAAGACATCGACATCAGCGTGCCAGCCAACGTGCTGCGCATCGCCGGCGACCTCGGCATCGACCATGCCGCGCTGGAAGCGGCGCTGGGCACCCAGGAAATCAAGGACAAGCTGCGCCTGGCGACCGAAGAAGCGGCAAAGCAAGGCGTGTTCGGCTCGCCCTTCGTGATCGTGGACGGCGAACCGTTCTGGGGCTTCGACCGCTACCCGCAACTGGAAGCCTTCCTGGCAAACGGGAAGATCTGATGGCCGGCAAGAAAGACCACGCCAAGGGCAGCGCATGCCCCTGCGGCAAGGGCGCCTTCGCCACGTGCTGCGGCCGCTTCATCTCGGGCGCGGAAATTCCCGCCACGGCCGAACTGCTGATGCGCTCGCGCTACAGCGCCTATGCGCTGCGCGATGAAGCCTACCTGCGCGCGACCTGGCTCCCCGAGACCTTGCCGGAAGAAGAGCTGACCGGCGAGACCGACGTCAACTGGATCGGCCTGGACATCAAGAAGCAGACCCATGTCGCCGGCAGCGACGAAGCCACGGTGGAGTTCGTGGCGCGCTTCAAGGTCGGCGGCAAGGCGCACCGCATGCACGAGATCAGCAACTTCGTGCGCCAGCCGGACGCCGATGGCACGCCACGCTGGTACTACGTCGATGGCAACTTCCCGGGCGACGCATAAGCCCCACCATAAGCCCATCACAAGCCCACCACCGGCAGACAGAAAAACTGAAGAGAGAGATACGACATGCCGCAGATCGAAAGCAAGCTCAACCCGCGCAGCGAGGATTTCCAGGCCAACCGCGATGCCATGCAACGCATCGTCGACGACCTGAAGCAAAAGGTCGCGGCGATCGCCGAAGGCGGCGGCCAGGCCGCGCGCGACAAGCACCTGGCGCGCGGCAAGCTGCTGCCGCGCGACCGGGTGCAGATGCTGCTCGACCCCGGCACGCCCTTCCTCGAATTCTCGCAGCTGGCGGCCTATGGCATGTACCGTGAAAAGGACCGCGACGGCAACCTGAAAGACGCCGCGCCCTCGGCCGGCATCATCACCGGCATCGGCCGCGTGGCCGGGCAGGAATGCCTGATCGTGTGCAACGACGCTACGGTCAAAGGCGGCACCTACTACCCGATGACCGCCAAGAAGCATTTGCGCGCGCAAGAGATCGCCGAGTTCAACCACCTGCCCTGCATCTACCTGGTCGACAGCGGCGGCGCCAACCTGCCCAACCAGGACGAGGTCTTTCCCGACCGCGACCACTTCGGCCGCATCTTCTTCAACCAGGCCAACATGTCGGCCAAGGGCATCCCGCAGGTTGCCGTCGTGATGGGATCGTGCACCGCCGGCGGCGCCTACGTGCCGGCCATGAGCGACGAATCCATCATCGTCAAGGAACAGGCCACCATCTTCCTGGCCGGCCCGCCGCTGGTGAAGGCCGCCACCGGCGAAGTGGTCACGGCCGAGGAACTGGGCGGCGGCGACGTGCATACGCGCCTGTCCGGCGTGGCCGACCACCTGGCGCAAGACGACCTGCATGCGCTGTCGATCGCGCGCGGCATCGTCGGCAACTTCAACCGCAAGAAACCGCAGCAACTGGCGCTGCGCGAGAGCGTCGCGCCGAAGTATCCGGCGCATGAACTGTACGGCGTGATCCCCACCGACACCCGCAAGCCCTTCGACGTGCGCGAAGTGATCGCGCGCATCGTCGACGGCAGCGAGTTCGACGAGTTCAAGGCCCGCTACGGCACCACGCTGGTGTGCGGCTTCGCCCACTTGCATGGCATGCCGGTGGGCATCGTCGCCAACAACGGCATCCTGTTTTCGGAATCGGCCGAGAAGGGCACGCACTTCATCGAGCTGTGCTGCCAGCGCAAGATCCCGCTGATCTTCCTGCAGAACATCACCGGCTTCATGGTCGGCAAGAAAGTCGAGAACGAAGGCATCGCCCGCCACGGCGCCAAGATGGTGACGGCAGTGTCGACCGCCGCCGTGCCCAAGCTGACGGTGATCATCGGCGGCAGCTTCGGCGCCGGCAATTACGGCATGTGCGGACGCGCGTTCTCGCCGCGCTTCTTGTGGATGTGGCCCAATGCGCGCATCTCGGTGATGGGCGGCGAGCAGGCCGCCAGCGTGCTGGCCACCGTCAAGCGCGACGGCATCGAAGCGCGCGGCGGCAGCTGGAGCGCACAAGAAGAAGCCGCCTTCAAGGAACCGATCCGCGCCCAATACGAAACACAGGGCCACCCCTACTATGCCTCGGCGCGGCTGTGGGACGACGGCGTGATCGATCCGGCCGACACCCGCACGGTGCTGGCGCTGGGCCTGTCGGCGGCGCTCAATGCGCCCATCGAAGAAACCAAATTCGGCGTGTTCCGCATCTGAACCGCGCCCACGGAGGAGACCCCATGTTCAACAAGATCCTGATCGCCAACCGCGGCGAAATCGCCTGCCGCGTGGCGGCCACCGCGCGCCGTCTCGGCATCGCCACGGTAGCGGTGTATTCGGATGCCGACGCCCGCGCCAAGCACGTGCAGAGCTGCGACGAAAGCGTGCGCCTGGGCCCGGCGCCGGCCAAGGAAAGCTACCTGTGCGGCGACAAGATCATCGCCGCCGCGCTGGCCGCCGGCGCGCAGGCCATCCATCCCGGCTACGGCTTCCTGTCGGAAAATGCGGAATTCGCCCAGGCCTGCGCCGACGCCGGCCTGGTCTTCATCGGCCCGCCGGCTTCGGCGATCCGCGCAATGGGTTCCAAGTCGGCCGCCAAGGCGCTGATGGAAAAGGCCGCGGTGCCGCTGGTGCCGGGCTACCACGGCGAGCGCCAGGAGAGCGATTTTCTGCGCGCCGAAGCCGACCGCATCGGCTACCCAGTGCTGTTGAAGGCCAGCGCCGGCGGCGGCGGCAAAGGCATGCGCGTGGTCGAGCGTTCGGCAGACTTCGAGGCCGCGCTGGCGTCCTGCAAGCGCGAGGCGATTTCCAGCTTCGGCGACGATCGCGTGCTGGTCGAGAAATACCTGACGCGGCCGCGCCATATCGAGATCCAGGTATTCGCCGACACCCACGGCAACTGCGTCTACCTGTTCGAGCGCGACTGCTCGGTGCAACGGCGCCACCAGAAGGTGCTGGAAGAAGCGCCGGCGCCCGGCATGACGGCCGAACGCCGCGCCGCCATGGGCGACGCCGCTGTCGCCGCCGCGCGGGCGGTCGGCTATGTGGGCGCGGGCACGGTGGAATTCATCGCCAATCAAGATGGCAGCTTCTACTTCATGGAGATGAATACGCGGCTGCAAGTGGAGCACCCGGTCACCGAAATGATCACCGGCCAGGACCTGGTCGAATGGCAATTGCGCGTGGCGTCCGGTGAAGCGCTGCCACTGGGGCAAGAGCAGTTGCGCATCCACGGCCATGCGATCGAAGCGCGCATCTATGCCGAGAATCCGGAGAAAGGTTTCCTCCCTTCGATCGGCACGCTGGCGCGCATGCGCACGGCAAGCGCCGTCGAATTCCGTTTGCATGAGGCGGGCGCGGCGCAACCGGCCGCCGTGCGCATCGACTCCGGCGTGCGCGAAGGCGACGCCATCTCGCCCTTCTACGATCCGATGATCGCCAAGCTCATCGTCTGGGGCGCCGACCGCGCGGCCGCATTGCGCAATATGTCGCGCGCGCTGGCGCAATACCAGGTGGTTGGCCTGGTGACCAACATCGGTTTCCTGCAGCGCCTGGTTGCCGGCGCCGCGTTCGCGCAGGCCGACCTCGATACCGGCCTGATCGAACGTCATCACGACGCGCTGTTCCCGCCGCCCGCAGTGGCATCCATCGACACGCTGGCGCTGGCCGCCGCTGCGCTGCTGCAAGGCGAAGCGCGCGCCGCCAGCGGCGCGGATCCTTGGTCGTCCACCCATGGTTGGCGACTCAACGGCAAGCTGCTGCGCACGCTGCAATTGAGCGACCAGTCCGGCCCGTCGACACTGCAACTGGAATATGCGGGCGACGGCAGCGGCTGGAAATTACTGGCCAACGGCCACGTCCATGCCATGCGCATCGAATCCGCCGACGGCGATACCCTGCGCCTGTCGCTCGATGGCCGCATGCTGCAAGCCGAGGTGGTGCGCGAAGGCGAACTGCTGCATGTGTTCGACGGCCGCGCGCAATCCAGCCTGCGCTATGCCGATCCGATGGCGCATGCCGGGCACAGCGAAGCCGAAGGCGGCCGCCTGACCGCGCCCATGCCGGGCAAGATCGTGGCGATCCTGGCGCAGAAAGGCAGCATCGTTGAAAAGGGCGCGCCGCTGCTGATCATGGAGGCGATGAAGATGGAACACACCATCGCCGCGCCCGCCGGCGGCACCGTCGAAGACATGCTGTACGCGGTGGGCGACCAGGTCGCCGAGGGTGCGCAACTGCTCGAATTCAAAACCGCATAGGCGCCGGCAATGAATGCACCGGCCCTGCATGTGCCGCCGTCGATCCATGTGCTGGAGCGCGGCTGGCTGTCGTCCAACAATGTGCTGCTGTTCGGGCGGGACGAGGTGGCGCTGATCGACAGCGGCTATGTCTCGCATGCGGAACAGACGCTGGCGCTGGTGCGCCACGTGCTGCGCCAGCGCGGGCGCGACAAGCTCGACCTGCTGCTCAACACCCACCTGCATTCCGATCATTGCGGCGGCAATGCCGCCTTGCAGGCCGCTTATGGCTGCCGCACCGCCATCCCGGCGGCAGAGGCGCAAAAAGTCGGCGCCTGGGATGAAGAGGCGCTGAGCTACCGCGCCACCGGCCAGCGCTGCGCGCGCTTCGGTTTCAACGATACGGTGCGCGCCGGCGATGTGCTGCGCCTGGGCGACCTCGACTGGCAGGCGCTGGCGGCGCCCGGCCACGATCCGCATTCGCTGGTTTTCTACTGCGCGCAGGAAGGTATTTTGATCTCGGCCGACGCCTTGTGGCGCAACGGCTTCGGCATCATCTTTCCCGAGCTGGACGGCGAATCGGGTTTTGCCGAAGCGCGCGCCACGCTGGAGCTGATCCGCACGCTGGAGGTGAAGCTGGTCATTCCCGGGCATGGCGCGCCTTTTTCGGAGGTGGACGATGCGCTGGAGAAGGCCTTCTCGCGCCTCGATTACCTGCAAGCCGATCCGCTGCGCAATGCCCAGAACGGCATCAAGGTGCTGGTGAAGTTCCTGTTGCTGGAGCGGCAGCGCATCGCGCTGGCCGACCTGCCGGCGATGATGCGCGAAATCCCCTTGCTGCGCATCGCCAATGAACGCTTCATGCACATGGACGACGATGCGCTGGCGCACTGGGTCGCCGCGCAATTGGAACGCGCGGGCGCGGCGCGCAACGACGGCATGTTTTTGCTGGATGCCTGAACCGATGGCTGCCCAAACGGACATGCGTGCCGCTGCTATCATGTCGGATCAGTTTTCATTCCCCGCCATGCCATGACCCAGACCGCCGATACCGCCGCCCTGCCCTCTTCCGCCCAACGCGTTTCCGACCTGCTGGCCCAACTCGGGCATGACAAACCGGTGGTGATGCTGCCGGCGACCGGCCGCACCTCGGCCGAAGCCGCCGCCGGCCTGGGCTGCAGCGTGTCGGAAATCGCCAAGTCGATCATCTTCCGGCGCGTGACCGACGATGCGCCGGTGCTGGTGATCGCCAGCGGCAGCAACCGCGTCGACGAAGCCAAGGTGACCGCGCTGGTAGGCCCCCTGGGCAAGGCCGACGCCAAGTTCGTGCGCGACAGCACCGGCTATGCGATCGGCGGCGTATGCCCGGTCGGCCATGTGGTCAAGCCGGTGATGCTGATCGACCGTGACCTGTTCCTTTATCCCAGCGTGTGGGCGGCGGCCGGCCATCCGCACGCGGTGTTCAACCTGACCGCCACCCAGCTGGAAAAGATGACCGGCGGCCTGGTCGCCGACGTCAAGCTGGACCCCGTACCCGACGCCGCCTGATGCCACTGCATCGCCGGCCATACAAGAGACAAGAGGAGACACGCAACATGAGCCTGCCGAAAAAAGTAAAAATCGTCGAAGTCGGCCCGCGCGACGGCTTGCAGAACGAGAAGGAAACCATCTCCGCCGAGGTGAAGATCGAGCTGGTGAACCGGCTCACCGCGGCCGGTTTTCCCAATGTCGAGGCGGCCTCGTTCGTCTCGCCCAAGTGGGTGCCGCAGATGGCGACCTCCAGCGAAGTGATGCATGGCATCACGCGCAAACCCGGTGTGGTGTATTCCGCGCTGGTGCCCAACATGAAGGGCTTCGAGGCGGCGCTGGAAGCCGGCGTGGATGAAGTGGTGATCTTCGGCGCGGCGTCCGAGGCGTTTTCGCAAAAGAACATCAACTGCTCGATCGCCGAATCGATCGAGCGCTTCCGCGAAGTCGCCACGGCCGCCAAGCAGCACCGCAAGCGCCTGCGCGCGGCCGTCAGTTGCGCCTTCGGTTGCCCTTACCAGGGCGAGGTGCCGCTGGACGCGGTGGCCGATGTGGTACGCCGCTTCCGCGAACTGGGCTGCGACGAGATCGACATCGCCGACACCATCGGCGTGGCCACGCCCGACAAGGTGCGGCCGGTGATGGAAACGGCGATCCGCGAATTCCATATCGAGGGCCTGTCCGGCCACTTCCACGACACCTACGGCCAGGCGCTGGCCAACATCTATGCCAGCCTGCAGGCCGGCATCACCATCTACCATTCGTCGGTGGCAGGCCTGGGCGGCTGCCCCTATGCCAAGGGCGCGACCGGCAACGTGGCGTCGGAAGACGTGTTGTACATGATGCAGGGGCTGGGCATCGACACCGGCGTCGACCTCAATGCGGTGGTCGACGCCGGCCAGTTCATTTCGCAGCACTTGGGCCGCAAATCGGTCAGCCGCGCCGGCAATGCCATCGCGGCCAAGCGCGCGACCTGAACGCTTCGCATGCGCCAAACAAAAACGCCGGGGCAATCCCGGCGTTTTCTTTGGAAGGACTCGGTTCAGCGAAACATTCTCATAGCCGCCGGCAAAACGCCAGCCCGGCCAGCCGGCAAGGCAAGCCGCGATACACCGGCCGGCGCGGCAAGGCGGTCACTGGCGGTATCGGCGCAGGCCGCGCACGTGCCGCTTGTCGGCGGTGACGACGGCCTTTTTCAGGAAGCGGTGGTGCAGCACCGCACACAGAACCAGCCCGCCGCCCAATGCGGCAACGATGGCGATATTGGCGAACTCGAAGGTTTCCATGACTTTCCCCACAACGGATCGTGCGATTGCATGACAACGATGGATCCTGCCATCCGTGCCGGAAACGCTCCGGACACCGGGGGCACGCGCCCCGGCGCGGCCCATCCATACATGCATTACGGCAGGTACGAAAAAAACATAACACGCAGGCCGGCCGATCCTGGAAATTATTTAGCAATTTCCGAATGAAATTCACGTCCGCGCAACAAAAAGCACGATCGTAATATTTTCACCTATAATCGTCGAACAAATTCAGGACCAGCGCCTTTCCATAACGACAACCGAGAGACAGCCATGCCCCAGCCTGCTTACCCGAAAGCCTTGCAAGATCTGCGCCTGCCCATCATCTGCTCGCCCATGTTCATCGCCAGCGGCCCGGCCCTGGTGGCGGCCCAGTGCAAGGCCGGGCTGGTGGGCGCCTTCCCTGCCCTCAACGCCCGTCCGGCCGAACAGCTGGATGTGTGGCTGACCCAGTTGCAGGCCGAGCTGGCCGAGTGGCAACAGCAGCATCCGCAACGCAAGGTCGGGCCGATCGCGGTCAACCAGATCGTGCACCAGTCCAACGACCGCCTGGCGCATGACGTCGAGGTCTGCGTGCGGCACCAGGTGCCGATCATCATCTCCAGCCTGCGTGCGCCGCCCCGGGAGATGCTGGATGCGGTGCACAGCTACGGCGGCATCGTGCTGCACGACGTGATTTCCATCCGCCACGCCGAGAAGGCGCTGGAAGCCGGCGTGGATGGCCTGATCCTGGTGGCGGCCGGCGCCGGCGGCCATGCCGGCCCGCTATCGCCGTTTGCGCTGGTGGGCGAGGTGCGCAAGATGTTCAAGGGGCCGCTGGTTCTGTCGGGCGCCATCGCCACCGGCGACGCCGTGCTGGGAGCGCAGGCCATGGGAGCGGACTTCGCCTACATCGGCTCGCGCTGGCTGGCGACCAAGGAGTCCAACGTCGACGAGGCTTACCGCCAGGCCATCGTGGAATCGACCGCCGCCGATGTGGTATACACCAACCTGTTTACCGGCGTGCACGGCAATTACCTGAAAAAATCCATCGTCAACGCCGGGCTCGACCCGGACAACCTGCCGGAAGCGGACAAGACCAAGATGAATTTCGGTTCCGGCGGCAGTAGCAAGGCCAAGGCCTGGCGCGACATCTGGGGCGCCGGCCAGGGCGTGGGCCTGATGGACGACATCCCTTCGGTGGCCGAAATGGCCGACCGCCTTGAAGCCGAATACCGGGCGGCGCGGGCGCGCCTGGCGCTGTAAGGCGATATCGCCCGGTGCGGCCTGGCTGCCGCGGCAGCGCATGCGCCAGGTCGAACCGCCTCGCCGCGATTGAACGCAGCGGCAGGTTACGGAGCTCCAAACGGCTTGCCGTCCGCCTCCGCCTGCCCCATCCCTCCCCCGCTTGTCCGAATTGTCCGTCGGACAACGCCCTTACTTTCCGCTCAATTTGTAACGTCCGGCACTTCTTCCTGGGCAACCGGTCGTATCAGTTCGCTTCCATCTTTTTGCGCGCGGCGCCATTGCCGCAATCTCCGCCACGGTAATCCGCAACGATGGAAGAAAGTCCAACATTTGACGCGAGGACAACATGACCAGCTTTCTCAGAACCAGAAAAGACCGTCATCCCAAACACGACAAGCCGCGACTGCCGCATGAGCATGACCAGAGCTTCGACCGCCAGGATCCGGCAGACAGCGGCCGCAAGGTGGAACGGCCGGAGATTCGCCAGGCCTACGACGATATCCGCGAAGGCAAGGTCGATACCGACCTGCGCGGCAGCGGCGGCCTGGATGAAATGAACAAGGCTCCCGGACGCGTGGCCGCCGACGCGCCGCGCAAGAAGTAAGGCGCTGCCGGAAACGCCCGGCGGCTCCAGGCAGGCTTTTCCCGCCTGCACCGGGAAAAAGAAAGGCAGCCGGCGATCGTCCGGCTGCCTTTCGCTTTGCTTGCCGCCGGGCACGGCACCCGCCCCCGCCTCACAGGCCCGATTGCGCGATCCAGTCCTGGATCAGGGCGAACAATTCATGCGGCTTTTCCATCGGCGTCATGTGGCCGCAATCGGCCACGATCTCAAAACGCGCCTGAGGGATCTGCCGCACCATCTCTTCCGATTCTTCCACCGTGCGCAACTTGTCCTGGTCGCTGGCCACCACCAGCACCGGGCAGCGCAGTTGCTGCAGTTGTTCGGCATTGCTGTCGCGCAGCGTCTGCAGCTGGCGCAGGAACACCTCTTTGCCATTGGACAGCGCCATCGCCTGCAAACGGTCGAGCAGCGCGCGCTCGGCGCTGCGCGCCGGATGCAGCGACGAAGCCAGCGCCCGCGACGTCAGGCCCTTGAACGGCGTACGCTGGGCGATCTCCAGTTGCGCCTTGGTGGCGGCCGACTCCTGCGCGGTCTGCGGACGCGACGAGGTATTGAGCAGCGCCAGGCCAAGCACCCGCTGCGGCGCCTTGAGCGCGATCGCCTGGGCCACGAAGCCGCCCATCGAAAATCCGAACAGGATGAATTTCTCCGGCGCCTGGCTCAGTACCGCGTCGGCCATGGCCTGGATGCCGACCTCCTGGCCCAGGTCGCCGAAGGTGAGCGTGCCCAGCGCGGCGAGGTCGCCCTGCATGTCGTCCCACAGGTGCCGGTTAAGCATGAAGCCTGGCAACAGAACCAGGTTGCGCATGATGTTTCCCCTTATTGCATGAACGATGCGGCGCTGACGCCGGGCATCGGCAAAACCGCCATTTTATTTCTTTTCGCTATCTTGCCTGGGCAGTCGCCAGGAGCCTGCGCCCTATTCCAGCCACTGCGCGCGGCTGCTGCACACGGCAATGGCCAGGCACAGCGCGCCGATCAGCGCCAGGGCTGCCGGCAAGCCCCAGCCATGCGCCAGGAAACCGACCGCGGGCGGACCGATCAGGCTACCGCTGTAGCCCAGCGTGGCCACCGCCGCCAGCGCCGTCGAACCATGCCGGCCGGCGGCGCTGAAGACGAACGGGAACACCGCCGCCACGCCGGCGCCGGCGATGGCGAATCCGAGGACGGCGGGCGCCATGCCCTCAGCCATCACCGCGATGCCCATGCCGAATGCGGCGGCCAGCGTGCCGACGGCCACCACGCGGCGCGCGTTGTAGCGCTCCTTCAGGCGGTCGCCCACCATGCGCATGACCAGCATCATGCCGGCGAAGCCCGCATAGGCCAACGGAGCGCCGCCGTCGCTGGCGTGGATGTGATCCTTCATGTAGATGCCGCTCCAGTCGGCGATCGAGCCTTCGACGATGGCGCCGCAAAAACCGATCACGCCCAGCACCACCAGATGGCCGTGCGGGATGGCAAAGATCTTGCGGTGCGGATCGTGCTCGGGACGGTCGTCCGGCAGCGCGTTGTAGGCCATGCACAGCGGCGCCAGGAACAGCGCCGACACCAGCAGGAAATGCCAGACCGGCGTAATGCCCATGCCCGCCAGGGCGCTGGCGACCAGCGCGCCGGTGAAGGTACCCACGCAGAACCAGCCATGCAGCATGGACATGATGGGGCGCGCGGCCTCCTTTTCGGCCTGCGCGCCCAGCGCATTGATGGCCACGTCGAAGCAGCTGGAGGCGGCGCCATACAGCGCACTGGCGGCCATCAGCGTCCACAGGCCGGGCGCCAGCGCCAGCAGCGGCAACGAGAGCAGCAGCGCCAGCCCCGCATACAGCGTGCTGTGGCGCGCGCCGTAATGGCCGGTCAGCCAGGCCGCCAGCGGGAACGAACCCACCGCGCCGATGCCGCCGCACAGCAGCACCAGCGACAGCGTGGCGGCGTCGAGCTGCAGGATGTCGCGGATGGACGGGATGCGCGCGGCCCAACTGGCATACACCATGCCCAGCAACAGGAAGAACAGCAAAATGGCGATCTGGCGGCTGCGGATGGTCGGCAGGCCCGCGCGTGAAGTGGAAAGCTTGATTGTCATTGATACATCGTGAAGGTAAACTGCTTCGGGATTGCAGCCGCTATTATCCGACATCCGGGGCATCCGCTCCCGGCCGGCGCGCTGCGATATCGCAGGAATCGCATGCCAGACTCAGACTCAAACCCGCACCAAAACCCGATCTACCAGGAAATCATCGATGCGCTGGTCGCCATGCACCGGTTTACCGATGGCTATACCCCGAGCCACGAAGACTGCACCGCGACGCTGTGCGTGAAAATCGCGACACAGCTCGGCTTGCCGCGCGAACGCATCGACGTCTTGCGCATGGCGGCGCAAGTGCATGACATCGGCAAGGCCAGGATACCGCTGGCGCTGCTGACCCAACCCGGCCGCATCACCGACGAGCAATACGCGCTGCTCAAGACGCATGTGCAGGCCGGCTACGACATCCTCAGCAAGATCGGCTTTCCCTTCAACCTGGCCGAGATCGTCTGGTGCCATCATGAATATCTCGACGGCAGCGGCTATCCGCGCGGCGTCACGGCCGAATCGATCCCGCTGGAGTCGCGCATCCTGACGGTATCCGACATCGTCGAATCGATCTCGGCCGACCGTCCTTACCGCAAATCGCTGGGCATGGCGGTAGCGCTCGACGAGATCCGCCGCCTGAGCGGGACGCGCCTCGACCCGCGCGTGGTGGACGCCTGCCTGCGCGTCGTGGCGCAAGACGCCGCCGGAAACCGAAGCGCGGCCGCCTAAGCCGTACCGGGACCGGCCAAGCGGCGCCAGCCCCATTTGGGCTACACTTGGCGCACATAAAATGAGGCCCCCAGGCTTCGGAGACGCCAGCCCATGTCCGCCACCACCGATCCCGCCCCCCACGATTTCATCCAGCGCCATCCCATCCTGACCGCGCTGGCCTTGTCGCTGGGCACCGCCATCGCCCTGGGCGTGGCGCGCTTTTCCTATGCGCTGCTGCTGGCGCCGATGCGCGCCGACCTCGGCTGGCCCTACCTGGTCGCCGGCGGCATGAATACCGGCAACGCGCTGGGCTATCTGCTGGGCGCGCTGATTACGCCATGGCTGATGCGGCGCTACATGGCGCATCGCGTGCTGATCGGCGGCGCCTTGGCTACCGCATTGCTGACCTTCGCCCCCGGCTTCGTCACCGACACTGCCGCGCAACTCGCGCTGCGCGTGGCCACCGGCATCACCAGCGCTTTCCTCTTCGTCGCCGGCGGCTTGCTGGTCAGCCGCCTGGCGGCATTGCACCCACAACGCGCGGGATTGCTGCTGGGACTGTATTACGGCGGCACCGGCATCGGCATCGCCGTGGCCTCGCTGACGGTGCCGGCGGTCATGCAAGCGGCCGCCGAACACGGCGCGGCGCATCCCTGGCAATGGGCCTGGCTGCTGCTGGGCGCGCTGGCGCTGGCGGCCAGCGTATTCATGTCGCTGCCGGCGCGCCATATCCCGGCGCCGGCCGCGCAGGCGTCGGCAAGCGGCAGCTTCAAGCCGCGCAGCCTGATCTTCGGCCTGGCTGGATATTTGTTTTTCGGGCTCGGCTATATCGGCTACATGACCTTTGTCATCGCGCTGCTCAAGGAGCAAGGCATGGCGCCGCAGCGCATCACGCTGTTCTTCACGCTGCTGGGCGTGGCCACCTTCGCCTCGTCGCGCATCTGGGCGCGCATGCTGGACCGCTTCCGCGGCGGCCAGTCGCTGGCCATCCTCAACACGCTGCTGTGCGTGGCCACGCTGATCCCGGCACTCACCAGCCAGGCGGCGGCGGTGTTCGCCTCGGGCATCCTGTTCGGCGCCTGCTTCCTGTCGGCGGTGGCCTCCACCACGGCGATGGTGCGGCACAACCTGCCGCAGGCCGACTGGCCGGCCGGCATCAGCGCCTTCACCATCATCTTCGCCGCAGGGCAGATCGTCGGCCCCACCATCGTCGGCTGGATCGCCGATGGCGCGGGCGGATTGCAACGCGGGCTGGTGTTCTCGGCGCTGACGCTGCTGGCGGGCGCGCTGGTCGCATGGCGGCAGCGCCCGCTGGAAAAGTAACGCCGACTGCCCCCCCTCGTCAGGAAAGGTGGCGCTGCAACGCCTGCACCAGCGCACCGCAAGCCTCGTCGGTGCCGATGGTGATGCGCAGGAACTGGCTGATGCGCGCGCTGCCGAAGTGGCGCACGATGATGCCGTCGCCGCGCAGGGCCGCCGCCAGCCTGGCCGCGTCGTGCTGCGGGTGGCGCGCGAACACGAAGTTGGCGGCCGATGGCAGCACCTCGAAACCGAGCTGCGCCAGCGAGGCGACCAGCTTCTCGCGGCTGGCGATGACCATGTCGCAGGTCTTCCGGAAATATTCCTCATCCTCGATGGCGGCGGTGGCGCCGGCGATCGCCGGGCGGTCCAGTGGATAGGAATTGAAACTGTTCTTCACCCGCTCCAGCGCATCGACCAGGTCGGCGTGGCCGATGGCGAAACCGACCCGCATGCCGGCCAGCGAACGCGACTTGGACAGCGTCTGCACCACCAGCAGGTTGGGATAACGCTGCACCAGCGGGATCGCGCTGTCGCCGCCGAAATCGATATAGGCCTCGTCCACCACTACCACGCGTTGCGGGTTGCCCTGCACGATGCGCTCGACCTCGGCCAGCGGCAACAGGCAGCCGGTGGGGGCGTTCGGATTGGGGAAGATGATGCCGCCGATGGCGTCTCCGTGGCCGAGATAGTCGTCGGCGCGCAGCGTGAAATCGTCGGCCAGCGGCACCGCCCGGTATTGGACCTGGTACAGGCCGGCGTAGGTCGGATAGAAACTGTAGGTGATGTCCGGGAACAGGATCGGCTTGCCATACTGGAGCAGCGCATGGAAGGCATGCGCCAGCACTTCGTCGGAACCGTTGCCGACGAACACTTCGCGCGCGGTGATGTCATCGGCGGCATGGCGGCGGGCGATGGCCAGCTTGAGCGGCTCGGCATCGGGGTTGGGATACAGGCGCAGGCTGTCGCCCACTTCGCGCGCGATCGCCTCGAGCGCGCGCGGCGACGGCCCGTAGGGATTCTCGTTGGTATTGAGCTTGACCAGGTTGGCGATCCTGGGCTGTTCGCCCGGGGTATAAGGCGTCAGGCGGCTGACGATGGGACTCCAGAACTTGCTCATGGGGAAATCGGCCCGCGAAGGGCAACAGGGAATGGAAAAGGAAACGCAGATGGTAGCAAACTTGGCGCTACCGGCGGCAGCATTCAGAAATAGGGCCGGTAGCGCGGGCGGCGCAAGGCATCGCCCCGCGGCTCGGGCGCCGGCTGCAGCGGCGCCGGGCTCAACAGCGCAATGGCGCGCTGGGCGATCTCCGGCGGCAGCCCGATGACATCCTGGCAAGCCTGCGCCATGGCCGCCGCCGAAGCGAACCCGGCTTCGGCGAAGCCGCCGCCGGCGCCGTCCATGCGCGCCAGTTGCGCCAGCACCCTCGCCACGCGCTGCTCGCGCACCAGCGCCCGCAAGGATTCGCCTTCGGCAAACAGGAAGGCGCGCAAACGCGCCGGCGTGACTTGCCACATGCCGGCCACCCGCGCGGCGCGCCAGTCGGCGGCGGGATCGTCGAAGATGGCCGCGGCCAGTTTGCGCGTCCACGGCTTGCTGGCGTCGGCGGCGCGTTCCATCTCCGGGCTGGCGTGCGCCTCCAGCGCCAGCGACCACACCGCCGGGCGCGCCTGGCCCGGCGCCAGGCGCGGATGCGCGAGGCAGGAGAAACGCACGAAAGGCGGCACGGTAAAGCTCTCCCCTGCGCGCAACTCGATAGCGACGCCGCCGCTCTTGAGCGTGGCCGCGCCCTTCCACACTTTCACGCGCGCAGGCGCGGCGAAGCGCAGTTCGCGCAGCAGCAAAGTATGGTGGGTGACGATGGCCATGAGCGTTGGAAACGGAATACCGATGATGGATGTTAAGCGAGCGGGCAGCCGCAGACTGTCATTGCGGCGACCATGATACGTCTCATAGCGAAGCCATGCCGAAGGCGCGCAAACCGTCGAGGTCGACCACACGGATGCTCTGGTAGGAAATCTCCACCAGTCCCAGTCCGGCCAGCTTGCGCATGGCCTGGTTGACGCGCTGGCGCGACAAACCGGTCAGCAGGCCGATCTCTTCCTGCGACAGCTCCAGCACCGGCGAGGTGCGCGGATACAGCATCGGGTGGAACAGCTGGGCGATGGCCTGGGCCACGCGCGCGTCGACGCCGAGCAGGCGTTCGTTCTGCACGGTGGCGATGAACTGGCCCATGCGTTCGTTCAATTGGCGGATCACGAAGGAGTTGAACGGCAGGCTTTCGGCCATCAGGCGGTGGAACGTGTCGGCCGGCACCAGCATGATGTGCGAGGCGCGCACCGCGATCACGTCGTAGCGGCGCGGCTCGCGCTTGATCACGCTGCCCTCGCCGCACCAGCCGCCTTCGGGCACGCCCGACAGCGTGCTGCTGCGCCCGTCCACGCTGTAGACGGCGAGCTTGATCAGGCCCTCTTGCACGCCGATCCAATAGTTGGAAGCCTCGCCGCGCCGGGCGATAAACGCGTCGGCCGCAAAGCGCGCCAGTTGGGCGCTCGCCGCCGCCAATCTGCGGTGTTCGCCGGACAGCGCACAGAACCAGTCGTGCTGCGATAATTGTTGCTCCATCCCCGATGCCGTTGCCAGTCGATATGCGCCGATTGTCGCACGAGCGCCCTGTCGCCCTGATGACAAAGCGCACACGCCATTGGTGCTACCCTGCTCACAGGGCCTTGTTCCCACTCCATCTGCGAGATGCGGAACGGCAGCCATACGAATAATGCAAACGCACCATCAGGAGACAGGCACCATGGCAGATTTCGACACCGGCCTCGGCCGCAACGCCGCCAACTACGCGGCACTCACGCCCATCGATTTCATCGCGCGCGCCGCCGAGGTGTACGGGCAGCGCCTGGCCATCGCGCACGGCACGCTGCGCCAGAACTGGGACCAGACCTACCGCCGCACGCGCCGCCTGGCCAGCGCCTTGCAGCAACTCGGCGTGGGCAAGAACGACACGGTGGCGGCGATGCTGCCCAACACGCCGGCCATGGTGGAAGCCCACTTCGGCGTGCCGATGGCAGGCGCGGTGCTGAATGCGCTCAACATCCGGCTCGACGTCGAATCGATCGCCTTCATGCTGCGCCACGGCGAAGCGAAAGTATTGCTGGTCGATAGCGAATTCGCCGGGATGGCGCGCCAGCTCAAGGCGCAGTTGCCGGCGCTGGAGATCGTGGAAGTCCATGACGCGCTGGGGCCGGTCACCGAAGAAGCTTTCGGCGACTGCGAATACGAGGCCCTGCTGGGCGGCGGCGACGAATATTTTGCCTGGCAATTGCCGGCCGACGAATGGGATGCGATCGCGCTGAACTACACCTCGGGCACCACGGGCGACCCCAAGGGCGTGGTCTACCACCATCGCGGCGCGGCCATCAATGCGATTTCCAACATCCTCGAATGGGACATGCCCAAGCATCCGGTCTACCTGTGGACGCTGCCCATGTTCCACTGCAACGGCTGGTGCTTCCCCTGGACGGTGGCCGCGCGCGCGGGCGTGAACGTGTGCCTGCGCAAGTTCGAACCGAAGCTGGTATTCGACCTGATCCGCGAGCACGGCATCAGCCACTACTGCGCCGCACCCATCGTGCATGCCGCGCTGGCCAACGCGCCGGCCGAATGGCGCGACGGCATCCGCGGCCCGGTGCGCGGCATGGTGGCGGGAGCGCCGCCGCCGGCCGCGGTGCTGGCGAAGATGGAGGCGATGCAGTTCGAGCTGGCGCATGTATATGGCCTGACCGAAGTCTACGGGCCGGCGGCCATGTGCGCCGAGCAGGACGACTGGGCCGGCAAGACGGTGGACGAGCGCGCGGTGCTGAAGTCGCGCCAGGGCGTGCGCTACCACCTGCAGGCGGGCGTGAGCGTGCGCTCTCCCGACACCATGCAACCGGTGCGGGCCGACGGCGAGGAAATCGGCGAGATCATGTTCCGCGGCAACATCTGCATGAAGGGTTACCTGAAGAACGACAAGGCAACGCAGGAAGCCTTCGCCGGCGGCTGGTTCCATACCGGCGACCTCGGCGTGGTCAACCCCGACGGCTACATCAAGATCAAGGACCGCAGCAAGGACATCATCATCTCCGGCGGCGAGAACATTTCCAGCGTCGAGGTGGAGGATGTGCTGTACCGCCATCCGGCGGTGCTGGCCGCGGCGGTGGTGGCGCAGCCGGACGAGAAATGGGGCGAGACGCCATGCGCCTTCGTCGAGTTGAAGGATGGCGCGCAAGTCGATGCGCAGACCCTGATCGATTTTTGCAAGGGCCACCTGGCCGGCTTCAAGGCGCCCAAGGCGGTCTACTTCGGTCCGTTGCCCAAGACCTCCACCGGCAAGATCCAGAAGTTCGAACTGCGCAAGCGCATGAAATCCGACAGCGCCATCGACGTCTGAAGCGATGGCGCGCCGCGCTCAGCCCTTGGCGCGCTTGCGCACGGCGATGTGATAGATGCCCCAGGGGCACAAGCCGAAGCGCTCCGTCACCGGGCGCGCGGCCATCTCGGGAAAACGGTCGGCCTCGTACACCGCCCACAGCGGCCCCAGCCCGCCCAGCGGCATCGGCTTGCCGTCCAGATGGGTGGCGACGATGAAACGGTACTTCAAGGCATCCTCGCGCGGCACCATCACGGCATAGCCGTCGATGGCGCGCAAGACATAGCCCTCCGCGTCCGGATCGGCGCCGGCCGCGCGCATCACATCGGCCAGCAGCGGGCCGCGCAGCGCATGGCGCTTGCCGTCGTATTCCAGCGTGGGGCGGATGCCGACCGCGGGCAGCGCCGCCAGCGCGGCGAAGTCGAAGGTGCGGGCCTTGTCGAATTCCAGCTTCTGCTTGTGCATCATCTGGTCCAGCGCGGGATCGATGGGGCCGCGGTTGGGCGCGGAAATCTCGCCGGTGACCGTCAGCAGCACCGGGCCGGACGGGGCCGGCTTGCTGCCGGCGGCCATGGCCGGCACGGCCGCCGCAGTCGCCAGCGCCGACGCGGCGGTACGCAGGAAATCCCTCTTCTTCATGTTCCTCCTCTCAATGGCGTGCCCCGGAAACCGGCTTATCCGGCGCGGCGCCGGCATTGTAGGGCTTGCCGGCGTCAGGGCCGGCAAGGGGCGTCTCCGCGGCTTCCGCCGCTATTGGGGCGGCGGCGGCCGGATAACCCTCATACGTCTTCAACGGAACCCAGCGCTGTCCCTGCCCCTGGTAGACCGTGAAGACGGGAATGCGCGGATCGCCGTCGGGCTCAAAAGCCACCGTCCCCGTCAATCCCTTGAAGACGATCTTGTGCAGCGTGTCGATGAGCGTGCGCGGATTGGTGCTGTTGGCCTGGCGCATCGCCGCCACCAGCACCTGCACGGCATCGTAGGCAAACGGCGTCGTGCCGTAGATATTGAGGCCGAAGCGCTGGTGGTATTCCTCCTCGAACCGCCGCCAGCCCGGCATGTCCCGCGGCGGCATGCCGGACTCGATAGCCACCACGCCGTTGGCCGCCGAGCGCGCAGCGATCAGGTAAGTGGCCCCGGCCACGCCGCTGGAGGCCAGCAAGAGCCGCATGCCGCCGCCTTCCTGCTGGATCAGCTGGGTCAGCAATACCGCCTGTGCGCTGTAGCCGCCGAAGAACAAGGCCTCGGCGCCGCGCCGCTTCATCTCGCGGATCATCTGCCGCAAGTCGCTGGTGTAGCTGATGCGTTCGCGCCCGACCACCGTGATGCCCGCCTGGCGCGCATACTCGGTGACGCTGGTGGCCAGGCCGATGCCAAACATGGACTCGTTATCCACCACCCCGAGGCGGCGGATCCCCATGCTCCGCGCCGCGTAATCGACCAGGTTGGCGGCCGCAAGGTCATCGCGTCCGACCATGCGGAAAAATCCCTCGTTGCCCTGTTCGCTCAGCGACGACGCGCTCGCCGCCGGGGTGAGCATGGGCACGCCGGCATCGGAATAGATCTTGGCAACGGCTTGCGCGGTGGTGGAGTTGGACGTGCCGATCACCGCCACCACCCCGGCCTGCAGCAATTGCCTGGCGACCGCCACGGCGGTCTCGGGATCGTTGCGGTCATCCTGGCGCAACAGGCGGAAAAAGACGCGCTGGTTGCCGATCCTGATTTGCTGGCGATTGATCTCGCCCAGCGCCATGTCGGCGGCGTTGGCCATGCTTTTGCCGAACGTCTCCGACACCCCGCTCAAGGCGCCGGAAAACCCGACCAGCACGACCCGCGCCTGATCGTCGGCATCCGGCGCGGCCAGGCCCGGCAGCGGCAACAGGCAGGCGAGCACAACCAATGCGATACGTCGGGCAAAACAATAAACACGGGACATGCACATCTCCAAACCCTGCCGGCAGCGCGCCTGGCAGTTCGCAAGGCTGGCGGCCGACTTGAAAAAGCAAGAAAGGTAGCTGCTGGGTAACGGCAAGAATACGCCCAGGGAAAATATTTTGGAAATATCGAAGTGGATCGAAATAATATTGCTTTCCGAAAACAAAAACGGAGCCGCAGCCCTAATGCCGTTCCGTTAAGGCTAATTCTGAAGCACTCATCCCCCCTATCCCGTTCGGGCTGAGTAGGCCCGCCAGGGCCGTATCGAAGCCAGCGTATCAGCGTGCCAACCTTACCGATCTTGCCTGCCCTTCGATACGCTGCTGCGCAGCTACTCAGGGCGAACGGGGTCTGGGCTGCACAAACAAAAATGCCGTTCAGCGCTTAACTGAACGGCATGAGAGCCGCAGCCCCGTTCTTGCCCTTCTCCGCCCATGGCATGGGCGGCAACGCATCGCGACTGCGTCAGTCGCGCGGCGGGCGTCCGCGCCAGTAGCCGGCCAGCAGCGAACCCGAGAGGTTATGCCAGACCGAGAACAATGCGCCCGGCAACGCCGCCACCGGCGTGAAATACAGCTTGCCCAGCGCCGCCGCCAGGCCGGAGTTCTGCATGCCGACCTCGATGGCCAGGGTACGGCAGATCGCCTCGTCGAAACCCAGCAAACGCCCGCCCCAGTAACCGCCCAGCAAACCCAGGCCGTTATGCAGGATCACGCCCGCCAGCACCACCAGCCCGACCGAGGCGATGCTGGCCTGGCTACCCGCCACCACGGCCGCGATGATCAGCAGGATCGCCACCATCGACACCAGCGACAGGTAAGGTTCGATACGGCGGATGAAGCCGCCGGCGAAGATGTTGAGCACCAGGCCGACCACGATCGGCACCACCACGATCTGCACGATGGACATCAGCATCGCATGCGCGTCGAAATGGATCGATGCGTCCACATACAGCTCGGTGAGCATCGGCGTGGCGAACACCGACACCAGCGCCGACAGCGTGGAGATGGTGACCGACAGCGCGACATCGCCGCGCGAGAGATAGATCATCACGTTGGAAGCGGTGCCGGAAGCGACGCTGCCCACCAGCACCATGCCGGCGGTGAGGTCGGGCGGCATGCGCAGCGCCTTGGCGATGATCCACGCCGCCAGCGGCATGACCAGGTAATGCAGCACGATGCCGGCGGCCACCGGCGCCGGGCGCTTGATGATGCGCTTGAAGTCATCGACCGTCAGCGTCACGCCCATGGTCAGCATGATCAGGGTCAACAACTGGGTGACATATTTGCCGATCGGCGTGAAGGTCGGCGGAGTGAAATAAGCTGCCGCCGAAAGCAGCAGCGCCCACACTGGAAACAGGCGGGTAATGGTTGCGAGCATGATGGAATCCGGATGAGTAATTACTGTCCCCGTCTTTCGTGAAAGACATGGGAGGCGCGTTTAGTTTAGTTATAGGAAGATCGCGGGTTGCGCGGACAACAGACAGGCAGGCAGGTTCGGCTCGCACCCGATGCGGCGGCGGCCTCTTCTCGTTATCACGCCTTGTGGGCGCAAGGACGGGATTTTACCCGCCTGCGGAAAATCCTGCCGGCGCCGGCGATTGCCTGCCGAAACCGCAACGCGCCGGAAGCAACCGCCTGGCGTCGACGCTCAGGAAACCTTGTCGCACTTGAACGTGATCAGCGCCTTGGGCGGCAAAAAAAACACCACGCCCTCGGAACGCTCGCTGCCAACCACCCGCATGCGTCCGCCCAGGTTCTTGCAATAGGCATCGGCCTGCTGCAACCCCTGGATAGCCACGCCATCGTTGCCATGCCAGCGCGAGCTGGCGGTGAGCATGTAGGTATCCTGGCCCAGCTGCGTCACTGGCCCGGACGAAGCGCACGCCGCCAGCAGCAACGATGCCGCCATCATGCACGCCATCCCATATCGCTGATTCATCGCCGCTCCCACGGTGTTCTTATATTCGACGATGTTAGCGGCGCACAGCGATGACGTCATGCGTTCCTACAACTCTTTACATTGGAGAAAGGACGCCGAAGAAAAATCGCGAACCCCAACACCGAAGCCGCAGGCGAGCCGGACACGAAGTCCGCTTCTGACCAGCCGCTCCCGGCGCTCCCCTTCGACCGGAGAAAGAAAAGCATAAAGCCAGTACACCAACACGCAGCAAGACCAGACTACCCCCAAAAAACAAAAACGCCGCTAAACATCAGCGGCGTCTCCATCAAAGCAAAACAAAAAAATCAGCGAGTAACAGGCTTATAGCGAATCCGCTTAGGCTTGGCAGCCTCCTCACCCAACCGCTTCTTCTTGTCCGCCTCATACTCCTGATAGTTGCCATCAAAGAAGCTGACCTGCGAATCGCCCTCAAACGCAATGATGTGGGTAGCGATACGGTCCAGGAACCAGCGATCGTGGGAAATCACCAGCACGGTCCCCGCAAACTCCAGCAAGGCATCTTCCAGCGCCCGCAAGGTTTCCACGTCAAGGTCGTTGGACGGTTCATCCAGCAGCAGCACGTTGCCGCCCTGCAGCAGGGTCTTGGCCAGGTGCAGGCGGCCGCGTTCGCCGCCGGACAGGTTGCCGACGATCTTCTGCTGGTCGCCGCCCTTGAAGTTGAAGCGTCCCAGATAGGCGCGCGACGGCATTTCGAAACGCCCCACGGTCAGGATATCGGCGCCGCCGGCGACATCTTCGAACACGGTCTTCTTGTTTTCCAGATCCTCGCGCGACTGGTCCACCAGCGAAATCTTGACGGTAGGGCCAAGCACCAGTTCGCCGCTGTCGGGCTGTTCGCGGCCGGCCAGCATGCGGAACAGGGTCGACTTACCGGCGCCGTTGGGGCCGATGATGCCGACGATGGCGCCGGCCGGGATCTTGAAGTTCAGGTTGTCGATCAAGAGGCGGTCGCCGTAGCCCTTGCTGACGTTCTTGAACTCGATGACTTCATTGCCCAGGCGCTCGGCCACGGGAATGAAGATTTCCTGGGTTTCGTTGCGCTTCTGGTATTCGTGTTCGGAGAGTTCGTTGAAGCGCGCCAGGCGCGCCTTGCTCTTGGCCTGGCGGCCCTTGGGGTTCTGGCGCACCCATTCCAGTTCCTTGGCGATGGTCTTCTGGCGCGCCGATTCGCTGGCCTCTTCCTGCTTCAGGCGGGCTTCCTTCTGCTCCAGCCAGGATGAGTAATTGCCTTTCCACGGAATGCCGTGGCCGCGGTCCAGTTCCAGGATCCACTCGGCGGCATTGTCGAGGAAGTAGCGGTCGTGGGTGATGGCCACCACGGTGCCGGGGAAGCGCTGCAGGAACTGCTCCAGCCAGTCCACCGATTCGGCGTCCAGGTGGTTGGTCGGCTCGTCCAGCAGCAGCATGTCGGGCTTGGACAACAGCAGCTTGCACAGCGCCACGCGGCGCTTTTCGCCGCCCGACAGCACGCCGATCTTGGCGTCCCACGGCGGCAGGCGCAGCGCGTCGGCGGCCATTTCCAGCTGCTGGTTCAGGCTGTTGCCGTCGGCCGCGGCGATGATCGCCTCCAGGCGCGCCTGCTCGGTGGCCAGCGCGTCGAAGTCGGCATTCTCCTCGGCGTAGGCGGCATACACCGCGTCCAGCTTGGCCTGCGCCTCGAACACCTCGCCCAGCGCGCTTTCCACTTCCTGGCGCACAGTCTTGTCGGCGTCCAGTTGCGGCTCCTGCGGCAGGTAGCCGATGTTGAGGTTGGGCATCGGGATCGCCTCGCCTTCGATCTCCTTGTCAATGCCGGCCATGATCTTGAGCAGGGTCGACTTGCCCGAGCCGTTCAGGCCCAGCACGCCGATCTTGGCGCCGGGGAAGAAGGACAGCGAGATGTCCTTCAGGATCTGCCGCTTCGGCGGCACGATCTTGCCGACGCGGTTCATAGTGAATACGTATTGAGCCATGTTTACGATGCCAAAGAAAGAAATGATGGATGTGCTAGGCGGTTTGCGCACGGGTGCGCCAGAAGCGCCACAAGCCTTCGGCGGAGTATACCGCGAGCGCCAGCCAGATCACGCTAAAACCGACCGCGCGATCGCCGGCGAAGGACTCGCCGTAGATCAGCACGCCAGTCAGCAACTGGATGGTGGGCGAGATGTATTGCAACAAACCCAACAACGACAATGGAATGCGGCGCGCCGCCTGGGCGAACAACAGCAGCGGCACCGCGGTCACCGGCCCGGACAGCGCCAGCAGTAGCTGCGCGCCAGGCGAGGCGGTGAGAAAACTGTTGCTGCCGCGCCAGGTATCGACGCCCAGAAAAACCAGCACCAGCGGCAGCATCATCAGCGTCTCCAGCGACAAGCCTTCCAGCGCGCCCAGCGGCGCGGTCTTGCGCAGCAGGCCATAGAGCCCGAAGGTGGCGGCGATGATCAGGCCGATCCAGGGCAGGCTGCCGTTGGCGATGGTCAGCCACAGTACCGCCCCCAGCGCCAGGACCACTGCCAGCCACTGCAGCGGCCGCATGCGTTCCTTCAGGAGCAGGTAGCCCAGCAAGACGCTCACCAGCGGGCTCATGAAGTAGCCCAGGCTGGTGTCGACGATGCGCCCGGCGTTGACCGCCCACACATACAAGGTCCAGTTGCCCGACAACAGCAGCGCCGACAACAGGAAACCGAGCAGCACGCGCGGTTGTTGCGCGGCCCGCTTGAGCCACGCCCACTGGCGCCGCCACAGCAGCACCCCGGTGAGGAATATGAAGGACCAGAACAGGCGATGGATGACGATATCGAAGGAGGGAATCTCCTTGAGCATCTTGAAGTAAAGCGGGAACAGTCCCCACAGCAGGAAACTGGAGATGGCGTAGAGCATTGCGGCGCAGGAAATCGGAAAAAAACCGGGCCTTGTTATGGTTGGCGTAGCTGCCCGATGGGAGGCGACATTATTGCAGGATTCGCCCTTTTCGGCTGGCCGCAGCTCAATCCGCCGCCGCGGATGCCGGCAGGTGTACCTCGATGCGCCCGCGCAGCGCCACCACTTCGCAATCCTCTTCGTGCGCCACGCCCGGCCTGACTGGTCAGACCGCGACAACAGGATCAGCAATTAGCGAGCCAAATACCGGCGAACCATGGCGCGGGAAAATGCGGGGAACGATGCGGCGGATGCCGACCGTCCAGCGCCAAGAATGTGCGCGCCGGAAAAGGCGTGCGCCAAGTTGGGAATGCCGCGGGCGCGGCGCGCATCCGTCGCCCGGAAAAGAAAACGCCGCTGTCACCAGCGGCGCTCTTCACTTCAACTCTGGATCGGTTCAGGTCATCGCGGCGCCACCGCCGGCGCCGCAGTCTCATGCTTGGCCACCAGGTGATACAGCAGGAACGCCGATATGCCGCATACCGCCATCACCGTCACCAGCGGCAGGGCCGTGCCGTCATGCCACAAGCTCATCGCCACGCCCGACAGCACGCCCATGCCGAATTGCAGCGTCCCCATCAATGCCGCCGCGGTGCCGGCCTGGCGGCCCTGGTGCTTCAAGGCGACGGCCGTGGCGTTGGGGCCGGTGAAACCGTAGGAGGTAAGAAAGCCGAAGAAGCCGACCAGCAGCAGCGGCAGGCTTTCCTGGCCGGCCGCCACCATCAGCGCCACGAACAGCGACAGGCCGGCCGGCAGCCACAGCACGCGGCCCAGCACGCGCTCGGCCGAGCGCTTCATCACCAGCCGCGCATTGACCTGCGAGGCGGCGATCAGGCCGATGGCGTTGGAAGCGAAGACGAAGCCGAAGTACTGCGGCTTGATGCCATGCAGCTCGATGATCACGAACGGGCCGCCGGCGATGTAGGCGAACATGCCGGCCTGCACCAGGCCGCCGCACAGCACGTAGGCCATGAACTGCTTGTGGCGCAGCAGCCCCCAGTACTGGCGCAGCGTGCGCCCCAGGTGCAAGGGCTCGGCCTGATGCACGTCGACGGTCTCGGTCAGGTACTTGCGGGTACCAACCAGGCACAGCAGGCCGAAGATGGTCAGCACCACGAAGATGCCGCGCCAGCTCGCCATCACCAGCATGATGCCGCCGATGAACGGCGCCAGGATGGGCGCCAGGCCGAACACCAGCATCAGCATCGAGAAGGCCTTGGCCGAACCTTCGGCGCCCATGCGGTCGCGCACCATCGCGCGCGGGATCACCATGCCGGCGCTGCCGCCCAGGCCCTGGAAGAAGCGCAGCACGATCAGCGTCTCGATGTTTTGGGCGAAGATGCACAGCAGCGAACAGATGAAATACAGCGTAATGCCGAAGAACAGCGGCGGCTTGCGGCCGAAGCGGTCGGACAGCGGGCCGTAGAACATCTGGCCCAGCGCCAGGCCGACCAGGAACGTGGCCAGCGTGAGCTGGACCAGGTTGGTGCCGACGTTGAGGTCTTGCGCAATGGCGGTGAAACTGGGCAAGTACATGTCGATGGCCAGCGCGCCCATCGCGGTGAGGGCCGCGAGCACCGCCAGCCATGGGGGAAATTTGCCCGTCGAGAGCGATGTGTCTTGCGAGGTTTCTTTGATGCTCATGGGAAATCGGTAGGACGGCCTGCGGACGGCCGGTGAAGTGAGTCGGTCATTATAAGTCCTCAGCCATTTTCCTTCAGGCAAGGGAAACCGGACGTGCGCTGACACAGGCCTGACAACTGGCCCAAATACGCGCCGACATGCAAAGAAACGCAAGGCGACGGCCATTGCCTGAACCAAAGATACCGTGCTGCATCATACCTTGATGCCAACCACGCCGAGGACAAGCAAATGACCATACGCCGTGAAGCAAAAACGCACTGGACCATCGAGGATATCGATTTCGCACGCATCGACACCGCGCGTGCCCGCAAGGATGAGAATCTGTTCTACCTCGTGGCCTGCGCTTCCTTCGTCGAAAGCGGCTCCGACCTCTATACCCACAACCTGGTCGAGTATTACCGCGGCGACGATGAGGTGGAAAGCTGGCTGCGCGAACAATGGGAACGCGAGGAACTGCAGCACGGGGCCGCGTTGCGCGCCTATGTCGCATATGTATGGCCGGAGTTCGCATGGGAACGCGCCTACGCGAGCTTCCTTGATGAGTATTCGCAATATTGCAAGGTGGAACTGCTGGAACCCACCCGCGCCCAGGAGCTGGCCGCCCGTTGCGTGGTCGAGACCGGCACCGCGACTTACTACCGGGCGCTGGCGCGCGCTACCGATGAGCCGGTACTGAAACAACTGGCCGGGCTCATCGCCAACGATGAGGTGAACCATTACAAGCACTTCTACCAATACTTCCGGCGCTACCGCCGCCTGGAGAAGATCGGCCGTTCGCGCGTGCTCGGCACGCTCGGCCGGCGCACGCTGGAACTGAAGAACGAAGACGCCGACTGCGCCATCCGCCATGTGGTGAAAGCGCACCGCCCGGACCTGGCGGCCGACCCGGCGCGCCTGAAGGAGCTGGCATCGCGGATGAGCCGCACGGTGCGCATCAACCTCAAGCCGGAAACCACGATCAAGATGATCATGCGGCCGCTGGAGCTGCCCGTCATGGTGCAGAACATGATCGAGTTCCCGATCCGCCAGTTCATGCGGCACGTACTGCTGCGCTGAACCGCCTCACTCCCGCCTCGCCGGCATGACAATGGCCATGCCGGCCCGCCGCGCGCCCCAACTTCGCGCACGCGTCAGCGCCAGCTTGGTGAAAGCGCTGGCCGGATCCTGGCCTTGTCGACAAAACTTCCCATATTTGGTGCGTAAATTTACGCCCATTGGCAACATTGTTGCCCCTCCCTCGCCCTCCCCCGCCCCGCTTTGATGCATGCGGCCACCCGCGCCCCATCATTGGCACGCATTCTGCTAAAGCGACAAGGCAGTCAGAAAAACTCTTCCAACTCTATTCTCTGAGGGAGCAACCATGTCACGTCGTACCGTACTGAAAGCAACTGCACTTGGCGCATTCGCACTGGCCGCATCGTCCTGGCTTCCGTCCGCCTTCGCTGCGGACACCATCAAGGTCGGCATCCTGCATTCCCTCTCCGGCACCATGGCGATCTCGGAAACCTCGTTGAAGGACGTGGCGCTGATGACCATCGATGAAATCAACGCCGCCGGCGGCGTGATGGGCAAGAAGCTGGAACCGGTGGTGGTCGACCCGGCGTCCAACTGGCCGCTGTTCGCCGAAAAGGCGCGCCAGCTGATTTCGCAGGACAAGGTTTCGGTGGTGTTCGGCTGCTGGACCTCGGTGTCGCGCAAGTCGGTGCTGCCGGTGTTCAAGGAATTGAACAGCCTGCTGTTCTACCCGGTGCAGTATGAAGGCGAAGAGTTGGAGAAGAACGTGTTCTACACCGGCGCGGCGCCGAACCAGCAGGCGATCCCGGCCACCGAATACCTGATGTCGAAAGAAGGCGGCGGTGCCAAGCGCTTCGTGCTGCTGGGCACCGACTATGTCTACCCGCGCACCACCAACAAGATCCTGCGCGCCTTCCTGCACAGCAAGGGCGTGAAGGATTCCGACATCGACGAGGTCTACACCCCGTTCGGCCACTCCGATTACCAGACCATCGTCGCCAACATCAAGAAGTTCGCGGCCGGCGGCAAGACCGCGGTGATCTCGACCATCAACGGCGACTCCAACGTGCCGTTCTACAAGGAACTGGGCAACGCCGGCCTGAAGGCGACCGATGTGCCGGTGGTGGCGTTCTCGGTGGGTGAAGAGGAACTGCGCGGCGTCGACACCAAACCGCTGGTGGGCCACCTGGCGGCCTGGAACTACTTCGAATCGGTGAAGAACCCGGTCAATGCCGCCTTCATCAAGAAGTGGAAAGCCTATGCCAAGGCCAAGGGCCTGCCCAACGCCGACACCGTGGTGACCAACGACCCGATGGAAGCGACCTACGTCGGCATCTACATGTGGAAGCAGGCGGTGGAAAAGGCCAAGTCGACCGACACCGACAAGGTGATCGCGGCCATGGGCGGCCAGACCTTCAAGGCGCCGTCCGGCTACACGCTGGAAATGGACAAGACCAACCACCACCTGCACAAGCCGGTGATGATCGGCGAGATCAAGGCCGATGGCCAGTTCAACGTGGTCAACAAGACCAAGGGCACGATCCGGGCGCAACCGTGGAGCCCGTATATCCCGGGCAACGAAGGCAAGCAGAAGATGTAATTGCAGTCATGGCGCTGGGGTGCGCCTGCGATACGCGGCTACGCCGCTACCCAGTCCGAACGGGACCTGTTATACCCGCCGCCCGTTCGGACTGAGTAGCCGCAGCGCGGCGTATCGAAGGCGCGCCGCCAGTCCAGCGGTCACACCCACCACGACAAAACAGCCGCTTCCCGCTGTGCCTGCCGCCCGCCGTCCGGCATATCGCCCTACGTCCGGCAGCGCCGGGACCAGAACCAAAAATGAAAACAGCCTTCAAGCTCTTACGCGCGATGCTCGCGATGTGGCTCTGCGCACACGCGCTGGCCGCCGGCGCCGCCATCGCACCGGATCTGTTGAAACCCTTGGGAGGAGACGATCCCGATGCCCGCATCGAGGCGGTCAACAAGATTGCCGCACTCGCCAATGACGACGCGGCGAAGATCCTCAATGCCCTGAACAGCGACGCGCTGTACGCCACGCCGGCCGGCGAGGTGCTGATCGTCGACGATGCCGGCAACGCCTTCAACCCGGCCACCGGCCAGACCGGCCCGGCGCCGGACGATGCCGAAGGCATCACCGTCAACAACCGCCTGCGCGGCGCGGTCGAAGGCGCGATGTCGGGACTGAAATTGCTGTCCCAGGAGCGCAACATTCGCCTGGCGGCCGCTGCCGACCTGCTCAAGAATGCCGATCCGGCGCAGCTGCCGCTGATCGAAAAGGCGCTGGCCAAGGAAACCGATCCGCAGATCAAGGACGTGCTGCAGCAAGTGCAGGCCACCGCCAACCTGCATGCGCCCGATCCCGCCACCCGGCGCGCCGCGGTGAAAACCCTGGGCGACACCACCAACGCATCGCTCAAACCCGCGCTGCAACAGATGCTGGCCAAAAATCCCGACGGCAGCTACCTCGAACCCGACGAAGGCGTGCGGATCGAAGCCGTGCGCACGCTGGCGGCGCTGGAGCGCCACCTGTCGATCGTCGATTTCGCCGGCAAGCTGTTCTACGGCATCTCCCTGGGCAGCGTGCTGCTGCTGGCGGCGCTGGGCCTGGCCATCACCTTCGGCCTGATGGGCATCATCAACATGGCGCACGGCGAGCTGCTGATGATCGGCGCCTACACCACCTATGTGTGCCAGCTGGTGTTCCGCAAATACTTCCCCGGCGCCATCGACGCTTATCTCGTGGTGGCATTGCCGGCGGCATTCATCGTCGCCGGCGCGGTCGGCATCGCGCTGGAGCGCCTGGTGATCCGCTGGCTCTATGGCCGTCCGCTGGAAACCCTGCTGTGCACCTGGGGCATCAGCCTGATGCTGATGCAGGGCGTGCGCTCCATCTTCGGCGCGCAGAACGTCGAGGTCGCCAACCCGAGCTGGATGTCGGGCGGCGTCACCGTGCTGGGGTCGCTGGTGCTGTCCTACAACCGCATCGTGATCGTGTTCTTCGCGCTGTTCGTGGTATTCGCGGTGTGGCTGATCCTCAACAAGACGCGCCTGGGCCTGTTCGTGCGCGCGGTCACGCAGAACCGCCGCATGGCCGACTGCGTGGGCGTATCCACCGGCAAGATCGACATGATGACCTTCGGCCTGGGCTGCGGCATCGCCGGCCTGGGCGGCGTGGCGCTGTCGCAGCTGGGCAACGTCGGCCCCGACCTCGGCCAGGGCTATATCGTCGACTCCTTCATGGTGGTGGTGCTGGGCGGCGTCGGCCAGCTGGCCGGCACCGTGATCGCGGCATTCGGCCTCGGTGAAGTCAACAAGTTCCTGGAACCGGTGGCCGGCGCGGTATTGGCCAAGATCGCCATCCTGGTATTCATCATCGTCTTCATCCAGAAGCGTCCGCAGGGACTCTTCGCACTCAAGGGAAGGAGCGTGGAATGAACGCCATGATCATGCGACCCTCTTTATTTTCCAGGCCCGCCTGGACCGGCATCGTGGTCTGCACCGTGATCCTGGCGCTGCTGCCGCTGTGCAACCTGGCCTTCCCCGAGGGCAGCGCGCTGCATGTGTCGGGCTACACCATCGCCCTGGTCGGCAAGTTCATGTGCTATGCCATGGCGGCGCTGGCGCTGGACCTGGTGTGGGGCTATACCGGCATCCTGTCGCTGGGCCATGGCGTGTTCTTCGCGCTGGGCGGCTATGCGCACGGCATGTACCTGATGCGCGCCATCGGCCGCGACGGCGTGTACCAGAGCGACCTGCCGGACTTCATGGTGTTCCTCAACTGGAAGGCCTATCCGTGGTACTGGTGGATGACCGAGCACTTCTGGTTCGCCATGCTGCTGGTGGTGCTGGTGCCTGGCCTGCTGGCGTTCGTGTTCGGCTATTTCGCCTTCCGTTCGCGCATCAAGGGCGTGTACTTCTCGATCATCACGCAAGCGATGACCTTCGCCTTCATGCTGCTGTTCTTCCGCAACGACACCGGCTTCGGCGGCAACAACGGCTTCACCGACTTCAAGCGCATCCTCGGCTTCACCATCACCGCGCCGGGCACCAAGGCAGCCATCTACCTGGTGACGCTGGCGCTGCTGTTCGGCGCGCTGTTCCTGTGCCGCCTGATCGTCACTTCCAAGCTGGGCCGGGTGCTGCAGGGCGTGCGCGACTCCGAGTCGCGCCTGATGTTCATCGGCTACAACCCGCTGTGGTTCAAGCTGTTCGTGTGGACACTGTCGGCCGTGATCTGCGGCATCGCCGGCGCCCTCTACGTGCCGCAGGTGGGCATCATCAACCCCTCGGAAATGTCGCCGGCCAACTCGATCGAGATGGTGATCTGGGCCGCGGTGGGCGGACGCGGCACGCTCCTGGGCCCGATCATCGGCGCGTTCACCGTCAATGGCCTCAAGAGCTGGTTCACCGCGGCTTTCCCCGACCTGTGGCTGTATGCGCTGGGCCTGATCTTCATCCTGGTCACGCTGTTCCTGCCGCAGGGCATCGTCGGCCTGATCCAGAAACTGAAAAAGCGCGACGCGCCGCCCTCGCCAGCCGGCGAAGGCGAGGCCGCGACCAAGGAGGCAGCATGAGCGCAATCGAACCGGGCAAGGCGCCCAGCGCCCCGGCTGGCATCGGCGGCCTGGGCGGCAATGTCGACACGCCGCACGCCGACCACGGCACGTCCTACGAACGCATCAAACCCGAAGGCGTGGACACCATCCACGGCGCCATCCTCTACCTGGAAAACATTTCGGTCGTGTTCGACGGCTTCCGCGCCATCAACAACCTCAACCTCGACATCTCGGTGGGCGAACTGCGCTGCATCATCGGTCCCAACGGCGCCGGCAAGACCACCATGATGGACGTGATCACCGGCAAGACGCGGCCGACCGCCGGCACCGCCTTCTTCGGCCAGAGCATCGACCTGACGCGGATGACCGAGTACGAGATCGCGCACGCCGGCATCGGCCGCAAGTTCCAGCGTCCTACCGTGTTCGAGCAGCACACGGTGTTCGAAAACCTGGAGCTGGCGATGAAGATGGACAAGCGCGTCAAGACCACGCTGTTCGCGCGCCTGTCGTCGGAACAGATCGGCAAGATCGAGGAGATCCTCAAACTGATCCGCTTGAACGGCCAGGAAAACCGCCTGGCCGGCCTGCTCTCGCACGGCCAGAAGCAATGGCTGGAAATCGGCATGCTGCTGATGCAGGAACCGCAATTGCTGCTGCTGGACGAACCGGTGGCCGGCATGTCCGACGCCGAGACCGTGCGCACCGCCGAACTGTTGAACGAGCTGCGCGGCAAGCATTCGATCATGGTGGTGGAGCACGACATGGGTTTCGTCGAGGAGATCGCGCAGGGCGGCAAGGTCACGGTGCTGCACGAGGGTTCGGTGCTGGCCGAAGGCAACATGCAGCAGGTGCAGTCCAACGAACGCGTGATCGAAGTCTATCTGGGGCGTTAACACTATGCTGCAAGTCAACCAACTGAACCAGTACTACGGCGCCGCGCACACGCTGCGCGGGGTGTCGCTCAACGTCGAAAAGGGCAAGTGCCTGTCGCTGCTGGGGCGCAACGGCGTGGGCAAGACCACGCTGCTCAAATGCCTGATGGGCGTGCTGCCGGTGGCCAGGGGCAACGTCACGTTCGACAGCCACGACATCACCAAACTCAAGCCGCACCAGCGCGCCAAGCTCGGCATCGCCTACGTGCCGCAGGGCCGCGAGATCTTCGCGCGCCTGACGGTGGAAGAGAACATGCTCATGGGCATGGCCACCAAGTCCGGCCGCAAGGCCTCGATGATCAAGGGCGAGGTCTACGAGCTGTTCCCGGTGCTGAAGGAAATGCTGCACCGGCGCGGCGGCGACCTCTCCGGCGGCCAGCAGCAGCAACTGGCGATCGCCCGCGCCTTGCTGGCCGAGCCCAAGCTGATCATCCTGGATGAACCGACCGAAGGCATCCAGCCTTCGATCATCAAGGATATCGGCCGCGTCATCAGCCTGTTGCGCCAGCGCGGCGATATCGGCATTTTGCTGTGCGAACAATATTTCGATTTCGCGCGCGAGCTGGCCGACACCTTTGCCGTGATGTCGCGCGGCGAAGTGGTGGCGGCCGGCACGCAAGACCAGATGGATGACGAGAACGTCAAGAAACACCTGGCGGTGTAACGCCGGCGGCCCCGCCGCTGCGCATGCCGCTTCGGCAAGGCATGCGTTTTTACGGCAGGTCTGCTATAACAACGCATCTTCATGCCGTGCGCGCAGGGAGCGTTCAACTTCCCGGCGCACGGCCTTGCCGCCTGTTCCGAACTCCAGCATTGTCGCCCCTCATTGTTGTCTTTGTATGAAACGCATTCCCGGCCAAGCCGACGCCGCCAGCACGTCCCCGCCCCTTCCCGTCGCCACGACAGGAGGGAGCGCTGCGCATGCTGAGCAAAAACACGCGCCGGACCACGCCCGCCTGCTGCTGGGCTTCACCGATGACGCCGGCACCACGCGCCTGACGCGGCGCCAGCACTTCGGCCCGCTGCGCGTGCAAAAACCGCTGTACCCCGAAACGCCCGCGGTGTGCCACGCCATCATCGTGCATCCGCCCGGCGGCATCGTCGGCGGCGACCAGCTGGCGATCGCGGCCGAGCTTGGCGACGGCGCCCATGCGCTGCTGACCACGCCGGGCGCCGGCAAGTGGTACCGCGCCAATGGCGGCGTCTCGCGCCAGGCGGTATCGCTGCGGGCCGGCGCCGGTGCGACGCTGGAATGGCTGCCGCAGGAAACCATCTTCTTCGATGCCGCCGACGTGCGCATGGAGCACGAGGTCGAACTGGCCGCGGATGCCGCCTATATCGGCGCCGAGATCCTGTGCTTCGGCCGCACCGCCTCCGGCGAGCGCTTCAACAGCGGCAGCGTCGGCCAGCGCACCGCCATCCGCCGCGGCGGCAAGCTGGTATGGTTCGAACAGGGCAAGCTGCAAGCCGAAGCCGGCGCCATGCACGGCCCGTTGGCGCTGGATGGCCAGACCGTGTGCGCCACCCTGGTCGCGGTGGGCGACGGCATGGACAATGCCCTGCTGGGCGCCTTGCGCGAGACCATCGGCGCGCTGGCGCTGGAAGGCCGCAGCGGCGCCACGCTGATGAAGCAGGTGCTGGTGGCGCGTTACATGGGGCAATCCAGCCAGGTGGCGCGGCAATGGCTGCACGCGGCGTGGCATGTGCTGCGCCCGCCGCTCATGCGGCGCGATGCGGCCATACCGCGCATCTGGAATACCTGAATACACAAGAAGCATCCAACCCTAGAACATTCGTAGAACCTGAAGGCCGCAAGCCGGCCGGGAGCCAACATGGAACTGACACCAAGGGAAAAAGACAAGCTGCTGATCTTCACCGCGGCGCTGCTGGCCGAACGCCGCCGCGCGCGCGGGCTGAAGCTGAACTATCCGGAATCGGTGGCGCTGATCACCGCCGCCATCATGGAAGGCGCGCGCGACGGCAAGACCGTGGCCGAGCTGATGGCCGAAGGCGCCACCATCCTCACGCGCGCCGATGTCATGGAAGGGGTGCCGGAAATGATCCCCGATATCCAGGTGGAAGCCACCTTCCCGGACGGCAGCAAGCTGGTGACCGTCCACCATCCGATCCCTTGAATTTCTGACACAGGAGCACGCCATGATCCCAGGCGAAATGCTGGTCGAGTCCGGCGACATCGAACTCAATGTCGGCCGCGCCACCGCCACCATCACCGTGGCCAACAGCGGCGATCGGCCGATCCAGGTCGGTTCGCATTTCCACTTCTATGAGACCAACCCGGCGCTGCTGTTCGAGCGCGACGCGGCCTACGGCATGCGCCTCAACATCGCCGCCGGCACCGCGGTGCGTTTCGAGCCGGGCCAGCAGCGCACGGTCGAGCTGGTGGCGCTGGCGGGCGAGCGCCGCGTCTATGGTTTCAACGCGCTGGTGATGGGCGGCCTCAAGCAACGGAAAGGGTAAGACGATGAGCAAGATCTCCCGTTCGGCCTATGCCGAGATGTTCGGCCCCACCACCGGCGACCGCGTGCGCCTGGCCGATACCGAGCTGTTCCTGGAAGTGGAAAAGGATTACACGATCTACGGCGAGGAAGTGAAGTTCGGCGGCGGCAAGGTGATCCGCGACGGCATGGGCCAGTCGCAGCGCGCACACGCCGACGTGATGGATACCGTCATCACCAATGCGCTCATCGTCGACCATTGGGGCATCGTCAAGGCCGACATCGGCATCAAGTCGGGCAAGATCGCCGGCATCGGCAAGGCCGGCAATCCGGACATCCAGCCGGGCGTGACCATGGCCATCGGCGGCGCCACCGAGATCATCGCCGGCGAAGGCATGATCGTCACCGCCGGCGGCATCGACAGCCACATCCATTTCATCTGCCCGCAGCAGATCGAGGAAGCGCTGATGAGCGGCGTGACCACCATGATCGGCGGCGGCACGGGGCCTGCGGTGGGCACCGCGGCCACCACCTGCACGCCCGGCCCGTGGCACATCCATTCGATGCTGGCGGCGGCCGATGCCTTCCCGATGAACCTGGGCTTCCTCGGCAAGGGCAACGTCAGCCTGCCGCTGCCGCTGGAGGAACAGGTCCGCGCCGGCGCCATCGGCCTCAAGCTGCACGAGGACTGGGGTTCGACCCCGGCCGCCATCGACAACTGCCTGACGGTGGCCGACCGCATGGATATCCAGGTGGCGATCCACACCGATACGCTGAACGAAGGCGGCTTCCTGGAACACACGCTGGCCGCCTTCAAGGACCGCACCATCCACACCTTCCACACCGAAGGCGCGGGCGGCGGCCACGCGCCCGACATCATCGCGGCGGTAGGCCAGGGCAATGTGCTGCCCTCCTCCACCAACCCGACCCGGCCGTTCACCGTCAACACGCTGGACGAGCACCTCGACATGCTGATGGTGTGCCACCACCTCGACCCGGCGATTGCCGAAGACATCGCCTTCGCCGAATCGCGCATCCGGCGCGAGACGATCGCGGCCGAAGATATCCTGCACGACATCGGCGCGATCTCGATGATGTCGTCCGACTCGCAGGCCATGGGCCGCGTGGGCGAAGTGATCATGCGCACCTGGCAGACCGCGCACAAGATGAAGGTGCAGCGCGGTTCCCTGAAGGAAGACCCGTCGCGCAACGACAACTTCCGCATCAAGCGCTACATCGCCAAGTACACCATCAACCCGGCCATCACGCACGGCGTCTCGCATGTGGTGGGTTCGCTGGAGATCGGCAAGATCGCCGACATCGTGCTGTGGAAGCCGGCCTTCTTCGGCGCCAAGCCGTCGATGATCCTGAAAAGCGGCATGATCGCGGCGGCCCAGATGGGCGACCCCAACGCCTCCATCCCGACCCCGCAGCCGGTACACTACCGCATGATGTTCGGCGCCTACGGCGGCGGCCTGAAGACCTCGATGACCTTCGTCTCGCAGGCGGCCTTCAACGCCGGCATCGGCGAGCAGTTGAAGCTGAACAAACCGCTGGTGGCGGTGAAGAACATGCGCAACCTGCGCAAGAACGACATGATCCACAACGGCGCCACGCCGAAGATGGAAGTCGATTCCGAAACCTATGAAGTGCGCGCCGACGGCGAATTGCTGGTGTGCGAACCGGCCAGGTCGCTGCCGCTGGCGCAACGTTATTTCCTGTTTTGATACCTATGCTGACACTCAATACCAAGATCGAACAGGCCGACCGGATCGATGGCGAACTGGTGCTGCCGTATGACCAGCGCGAGAAGAGCCGCCTGCGCGCCACCCTGGTTTCCGGCGAGGATGCGGCAGTGTTCACGCTGCGCGGCACGGTGCTGCGCGACGGCGACCTGCTGCGCGGCGACGACGGCCGCGTGGTGAAGATCACCGCCGCGCTGGAGCCAACCTACCGCGTCGACGCGGCCGATGCGCACCTGCTGCTGCGCTGCGCCTTCCACCTCGGTAACCGCCATACGCAGGCGCACATCGGCCACGAGGGCGGCGCCGGTTTCCTGCGCATCCGCAAGGATCCGGTGCTCAAGGAAATGCTGGAAGGCCTGGGCGCGCGCGTGTCCGAAGAGCAGGCCGCGTTCGAGCCGGAAGCGGGCGCCTATGGCGGCGGCCATCACCATCATGGCGATGACCACCACAACCCGCTGGCGCCGATCCCGCTGCGCCAGAAGATCCATCGCCCCAACGATCCGCAGCCATCCTGAACGCCATGCAAGCCACCGCCCTGCTCCACTTGCTGCAGCTGTCGAGCCCATCGCTGCCGATTGGCGCATACAGTTATTCGCAAGGACTGGAAGCGGCCATCGAGAACGGCAGCGTGAGCAACGAGGCCGGCGCCAAGGCCTGGATCGCGCAGGCCTTGCATGAGGTAGTGGCGCGCTTCGAGGCGCCGGTCTTCCTACGCCTGATGCAGGCTTTCCAGACGCGCGACGCCGCGGCGGTCGCACTGTGGAGCGAGCGCTTCACGGCCGCGCGCGACACCTCGGAATTCCGCGCCGAGACGATCCAGATGGGCTATTCGCTGGGCAAGCTGGGCGCCGACCTCAAGCTGGGCGACGCCGAGCTGCTGGCGATCCTGCAGGCGCAACCCGAGATACCGCTGCCCACCGCGCTGGCGTTCGCCGCCGTGGCGCTGGAGGTGCCGCCGGCCGAAGCGGTGCTGGGCATGCTGTTTTCCTGGGCCGAGAACCAGGTGCTGGCCTGCGTGAAGACCGTGCCGCTGGGCCAGGTCGCCGGCCAGCGCATGCTGCTGGCGCTGCGGCCCGAACTGGAACGGGCGGCGGCCACGGCACAGGCGCTGCCAGACGACGAACTGTCGAACTGGTCGCCCGGCCTGTCGCTGCTGTCGATGCAGCACGAGGTGCAGTACAGCCGCATCTACCGATCTTGATATCGACCTGATATCGCCCAGGATGCCAACCCGAATATTCAACACCACCAAGAGACCGAACATATGAGCAATCCCACTTCCAATCCGCTGCGCGTGGGCATCGGCGGCCCGGTCGGCTCCGGCAAGACGGCGCTGTGCGAAATGCTGTGCAAGCGCATGCGCGACCGCTACGACATGGCCGTCATCACCAATGACATCTACACCAAGGAAGACATGGAAATCCTGCTGCGCGCCGATGCGCTGCCGGCCGAGCGCCTGATGGGCGTGGAGACCGGCGGCTGCCCGCACACGGCCATCCGCGAGGACGCCTCGATCAACCTGGAGGCGATCGCGCGCATGAGCGCCGACTTCCCCGACCTCGACCTGATCCTGGTGGAGTCCGGCGGCGACAACCTGGCCGCCACCTTCAGCCCGGAACTGTCGGACCTGACCATCTACGTGATCGACGTGGCCGGCGGCGAGAAGATTCCGCGCAAGGGCGGCCCCGGCATCACCCGTTCGGATCTGCTGATCATCAACAAGACCGACCTGGCGCCTTATGTCGGCGCCAATCTGGATATCATGGCGGCCGATGCCAAGCGCATGCGCGGCGAGCGCCCCTTCGTCTTCACCAACCTGCGCAGCGGCGACGGTGTGGAAAAGGTGATCGACTACATCCGCAAGCAAGGCCTGCTGGACAACAAGCCGAAGAACTGAGGCGCCACGCCGCGCTGCGCCGCCCCATCCAACAATTTCAGACGATTTGATTTCAGCTACGCACAAGGAGAAAACATGTTTGCACTCTCGACCAAACACCGCGCCCGCCTGGGCATGCTGGCCGTGACCGCGCTGGCAGCCGGTTCGGCGGCGGCGCACCCCGGCCATCCGGATTCGGTGATGCACGCCTCGGCCAGCTTCATGAGCGGCTTCGAACATCCGTTCTCGGGCATCGACCACCTGCTGGCCATGCTGGCGGTTGGCCTGTGGGCCGCGCAGAACAAGCAGCGCGCACTGTGGGTGTTGCCGCTGGCCTTTCCGCTGATGATGGTGGCGGGCGCGCTGCTGGCGATCGCCGGCCTGAGCGTGCCGGCGGTGGAAACCGGCATCGCCGCTTCGGTGGCGGTACTGGGCTTGCTGATCGCGTTCGCGGTGCGCATGCCGCTGTGGGGCAGCACCCTGGTGGTGTCGCTGTTCGCGCTGTTCCACGGCTATGCGCACGGCACTGAACTGCCGCACGGCTCGTCGGCTGCGATGTACGGCATCGGCTTCATCCTGGCCACCGCGCTGTTGCATGCGGCCGGCCTGGTGGTGGGGGTGGTGGCCGGCCGCCAGATGGCCGACCGCGTAGTGCGCATCGGCGGCGTGGGCATCGCCGCCGTGGGCGCTTACCTGCTGGCGGCCTGAAGCGCGTCCTGATCCGCGTCTTGTTCTGAACGGCGGCCGCCTGGCGCGGCCAGCCAGCCATCCAGCACGGTCTCGCTGCCCTTGGGCAGATGCAGGCCGAGCTTGGAGCGCCGCCACAGGATGTCGGCGGCGCAGGTGGCCCACTCGTGGCGCACCAGATAGTCCACCTCGGCGGCGTACAGCCCGGCGAGGATTTCCTCCCCCATCTCTTCGAGCTTGCCGCGGCCCTTGAGCAGTGTATGCGTGCGACTGCCGTAGGCGCGCGCATAGCGGCGCAGCAGTTGCGGCGGCAACCAGGCGTATTGCGCCTGCAAGCCTTGCACGAAGCCGTCGAACTCGCGCACCGAACGATTTTCCGGCAGCGCGCCGAACAGGTCGCCGCCCGGCAGGCAGGCGCCGGCGGTCCATGCCGCGCGGTTGTTGCCCAGCAGCGGCGCGATCATGTCGACCGCCTCTTCGGCCAGCTTGCGGAAGGTGGTGATCTTGCCGCCGAACACCGACAGGAGCGGCGCGCCTTCCCGGTTCAGGTCGAGCTGGTAGTCGCGCGTGACGGCCGAAGCGTCGGCCGCCGCGTCTTCCAGCAGCGGGCGCACGCCGGCATATGACCACACCACGTCGGCAGGCGCGATGGGCTTGCTGAAGTAGCGGTTGGACAGCGTGCAGAGATAGGCGATTTCATCGGCCGAGATGGCGACGTTTTCAGTGGCGCCCCGGTACTCGACGTCGGTGGTGCCGATCAGCGTGAAGTCGCGCTCATAGGGAATGGCGAACACGATGCGACCGTCCGGGTTCTGGAAGATGTAGGCGTGGTCGTGCTCGAACAGGCGCCTGACCACGATGTGGCTGCCCTTGACCAGCCGCACCGACTTGCTGGAACGCACATGGGCGGACTCGCCCAGGAATTGCGCCACCCACGGGCCGCTGGCATTGACCACGCAGCGCGCGCGCAGCTGCAGCAGGCGGCCGTCCGCCTCCTGGCGCAGGCTGGCCTGCCACTGCTCGCCCTGGCGGACGATGGATTCGCAGCGGGTGCGGGTGAAAATGCGCGCGCCGTTCTCGGCGGCGTCCATGGCGTTGAGCACGACCAGCCGGGCATCGTCGACCCAGCCGTCCGAATACACGAAGCCGCGCGTGAACTCGGGCTTGAGCGGGGCGCCCGAGGCGTGGCGGCGCAGGTCCAGCCCGCGCGAGCCCGGCAGCAGTTCGCGCCGCGCCAAGTGGTCGTACAGGAACATGCCCAGGCGGATCAGCCAGGCCGGGCGCTGGCCGCGATCGTGCGGCATGACGAAACGCAGCGGCCACATGATGTGCGGAGCGCTGCGCAACAGCACCTCGCGCTCGATCAGCGCCTTGCGCACCAGGCCGAACTCGTAGTGCTCAAGATAACGCAGGCCGCCGTGGATCAGCTTGGACGACGACGACGAGGTATGCGCCGCCAGGTCGTGCTGTTCGCACAGCGCCACCGACAGGCCGCGGCCGGCCGCGTCGCGCGCGATGCCGGCGCCGTTGATGCCGCCGCCGACGACCAGGACGTCGCACTCCAGGGGGAAGGATACCGATTGTTTGCTGTGTGCTTGCATGCCGTATCGCCTTTTACAGGACGCGCTTGCGGATCTGCGTTACCGCCACTTCGGTAACGATGACGATGGCGAAGATCGAGACCAGCACGGTTGCCACGCGCGGCCACTGGAACAGGTTCAGCGCGGTATCGAGCACCATGCCCACGCCGCCGGCGCCGACGATGCCCAGCACTGCCGATTCACGCACGTTGATGTCCCAGCGCAACAGCACGATGGACATGAAGGCCGGTTTCAGCTGCGGCCAGTAGCCGTACCAGATCTCGGAGAACTTGCCGGCGCCCGAGGCCTGCAGCGCTTCGATCGGGCCGCGCGGCATCTGCTCGATGGTTTCGCCGGCCATCTTGCCGACGAAGCCGATCGAGCGGAAGGCAATGGCCAGGGTGCCGGCCAGCGGGCCGGGACCGAAGATCGCCAGGAACAGCAGCGCCCACACCAGCGAATTGACCGAGCGGCTGGCCACCAGCACGATGCGCGCGAACAGGTTGAGGCCGCGGTGGGGCGTCAGGTTGGAAGCGACCAACAGGCCGAACGGGATCGCCAGCACGATCGACAGCAGCGTACCCAGCGTGGCGATGTGCAAGGTCTCGATCAAGCCGGCCTTCACATCGGTGCCGAAGTAATCCCAGTCGATGGGCCACATGCGGCCCAGCATGTCGCTCATCTGTTCTGGCGCGTCGTACAGGAACTCGGGGATGATCTCGATGTAGCGCAGCGACTGCACCACGGCGGCCGCGATGACCAGCCAGACGGCGAAGCGCAGCACGCGCTGCAACGGCGTATGGCGCTGCCATTCGCGCTCGGCCGGACTGATGGCGGCCTGCGGGTTGCGGAGTGCGGTATCAGACATGGAAGACCTTCTTGACCGAGTTCGCCAGCAGTTCGCCGACGACGATGATGGTGATGATGGTGACCAGGATGGTGAACACGAAATCGTAGTCGAAGCGCTGGAAGGCGGAGAACAGCACGCCGCCCACGCCGCCGGCGCCGACGATGCCGACCATGGTCGAATTGCGCAGGTTGGAGTCGAGCTGGTAGGTGGAAAAACCGACGAAGCGCGACAGCACCTGCGGCAGCACGCCGAACAGGATCACGTTCATGAACGAGGCGCCGGTGGCGCGGATGGCTTCGACTTGCTTGATCGAGATCTCTTCGATGGCTTCGGCGAACAGCTTGCCGATGAAGCCGATCGAGGCCACGATCAGCGCCAGCACGCCGGCCAGCGCGCCGAAACCCACCGCCTTGACGAACAGGATGGCGACGATCACCGGATGCAGCGAACGGCACACCGAGACGAAGGCGCGCGCGGGCCAGGAGATCCAGGCCGGCATCAGGTTGCGCGCGCCCATCAGGCCAATCGGCAGCGACAACAGGATGCCGAACAGCGAGGCCAGCACAGCGATCTGCAGGGTTTCCTTGATGCCGTCCCACAGGATGTCGCCCTTGCTGACGTCAGGCGGGAACATGCGGCCGAGGAACTTGGCGCCATTGCCCAGCCCCGCGGAAAAACGCTCCCACGAGAAGCCCAGTTGGGTGGCGGCGTAGACCGCGTACAGCAGGATCAGCCAGACGGCGATGCGGGTGGCGAGCTGCGGACGGAAGGCCAGGCTGACGCGGCCGTTGTTGGAATGGAGGACGGTGCTCATGCCAGCCAATCCTCGCCGCCGTAGATCTGCTTGAGGAAATCGTCGGACAGGTTCTCGGCATTGCCGTCGTAGACCACGTGCCCGCCGGACATGCCGATGATGCGGTCGGCGTAGCGCTTGGCCAGTTCGACGTCGTGGATGTTGACGATCACCGGGATCTTCTGCGCGCGGCCCTGTTCCTTCAGCAGCGAAATGATCTCGAAGGAGGTCTTGGGATCCAGCGAGGAGGTCGGCTCATCGGCCAGCAGCAGGCGCGGGCGCTGCATCAGCGCGCGCGCGATGCCCACGCGCTGGCGCTGGCCGCCGGACAGCGCGTCGGCGCGCTGGTTGGCAAAGTTGCCCAGGCCCACGGTATCGAGCAGCTCGAAGGCATGGGCGATGTCTTCCTTGGCAAAGTTGCGGCGCCATGCGGTCCAGGCGTTGACGTAACCGAGGCGGCCGCAGAGCAGGTTTTCCATCACCGACAGGCGCTCCACCAGGTTGTATTCCTGGAACACCATGCCGATGTGGCGGCGCGCCTCGCGCAGGGCGCGGCTGCGCAGTTCGGCCAGGTTCACACGCTTGCCTTCGCTGTCGAACCAGATGGCGCCGCGGCTGGGGTCGACCAGGCGGTTGATGCAGCGGATCAGGGTCGACTTGCCGGTGCCGGAGGGGCCGATGATGGCAACCAGGCCGGCGTCGCCGATCTTCAGGTCGATGCCTTTGAGGATGGGATGGCCGGGCTTGTATTCCTTGACCAGGCCCTGGATTTCGATGGCGTGTGACATGGGCGGAGCTTTCTCTCGGTGGTCGCGGCGCAGCTGCAGGACGCAGGCGGCCGCGGCCCGGGATCGCTCCCGGGCCGGTGTTGCGTGAATCGGTATGTTGCGGTTGTTGCGCAGCCCACGCCGCTATGCGCGTGCATGGCCGTGGGCGGATGACGCGGCTTACTTCTTGCCGGAGTTCTGCTTGTCGTAAGCGGCGCGGTTGAAGGATTCGCCGGCGGCGTGGGCGACGAAGCGCACCATTTCGAAGTCCTTCTTGTAGTTGATCGGGTAGAAGCGGTCGGCGCCGGCGAAGGCCTTCTTCAACTCATCGGTGAAGCGGTAATCGTAGAAGCACTTGAGCATCTTGTCGCGGAAGACCGGCTCCAGGTCGTGCGCGTAGGCGAAATCCTGGGTCGGGAATTTCTCGCTGTGCCAGATCACGCGGAAGTTCTCGGCCTTGATCACGCCGCGCTCCACCATGCGGTCGAACACGTCGGAGGCGATCGCGGCGGCGTCGTAGTCGCCCGAGTTCACGCCCAGGATCGACTGGTCATGCTTGCCGGAGAAGATGACCTTGTAGTCCTTGTCCGGGGTCACGCCCAGCTTGGGGAACAGGGCCATCGGCGCCATGTGGCCGGAGTTCGACGAGGGCGCGGTGTGCGCGACTTTCTTGCCCTTGAGGTCGGTCATCTTCTGGATCGTGCTGTCCTTGCGCACGATCACGTTGAGCGTATAGCCCTGGTAGCCCTTGGCGTCGCCGATCACGGCGAACGGCACGGCGCCGGCGATGTTGACGGCGAAGTTGGTGGGGCCCGGCGAGAAGCCGCCGACGTGCAGGCGGCCCGAGCGCATCGCTTCGATTTCAGCGGCGTTGGACTGCACCTGGAAGAACACGACCTTCTTGGCGGTGCATTGCGACAGGTAGTCGGTGAAGGGCTTGAAGATCTTGTCGTAGACGGCCGGGTCTTCCACCGGGGTGAAGGTGAACACCAGGGTGTTGGGCGTCTTCAGCTTCTTGGGATCGGTCGGGGTATCGGCCGTCAGGTCGTTGTTGGCGTCGCAGTATTGCTGGTCGAGGTCGCCGCGGTTGGGGCAGTTGTCCTGCGCGAAGGCGATCGCCGGAACGGCGAGGGCCAGGGCGAACAGGGTCTTGATCAGACGCTGGGTCATGCTGTCTCCTGAAGATGGTTATGGTCATTGCCGGATTTCATGCGCCATGTCGGGCGCATGCCGGAAGATGTGCGGGAGTGTAGGCGAGGGCCGCGGCTTTTGCCACCCTGCGGCCGATGAAAGCCGCACTTTCCTTGCAGCGACCTTTCCGCCGGCTTTCAATCTGCTTTCAAGGGCGGCCCTGTGTCCATTTGCCGGGCGCGGCAACGGCCCCAGGATGCCCGCCACGCCCACCACACCCGCAGCGGGACTCGCGCCGGGCGCGGTTTGGCGGTATAAAGGCGGCTGACCAACAAGAACCATACCGGAGATCATGCATATCCTGCTGGTAGAGGACGACATCGACATGTCGCGCGCCTTGCTGAGGGCGCTGGAGCGGCGCGGCTTCCAGGTCACGCATTGCGCCGACGGCATCAGCGCGCTGTCGCACATCAAGGATGGCATCGGCGACCTGGTGGTGCTGGATCTCAATATCCCCGGCCTGGATGGCTTGCACCTGCTGCAGCGCATCCGCTCGCAGGACATCCATACGCCGGTGATCGTGCTGACCGCGCGCGGCGCAGTGGGCGACCGCGTGGTGGGACTCAATGCCGGCGCCGACGACTACCTGGCCAAGCCGTTCGACCTGGATGAGCTGGATGCCCGCATCCGCGCCTTGCTGCGCCGCCGGAACAATGCCGAGGACGGCTTCCTGCGTTGCGGCCGGCTGAAACTGGAGCGCGGTTCGGGCGCCGCCTATTGCGACGACGATCCGCTGGAATTCACGCCGCGCGAGCATACGCTGTTAAAGGCGCTGATCGCCAAGCCGGGGCATGCCGTGACCAAGGAGCGCCTATTCAGGCTGGTGTTCCCGATGGAAGACAATACCCAGATCGAGGCCATTGAGGTGGTGGTGCATCGCCTGCGCAAGAAGCTCATGCCCACCGGCACCGAGATCATGACGCTGCGCGGCCTGGGCTACCTGCTGCGCGTACGTCCGGCCGATAACGGGGACTGAGAAGATGCGCCTGCTGTCGCGCCGCCGCTCGGTACGCACTTACCTGCTGGCCTGGATCATCTCGCCGATCGCGCTGTTCATCGTGATCGATTCCTTCTCGCTATATCGCAATACGCTGGAGTCGGTCAACACGGCCTACGATCGCATGCTGATCGCGTCGGTGCATTCGATCGGCGACTTGCTGCGCATCGAGAACGGCGAGCTGAAAGCCTCGCTGCCCTATGCCGCGCTGGAGATCTACGAGGCCGACTATTCCAGCCGCATGATCTATCGCATCAACGACCTCGACGGCAAGTTCTTCGACGGCGATGACGATTTGCCCGCCTATTCGGGCAAGGCTGACAGGTCCGCCATCTACCCATCGCTGGCGCATATCTATGAAGATACTTATAACGGCGCGCCGGTGCGCGTGGCCGCGCTGTTCCAGCCGGTAGCGACCAATGGCCCGCGCGGCACGGCGCTGGTGCAGGTAGCCGAGACCATGGAGAACCGCAGCGCGCTGGCGCGCAAAATCTTCTGGGAGACGCTGGTGCGCCAGATGGCGTTGCTGGTGGTGATCGTCTCGGTGACGCTGTATGTGGTGTCGCGCGCGCTGCAACCGGTCGACGCGCTGCGGCGCCAGCTCGATGAGCGTAGCGCCGATGATTTGTCGCCGGTGGCGCCGCCCATGTCGCCTCGCGAATTGCAGCCGTTCATCAATGCGCTGAACCAGCTGATGGCGCGCCTGCGCCGCCTGCTGGATCACCAGCAACGCTTTGTCGCCAATGCCTCGCACCAGTTGCGCACGCCGCTGGCGGTGCTGAAGACGCAGCTGCAGTCCGGCTTGCGCGGCGATGCGCCGGCGCAGGAAATCCTGGCCGAGATGTCCGGCACGGTGGACCGTGCGACCAACCTGGCCAACCAGTTGCTATCGTTGGCCAAGGTGGAGCAATTGCGCGGGCGCGGCGTGCAGGAGATATGCGACCTGGGCATGCTGGCGCGCGAGACGGCGGTCGACCTGTCGCCGCTGATCGCGGAGAAGGATCTCGATTTCGAGCTGGAGGGCGGCAAGGCATTTGTCGTGGGCCATCCGTGGATGGTCAGCGAACTCATTTCCAACCTGCTGCATAACGCGATCCGCCATACGCCTGCGGGCGGCAGGCTGGGCATACGCATCCGGCAAGAGAATCAACGCATCGAACTGCTGGTGTGGGACAGCGGCGGCGGCATCGCCCCCGAGGCGATGGATACCGTGTTCAAGGCATTTTCTTCCAGCGGTTCTTCCTCAGGCGGCCTGGGCCTGACCATTTGCGGCGAGATCGTCGATTCCATGGGCGCCACCATTAATTTGCATAACCGCTTCGAAGGCGGCCATGCGACCTGCGTTGGGCTCAATGCCAGTGTCGTGTTCCCGATAGTTCCGCATTCCTGATGCCAGCGGTTGCTACACTGGGAACCCGCCGTTTATTTTATTAATCCCTTATGGCTGCATCACCTATCAAGGCTCTCGCGCTCAGCGCAGCGTCACGCTCCGGCTCCATCTTGTCGACGGAGCAGGAAGCATTCAATGCCTTGATCCGGCAGATCGGCCGGCAACGGGAGCTGCTCGCCGCCTGGGAGCAGGCCGGTGGATCGTTCCAGAAGATCTATGCCGCGGAATTAGTCCCGCTGCGCCTGACGGCCAGCCGTCTCGCGCGTGAACTGATATTGAAGCTGGACGCGCATGAAAGCCATGAGGAACTCAGCGCTTCGGAGCGGCAAACGATATCGGCATTGGTTCTCAGGCTGCTGCGGGAGTTTGACAGCGAGGCATTGGATGCGGAACTCAAGGCGATCTACAACCGGCATGGTTCCTCCGACTATGACCAGGAAATGGCGCTGGAAGTGGCTGACATGAAAGCCGAACTTGAACAGATGTTCGGCGAGTCGCTTGGCGAAGATGTTGATTTGAGTTCGCGGGAAGAACTGATGCGGCGAGCGCGCGCCAAATTGGCACAGCAGCAAGCCAGGGAGGCGGCCAAGGAAGAAACGCGAGCGCGCAGGAAAGATGAAAAGGCGTCGAAAGCCGGCCGCACCAAGGCCGGGAAATCGACTGAATCCCCACTACGCAAGGAAAAATTGCAGACTGAACTGGCCCAACCGCTGCGGGAGATCTATCGCAAGCTGGCCAGCGCCTTGCATCCCGATCGCGAACCCGATCCGCAATTGCGGATACGCAAGACCGCGCTCATGCAGTCATTGAACCAGGCCTATGCCGCGCAGGACTTGCTGAGATTGCTGGAACTGCAAATCGAGCTACAGCAGATCGATCGGGATGCGCTGCACGATATCGGCGATGAGCGGCTCAGGCAATACAACAGCCTGTTACGGGATCAGCTGGCGGCGCTTGAGGGAGAGATCCGGCAGACTGAAGCACAATTCGTTCACAGCTACGGCCTGACGGCTTCCCGGGACCTGGCGCCGGATACGCTTATTGCTTCGCTGCGTGCCGACATGGAAGAAGTGAAAACGAGCATCGATGTCATGGAAGACAGTCTGGGGAAATTTTCCGACCTTAAGGTGTTGAAGCGCTGGCTCAAGGACGAGAAGAAAAATATCAGGGCATCAGCGGTGGATAGCTGAAAGCTGCTGTTTTCTTGCTGGTCTTGCGAAGTCTTATTTCTTCGGGGGAGAGGAGAAGCCGGCATCAGCCGGTTTTTCTATTGTCCGCAGCGAAGGCGGATGGCCTTGCCGGTTTTATCAAGGTGAACCTGGGCAGTGATGTTGAATCACGCGCAGGAATGATCCTGCGCCTGCAGTCCAGGAGTGATGACGGGATGCGTATGGACCTGTAAGGAGGTAGATGCAGGGGTTGCCACCGAATACGGCGTGCCTTGGCAGCGCGAGCGGCGGGGAGGCGGGTATGGAGTACGCTCGCAGAGGCAGCCCA